>CAZGAT010000059.1:0-2482 GCA_964523825.1 uncultured Prevotella sp. | reverse complement strand
GCGTTTCCCCCGCAGTCAACCCTGTCGGGTATGACAGCGGGTTATGAAGCGGTGACTACTGCGTAGTCATGGCTATATGTACTCACCCATGTATCCCATCTGATTTTATTCTTCCATTTATGACCACGCAGGAGCCAACGCTTTTTTAACCGCCAGTCAGCCTTACGGCATGACCGAGAGATAACGGAGCTGTGAACCTTGCAGGTTCAAAAGACAGGCGGACTGAAGATACAAAATTTCAACTCGTCATTGTCGAACGACGGTTTCTTGCAGGGGCAGTAACAATACCATTCTCGCAATGCGCATCAGACCTTCCCGTTACCAAATCTGGCTTATGCGGCAGGCGGCAGGAACGGAATACGGCTCCCTAAATCAGGGAACCGTATCCGTTTTTTAGCTTTGACAAGCATCTATGAAGTCTCGTGGCGACATCGTTGCAGCGTCCAAATCTCCAAAACCTTTCGGGTCACGCGTTATAATGACGTCGGCATAGACTGTCCGCGATGAGAGGAACTGGACGCAATCTTCAAAATCGAACGAGCGACGTTCTATGGCGTCAGCTATTTCCAGTCCGCCTATTCCAGAAACCTCGCACATGTTGGCAAGACGTTGCAGCGATGTCCAAATCTTGTCCTTGCCGAACGCCTTGCGCAATATATAGGCGACGTTGACAAAAGTCAGTGACGATACGGAAAGGTCTATCAATCCATCGTCCGCCATTTGAAAGATTATTGCCGCATTGTCGAAGAACGGCTCTCTGTGGACGAGGAAGTCTATAACGACATTCGTATCGAGAAAGACTTTCATTCGGCGCGCTCCTCCCACATCTTGCCAAGCTCCGCGTCTACGTCAAACCCTGCGGGCAGTTCGCCTACGACCATGGCAAGTACTTTCGGCGATACCTTCACAGCCTTTGAAATATGCGGGAACTCAATGCTCCGTATGTTCCTAACCGTACGCGGACGCATGATTTTGCGTGTGTCCTCAAGCAACCGGTGAGCAAGCCACCTCTTGTTATCGTCGGTCAGCGTTGCGAGGCTGGCATAAACATCGTTCATATAAGTCCTTGTGTGCATGTCCCTTTCCTCCCTTTTGTTTGCAAAGATACGGCAAAACGACCAGACGACCATGGTTTTTACCAAACATTTTTGGTAAAAACCATGGTTCTACCAAAAAAGAATATCCAGTATCCCTTGGTAGAACCAAGTTCCATTTGTGAAAGCTGTGTTAAGTATAAAGCTGTCTCTTAAGATATGATCTGTTGTCAACTTGAATTCTTCAAAATGCAAGGAATGGTCTGCTGCCATTTCTATTGGCGCAGCCCACAAATTTGTCGTAGCAATAGAACACCATGGCGCCTTTACCAGCTTCAAATCCCATTCCGATTGCCAGTTGTGAGTTCACTTCTGTTGAAGTCCAGAAATATGTATATCCGGCAAACTTTGTAAAATCGTTACAATGGGAGGAAAAATAGTCGTTTAAAGCGTCTACGAAATCTTCTGAATTAGGGATAGTAGAGTATAATCCCCATGAATATCGGAATGTAGTATAGCCTTGGTTCTTGCTCCAAGTATATGAGGTTATGTCTTTAGTCGGAAATGCCAAGTTGTGAGTCGCTTCAAGGCATTGCCCAATGCTTGGCAAAAACCAACCGGAAGTTTTGGTTGTCGTGAGGGTTGATGCCGTATAGTCGCGGACTTTCTTGAAGATATACTCGCTGTTGTTAGAAATGAAATGACTATACCCCTCCTTGTCTTCAATGAATGCATTTAAGGTGGTAGACATGCCTGCTGCTGCGAGTGACGACGCAAGTTGATAGTTGGACGAGAGTTCATAAGTATATGACCAACGGTCATAACCTGAAGTTTCGTACAGAGAAATTACATACCCATGCTTAAACCCATAATTTTGATCCGTCGTCGTAGTGGTAAGGGAATAGACAAGCCCTAATGGTTTGACATCACTCTTATAATCATCGATATTCAAGGCACTATGACTTATAGCACCGTCACTATAGAACTTGTCTCCAATTTCAAGCGTGAACGACACCCGTTGGTTCACTACTACCGTCGTGCGCTTGCTTTGAACTGTATTGCTTACGATTTCTTCAACAGAAGGCTTAACTGTCAAAGTCCAGCCGTCCGTGGCGGTGCTCGTAATAGTAGTGCTGTCATTCGGATTTACAATAGTGTAATAGGCACTGTTCTTATTGTAGCCTGCCCCGGAACTGCTCGCCGTCACGGTCGTCATGTCCGAAGGGTCTGGAGCTGTCCACGAGTAGTTCGCATCTGTGGAAAGATAGTACGTCTTCTCCTTTGGTACCGATTTCGTGCCCAGCGTAATCTTTGCCAGTCCCATAGAGTGGGATAAGTCAAAGGTAATGTCGTCAGCCGTAGTACGGCTTATCGTAGCTTTCGCGACTTGGAGGTCGGAGGCGTTGAAGTTCGCAGCGGTGCTTTGGTCGGTGGCGGGAGTGAATGCG
>CAZGAT010000058.1:0-2735 GCA_964523825.1 uncultured Prevotella sp. | reverse complement strand
CCCGTCGTAAGTCGCCTTCACGTTGTCGCTTTTAATGGAGCCATTTTGATCGACAGCCGACAAAACGAGCCTATCACTAACGTAGCATGGCGTGAGAACGGGCGTGACGTGCAGGCTCGGCGAGAGTAACGGCTATACTCGGTGAGTGTAATGGTTAGATTCGGCGAGTGTAACGGTTAGATTGGAGGAGTGTAACGCTTAGATTCGACGAGTCTAATCGGTTAGATTGGAGGAGTCTAATCGGTTAGACTGCCTTAATGTAGCCATTAGACTGCCCGAGTCTAACGGCAAGACTCACGTAATCTAATCGGTCAGACTCGCGGAGTGTAATCGGTCAGACTCGTGTGATGTATTTGTAGGACTGGCAGAATGTTGTTGCCAGACAAGAACCGTCGTTATATAAAGGTGCCGCATTCAAGTTGTAGAACTGGCAGGACGCTGATGGCAGATAGGAATTCTTTATTATATAAAGGTGTAGCGTTTAGGTCATCAGGCTTGGCGAACGCGGTCGTCAAACAAGGATTCTGATTATATAAAGAAGCCAAATCCAATTTGCAGGGCTGGCTGGACGCTGGTGCCAGCTGAGGTGTCGGAACAGGGTGTTTGGTCGCCGGTAGTTGTGAGGCTGGTCGGAACCTGTGGAGCCAGCCATGGGGCGTAATGCGATGATTGGCATTTTTCAAGCTGTACATAGGTCGTCACGTCGTGCAATGCCACGCCGAGGAACAGCAGCTACAATCAGGCTGGAATGTAAATAGTTGCCTATGGCAGGACTTACGGCTGGTAAAATGAATGTCTCTACGGGTCTGGCGGAGCGGCGGGTATGTGCGCGATGCCACGCGTCACCGCTGCGGAGGGAATCATATAATTGGCGGCTGGAACGTGAATTCCGCGCCCGGGTATTAATAATCTTGGGCAGGCGTGCAGCTAAGTTGGACTGTGTGTTGCAGGCGTTACAATCTGCGTTTGTCGGAGCTGTCGCGTATGGTCAGCTTCATCGGTACGACCTCGCGGTATATCTTCGGGTCGCCGTTTATGCCGCGCAAGAGCAGTTCGCACGCCTTGCGTCCTTGCTCGGTCGCCTGGTCAGCGATTACGGAAAGGCGGGGGGTGACGAGTTCGGCGGTGTTGCCGTCGGAGAATCCTATTATGGACATGTCTTCGGGAATGCTGAGACCGGCTCTCTTTATCTCGTCAAATGCGGCGAAGGTGATGATGTCGTTGAACGTCAATATGGCGTCTGGAGGATTATTCATCGCTATAAGCGACGCTACGGCCTCGCGGGCGAACTTCGTCTCGATGTTCCCACACTTCACGAGTTCCCGGTCTATAGGAACGTGGTTCTCGCGCAACGCCTGCAAGTACCCGTGCTTTCGCCTGCGGACCATGTCGAGGTGGTTGGGTCCGCCGATGAATGCGATGCGGCGGCTTCCCGTATCAATCAGGTGCTGTGTGGCTTTCTGCGCGGCGACATCGCCGTCGGCAATGACCTGCGAGAACATTTCCGGCAGGCAGGTGCGGGCGAAGAATACCAGCGGGATGCCCATCTTGTGAATCTCGATGAAGTGAGAATAGTCCGTAGTGTTCTGCGCAAGACAGGCGACTATGCCTGCAACGTGCAGGTTCATGAAGTTGTCCACGGCGGCAGCCTCCAGCGTGCAGTCCTCATGGGAATTGGAACTTATCACCGTATATCCCGCCCGCCGCGCGCAAACCTCTATACCGTCGAGTACCGAGGCGTAGTAGTGAGTGACGAGATTTGGAACCACGACTCCGATAATGCGCGGCGCGTCCTTGCGCAAGCTTTGCGCGAACGGGTTAGGGCGATAGTTCATCTCCCTGGCAAGTTCCTGTACGCGGAGCCTCATCGCCTCGCCAACCTCGTGGCTGCCCCGCAGCGCGCGGCTCACGGTCGCTATGCTTACCCCCAGCCGCGCAGCCAAATCCTTAAGAGAAGTACGGTGATTTGCCATATGTTACAATGATGAAAAGCCAAACCTTTAGTGGCAAAGGTACAAAGAAAAGACAACACCGCAAACGTTTGCGAATGTAATTTGTAAACGTTTACGTTCTTTTTCTCCATCTTTTTAGTATGCTTAATTGCCAAAATGCGTAATTTTGCAATGTCTAAATGACAAAACAAGTAATGAATAGTTGATAATAAGTTAGTTAGAAAAATGAAGGCTTAAGGTTGTTGCGAAACAATTTTAAGCCTTCTTTCATAAAGCCCCATTCCTGTATTCCAGCGCAGTAGCCCCCTCAATCAAGACAGCCGGAAGCCTCCTCCAAGGTAGCAACTACCTTTCGCAAAGATAGTCAGAACCTTGTATAAAGGTAGTCACTACCTTCCTCCACGAT
This sequence comes from uncultured Prevotella sp., assembly GCA_964523825.1. Taxonomy (GTDB): domain Bacteria; phylum Bacteroidota; class Bacteroidia; order Bacteroidales; family Bacteroidaceae; genus Prevotella. The sequence continues at coordinate 377 of CAZGAT010000058.1, read as the reverse complement.
ATTGACTATCGTTATCGTAAGAAGGCTCTATATTACTTCAAAGCCTCGTAGAGGCTTTACTTTTTTATTAACCCCACACTAAGGGAGCGGAGCGACCGCAGTGTGGCGAAACAGGATGTAATAAGCCAAGTGCTTCGAAGATGCACAACTCCTGCAATTCGGTATCAACATATTCCTGTATAGTTAGGCTTATCCCCCCCTTTCCCTCTGGAGATGGCTGGGTAGAGACTCCTAATAAACCAAAACAAAAGCCCTCTCTACTGGAGAGGGGTCGGGGTGAGGCAAATTCCCTACTTGATAAGGTTATGGATAGGCTCGTTTTATCTGTTGTCGATCAAAATGGCTCCATTAAAAGCGACAACGTGAAGGCGACCTAC
>CAZGAT010000057.1:0-2766 GCA_964523825.1 uncultured Prevotella sp. | reverse complement strand
ATTTCGACCCGTTGTAAGTCGCCTTCACGTTGTCGCTTTTAATGGAGCCATTTTGTGTGACGGCATTTAGTCTCGCAGTACTTTTAACTAAATTCCGAAATTACTGCCCGCCTTTGTGAAAAGTTAAAAGAACGCAACCGCTTCCATATTATGTAATTTATTCCTATCTTTGCGACAAATAATGGAACAATGCGTATAATATCATTCTCATACCTGCGGCGGTTCATAGCCGGCCATGCGGATGCTGACGTGTCCCTGCGCGAATGGTACAAGAAGACGCAGAAGGCGGAATGGCACTGTCTGCAAGACATCAGGCAGGCGTTCAACAGTGCCGACTATGTCGGCGACGACCATTATGTATTCAACATACACGGCAACAAGTACCGCCTCGTCGCCATCATCTTCTTCCAAGTCCAAAAGGTCTACGTACGCTGGATAGGAACACATGCGGAATATGACAGTTTGAAAGTCAACGAATTATGAGGAGGGCACAACAATGACAAAGATCAAAGACGAAAGACAATACGAGGCTATTTGCCGGAGGATAGAAGAACTGCTGAAAGTTGTCAACGGCACTACGCCGTCCGACGACAAGGACATGGTAGAGCTTGACATGCTTTCCGACCTCGCCGCCGACTACGAAGAAGCCCGTTACCCGGTAAAGGCACCCACACTGCCCGAAATATTGAAAGAACGCATGTACGAGCTTGGACTTAACCAGTCTAAGATCGCCAGTATGCTTCATGTCACGCCGTCGCGCGTCAGTGAGTACATATCGGGCAAGCGCGAGCCGACGCTGAAGGTCGGGCGCGAGATCCACAACAAACTTGGAGTAGATGCCAACGTGATACTTGGCGTATAAACTGGCGCAATGAACAAGCCAAATCTCCCGAAGTTCCTTAATCTGGACTTCGGGAGATTTTCATCTAATAGCCGTCCGCACGGATAAGATTACGAGTTGTCTCCTCCTTCCTCCTCTGATGAGCCGCCGCCGGACGTGCCACTGTCGGAAGACGAGCCGGAGCCGTCGGTCACGTCGTCGGCTGGATTTACCGCCTCGCCGGTCTTCGGGTCGACGCGCGTCCAGCTCACCTCCGAGGCGAACCGCTCCGAGAATTTCGGGCTGACCGTACACCCCACGCGCGACAAGCCCTTCTGCACGTCCACGTCGTCGGCAGTAGCGGCGCGCGTGACCGTACCTGTGGAATCTTTCACGTCCTTGACCGAAGCCTGTATGTTCGGGTACAGAAAGAGGAAGTTCTCGCCCAACGGCACGCGGAACCCCTTGAGGATATTGCGTGCCGCCGTATTCATGTATTCCTGCACGCACGCTTTCATTATCGACGGCTCTACCGACTTACCGTCGCACGCCTCCTCGCACAACTCGTCGAACGAAAGCGTACCATTTACTACGGGCACGGCATAAAACGAATGCGTACCGATCTTCTTGTTCTCTACTACTTTGAATTTAACTTGTCCCATAAATTTTGTCTTTAATTAATGTTTATGTCTACACTGAAAATCCTGTCGAAATCCTCATGCCATAGCACCGCCAAAACGTTACTATACTAACTCCAAAACGTTTGTATACTAACTCTGAAACGTTACTATACTAACTTTTTTACGCCTGTACATTGCAGTCTCAAAAAGCAAGGAACGGACGGACGTGTTTACCGTCTGTTTTCCAAGAGCCGCCACCGTCTCCATTAATAGTAAAATCTCCGAACGTTATACCTATTTCTTGTTTAAAACGTACCGAAATTGCGCCTGGTAGTTTTCCCTCTGATGAACTCCAATAATCATCCCTAAAAGTTAAGTATTGTGCTCCATTTGCAGCGTTAGCAATGGCATTGTCTATATTAGTTATGATTTGGGTGGAATTCTCTATTACCTTATCTATTGCCCAGTCAGAATTAAAGGTGCCGTAATTATTTAATACCGCATACCACTGACCAGAACTTGGTAAAAACCAGCCAGTTGACTTGTTTGCAGGGGAAGAAAGGACAGTGTAACCCGTGGCGGCTTGAAAAGCGGGGTGCTCGGAGTTGTTCAAGGCCTTCGTCTCTATATATCCAGAGCCATATGTTTGGTTGTACGAACTAATAATCTGCTCTGATTCCGTTACCTTAGTACGTCCATCATCTGTATTAGATGCTTTTGCTTTGTCACCTGTATAAGCAATCCACAGAAAGCCATCTCCTGCAATAGCAGTCGTGGGGGAAGGATTATTTAAGCACACTACTAAAGCATGACCGCCATGTCCCGAGCCTGTGTTATATTCAGTCCAATAGTTTTGACCTATGTAGCCGACGAAGCCGATAGGGGTCTTGCTTTCCGTTTCGTCAAGGTGCGTCGATGAATGGCTGACGTATCCATCCGAATAGTATATGTCTCCCACGGCGAGGGTGTAAGTGCGCGCAGAGGGGAAGTTCACGGACTGCATACCGCCCGCCGTGAAGCCCGTGAAGTTGCAGTGCCAGCTGCTTCCCGAAGTGCTTGATATTGTCGATACCGTGCTGCCTGTCTGCATTATCTTGTAGTGCTTGCCGCTTAGGAGCAAGCCCGTCGTTGCATCGGAGGTCGTAACGCTCGTCGCTACGCCGTCGGTCGTGTTGAGTGTCGCGTCCTCGGCGATGAAGATGTCCGATGCGGCGTTAAGCGTTATCTCCGCAAGTCCCATCTGTCTTTCCAGCGAGAAAGTAACGTCCGATGCGTCGACACGGCTTATCGTCGCTTTCGCGACCTGGAGGTCGGAGGCGTTGAAGT
>CAZGAT010000056.1:0-3091 GCA_964523825.1 uncultured Prevotella sp. | reverse complement strand
GTCGCCTTCACGTTGTCGCTTTTAATGGAGCCTTTTTCATCGACAACTGACACATGGAATCCTCAAATATCCACGTCGGTAGAAATCATCTTGCAAAAGGCATTTCCTACGAATGAGCCTCGCCCGTCCTAACGTTCGGTATAGTATTGGCATCTGTCGCAAATACTGGCTGCTTCCGTCGCTGTCATTACTGCCATGAATTTGTACAAAATGGGAAGAATGGGAAAATAAAGCCTTATGGTCAAGGGTTTAAGTTGCTTTATTTGTACCTTTGCACACGAAAAGATGGTTTATTCATTACACAAACTTGCGATTTATGGATATTAGGATAATGGCTGTGGCGGCGACGCTGTCTGTGGCGGCTGTGGCTGCTCATGCCGACGAAATAGGTGCAGGCGTTCAACGGAATGGCTGTATTGAGGAGTTCTCCGACAGCTCACGTGTTTACGACATCGACGAGGTGGTAGTCATCGACCATCCGAAGGAGGCTTTTCGAATGCGCTTCCAACCCTTGAGCAGTTCGTCGTTCTCGTCACGTGCCATAGCCGGACTTCATGCTGAAGACCTCGCGCAATTGTCGGCCTACGTGCCGTCGTTTGTCATGCCGGAATATGGCGCGCGCATCACTTCGTCGATGTACGTGCGTGGAATAGGCTCGCGCATCAACTCGCCCGCCGTGGGAATATACCTCGACGGAATGCCGTTGCAGAACAAGGGAGCGTTCAACTTCCACAGTTACGAGCTTGAGCGGGTCGACTTCCTGCACGGACCGCAGGGCACGCTTTACGGTATGAATACCGAGGGCGGGCTTGTGCGCATCTTCACCCGCAACCCGTTCAACTACCAAGGCACGGACGTGAAGCTGTCTGTAGGCACACGCTTCTGGCGCAACGCCGAGGTGAGCCACTATGGAAAAGTCGGCGACAAGTTCGCGTACAGCGTTGCCGGGTTCTATGACGGACAGAACGGATTTCTGAAGAACGCGTACAACGACAAGCGCGCCGACGGATTCGACGAGTTCGGATTTCGCGGGCGTGGAATATGGAAGCCCTCCGACCGCTGGACGCTCGACTTCATGGCTGACTGGCAGAACACGGACCAGGACGGCTTTGCATACGGACGGCTATTGAACCAGGCTGATGTAGAAGGCATCGGTATAACGTCGCCGCTGTACCGCCACAAGTCTGGCGACGTGCTGCGCCCCAACCAGAACCGCCAGGGAACGTACCGCCGTAACATGCTCAGCACCGGCATCGGCACAAAGTACTCCGGACGTGGGTTCGACTTCAATTCAATGACGTCGTACCAATGGCTGCGTGACAACATGCACATGGACATAGACTTCCTTCCGCAGGACTATATGTATATGAGACAACGCCAACTCCAGCACTCGCTGACGGAAGAACTGTCCGTTACGAGCCGCAACGAAAGCTTCTGGCACTGGACGTTCGGAGCGTTCGGCTCTTACAGTTGGCTGAAGACAGACGCGCCCGTCTACTTCGGCAGCGACATGAACACGACTCTGTCCAACGCCATAACCGCGGTCATGGGCGGAATTGGCAGCGTCAACGCCGAACTCGGAACCGTGCCTGGCTTGTTCCACACGCCGACATATAACGCCGGACTCTTCCACGAGAGCAACATCGAACTGTCCGACAGACTCACCGCCACCCTTGGTCTGCGATACGACTACAGCCACGTGGCAATCGACTATGCCACATCGGCATTTCTCGCCATGACCGCCAACGTCATGGGCAACACCTACTCACAAACCGTCGCCTCCGACCTCTCGCGCCACGAAAGCGACCACTACCGCCAGTTCCTACCCAAGGCCGCCGTTACCTACCGCCTCGACAACGGTAGCAACATCTACGCCGTATGGTCCAAGGGCTACCGCTCTGGAGGATACAATATCCAGATGTTTTCCGATATTCTCCAGAACGAGCTTGTCGCCAACGCGCGCACCTCACGCGGCGACCTGCAGATAGCCCACGACGATGCCGCATACGACCGCATACGTCGCACCATCGAGTACAAGCCCGAAAAAAGCTACAACTACGAACTCGGCGCGCACCTCAACCTGCTCGACAACCAGCTCCACGTCGATATAGCCACGTTCTATATGCAGATACGCGACCAGCAGCTGTCCGTCATGGCGGGCAACTACGGTTTCGGGCGCATGATGACCAACGCCGCCAAGAGCCACAGCACAGGCATCGAGCTTACAGCCCGTGGAGCAACCCTCGACAACAAGCTCGGCTATACCCTGAGCTACGGATTCACCAGTGCGCGGTTCGACGAATACCGCGACTCCACCGCCACCAACGGCAACGTTGACTACAAGGACAAGAAAGTACCCTACGTACCCATGCACACCCTCGCCGCGACAGCCGACTACCGTTTCGACATCGACCCTGCCGCGCTGCTCCAGCCCGACAACCGCTACCACCTGCGCAGCGTCACCGTAGGACTCAACCTCTCGGCACAAGGCAAGACCTACTGGAACGAGAACAACACCACCGGGCAGAACTTCTACTGCACACTCGGCGCACACGCCGACGGCGACTTCGGACCGCTCCACATCAACGTATGGATACGCAACCTGACCGACACACGCTACAACACGTTCGCCGTCGAGAGTGCCGCCACAGGCTCCACGCTGACTTTCGCCCAGCGCGGCACCCCGTTCCAGCTCGGTGTCGATTTCCGCTACCATTTCTAAGCCCGCCAGACCGCAGGCGCGACCAGTTGGCAGAACCTACTGCCATATGCCGCGCCACCCAACAAACTATATAAATACTTGGACGCATGACAAGGGAAAGCCGCCTTGTCATGCGTTCCTGTTTTTATGTCCGATGTTCCAACACGCATTGCCAGCCAACTGCACCACCTTACCCATCATGTCCCCATGCTTTATACCTGCCAGCCCCAGCATTATATTCTGTTATTCCACCAAAACTATTAAAAATGACTTTTGTGAATTAAACATTTGACTTTTGTCATTAATCAAAATGACTTTTGTCACTTAAATTAATGACTTTTGTGAATTAAACATTTGACTTTTGTCATTTATTCAAATGACTTTTGTAAC
>CAZGAT010000055.1:0-3732 GCA_964523825.1 uncultured Prevotella sp. | reverse complement strand
CGCAAGCCGCCACCCGCGCCGTGTCTGCCAATACGTCAGCCTCCGACTTCTTCGCCTCGGGCATTTCCGCATTCACTCCCGCCACCGACCAAAGCACCGCTGCGAACTTCAACGCCTCCGACTTGCAGGTGGCGAAGGGAGTCATAAGCAGGACGCTTCCGTCAGATGTGGATTTCAGTATGGATAGAGAAGTCGGACTCGTAGAGGTTACGCTCGGCAGTGCGACTGACACTTTCATAGCCGAAGAGGACGAAAAGGTTTCTACCGACGGTGTCGCGACCAACGTGACGGCAAGCGACGTTACCACGGGATATGTGATAGACGGGAAGATATACGCGTTCGTTCCAGCAGAGAGAAAGTCTTGGGCTATTTCCAGCTCGGCAAGCAACGGGTGGCACATCACCGTCACGGGGATAGCCGCCAACACTATGAAGTCAATAAACTTTCCATCCGAACGAATATACATATTGGCAGTCGGCGATATATATTACAGCGACGGCTTTGTAAGTCATTCAAGCACACACCTCGACGCAACCGACGGAAAGACACCTATCGGACTGGTAGGCTATTTGGGCAAGAACTACTGGACTGAATACAATACAGGCAGCGGTCACGGTGGTCACGCCCTCGTCATGTGCCTAAGGAACGTCGGAGCCAGCGGAGTCTCGACCGACATCGGTACGGGCGACCTGTGGAAGACTGCGAACACCGATGACGGACGAACGAAAGTCTCCACGAGCTCGCTGATAATGAACTCCTACAACCAGAGTTATGGTTCGGGATATACGGAGACGAATGCCCTGAACAATTCGGCGCACCCAGTTTTCCAAGCCGTCACGGGATACACCACGCTCGCCGCTCCGACAAGCAAATCCACAGGTTGGTTCATACCGTCTGCTGGACAATGCTACGCCGTGATGCACAACTACGGCTATCCAAGTTCGGGCTGGAGTATCAACGACTTCGTATCTAACGACCAGACGGTGAGCGCGGCTGTGAACTCCGCGATAGCCACGGCAGCCAACGGCACGGGCTACACCGAGTTTTTCCAGGGCGTGAACGGCTGGGCATGGACTTCGTCGGATTACTCCTCCACGTATGCCGTGTACCTCGACTCCGGAGTCGACGACTCGCAGGGATCTGGTTCCGTCCGCTTCCACTACGACAACTACAAGACGTACGGCATTACGGTTCGGGCTTTCCTGGCATTCTGAACAAAGATGTTAAACGTTGTTTTATATAGCCCGACATCTATCGCTACTGCCTGAACAATTGTCAACCGACAGACAAAGAAAAGCTCTCCCGAAGTACAAGGTTACTTGGGGAGAGCTTGCTTTATAATAGTACGGTCAGTGCCTGTCTATCCAGTTTTCCAGCTGTATACCTCTGATATTCTTGAAGTCCTTGACGTTCTCGGTCACCATGACCATGCCATACCTTACAGCGGCGCAACCTATCAGGAGGTCGAAATTGTCGTCGGCAGGAGTGCCGGCAAGGCGCAAGCGAGCTTTTTCCGATGCGAACGTATCCAATGTATCGATAATCGGAACTATCTCAATTGCTGAAAAAAGTTCCTCCAATCCGCGCTGCCTCCTTGACAGTCCCTTCTGTCGTCCAAGTTCTGCACCGTACTTTAATTCCGCAACTGTAATTTCCGATATGCAGCAATTTTCCAATCCGCGCTCATCGATTTTCTTATCCACATCATACTTGCCACGTAGAAGATAGATGCAGATGTTAGTGTCCAGCAGATATTTCTTCATATCAGAAAGCCTCTATGTCGTCCGTGAATTTGTGCGAAGCACGTATCTCCTTATTCATTTCATCGGCATTCATGTCAAAGTCGTCATCATTCCATATGCCGTAAAATCTTGATGCGGTAACGGGCTTGGCGTCACCGTTAGTCCGTGTCAACGAAGAACTTAGCCGTGCTATCAGCTCCAACTTTACATCGGAGCTTAGCGACTTGAGCATGTTCCAATAATTTACAGTCGTGTTCAATGCTAAATCCATAGTCATATACTTTTGTGTACACAAAGATAGGCAGAAACATGTTTAATTCCAGCCTCTTACGTATTAGTTAACACGAATTTAACATATTGCCATGTCGAAAATATTTAGCTCGTGTCAGATGAAGGTTTAACATATTTGTTTAGAATGCAAGAAACGGGCGACAGTGTTGAAGACTCGGAGAGGCTTAACTTTTTAGTAACCCCACACTAAGGTTGCGGAGCGACCGCAGTGCGGGGTATCAAGTCATATATGTCTGTGCTTCGAAGATGCACGACTGCCCTTGCTTAATGTATAAAAGATTACGGCACATATGTTATCGTGGCATATCCCGAGCCTTCGCGGACACCGTTCTCCATCGAGCCTCCAGTTATATAGTCGGTGTTGATATGACCAGAGCCGCCACCTGCCGGACCGACGTAGATTATTCCTCCGCCGCCGTACCAGCCGCCGCCACCTCCGCCGCCAGTAGATGCACCACTGCCGGAACCAGTAGCTGCTCCACCCATACCGAAGTCTCCATAAGCTGCGTTACCATATTCGCTTGGTCGCATTATTCCATATTTGCCACCTGCTGTCTGGGTGCCACCCTCACCAACTGTGTATGAGGAATTGGTATAGTAATCAGAACCATCCAAACTCGTCTTTACTCCGTCGCCACCAGTAGTGCCACCACCAGTTCCGCCGATATACCTTTCTGCTCCACCGCCGCCACCAGCGACAATTAGCACTTCTTCCTTGTTTTGAATATAATTGTACAATTCGCCCCTGTTCGTTGTTTGGGCGATATGGGTAGCCCCACCACCGGGAGCACTTCCGTTTGCTCCGCCGTTATAGGCATAGCCAAGTAATAGTCCTTCTCCGTTTAGAGTTGCCGAACCGTCTTCAATCTTCCGTCCGACACAAACATAGAGGATTTTATCTTGCGACAAAGAGATATTGCCATAGGAATAACCTCCAAGTCCGCCACGACCTTTCAGATAGCCAGTCCCCTGTGCTCCCCATACTTCAAGTTTGTAGGTACCATTGCATGGAATAGTTAAAGACTTGACCTCACCAATGTATTCATAATTCCAGATAATATTATACCCCGTGCGGTTCAGCGGCGCGGTATACGCATATACAGTATTTGCGGCAATATTGAACGTACTCGTCCAGCCAGTGTTTGCGCCAGTAGACATAGCGTCCAACGTTATGTCTGTCGCAGGTTTCAATATCGTAGCGTAGAGATTTTCCGTCGTAGTCTTATAAAGCTGCCTGCCGTCACTGAATACATTGCTTGCGGAAACGGTTGAAGAACCAGACTGGCTGCTGATGTCCCCCGTATTCCCATCATACGTTATCGTCGTCGGAACAGTCTTTGAGTTCAGCGTTATCTCCGCCAATCCCAAGGCATGTATCAGGTCAAAGTCTATATCATCTGCCAATGTCCTGCTTATCGTCGCTTTCGCCACTTGGAGGTCGGAGGCGTTGAAGTTCGCAACGGTGCTCTGGTCTGCCTTAGGAGTGAAGTTGCTTATTCCTGTTGCGAAGAAGTCGGAGGCTGACGTATTGGCAGACACGGCGCGGGTGGCGGCTCGCGCTCCGTCAGCGGCTTGTGTTCCGATTACAGCGGCTTGCGTCCCGGTTACAGCTGCTGGTGCATTATAAGCATTTGGGGAAGGTGCCCCTTTCGACGACGAGCTTCCGAGGTTCGCAAGCCCCGAAGTGGTATATGGATAA
>CAZGAT010000054.1:0-4020 GCA_964523825.1 uncultured Prevotella sp. | reverse complement strand
TAAGTCGCCTTCACGTTGTCGCTTTTAATGGAGCCATTTTGATCGACAACTGACAAAACAAACCTCTCCATAACCTTATCAAGTAGGGGATTTGCCTCATCCCGACCCCTCTCCAGTAGAGAGGGGCTTTTGGAAGCTGTTTTGGTTTATTAGGAGTCTCTACCCAGCCCTCTCCAGAGGGAGAGGGGGGACAAGCCTAACTATACCGGAAGATGTTGATACCGAATTGCAAGAGTTGTGCATCTTCGAAGCACTTGCCTTTTGGCTTTCCGCTTCCCCAGACTGCGCTTTGCTTAGTCTGGGGTTAATAAAAAAGTTAAGCCTCTACGAGGCTTGGAGCCCATTACATTGAGACACACGACCGCATTTGCGGGATTAGCCCTTCCCTGACCAAAAGCGTAGGAGTGGATTGGAGCGGGGCTTTGGGAGAGGCTCAATATACATTATAATGTGTTGGGCATTACATTATAATGCATTAATTGGGTCTTGTTATCCGGTCGTTCCGCCAGAACGGGCGGGCACAAGGCACCGCCCCTGCAAGTGACAAATGGTTGTGCATCTTCAAAGCAATTGACTCTTGGCTGATACGGATTCGAAATGCCACATCATACGTGGGAGGGAAGCCGTTGATTGGTTTACTTGTATAGGATTTATGACCATTACACCGTGCACAAGTCTGTTTAATTGTGTACGGCGTAAAGGAAATACGGGCTTTAGTCTGGCAGTTTTCGGATTTGCTTGTCAAATTATGCCACCTGTATAAAGGCTGGCGGGATATGCCTGCGTCAACGCTTCGCCTTTATCTTGACCTTCTTCTTGGCAATAGTGCTTTCGTTGCTCATGCGGTCGAGCGCGGTTACGGCATAGACGTACTTGCCATTGGCGGCAGGCGCGTCGAAATGGGCTGACGGCATAGTGGTCATAGCTATGATGTGGGACGGATCGGACGTGTCTATCGGTTCGTCCTGGCGGAACTGATAGACGACATACTTGTATGCGGCGTCGCGCCAGCCGCTGCCTTTAGGTGCACGCCACGTAAGCAGCACTTTGCCGTCTGCGGCATACGCCTTCAGCTTGCGCGGTTTGGCTGGTGGCGTGTTGTCGATGAACGGCATAAGGGGCTGGAGAGCGGGATACTTCCAATAGTGGTTGCGCAGGAAAGTGCCGTAACGGTCGTAGTTGTCGACGGCGGACTTGGCATACCAAAGCACGGTGCCGCTGACGTTCCGGCACTGTTCGTGCAGGCGGTGCTTGGCTGCGACCTGGTTGGTGTTGGGATTCTGCACGTCGGCGTACTTCACCGTGCGTTCTACGTCCTCGCCGATATACAACGGGCGGTTTGACGCGTTGGCGTTCCACCAGCGTATGAGCGTTTCGTAGTCGGCGGTCTTGTGTCCGATCTGCCAATATAGCTGCGGTACGCAATAGTCTATCCACCCATTATTGACCCATTTGATGACATCGGCATACAGGTCGTCGTAGTTCTGGAGCCCGCGCGTGTCGCTACCGCTTGGGTCGTTGCGGCGGTTGCGGTATATGCCGAACGGCGACACGCCGAATTTCACCCATGGCTTGACACTGTGAATAGAATCCGAGAGCTGCTTTATGAAAGTGTTGACGTTGTCACGCCGCCAGTCGCCGATAGTCATGCCCCGGGTGTCGGCGCGATACTCTTGTTCGTCAGGTATCTTGACTCCGGCTACGGGATATGGGTAGAAATAGTCGTCTATATGGAAGCCGTCAATGTCGTAACGGCGCACGATGTCGTCGGCAATCTTGCAAATGTACTCGCGGTTGGCGGATTGCGCGGGGTCGAGGATATAAAGCCCGTCGTAGGTGAAGCAGCGTCCGGGACTGGTGACCGATATATGGTTCGGCGCAAGTGCCGTAGTGCCCTTGGTCTTGGCACGGAACGGGTTTATCCAAGCGTGGATCTCCATATTGCGCTTGTGGCATTCCTCCACCATCCACGCAAGCGGATCCCAGCCGGGAGCGCGTCCCTGAACGCCTGTAAGGAACTTGCTCCACGGCTCGTACTTGCTCGGATATAGCGCGTCGCATTCGGCACGCACTTGGAATATTATGGCGTTGACACCGTCCTTTTGAAGCTCGTCGAGCTGATATGCCAGCGTTTGCTGCATAGACTCTTTGGAAAGACCTTGGAACTGTCCGTTGACGCATTGAATCCAGGCAGCGCGGAACTGACGCTTGGGGGCAGTACGCGCGCTAACTAACGCCGGGACAAGCATAATAATGACCACGACGAGCGTGGCCATTGTTGATAATCGTTTCATTGAAATGTAGTGACAAAATAACGGCGAGGCACGCCCGTGCTTCGCCATATTTACAAAAATGGGTTATCGGATATAAATCTTCCTTACGACCTTGCCGACCTTGACAATGTAGCAGCCTTTCTGAAGGTTTAGCTCATAACGCTTGTCGTTGCTGTCGACACGGAGGCTCTTTACCCGCACGCCGGTGACATTGTAGATGAACAAGTCCTGCCCCGCGGCGCCGGTAACGTGTAGTACCGACCCTGACACAGATATATCGATGCTTTGGAATCCCTGCTCCACCATGTCTGCATCGGTTCCCCCGCAAGCCATGGCAGGCATTCCCGCCAGCAATACGATACCAAGGGTTAATGTGAGTATTCTTTTTATCATATACGCATACGTTTTAAGTTTCTGCAACAGGTCATCTGGCGGTATCGCAACGTTAGGTCTCTGCCGTCACGCCACTCCATATAACCTTTTGCAAAGATAGCTAAAAAAGTACCGCATAGTACCCCGCCGCAGTCCGTCCGCCACTTATTTAATATTAATTAACCAATCGCCGACATACGGCACCTCTATTCCTCCCTCTTTGGGATAGGGAAGTCGGCAAAGCCTTCGGCGTTTCCACTAATCCAGCATTGCTTCCATTACGGTCCTCACAGCCTTGCCCCCATTCCACGACAGGCAAATGTCATGCATAATCTCCAGATTGATTCCAGGCAGGTGGCACATTCACTCATAGCAGCCGCTGCTTTCATTCAATGCGAATTGCAACGGCCATTCCTTATGCCAATATTCCGACTGTCCGACAACTTGAACGCTACACCTTTATATAATAATAACACTTGCTTGGCGGCTGCGTTCGCCATGCCTGGAAACCTAAACGCCACACCTTATATATAATAATGGTTCCTGCCTGGCAGCAACATTCACCATGTCCTGCAACTTGAATCGGGTAATCAAACGCTTATTTGCGGCTTGCTTCACACCAACATTCTGCCTGCCCTGCAAATTGGATTTGGCTTCTCTATATAATCAGAATCATTGTCTGGTTTCTGCGTTCTGCCAGTCCTACAAATACATCACACAAGTCTAATCGATTACACTCCACAAGTCTAATCGATTAGATTACGTGAGTTTTACCGTTAGACTCGGGCAGTCTAATGGCTACATTAAGGCAGTCTAACCGATTAGACTCCTCCAATCTAACCGTTACACTCGCCGAATCTAACCATTACACTCATCGAGTATAGCCATTACACTCACCCAATATAGCCGTTACACTCGCCGCGCCTGCACGTTCCACCCGTTCCATGCAATGAGTAGGCTGTGAAGTGGCAAAGCCTCGTTGAGGCTTAACTAAATCCAACTGTTGTTTGCTTATCTGCTGAACACAAAGCCTCGGAGAGGCTTAACTATCAGTAACCCCAGACTAAGCGAAGCGCAGTCTGGGGGACACAAGCCTAAAATTAATGTGCTTCGAAGATGCACAACTCTTGCAATTCGGTATCAACATCTTCCTGTATAGTTAGGCTTGTCCCCCCCTCTCCCTCTGGAGAGGGCTGGGTAGAGACTCCTAATAAACCAAAACAGCTTCCCAAAGTCCCTCTCTACTGGAGAGGGGTTGGGGTGAGGCAAATCCCCTACTTGATAAGGTTATGGTGAGGCTTGTTTTATCTGTTGTCGATCAAAAAGGCTCCATTAAAAGCGACAACGTGAAGGCGACTTACAACGGGTCGGAATG
>CAZGAT010000053.1:0-4171 GCA_964523825.1 uncultured Prevotella sp. | reverse complement strand
CCTCGGAAGTGGTTAATTATTCACCCACGTACCAATATTATGCATATTATCCGTACTCGTCTGACGGGCTTGCGAACCTCGGAAGCTCGTCTTCGAAAGGGTCACTTTCCTCAAATGCTTATAATGTGCCGGCAGCTGTAACCGGGACGCGAGCCGCCGGCGGAACGCAAGCCACCACCCGCGCCGTGTCTGCCAATACGTCAGCCTCCGACTTCTTCGCCTCGGGCATTTCCGCCTTCACACCCGCCACCGACCAAAGCACCGCTGCGAACTTCAACGCCTCCGACCTCCAAGTGGCGAAGGCTACTATAAGCCGTACTACGGCTGACGACATCACCTTTGACTTATCCCATTCTATGGGTTTGGCGAGAATCAACTTGGCAACATTAAACAACGTGCTGCAAGGCAACATCGTTTACGACGGAAATACTGGCAGCGTGACGAGCGGCTCGCAGTTCAGCACCTCTTTGCAGTCTGTTACCGCAAGTTCCAACTTTACAGGCACGGGCAGCCTTACGGCTTACAAATCTGCCGACAATGTTTATGCTGCGATTATACATCCAAATAGCAGTGTCGTGTTCAACTCTGCTTCAAACATCGTCGGCGAATGGGCGAATTCCGTTACCGCTAATCCGTCGGCAAACTCTATACTTGCAGCGACGGTAAATCCCGACCGTGGCTCTATAACGTGGAACTATGACTTCAGCGGCGAGGTAAAGGAACTTACCACCCCGTTGGCTGGCACTTACAAACTCGAAGTCTGGGGAGCACAGGGCGGAGGTTATGGAAACCATACTAACCGCAGAGGAGGATATAGTATAGGGAATACTAATTTGAGCTCAAATTCCTCGCTTTATATAGTGGTTGGCGGGAAAGGAAAGGACAAAGATTTTTATACAGACGGTACAGGCTACAATGGAGGAGGTGAAGGAATTACTAGTAATACATCAATAAGTGGAGGCGGCGCTACGCATATAGCTTCTATGACAGGGCTGTTAAGGGATTTGTCCGAGCACAAAGACGCAGTGTACATAGTTGCTGGAGGAGCCGGAACTAACGGCGGTTACGAATATATTAGTGTAGTGGACTATTGGCGTTACTCCTATGGGCATGGAGGTGGAGAAGAAGGCGGAGGGTCTGATTCGCGATACCGTTCTAAGATAAATGATACAGTGGTAGTACATACAACGGAGCATTATCATACTGGAGGAACACAAACTGGTTGTGGCGAGGACGGTATTAAAGGCGGATTCGGATACGGTGCCGCATATGAAGCTAGCTGCGGTGGCGGAGGATGGTATGGCGGCAATGCCACAGGAACAGAAGACACGCCTAGCTATATGAATGCTGGTGGCGGTTCTGGCTATATAGGTGGTGTCTCGAACGGGCAAACTATCGCGGGAAATTTGTCAATGCCTGCTCCAAGTGGCGGCACAGAGACTGGTCATCTTGGAAACGGTTATGCTAAAGTTACCTTTATGCCATAATATAAATGTGCGTTAATGATACAGGGACAGTGCCTTGTGCCCGCCCACTTTTCTCTTTCTGAAATTATGCCTTTACAACAAAAGGTTGTCACTTTGACATTTATGATAAAAAAGCACTTATTGTTGGAAAAACAAAATTTATAACGTATCTTTGCAATGGATATTTCAAACGACATGACAAGGAGGCAGAACATGAGCACTATAACCATAGACACCGCGCTGTATGAAAACGCATCGTCATATGCACGTAGGCACAGTACCAGCATACGGCGCATAGTGGAGGATTACATATCAAGGCTGGTTCATGGGGAACCGCCCGTGAGCACCGCCTCGAAAGCGGAATACTACATATCGCCTTCGGTAAGGAAGTTGGAGGCTGGCTTCAAGGTTCCACAAGGATTGTCAACAGACTATAAAAAGGAAACAGCCGAACGCATCGATCGCAAGTATCTATGAAACTGTTTCTCGATACCAACGTGCTCATCGATTTTATACTTGAGCGCGAGCCGTTCTATGCCCCCGCCGCGAGTATCATCTCCTATGCTTCGGACGGCAAGGCGGAAATCGCCGTGTCGTCCATTACCATGGTCAACACCTGCTACATCTGCGTGGAGAGGTGTAAGATGCCTCTGCCCATGTTTCGCATGAAGGTGGACTTCCTGCGGAATCTCCTGCAAGTCGTTGAGGTCGGCGGAAGCGAAGTGTACACCTCGTACGACAGCGGGTGGGCGGACTTTGAGGACGGAGTACAATACTTTTGCGCAATACGTGGAGGAACGGACGCGATAGTGACGCGCAATGCCGCCGACTTCGGCAAGTCCGGTATTCCGGTCTTGACTCCAGACAAGGCTGTCGACGCAATAGAGTCTGCCAAATGAAAGACCGGCAAGGGGGCTGTGTAAACGACATCACAACAATAAGGGCTGGCGTTATTGCCAGCCCTTGTTTCATGACCGTACAAAATGATCGTTGTATGACGGACATATTGCCGCCACGCCATTTCTTGTTTAGCGTGCCGACAATTATGCCACGTCCGACAAAACAAAAAAATGTATTCACATAGCACGTGATTGATATTGCGTTAATCTTAGCACGCGAGGATTTGACGGACTGATATTCATTCGCCCTATACCTATTCCCCCCATAGCCCCCTTATGCCTATATTGCCAAATATGCCTACTCGTATCTATGAAACTTCAGAAAGCAAGGAACGGTCGAACTGGAGCAAATAGGCTTCCATTTTTCCAACTATATACAGTCGTATTGTTGAAATAAAAGAAACGCACTGTGTTAATACCTGCTTCTTGCAGTTCGTCTATTCCTGAATCCATAAAAATAGCGACCTCGTCTGAGTATTCTGACGCAGTCCAAAACCAACCATTTGTACCTTGGAAAAATTCAGTATATCCGGTATTGTTGGCTGCATTTATTATTGCATTATTAATTGCGTTTGTTACAGACGTGCTATTAGCGACGAAATCGTTTATTTGCCAACCAGAATCAGGATAGCCATAGTTATGCAATACGGCATAGACTTGCCCAGCAGAGGGGACAAACCACCCTGTACTTTTTGCAGAAGGTGCACTCAATGTAGTATAGTTAATTGCACCTTGAAAAGCTGGGTGATCGGAATTGTTCAAAGCCATTGTTTCTATATATCCAGACCCGTAAGCTTGAGTTGACGATTCAATTATAAGGGAAGAATTCGTTATCTTCGTACGACCATCATCTGTATTTTCGTTCTTCCAATGAAGAACGGAGCCTAAATCAGTCGGTGTACCACTGGCTCCAACATTGCGGAGACACATCACGAGGGCGTGCCCGCCGTGCCCCGAACCTGTATTGTGTTCCGTCCAATAATTCTTGCCTATGTAGCCGACTATGCCGATAGGGGTCTTGTCATTAATGTGAGTGTTGCAATGGCTAACATATCCATCATTATAATATATGTCTCCAATAGAAATATCATATATACGGTATGGAGTAGATTCAAACGACTTTAGAGAGTTTGCGCTCACACCAGTAATGGAAACTTTGCACCCATACCCTACGGTACCAACAAATAGAGTTACGTTATTATCTGTTTTAACTATTGCATAATGTTTTGAATTTGTAAGATATGGGATATTGCCATTGAAAGCAGTATTGTTCGCAGTTATGGTCATAGCTATTCCGTCTGTTGACTGCAATGTGTTATCAGTTGCTAAAAATGAATCGTAGACTGTACCTACAGTTATCTCCGCTAATCCCATAGTGTGTGACAAGTCAAAGGTAATGTCGTCAGCCGTAGTACGGCTTATAGTAGCTTTCGCCACCTGGAGGTCGGAGGCGTTGAAGTTCGCAGCCGTGCTTTGGTCGGTGGCGGGGGTGAAGTTGCTTATTCCTGTTGCGAAGAAGTCGGAGGCTGACGTATTGGCAGACACGGCGCGGGTGGCGGCTCGCGTTCCGCCGGCTGCTTGCGCCCCGGTTACAGCAGCTTGCGTTCCGATTACAGCGGCAGGCGCATTGTAAGCATTTGAGGAAAGTGCCCCTTTCGAAGACGAGCTTCCGAGGTTCGCAAGCCCCGAAGTGGTATAGGGATAATATGCATAATATTGGTACGTGGGTGAATAATTAACCACTCCTGTGGTCGTCCATTCCGTCCCATTGTAGGTCGCCTTCACGTTGTCGCTTTTAATGGAGCC
>CAZGAT010000052.1:0-4489 GCA_964523825.1 uncultured Prevotella sp. | reverse complement strand
AGTAGGGGATTTGCCTCACCCCGACCCCTCTCCAGTAGAGAGGGGCTTTTGTTTTGGTTTATTAGGAGTCTCTACCCAGCCTTCTCCAGAGGGAGAGGGGGGACAAGCCTAACTATACAGGAAGATGTTGATACCGAATTGCAAGAGTTGTGCATCTTCGAAGCACGTTGCCTTTTGGCTTTCCGTTTCCCCACACTGCGGTCGCTCCGCTCCCTTAGTGTGGGGTTAATAAAAAGTTAAGCCTCTCCGAGGCTTTGCCACTTCCCAACCTACTCATTGCATGGAACGGGTGGAACGTGCAGGCGCGGCGAGTGTAATGGCTATACTCGGCGAGTGTAACGCTTAGATTCGACGAGTCTAATCGGTTAGATTGGAGGAGTCTAATCGGTTAGACTGCCTTAATGTAGCCATTAGACTGCCCGAGTCTGACGGTAAGACTCACTTAATCTAATCGGTCAGACAATATCTGTACAGCCATTATGCTGGAACGGCATGACCGGATACCTTGGAGAATGTAGCGTCTGGATTCGTATGCCCGTGCCTGTGGACTACGGCAACGGCAAGATGCGCGTGCGAGTCGTACCTGCCTGCAAGTACGAATGCTGCAGGTGATTGAAACGACAAAGGGGGACCCCTGCCAGGTTCCCCTTTGACGGACTCCCCTTATAGGAAGCCCCGTGTGATTCCGTTGGGATTCAAACCCAAAACCTCTTGATCCGTAGTCAAGTGCTCTATTCAGTTGAGCTACGGAACCGACTACGCCGCAATCCCGCGACTGTCAAAACGGGGAGGTCACGCGCCTTGCGCCGACACGCCGCCGATGCCGTTTCGGAATTGCGAGTGCAAAGGTAGCGTTTTTTTTCTTTCCGTCAAACTTTACACCGCCTTTTTTCTGTTAATTATGCTTTATGGCGTATGAAGAGCCACCGCATGGTGGCGGACCTCATATATCACGAACCGTTAAAAGTCGGTCCTATGATGCGTCGCGCCAGGGGCGTTGCCGCCGTCCAAGCGGCCTGTGTCTTCCAGCAGTTCCGCCCTCCGCCCCTGCGCATACGCTCATTCTCCGAACGTCCAGCTGATTGTGTCGGCGGACATCTCGCCGTCCTCCTCGGTTATGCCGACGGAACTGTCGCGCGGTCCGGGGAAGGACACGCGCACGGTGGTCATGGTATTGCGCGAGATTGGTACCACGACGGAGTCGCGCCTCTGCGTGCCGTCGCTGTACGTCCAGTTGACGCGCAGGGTCGTGCTGCCACTGTAGCCGTCGCGCCAAGCCTCGGTGACGGTGTGGAACGAGTACACGCCCTCGTGGTCGTAGGTCTCTCCGCCTGCCTTTACCGAGATTCTGCGCACGCTGTTTAGGTATGTCAGCGTGGCGGAGCCGCTGCCGGGCGGTTCCACTATGAAGTGGAGTCCGAACACGGCCCGTTTTAGCGTGAATTGCAGTACGCCCTCGTCAACCGAAGACGGGTCGACTCCGGAAAGCTCGGCGTAGTAGGTGTACATCTCGGGGTGCCACGAGGTGTAGTTCTGGGTTATCCTATACCTTCCCGAGGCGAGGCTTGCGATGTTGTTCTTCTTGGAATACGTGAACTTGTTGGCGAGTTTGGCGGACTTGTTGTCGCCGAGGACGAACGGAAGGAAGAACTTCGCGTCCTCGTGGTACAGGGTGTCGACGCCCGTGCGGATCCCGAGGCACTCTATCTTGTACCTGCTACCCTCGACGAGGGTCAGCGTCATTGCCTCGCGGGAGTCGAACAGCCCGTAGGCGTAGCGGACGAGTCCCGTGTCGGTCTCCTCGTATACGTTTATGCCGTAGTACCGCCTGCCCGCGGTCTCGTCGGTGCGGGTCTTGCCGGCAGCCTTCGTCATCGGAGTTTCCGTCATGCTGACGGTCTCCTCATCGCATGACAGCCTGATGGTCTTCTTCACTTTCTTGTGCGTGGTGCCGGAGACTTCCTCAGTACCGTCCTCGTCGTTTATGCCATTTTCGCAGGAGGACAAGACGGTCAAGCACAATAATATGAGAAGCGTAAAGATCGGTTTGGTTTTCATTGTTCTTATTTTTTAATTTGAATGTAGAAGTTTGACTTCGTCGCAAAAGTAGCAAATTATATTTAAAGCCAACAAGGATTATTATAAGCAGTATTGATTTTATTGATTTTTAACACAAAGTCGTGTCTTATAGTGATAATGAAAGGAAAAAGCATACATTCCCTTTGAAATGTCATTCATTTGAACTATCTTTGCGCCAAAGAAACGCAATTATGACGACACTACAATTAAATGCGGAACTATTCCACGAGCTGTCTACGATAGTGACCGACGAGGACATGATGCGCAAGGCCATCAAGGCATTGAAGCGCATCATCGACACAAAAGGGCACGAGGACATGGAAGCCGACGAGACCGGGTACATACTCTCGTCTCCGGCAATGGTTGACATCATAAAACAAGGTGATGCGGAAATCAAGCAAGGCAACTTGCAGCCTGTAAATGTCGAAGACTTATGGAAATAATCCTCTTGCGACAGGCTCGCGAAGACCGCGACTATTGGAAGCGGACGGGCAACCAACGCATAATGAAGCGCATCAGCAAGCTGCTCGAAGACATAATTCAACATCCGTTTAGTGGCATAGGCAAGCCCGAACCGTTGAAAGGCAGCCTGCAAGGCAAATGGTCACGTCGCATCACAGACGAGCACAGGCTGATATACTCCGTCAGCGACGGCATGGTCTACGTTTACGTCTTTGCCATGCGGTTCCACTACAAGTAGTTCCGTTCCGTAAAACACATTCTCCATACTATCCAAACAACACCTTCTATAATAAAAACAGCTGCTTCTGTCATTAGAAGTAGCCGTTTTGTTATATACAATTGCGCACTTGCATGTCTTTATCCTCGGAGAGGATTAACCAAAAGACAACTTTTGTCTATTTATCTACTGACCACAAGCCTCGGAGAGACTTAACTTTTTATTAACCGCAGACTAAGCGAACGGTAGTGAGCGCAGTCTTGGGTTATCAATCATATATAAAGTTGTGCTTCGAAGATGCACGACCACCCTTGCGTTAATGTTTAAAAGATTACGGTACATACGTTATTGTGGCATAGCCGTTGCCCTCACGTACTCCGTTCTCTCCGCCAGTCGTTCCGTTGATGAAACCAGAGCCGATATGTCCGGAACCTCCTCCACCCGCGCCAAAGTCTCGCAAGGTACCGCCACCACCATACCAGCCTCCTCCACCACCGCCGGCAGTATCGGAATCGGGGTTGGCATAAGCCCCTTGACCAAATTCAGCTTGTGCCATGCAGTAGCTACTGTCACCATAACCTGTTGCAAAAGCACTGCCACCTTCCGTTTGGGTTCCACCAGTTGCATATACGCTGAGTATATTTACTCCTGAAAGCTGTCCGCCATCTCCGCCATTGTTGTTTCCTCCTCCGCCATATCCACTATGTATCAAACTGACGTTGGTGTTGCTACTAGCTTCAAGGGCTCCGCCGCCTCCTGCTACGAGCAATACTTCGTCTTTGTGGTCTACATAATTTTTTAGTACTCCACGGTTTGTTGTAGCTGCTATATGGGAAGCACCACCTCCTAGAAAACCAGAGCTACCACCTCCACCACCATTGTAGGAAAAAACATTTGTGTTTGGAGCTACGCCTGTATGACCTCCCAAACATACAAACAGCAAATCTCCATTATTGCAAATTCTATTACCATAAGAATATCCTCCTTTGCCAATTGTTCCTTGATTATGGTTGCCACTTCCTTCGGCTCCCCACACCTCTAACTTATAAGTACCGCTAAACGGAACTGTGAATATCTGCACGGCGCCTGTATATGAGTATGCACGGGCGATTTGGTAGCCTGGACGCGTGCAGGCAGGAGTATAGGATTGGATAGCCCCACTTGCTACATTGGCTGTCAGCGTCCACGGGTTTAGCGGAATCTCAACGGTTGATTGGAATACGGTGTTAGCACTCGGTTTCACCAATGCTATATAAAGGTTGCTCCCCTTCGACAAAGGGGTATTTCCACTAAACGTCTTGCTAAGCGTCACCGTGGTCGTTTCAGTTGTCGTACTGTCAACCGTAGACGTGTTCCCGCTGTATACTATCAATGTCGGTATCGCCGCCGTGTTGATAGTCATTTTCGCCAAACCCATAGAATGGGACAAGTCAAAAGTAACGTCCGAAGCGTCGACACGGCTTATCGTCGCTTTCGCGACCTGGAGGTCGGAGGCGTTGAAGTTCGCAGCGGTGCTTTGGTCGGTGGCGGGGGTGAAGTTGCTTATTCCTGTTGCGAAGAAGTCGGAGGCTGACGTATTGGCAGACACGGCGCGGGTGGAGGCTCGCGTTCCGTCGGAGGCTTGTGTTCCGATTACAGCGGCCTGCGTCCCGGTTACAGCGTCCGGTGCATTATAGGCATTTGAGGAAAGTGACCCCTTCGAAGACGAGCTTCCGAGGTTCGCAAGCCCCG
>CAZGAT010000051.1:0-4632 GCA_964523825.1 uncultured Prevotella sp. | reverse complement strand
TCATAGGTCGCCTTCACGTTGTCGCTTTTAATGGAGCCATTTTGATCGACAACTGACAGTTTCGCCCACGCAAGCACTCTGTTTACCAAAGTAAATCAATCAAATGACAAAGGTTATCTGAATGAGTTACAAAGGTCATTTGGATAAATGACAAAAGTCAAATATTTAATTTACAAAAGTCACTGATTTTAGTGACAAAAGTCATTTGTGTAAATGACAAAAGTGAAAAGTTTGATTCACAAAAGTCATTTGTATAAATGACAAAAGTCATTAATTTGAATGACAAAAGTCATTTATATAAATAACAAAAGTCAAATATTTGATTCACAAAAGTCATTTAAACAAGTGACAAAAGTCATCTTGATAAATGACAAAAGTGATTTTTAGAATGACGGTGGTGACTTATGTGCTTTATGGCGGATTGCCTGGGGAACTTGTGCGGGAACGGCTGGGGCTTGTGCGGGAATTCTTTGAGTAAGGAGGAGGCGCAGTCCAAGGTTACAAGCGGCGTACCGCTTGACAGGAAGACGGATTCGGCGCGGCGTGTGCCGACTTTGGGCTGGCGTCGGGCAATAAAGGGGGCTGTCTGGCGTTATTAGTGTTGTATGTACAGGCTATTTCTCAAAATCTATATAACTTTGGGCTTGCTGCTGCTGTCGGTGGGTGCGGTGGCACAGACGTTTACGCTGCAAGGGCGCGTGGCTGACAAGGAGGGCAATCCGATAGAGTTCGCGAGCGTGTCGGTGGTGGCGCAGGGCAAGATGGTGATGACGAACCTGAAGGGCGAGTTCCACATGACGCTGGCGACGGCGGATTCGGTGAGGGTGACGTTTGCGATGGTCGGCTACAAGTCTAAGACGCGCGTGCTGCGCCGTCCGCGTGGCAGGCAGGTGCTGCAGGTGCAACTGGCTGACGACAATGTGCTCGGCGAGGTGGTCGTCGAGGGACAGGCTACGCAGCACGGAACGACGCGGCAGTTGGACGTGAGGGACACGCGGCAGGCACCGTCGGCTACGGGCAACGCCGTCGAGGACTTGGTGCAGGCGCAGGCTGGCGTGTCGACTCATTCCGAGTTGTCGAGCCAGTACAACGTGCGCGGTGGCGCGTTCGACGAGAATTCGGTATACATAAACGACGTGGAGGTGTTCCGCCCGTTCCTCGTGCGCAGCGGCCAGCAGGAGGGGCTGAGCGTCATCAATCCCGACATGGTGGACCGCGTGGGCTTCTCGACCGGCGGATTCGAGGCGAAGTACGGCGACAAGATGAGTTCCGCCCTCGACATTACATACAAGCGGCCGAAGCGGACGGAGGGCAGCGTGTCGGCATCGTTGCTCGGGGCGAGCGGCTATCTCGGCATAGCTACGAAAAAGCTGACATGGACGAACGGGATACGGTACAAGACCAACCGCTACCTGCTCGGCTCGCTGGAGACGAAGGGCGAGTACAAGCCGAACTTCCTCGACTATCAGACCTATCTGAGCTGGCAGCCGGCGAAGTCGTGGCAGGTCGACTTCATAGGCAACATTTCCGAAAACCATTACAACTTCGAGCCGGAAGACCGCGAGACGCGCTTCGGCACGCTTGAGGACGTGAGGAGCTTCCGCGTGTATTTCGACGGCAAGGAGAAAGACCTTTTCCGCACTTACTTCGGGACGCTCGGCATTACACGCAAGTTGAAGAACGGCAAGACGACCCTGTCGCTGCTCGCGTCGGCGTTCAGCACCCGCGAGCAAGAACGTTATGACATACAGGGACAATACTGGCTGACACAGACCGAGACATCGGAAAACCTCGGCGTAGGCACGTATATGCAGCACTCGCGCGACTATCTGAAAGCCAACGTGAAGAGCGTGAAGTTCATGCTGCGCCACCGGACGGCGAACCATGACGTGGAGGGAGCCGTGACCTACAAGATAGAACGCATAAAGGAAAATTCGGCAGAATACGAGTACCGCGACTCGGCAGGCTACAACATTCCCCATACCGGGCAGGACTTGCGCATGGTCTACTCGCTAAGGGCGCGCAACGAGCTTCGCGCCAACCGCACCGAAGTGTACCTACAGGACAGCTGGCACTTCAAGAGCCACAACGACTCCGTGCCGACGCTCTACACGCTGAACTACGGCGTGCGCTTCGCCCATTGGAACTTCAACGGCGAGAGCATATTCTCGCCACGCGTGTCGATAGCCGTGTCGCCACACTTCAACCGCAACCTAACGTTCCGCATTGCCACGGGACTGTATTACCAGGCACCGTTCTACAAGGAACTGCGCGACACGTCAACCGTCAACGGCATAACCTACGCCACGCTCAACCGCAGGATAAAGTCGCAGCGCTCCATCCACGCCATCGCCTCGATGGACTACAACTTCCGCATGATGGAACGGCAGTTCAAGTTCACCGCCGAGCTGTATTACAAGGCACTGTCACGGCTCGTCCCCTACTCGGTCAACAACGTACAGGTAATCTACTACGGCGACAACGAGGCGAGCGGACACGCAACCGGACTCGACCTCAAGCTTTTCGGCGAGTTCGTACCAGGCAGCGACTCGTGGCTCACGCTCTCGCTCATGGACACGAAGATGAAGCTCAACGGCAAAAGCATTCCACTGCCGACCGACCAGCGTTACAGCGTCAACCTGTTCTTCACCGACTACTTCCCCGGCACCACCCGATGGAAGATGAACCTCAAGCTCGCCTACGCCGACGGACTCCCGTTCTCGGCACCGCATCGGGAACTCGAACGCTCCTCATTCCGCGCGCCAGCCTACAAGCGCGTCGACATCGGCATGAGCTACCGCCTGCTCGACAACCACGACCGCACGAAGGCAAGTCCGTTCCGCAACATCTGGCTCGGCATCGACTGCCTCAACCTCTTCGGCATCAGCAACGTCAATTCCTACTATTGGGTCACCGATGTCGTCGGCCAGCAGTACGCCGTTCCCAACTACCTGACCGGCCGTCAGGTCAACGCCCGCGTCCAGTTCGAATTCTGACCCCACACCTTTCACGGCAGTGCCCAGTCGAACTGTAAAAGGTAGTCACAGGCATTCGTCAAGATAACAAATCATATACGGACATATTGT
This sequence comes from uncultured Prevotella sp., assembly GCA_964523825.1. GTDB lineage: Bacteria > Bacteroidota > Bacteroidia > Bacteroidales > Bacteroidaceae > Prevotella. Next base: position 1,546 of record CAZGAT010000051.1, on the reverse strand, counting down.
GCTTCGGAGATGCACGACAATACCGATAATGACAGTGCCACATCGTAGAAATGGCATTGCCGTCGCCCATGCTACGGGTTCACTTTTAGAGGCGGGCACAAGGCACCGCCCCTGAAAGTGTAGTCTGCGCAGAGACAGGACGCTCGGGCAATGGCTATGATAACGTATGTGCCATGAGTACATACGACACTCCCATACATTCGATGTGCAGTTCTGTTTGCATATAAAAGAAAGCCTTCCAACTATCAGTTGGAAGGCTTCATGTTATCTCATACGTACCGTGCTTACAGCGTAATGCCGACGGCGTGAGCCAGTGTCTGGCGGATAAATCCGTTGATGCTCGTGCCTGCCTGCTGTGCCATTACTGCTATACGGCTGTGGATTTCGGGAGTCAGCCTTACGTTCAGGTTGCCGCTGTAAGGCTTACGCGGCTCCACTCCCGCCTCCTTGCAACTGGCAAGGTAATCGTCCACGGCCCCCTCGAAGTCACGGCGAAGCTCGTCAACGTCCTGTCCCTCGTACGTGATGCCGTCGCGGCTCATGCCCATCACCCTGCCATACAGGCAGTTGTCCGCCTCGCTGTAATCGACGCTGCCAGTGTAGCCCTTGTATCTCATCGTTCCCATATGCTTGATACCTCCTTACTTTATATATCCTCTCGATTTCAGATAAGTGTGAACCTGCCTCATAACATATCCCTTTATGACGTTTGACGGGTGTGGCTTGTGCATTATGTAACGGTCGCCATTGCCGTCGTTGGCGAAGACGATGCGCGAGCCGGAAGTCGCTCCCTTGTTCTCCAAGTGGAAGCCGAATTGCGAGAACAGGCTTCGCATCTCATCGAACGTGAAGTCCCTCGGCAAATTGTAGAACCGTCTTAGGAGCTTGTCTTGCTTGTTCATACTTGTCTGTTTGGTTGCAAAAGTAACTATATTTAGTTGCTTTTGCAAGCGTTCACTTTCTTATTTTCGCTACAAGGTTTATTTTCTACATATAAGCGCGCATGGCAATGATTGTTTAGGCAAGTAGCGGACGGACTTATGTTCATAATATAATATTTAAGGTTCGTAGCTATAAAAAATAAATAGCAAATACAAATTAACCAATACACGGCGTCTTTTTTTAGAATGCGAGGAACGAACGACAGTGTGTAAGCATCATAGAGGGTTAACTAAAAGGTATGTTTGCCTTTCTGTCTACCGACCACAAGCCTCGAAGAGGCTTAACCTTTTATTAACCCCACACTAAGGTTGCGGAGCTACCGCAGTGTGGGGTATCAAGTCATATAAAATATATGTGCTTCGAAGATGCACAACTCTTGCAACTCGGTATCAACATCTTCCTGTATAGTTAGGGTTGCCACCTCTCCCTCTGGAGAAGGCTGGGTAGAGACTCCTAATAAACCAAAACAAAAGCCCTCTCTACTGGAGAGGGGTCGGGGTTAGGCAAATCCCCTACTTGATAAGGTTATGGTGAGGCTCGTTTCGCCTATTGTCGATCAAAATGGCTCCATTAAAAGCGACAACGTGAAGGCGACCTACGACGG
>CAZGAT010000050.1:0-5087 GCA_964523825.1 uncultured Prevotella sp. | reverse complement strand
CCATAACCTTATCAAGTAGGGGATTTGCCTCACCCCGACCCCTCTCCAGTAGAGATGGACTTTGTGAAGCTGTTTTGGTTTATTAGGAGTCTCTACCCAGCCCTCTCCAGAGGGAGAGGGGGGGACAAGCCTAACTATACAGGAAGATGTTGATACCGAATTGCAAGAGTTGTGCATCTTCGAAGCACGTTGCCTTTTTGCTTTCCGTTTCCCCAGACTGCGCTTCACTTACGTTCGCTTAGTCTGGGGTTATTGATAGTTAAGCCTCTACGAGGCTTTGAGACCATTACATTGAGACACACGACCGCATTTGCGGGATTAGCCCTTCCCTGACCAAAAGCGTAGGGAGTGGATTTGAGCGGGGCCTTGGGCGAGGCTCAATATACATTTATAATGTGTTTGGCAATACATTAGCATTTGTTAGGCAATACATTAGAATGTGTTAGGCATCGCATTAGTATGTGTTGGTCATTACATTATAATGCATTAATTTGGTCTTGTTATTCGGTCGTTCCGCCCGAACGGGCGGGCACGAGACACCGCCCCTGCAAGTGGGCGTGAATGGAGCCGTGACGGTAATTTCTAACATATTTGAGTTAATAGACTAATGAAATGAAGTTTATATTCCAACGTCTTGGAGTTAAAATACTGACGCTTCGAAGTCAATATACTAACGTCTTGGAGTTAATATAGTAACGTTTCGGAGTTAGTATACTAACGTTGTAGCGTTAATATACTAACTCTGGGACGGGGATATCGGGGCATTGTAACCCTTCTGTGGGAACAGATAGGCGCGTATGGTTCTAAATAGGGTGTACGGCCGGGTCAGCGGTCGGCGAGCGGGGTGTAGTCTTTTTGTCCGAGTATGTTCTTGTAGGCGGGGCGGATAATGCGGCGGCCGTCGAAGTTGAGTTCCTCTATGCGGTGGGCAGTCCATCCGACGATGCGGCTCATGGCGAATATAGGGGTATATATTTCCTGCGGTAGTCCTATCATCTCGTAGATGAATCCGCTGTAAAAGTCGAGGTTGGCACAGGCGGGCTTGCGTGACTTGCGGTGCGCCATTAGGCATTTGATGCCTTCCTGCTCGATGAGCCTGAGGAAGTTGTATTCGTCCTCGCGTCCCTTCTCTTTGGCGAGAACCCCGGCAAGCTTCTTCAGTTCGACGGCACGGGGATCGCTGAGGGTATAGACGGCATGGCCGATTCCGTAGATGAGTCCTGAGTTGTCGTAAGCCTCGCGGTTGAGCATACGGTTGAGGTATGTGTCAAGTTCGTCGACGTTGGTCCAGTCCTTTATGGCTTCCTTGAGGTGGTGGAACATGTTGATGCACTTGATGTTGGCTCCGCCGTGGAGCGGTCCCTTGAGAGAGCCGATGCCTGCGGCTATGGAAGAATACGTGTCCGTGCGCGTGGACGAGGTTACGCGTACGGTGAACGTGGAGTTGTTACCACCGCCGTGTTCTGCCTGTACAATCATCAAGAGGTCGAGCATACGCGCGTCGAGTTCGGTGTAGTCGTCGTGCTTTATCATGTAGAGGAAGTTCTCGGCTATGCCGAGGTTTTCCTTCGGGTGTCGTATGTGGAGGCTGCGCCCCTGCACGCTGTGGCGGTAGATGTTGTATGCGTAGGCGATGATGGTCGGGAACTTGGCTATCAATTCTATTGACTGGCGCATGAGGTTGTCGCGACTGATGTCGTCAGGATTAGGATCGAAGGTATACATCTCGAGCACGCAGCGGGCGAGAATGTTCATGATGTTCGCTCCTTCGAGGTCGATAATGTGGACGATGGTACGGTGGTCGAGCGGCATGTTGTCGTTGAGCAACTCACGAAAGGCGTGCAGCTCCTCCTTGTCCGGCAACTGCCCGGAAAGTAGCAGGAACGCTATTTCCTCGAATCCGAAACGCTGTTCCTTGAGCAAAGGCTCTACGAGGTCGTTAAGCTCGTAGCCGCGGTAGTAGAGCTTGCCGTCGCATGGACGGAGCTTGCCGTCGGCGTCGCGCTCGTAGCCTACAACGTTACCGATGTTCGTCAGTCCGACGAGCACGCCCGAGCCGTCGTCGTTGCGCAGTCCGCGCTTGACACCGTATTTAGTAAATGCCTCCTTGGGTATCTTGCACGAGTTCTTTACCTCGTCGGATAGCTTGTATATCAAATAGTCCTTGTTCATAAGTTTCCTCCACTAATGTTCTCACTCATCACGGCGGTGCCACACGTTATATATTATACACCCTTGGCAGCGGCGTAGTTGAGTGCCGAGCCAGCCTTGAACCATTCTATCTGCGCCGGGTTGTAGGTATGGTTGGCTTCAAACCTGTCCTCAGTGCCGTCAGAATGCTTCAGTACGACGGTCAGCGGCGTTCCTGGCGCAAACGACTTCAGCCCAGTGACGCTTATGCGGTCGTCCTCGCGCACCTTGCCGTAGTCGTCCTTGTCGGCGAATGTCAGCGCGAGCATACCCTGCTTCTTGAGGTTGGTCTCGTGAATGCGGGCGAAGCTCTTGGCGAGTACCACCTTGACGTTGAGGAATCGCGGTTCCATGGCAGCGTGCTCGCGGCTCGAGCCCTCGCCGTAGTTGTCTTCAGCCACGACGATGGAACTTGCACCATGAGCCTTGTAATCCTTGGCTACGGTGCTGACCTCCTTGTATTCGCCGTCCAGCTGGTCTTTGACCTTGTTGGACTCTCCGTTGAACGCGTTGACGGCTCCCATGAGCAAGTTGTCGGATATGTTCTGCAGATGTCCCCGGAACTTCAGCCACGGTCCTGCCATTGATATGTGGTCCGTGGTACACTTGCCCTCGGTCTTGATGAGCAAAGGCATGTCGGTGTAGTCGTTGCCGTCCCATGCCGGGAACGGCTCGAGCCTTTGCAGACGCTGGCTCGCCGGCGATATGACGACCTCAACGTCCTTGTTGTCGTCCGACGGTGGCAGGAATCCCTTGTCATCGACGGCGAAGCCTTGCGGTGGAAAGACGTTGCCTGTCGGCTCGTCGAGCGTGACGCTCTCGCCGTCCTCATTGACGAGCGCGTCTGTTGACGGATTGAAGTCAAGCCGCCCCGAAATGGCGAGCGCGACGGTCAGCTCCGGGGAGCCGATGAATGCAAACGTGTTCGGATTGCCGTCGGCGCGTCGGCGGAAGTTGCGGTTGAACGACGTGACTATGGCGTTCTTGCGCGTATTGTCGTCGGTGTGGCGTTTCCATTGTCCGATGCACGGGCCGCAGGCGTTGGTCATTATCACGCCGCCGATTGCTTCCAAGTCGCCGATGATCCCGTCCCGCTTCGCGGTATGGTAAATCTGTTCCGAGCCGGGGTTGATTATCAGTTGCGCCTTAGCCTTCAGGTGCTCGGACTTTGCCTGCCGTGCCACCGATGCCGCGCGCGACAGGTCTTCGTAGCTCGAATTGGTGCACGAGCCCACGAGTCCCACCTCTACCGTCATCGGATAGTCGAGCCGTGGTCCCTTTGCCTTCATCTCGCTTAGCGGTGTCGCCGCGTCGGGAGTGAACGGGCCATTGAGGTGTGGCTCTATCTCACTCAGGTCTATATCAAGTATCTGGTCGTAGTATTTTGAAGGATTGGCTATAACTTCATCATCGGCGCGCAAGTCGGCAGCGCATCCCAAAGCCATGTCGGCAACTTCGTCACGATCCGTCTTCCGAAGGTACTCCTCCGTGTTGCCGTCGAACGGGAATATCGAGCACGTCGCACCGAGTTCCGCGCCCATGTTGCATATCGTCGCGCGTCCCGTCGCCGAAATTGTCGCTACTCCGTCGCCGAAGTATTCGAGTATGGCGTTGGTTCCTCCTTTTACGGTCAGTATCCCGAGTATTCGCAGTATGACATCTTTCGCCGACGCCCATCCGTTCAGCCTTCCAGTCAGGTGGACACCTATCAGTTTCGGCATCTTCAGCTCCCAGGGCTGCGCCGTCAGCACGTCGACAGCATCGGCTCCTCCAACGCCCACTGCCACCATGCCGAGTCCTCCGGCATTCGGAGTGTGCGAGTCCGTCCCGACCATCATGCCGCCGGGGAAGGCATAGTTCTCCAGAACCACCTGATGTATGATGCCCGCGCCCGGTTCCCAAAAGCCGATATGATACTTTTGACTGACACTGCGCAGGAAATCATATACCTCCTTGTTGGTCGCCAACGCCTCCGGTAAATCCTTCCCAACCCCAACATCGGCACGTATCAAGTGGTCGCAATGTACCGACGCAGGCACCGCGACACGCTCCTTGCCGGCGTTCATGAACTGCAACAGAGCCATTTGCGCCGTAGCATCCTGCATGGCTACGCGGTTCGGTCGGAAGTCAACGTAGTCCTCCAGACGCTTGAAAGGACGCAGTCCTTCCTCGTCAAACAAATGGGCGTAGAGAACCTTCTCCGCATAAGACATCGGACGGGCGAGGGCGCGCCTTGCCCGTGCCACCTTGTCGCCGTATGCAGAATAGAAGTCTCTGATCATGTCAATGTCAAGTATCATAATCCAAACAATTTAGAATAAAAACGGTGTAATCTGTTTGCTAAACGCTTGCAAAGATACGAAATATTATCTAATTGAAAGTAAACGCGCTGGATATTTTAGCATATTGAAAGCAAATTGCAAGAATACCGTATATATTTCATGCGCTTCTTCTCCAGCTCTCCACCGTCGCCACGTTGACCGTCCGACCTAACGTATATTCAGACTGTTCGAACCAAAGAGGCAAGTTAACAACATTACACCGCTCAAACCTAAACTTAAGGGCAAACACACTTTCACTACCTTTATTTTCAAAATGACTTTTGTGAATTAAACATTTGACTTTTGTCATTTATACAAATGACTTTTGTCACTTAAATCAATGACTTTTGTGAATCATATATTTCACTTTTGTAATTTATTTAAATGACTTTTGTCATTTAATCAATTTACTTTGGTGAACAGAGTGCTTGCGTGGACGACACTGCTAGCTGTCGATGAAAATGGCTCCATTAAAAGCGACAACGTGAAGGCGACTTACAACGGGTCGGAATGGACTACCTCGGAAGTGGTTAATTATTCACCCACGTACCAATATTATGCATATTATCCATACTC
>CAZGAT010000049.1:0-5494 GCA_964523825.1 uncultured Prevotella sp. | reverse complement strand
TCAAGATAATTTATATTTTTGCAACGAAAGAAAGTTTCCCTTTATGCGTGCATAATGAGACAAATGCAAAGATAGTGCAAACAAATTTAATGGCAAAATAAAGAGAAAAGAAAAACCGCTTGCAAGCAAATGCAAGCGGTTTTTATATGTATCAAATCATTATTCATCGCCATAAGGCGACCAACTCAACAGTCAACATTCGTCAGTCAACATTGAATCAGTCAAGCCATTTGACATAGCAGAAGTCCTGGCGATGAGGCAAGAGCTTGTTCTGTGGGAACATTCTGACGGCATACTTGTACGGTCCTGCCTCCACAGGCTCGAACTCTACCTTGAAGGTATAGTTGTTGCCCTCGTTGCTTACGAGCTTGAAAGGATAGACATGATGAATGGTCGTGTCCTTGTTGGGGTCGTTGTCGAGGGTGACAAGCTCAAGACCGATAGCGTCCTGGAGTCCCTGCTCGTCGATAACGTAGGTTATCTCCGTCTTCTGTCCCGTGGAAACGTCCTGCAATGCTGAATCTTCCTTACTGACGACACGGATATTGTCCCAACGCTCGGCTACGGTCTCCTTCCACAGCGCGATTTCTTTGGCAAGGCGATTGCCGTTGGCCTGCAACTTCTTGGAACGCTTGGCCTCCTTCGTATAGAACTTGTCGTAATAGTCGTCGAGCTGGCGTTTCATCGTGTAGTGGGGCGCAATCTTGGCTATCGAATTCTTGATGACATGTATCCAGCCTTCGGAATAAGTCTTGCCACGGGTGGTGCGGTAGTAGAGCGGAATGATGTCGTTCTCCAACAGACTGTATATGGTGGCTGCGTCAAGCTGGTCCTGATATGACTGGTTCTGATAGGTCTGTTCCTGCGGAAGTGCCCAGCCGGCACCCTCACGGTAGCCCTCTACCCACCAACCATCGAGTACGGAGAGGTTGACGACACCGTTCATCTCGGCCTTCTCGCCCGACGTTCCACTGGCCTCGAGAGGGCGTGTCGGGGTGTTCATCCATATATCTACACCAGACACGAGGCGGCGTGCGAGACGCATATCGTAGTCTTCGAGGAATATGATCTTGCCGAGGAACTGGGGCATACGGCTTATCTCAAATATCTTCTTGATGAGTCCCTGACCGGCTCCGTCGGCAGGATGAGCCTTACCGGAGAAGAAGAACAGTACGGGGTGTTCCGGGTCGTTGACAATCTTCTCAAGGCGATCCAAGTCGGTGAATAGCAGATGTGCGCGCTTGTATGTAGCGAAACGACGGCAGAAGCCTATCATCAGCGCGTTAGGATTGATACGTTCGAGTATTCCTATAACCTTGGCAGGATCGCCCTGGTTGTCGAGCCACTGCTTGGTGAACTTGTCGCGAATGTACTTTACGAGCTTCTTCTTCAGAGCCATACGCGTTTCCCATATCTCCTTGTCGGGAACGTCGTATATGGCGTGCCAAATCTGCTCGTTGCTCTGGTCGGACATGAATGTCTTGTCGAAATACTTGTCGTAGAGCTTGCGCCACTCGGTAGCGCACCATGTCGGGAAGTGCACGCCGTTGGTGACATAGCCGACGTGGTTCTCCTCGGGATAGTAGCCCTTCCACAACGGGGCAAACATCTTCTGGCTCACCCAGCCGTGGAGCTTGCTCACTCCGTTGACTTCCTGGCACGTGTTGCACGCGAACGTACTCATGCAGAACTTCTCGCCGTGGTCGTCGGGATTGGTACGCCCCATGCCTATGAACTCGTCCCACGAGATGCCGAGCTTAGCAGGGTAGCCTCCCATGTACTTTCCGAACAACTGTTCGTCGAAATAGTCATGTCCGGCTGGCACCGGGGTATGGACGGTGTAGAGCGAGCTTGCGCGCACCAGCTCCATGGCCTGGTTGAACGTCAGTCCGTCCTCATCTATGTAGTCGCACAGGCGTTGCAGGTTGCAGAGTGCGGCATGTCCCTCGTTGCAATGGTAGATGTCCTTCTTTATTCCGAGCTTCTTCAGCGTGAGTATGCCGCCGATACCGAGAAGTATCTCCTGCTTGAGGCGGTTCTCCCAGTCGCCACCGTAGAGGGAGTGGGTAATCGGCTTGTCAAACTCGGAGTTCATGTCGTTGTCGGTATCAAGCAGGTAGAGCTTCACGCGCCCTACGTTGACCCTCCACACGAGCGCGTGTACCTGGTAGTTCTGGTACGGCACATCGACGACAAGCTGGTTGCCGTCCTTGTCAAGCTCCTTAACGATTGGCAGGGAGTTGAAGTTCTGCGCCTCGTACTTGGCTATCTGCTGACCGTCCATAGACAGGCTCTGCTTGAAATATCCATAGCGGTAGAGGAAGCCTATGCCGCAAAGGTCGACATTGGAGTCGGAAGCCTCCTTGAGGTAGTCGCCGGCAAGCATTCCGAGACCGCCGGAATATATCTTGAGCACCTGGTTCAATCCGTATTCCATGGAGAAATAGGCTACCGACGGGCGCGTAGAGTCGGGCTTCACGTCCATATAGTCCCTAAACCTCTTGTATACGTCGGTGACTTTCTTCATGATTGCCTTGTCGTTGACAATGGCTTCCTTGCGGTCGTAGCTCAGGCGTTCGAGCAGCAGCACGGGGTTGTGCCCTACTTCCTCGTAGAGTTTCTCGTCGAGGCTCTTGAACATATTGCGTGCATCGTAGTTCCACGCCCACCACAGGTTGTGAGCCAGTTCGTCCAGGCACGCCAACTGCGGGGGTACACTGGACTTCACGTTTACCTCTTTCCATTGAGGCTCGTTCGCATAATCAGACTTGATCTTCATAATATGTAAGTTTTTACTGTTTTATTTCTAAGTTATGAGTTTTACCTTATTACTTTTTGGCCATTCGTTCCGCGGCATGGCGCAACGCGATGTCGTACGCCTGCTCATAGTAGCGGAAGAACTCCGACCAAAGGGCTTTGAGCGACAGGTTGTAGGCGTTGCGGCGGCAAGCGTCCGCGGACTTCTTGTCCTTGGCGGCATATCGCAGGACGACATCGCGGATATTGTCGGCAACCTCATTATAGTTTGAGTCGGTACGGTGTACTACCTCCACGCCGTCTTCTATGTGGCTGTAGCCGGTGCCGTCCTTCTCGCTGTTGGCCCACAAGCCGAAACCGGCAAGGTCGGTGGTTATGCAAGGCACCTTGAACGCCACAGACTCCAGCGGCGTGTAGCCCCACGGCTCGTAGTAGCTGGGGAAGATGCAAAGATCGTTGCCGAGGATGACGTCATAGTACGGCTTGCCAACTATTCCGTCGTCGCCTATAAGATATGAGGGGAGGAAGATGACCGTCACGCGGTCGTCCTTAGAATTATCAATGCCGAGCCACCGCATCATGCCGAGCACACGGTCGTCAGACGCGTTGTAGAGTTCGTGGGTGACAATGGGATCTGGCAGCGGAGTGTCAAACGTTTTGACTGAGGCAAGACGCTCTTGCAAGTCCTTTCGGGGAGCCTTCACCCACCCTGGGACTTCTATGAACGCGACCACGTCGCGCTGCAAGCCTGCCGACTGGCGGAGGCGGTTCATCGAGTCAATGAACACGTCGATTCCCTTGTTGCGGAACTCATAGCGTCCGCTTGTAGAGATTATCAAAGCATTGTCTGTAAACAACTTGCCTGTCAACGCATTGGCTATACGGAGTAAAGTCTTTCTTGCAACACCACGCTTGGTCGTGAACGTGCGTCCCTTGGGCACAAAGTCGTTCTCAAATCCATTGGGCAGCACCACGTCTACGGACTTGTCGAGCAGAGCCTCGCACTCACGCGCCGTAATTTCGCTCACGGTAGTGAAGCAGTCAACATATTTCGCAGTCTGTTTCTCCACACTGTGCTTGCTCTCCATATTGAGTTCGCGCGCCATCTGGTCGCCATTGTAGGCGGAAAGATAGTCGTAGAGCGGCTTTCCATTGCCGGCAATGCTGCGTCCGATGCCGGTGGCGTGGGTGGTGAATATGGTCGCTATCCGGGGGACGTGTTTCTGTATGTAGAGTGCCGCGGCTCCGGTCTGCCACTCGTTGACGTGGAAGACGGTCTTGGCTTCTTCGGGCACGTTGGCACGGTAGAAGCTCTCGACGACCATGCCGGCAGCTATGGAGAACATCAGACTGTCGTCGTAGTCGCCATAGGCGTGGAGGCTGTCTACTCCGAAGTCACCCCACAACTGTCCGTATATCTCGTTCTTGCGGGCGAGGAGCGGGCGGAAGTCCACGAGTATGGCTATCGGATTGCCGGGAACAGTCCACCGCCCCACCTTAATAATAAGTCCTTCCTTCGCAGCCTCGGCGCGCCACTCTCGGAACAGCGTCGCATCAGCCTTAAAGAAAGGGCATCGCCTCTGGTCCCAGCAGTCGGGGCCGATGAATATCACGTGGTCGTGGATTCTTTTTTGCAGGGTCTTGGCACGGGTAGAAAGTACCGCGTAAATACCTCCCACCTTGTTGCACACTTCCCAACTGGTCTCGAAGAGATAATCGGGGAACATCTTTGCTTTCTCCATACGTTTAGCGAATATGTAGTGATTGCAAAGATAGCATAAAAATAACGAATGCCAACTTAAACTCGTTAAAAAAACACCTAAAAGGTGCAGAAGTTGATGTAAATTAGTATCTTTGCGGCAATAGAAAACATGGGGGGCAACACCAAAAACACCCCGCCACTCATGAACTCAAGAACTATGAAACTCAAGAACTCACATATTATGAAGAAGATTTGCCTGTGCATCATGGCACTGTCGCTCACGGCGGCAATGAACGCACGCGGAGCTGCCGCCACTATGGAGGCTGCCGGGACGGAAGCCGCGCAGGAAGACTCGGTATTCCGCGGACGGATAGAGAACGACGAGTACCAGGTGTACATCGTCATGGACTTCTACAAGCGCGACGTGGTGTGCCCGCGTCAGGAGATATTCGGCGGGAATCCCGGATACTTCGGCGCACGCCGCGACACCCGCAAGTGGATAATAGAAGATGCCGACGTGAAAGGCAGGACGGCGCGCCTCGTCATCATCAACGACTACGGCAGCGAGGACCTCGACGCGAGGCTGACATACGACGGGCACGGCGAGTATACGCTCGAACGCACCGGGGGCAGCGCAATCAAGATTGTAGTCGACCGCAAATGGGTGAAGATTCCAAAGAAGCTTACGTTCAAGGCAGCGAAGAAGTAGTACTGACTCGCGCCCTCCACACTATACTTTTAGCAAGGGTGTGGACAGGTATTTTGAAAGTAGGGCTTAGATTAAGTGAAAGTAGGTGCTACATTGGGTGAAAGTAAACCCTACTTTGGACGAAAGTAGGCGTTACTTACGATGAAAGTAGGCGTTACTTACAGTGAAAGTAGCCACTACTTATGCTGAAAGTACACGCTACTTTCGGTATGGGTGTGCCTACATATACGAAAAAAGGAAACAAACTCGCGTGGAGTATATTTCCTTTTCCTGTGCGCCCTTAGGGACTCGAACCCTAGACCCACTGATTAAGAGTCAGTTGCTCT
>CAZGAT010000048.1:0-6102 GCA_964523825.1 uncultured Prevotella sp. | reverse complement strand
TCGCCTTCACGTTGTCGCTTTTAATGGAGCCATTTTGATCGACAATAGGCGAAACAAGCCTCTCCATAACCTTATCAAGTAGGGGATTTGCCTCACCCCGACCCCTCTCCAGTAGAGAGGGGCTTTGGGAAGCTGTTTTGGTTTATTAGTAGTCTCACCCCAGCCATCTTCAGAGGGAGAGGGGGACAAGCCTAACTATACAGGAAGATGTTGATACCGAATTGCAGGAGTTGTGCATCTTCGAAGCACGTTTATTCTTCTGGTGTCATTTCCCCAGACTGCACTTCGCTTAGTCTGGGGTTACTGATAGTTAAGCCTCTCCGAGGCTTTGAGTCCATTACATTGAGACCCACGACCGCATTTGCGGGATTAGCCCTTCCCTGACCAAAAGCGTAGGGAGTGGATTGGAGCGGGACCTTGGGCGAGGCTCAATATACATTATAATGTGTTTGGCAATACATTAGCATTTGTTAGGCAATACATTATAATGTGTTAGGCATCGCATTAGTATATGTTTGGCATTATATTATAATGCATTAATTTGGTCTTGTTATCTGGTCGTTCCGCCAGAGCGGGCGGGCACGAGACACCGCCCCTGCAAGTGGGTAAATGGAGCCGTGACGGTAATTTCTAACATATTTGAGTTAATAGACTAATGAAATGAAGTTTATATTCCAACGTCTTGGAGTTAAAATACTGACGCTTCGAAGTCAATATACTAACGTCTTGGAGTTAATATAGTAACGTTTCGGAGTTAGTATACTAACGTTGTAGCGTTAATATACTAACTCTGGAACGGGGATATATGGGCTGGGAGCGCATTTATATAAGCGGGTCAACGCACATGAATGGCTGGCACGGCGAGCCTGTGTCAATGCCGGGACTATCAGAGGAAGTGTGCCTTGCCGATGAAGTAGAGGACTGCATAGCCGAGGACGAGGGTGATGATGCCGATAGTGAGCCCTATCTTAAGCATATCCCTCTGGCTGACGAGTCCCGTCGAATAGGCTATGGCGTTAGGCGGTGTCGATATTGGCAGGCACATTGCCGCCGAAGCGGATACGGCGATGCCCATGAGCACGGTTGCCGTTCCGCCGATTGCGCCGAGGTTCTCGCCCATGCCGTTGCAGACTACGGCAAGGATTGGTACGAGCAACGCGGCGGTGGCGGTGTTGGATATGAAGTTGCTGAGGAAGTAGCATATCAGCCCGGATATGACGAGTATTACCACCGGACTCCAACTGCCGAACGGTATGCTGTCTATTGCCACGGTGGCAAGTCCGGTGCCGTTCATGCCGAGTCCGAGGGCGAATCCGCCGGCGACCATCCATATGACGCTCCAGTTTATCTGCTGAAGGTCTTTGGCATCGATTACGCCTGTAATGGCGAAGACGGCTATCGGAATGAGCGCGACGGTGTTGGCATCGACGCCTGTCACACGGTCGAGGAGCCACATGAGTATGGTCACGGCGAAGGTTATGCAGACGACCCACATACGCCAGCCGTGCTGTACGTTGCCCTCAATCTTCAGTTCGATGGTCTTCTGGGTGAACGGGAATTCCTTTTTGATGAGGAACCAGCCGATGAAGAGCAGTATGATGACAAGTGGGAACATGAATGCCATCCACTGCCCGAAGCCGATGTTCATGTGCAACTGCGGTCCGTTGAGTGCTTGCAGCGCGATGGCATTGGGCGGCGTGCCAATGGGTGTAGCCATACCTCCGAGGTTGGCTGCCACGGGAATGCTCAGCGTGAGTGCGGTGCGTCCTTTGCCGTTGGCGGGCAGTGCCGCGAACACGGGCGTGAGGAATGTAAGCATCATGGCGGCGGTGGCGGTGTTGCTGACGAACATAGAGAACGCTCCCGTTATGAGCAGGAAGCCGAGCAGTACGTTCTCGCTTTTCTTTCCGAACGGACGGATAAGCGTGCGTGCCAGCAATACGTCGAGTCCAGACTTGGTGGCAGCAATGGCGAGAATGAACCCACCGAGGAAGAGTATGATTATGGGATTGGCGAACGTAGCCATGATGTCAGCCGCGTCGAGTATGGTTCCGTAACCGTCGCCCTTGAACATCGACAGGCTGTTGTCGCTTATCGTCAGGCACATGACTGTTATGATGCCTATGGATGTCGCCCACGACGGTATGGCTTCGGTAAGCCACGAGAGCGTTGCGAAGACGAATATCGCGATGACGCGCTGCTGGATTACGGTCAGCCCGTCGATGCCGAAGCAATCTTTCGGCAGGTTCCACACTATGGCGGTTATCACGATAATGGCGATGAACTCTATCAGTTTCTTCAATGAAATCTTGTTGCTTAGTTGGTTTTCTGTTTCCATTTCAGGTGTTCAGTTAGTTTTAGTATTGGTTTATAAAAACGGTGGTAAAATTAGCAAAATAAAAGGTAACGGGCAAAATAAACCTCGCTTTTTTGTAACTTTGCAAACGAATTTCATTCACGACAAGCCATTATGAACAGATTTATCTTTCTTTTAACTACTGCCACGGCATTAGTGCTCGCTGGTTGCAAGCCGTCGGCGACGCAAGTTGCGAACGACGGAGCGGACTCGACGTTCCGATATGCCGAGCATATAACAATGGAGAGGCATGACGGCTACACCACTGCCAGGCTATCGGACCCGTGGAAGCCAGGACGCACGCTGCATACATATATAATGGTGGCGCGCGCAGACTCGGCACGCATGGCAGGGCGGCTGCCCAAGGGTACGGTCGTGTATGTTCCCCTGCGCCGTGCGGTCGTCTTCACAACGGCTCACGCCAATCTTGCCGAAATGCTCGGAGCTGGGCAGTCCGTTGCCGGAGTTGCCGACGCACAATATATTCACATCGACGACATTCAGCGCAGGCTAAAGGCAGGAACGGTAGCCGATGTGGGCAATTCTATGAAGCCCGACGTTGAGAAGATAGTCGCGCTACATGCCGACGCGGTGTTCCTCTCGCCATTTGAGAACAGCGGCGGCTACGGACGGCTTGAGAAGATAAACACTCCCATAATAGAATGTGCCGACTATATGGAGAATGGCGCGCTCGGACGCGCCGAATGGATGAAGTTCTACGGAAAGCTGTTTGGGCGTGAGGCAGAAGCCGACAGCCTCTTTGCCGAAGTGGAACGCAATTACAAGTCGTTGAAGGAAAAGGCGGCGCAGTCCAAGTTGACGCGTAGCGTGCTGCCAGACAGGAAGACAGGCTCGGTATGGTATGTTCCAGGTGGCAAGAGCAGTGTTGGACGGCTGTATGAAGATGCCGTAGGACGTTATGCCTATGCCGGCGACAACCGCACAGGCAGCATAGCCTTGCCATTCGAGGCGGTGCTCGAACGTATGGGGCAAGCCGACTTCTGGATTTTGAGCTACAACGGAAGTATGACGCGTTCGCAACTGCTGGCGGAATACCGTGGATATTCTGCATTAAAGCCGTTCAAGACAGGCGAAGTCTATGGTTGCGACGTTGACCGCACACGCTATTTCGAAGAAGCGAGCTGGCGGCCAGACTGGCTGCTCGCCGACCTGATACAGTTGTTCCACCCCGACGTGCGGCTCAGACAACTGCGCTATTACCACAAACTACGGTAAATCCCACAGGCATACGAATCTTGCGATATATGAAACGTACAACTTCGTGGCAGTTCGCCACACTCGCCGTTGCCGCAGTGGCGCTCTTTGCGCTGAACCTCGTTTCGGGTTCGGTGCACATACCGTTGCGTGATGTCTGCGACATCTTGTTTTCCACGGACTCGGAGACTGCGGCTGGCAATCCTTCGTGGCGTTTCATAATTCTTGAGGGACGCCTGCCACAAGCCATAACAGCGTTGCTGTGCGGCGGAGCGATAGCGGTGACCGGGCTGATGTTGCAGACGGCATTCCGCAATCCTCTCGCAGGTCCCGACGTGTTCGGCATAAGCAGCGGCGCAGGTCTGGGCGTGGCTATGGTGATGTTGTGGCTTGGCGGCAGCGTGGCCACAGAGATGTTCACCGTCACGGGATTCATTGCCGTACTGTCGGCGGCGTTCGTCGGCGCGATGACCGTCACCGCCATAATCTTCCTGTTTTCTACCATGGTCCGCAACAGCGTCATGCTGCTCATCATCGGGATAATGGTCGGCTACGTGTCGTCGTCTGCCATAGAGTTGCTCAACTTCTTCGCCACCGAGGAGGGCGTGAAGAGCTATGCCGTCTGGGGCATGGGCGATTTCGGCGGCGTGTCCATGCAGATGATGCCGGTATTCGCGTCTGTGACTGTTGCGGGACTGCTGCTTGCCATACTGATGATAAAGCCGCTAAACGCCCTGCTCCTCGGAGAACAATATGCCGAAAGTATGGGTATCAATACGCGCCGCACGCGCAACCTCCTGCTCGTCGTTACCGGCGTGCTGACCGCGATAACGACAGCATTCTGCGGGCCGATAGCATTCATCGGACTGGCTACCCCGCACGTGGCACGCCTGCTGATTGGTACGGAAAACCACCGGCAGCTGCTTCCAGCCACGATACTGTGCGGAGCGGTCATCGCGTTGCTGTGCAATTTCCTGTGCTATCTGCCCGGCGACGGCGGAATAATCCCACTCAACGCCGTCACGCCGCTGATAGGCGCGCCAGTCATAATCTACGTACTCGTGAAACGGAGATAACGACCTTTCACACGTTATCTCAAATACCTTATCCTCACCTCCGCGCCTGTACCGTCGAGCGCGCGGCGTATCTGCGCAGTGTCGGCATCGTAGAAATGATACGGATAGACGATCTTCGGCTTGATGGTCTCGACAGCCTGCCGTAGCTGCTTAAGGTTCATCGTGAACTGGCTCACGGGCAGAAAGGCGATGTTGATGTCCTTCAGTTCCTTCATTTCGGGAATGAACTCCGTGTCGCCGGCAATGTATATCCTGAAACCGTCGAAGTCGAGCACGTAGCCGTTCCACCTGCCCTTAGGATGCCGCTTGGCGTTCTTCTTCGAAATGTTGTATGCCGGCACGCAGTATATCGTACACCGCTTTCCGATGTCCATGTACATATTGTTCTCCATCACGTTGCCGATACGCATCTGATACCAGATGTCCTTTGGAATAATCAGCTCCGTGTAACGGTCGGTGAGTACGCGTATGGCGTAGTCGTCGAAATGGTCGAGCTGCTTGTTCGTGATGAGTATGAAGTCAGCCTTGGGCTTGTCGAGATAGCTCAGCACGGGTCCGACGTGGCTGCACACTGGGTCAACCTCGAACTCGCGTCCGTCGTAGTTTATCTGCAGACTGGCGTGCTTTATGGGCGTAATCGTCACCTTCTTTCCCCGTTCCGTATAGAACACGTCGGGCTTGCGTTTCTCTTCCGCCTGTTTGTTGCCGCAGGCGGAAAGGAAGACCGTCATGAATATAAGCAATATGCCTAAATGCCTCATAGCCGTTCCAATACATTCTTACAACGTTCGCCGATAACGCTCCTTCACCTCGCGCTCCACCTCCTCGGCGGTCTTCGTCGATATTGACATCGAGCGAATCCACAATCCGACGGCAATGACCACGATCCCCGCAGCAATGGCAACCAGCCACTTCAGCACCGCGCTTTCAATCGGCAGGAAGTCTGGCAGCGACGAGCCGACCACCGCGCCGCCGATGATTATAATCCAGTTGACCACGCTACCCTGCCTGTATCCCTTCACTATGCGCTGATACTCATCATCGTTTGCCAGAACGCTGCTGCGTTCCGACTCCCATTTCTTCTCAAACTCCTCGTCAGTCATATCCCTGCTCCCTTTCTGCAAATACTTGTCGTCCCTTCCTTATAACAACGCCAGCCCCTTGCACTTTATTGCCCGACACACCCCAAAAGGCGGCACACGCCGCGCCGAATCCGTCTTCCTGTCAGGCGGTACGCCGCTTGCAACCCTGGACTGCGCCTCCTCCTTACTCAAAGAATTCCCGCACAAGACCCAGCCGTTCCCGCACAAATTCCCCTGGCAATCCGCCATAAAGCACATAAGTCACCACCGCCATTCTAAAAATCACTTTTGTAATTTACAAAAATGACTTTTATGAACTAAACATTTGACTTTTGTCATTTATACAAATGACTTTTGTCACTTAAATCAATGA
>CAZGAT010000047.1:0-6662 GCA_964523825.1 uncultured Prevotella sp. | reverse complement strand
AAAAGTCAAATGTTTAATTCACAAAAGTTATTGATTTGAGTGACAAAAGTCATTTAAATAAATGACAAAAGTGAAATGTTTAGTTCACAAAAGTCATTGATTTGAGTGACAAAAGTCATTTAAACAAGTGACAAAAGTAAAATGTTTAGTTCACAAAAGTCATTTTTTAGAATGACGGTGGTGACTTATGTGCTTTATGGCGGATTGCCTGGGGAACTTGTACGGGAACGGCTGGGTCTTGTGCGGGAATTCTTTGAGTAAGGAGGAAATGCAATCGGGCGGGCACAAGGCACTGCCCCTGCAAGTGGGCTAATGCTTGGAATGCGTTGCTTTAGATAAATTACGCAGCACCTTAACAATTAAACTCCGTTTCATTTTGCTTTGTCTTCGGTTTGCACTACCTTTGGATAAGCCAATGCTGCATTCGGGAATGTAAAGAATAGCTGGCTTTTCTTTGTCATTCTACTCATTTGCGCTACCTTTGGATAAGCCAATGCTGCATTCGGAAATGCAAAGAACAGCTGGCTTTTCTTTGCCATTCCACTCATTTGCACTACCTTTGCAGCAAGTAACTAACAAATTATCAATAACTAACATGAGTAGACTAAAAGGCCTAATGCTTGTGGTAGTGTTGGCTTTTGCGCTGAATGTACAGGCTGCCAACTATACCGTAAAGGGCAACTTTATTACGATTCCTGTGAAGAACCTGACGGAGACGGGGGCTAAAGTCGTGCGGCTGCAAGTGATTAACGAGCGTATAGTGCGTGTGGAGGCTGCGGCTACGGCGTCGTTTCCTAAGAAGCAGAGCCTTATAATAGTCCCGCAGAAGGATTTTTCCGACTTCCATGTGAAACAGAAAGGAAGCGTCGTCAGTGTCAGCACAGACCGCCTGACGGCAAAGGTAGATGTGGCGACGGGACACGTGGAGTTCCTCGATAAGTCGGGGCGCGTACTGCTTAACGAGCTTCCCGACGGGCGGGGCAAGGTGTTCAAGCCGTTCTACGTGCCCGACAGGGAAATAGGGGCTGACAGCCGCCTGACAGAGGAGCAACGCCACGGGTGGACGTGGACTGCAACGTTCGACAGTCCTGACGGCGAGGCGTTCTACGGACTGGGGCAGCACCAGAGCGAGGAGCTGAACATGAAGGGACGCAACGAGGACTTGTTCCAATACAACACGAAGATTTCCATCCCGTTCGTACTCTCTAACAAGGGCTACGGGCTGCTGTGGGATAGCTACAGCTACTGCCGTTTCGGCAATCCGAACGAGTACCAGCAACTGAACCACGCCTTCAAGCTATATAATAAGGAAGGTGTGGAAGGATCGCTGACTGGGACTTACACCGACAAGGACGGCAACGTCCTGACACGCGGCGAGGACAGCATATATTTCGAGAACTCGGAGACGATAGTAAACCTGCCAAAGGACTTCCGGCTGAACGGCTCGCATGTCGTATACGAGGGATACATAGAAGCTCCTGTCGAGGACTTGTACCGCTTCATCATGTATTATGCCGGATATACAAAGATATTCATCGACGGCAACGAGGTGGTGCCGGAACGCTGGCGCACGGCTTGGAACCCGAATTCCTACAAGTTCGAATACCGCCTCGACAATGGCAAGCGCCACAAGCTCGTCATAGACTGGCGTCCCGACGGCGACGTGAGCTATTGCGGACTGCGCGTGGCAACGCCGCGCCCGGAGGACGTGCAGAACCGGCTGTGCATCTGGAGCGAGATGGCGAAGGACATGGACTACTACTTCATAGCGGGCAAGGACATGGACGAGGTCATATCCGGCTACCGCAGGCTGACGGGCAAGGCACAGGTAATGCCGAAATGGGCTATGGGGTTCTGGCAGAGCCGCGAGCGGTACAAGACTTCCGAGGATCTCGAAACAGTGCTGGCATACTTCCGCAAGCATCACATACCAGTCGACAACATCGTACAGGACTGGAACTACTGGCCTACCGACTCGTGGGGCAGCCATGAGTTCGAGCAGAGCCGCTATCCGAACCCGCAGGCAATGCTCGACAGCATTCACGGAATGCACGCACGGTTCATGATTTCGGTATGGCCGAAATTCTATGCCACGACGAAGAACTACAAGGAACTCGACGCACACGGCTGGATATACCACCAGGCAATAGAGGACGACATACACGACTGGCTGGGATACGTCGGCTCATTCTACGACGCTTATTC
The DNA here is from genome assembly GCA_964523825.1 of uncultured Prevotella sp. Taxonomy (GTDB): domain Bacteria; phylum Bacteroidota; class Bacteroidia; order Bacteroidales; family Bacteroidaceae; genus Prevotella. The sequence goes on along the minus strand of CAZGAT010000047.1, from coordinate 4,457 downwards.
CGACGGGGCGCGAAAGATGTTCTGGAGGCAGATGGACGAGAACCTCTACTCGAAATACAAGTTCGGCATCGACGCATGGTGGATGGACGCGTCGGAGCCAAACGTGCGCGACTGTACGCCGATGTGGTACCGCAAGGCTTTGTGCGGTACTACGGCTCTCGGCTCGTCTACCGAATACTTCAACGCCTACAGCATCGTCAACGCCGACGCTATCTATAACGGACAGCGGTCGGTCAATCCCAACCAGAGGGTGTTTCTACTGACGCGTAGCGGATTTGCCGGCGAGCAACGCTTCAGCACCGCAAGCTGGAGCGGCGACATCGGTACACGCTGGGAGGACATGCGCGCGCAGATGACCGCGGGGCTGAACTTCTCGATGTCAGGCGTACCGTTCTGGGGTATGGACATCGGCGGATTCTGCGTAGAGAACCGCTACGTCAAGGCGCAGCAGGAGTACGACCGCACGGGCGTGGAGAACGCCGACCTCAAGGAGTGGCGCGAGCTTCAGGCACGCTGGAACCAGTTTGGCGCGTTCGTGCCCTTGTACCGTACCCACGGGCAATGGCCGTTGCGCGAGGTGTGGAACATTGCTCCCGAAAGCCACCCGGCGTACAAGTCCATACTGTACTATGACAAGCTCCGCTACCGCCTGATGCCATACCTGTACAGCCTTGCCGGAGCGGTGCACTTTGCCGACTATACGCCGATGCGCGCGTTGGTCATGGACTTCAACGGCGACACGCGTGTGAACGACATAAAAGACCAGTGGCTGTTCGGCCCCTCGCTTATGGCATGTCCCGTAGGCAAGTACGAGGCTCGCAGCCGTGAGGTGTATCTGCCGCAGCAGAAAGGCTGGTACGACCTATACACCAACAGACACTACGACGGCGGACAGACCATAACAGCCGACGCTCCGTACGAGCGCATTCCGGTATTCGTGCCCGAGGGAAGCATCATTCCGTTCGGTCCCGAAATAGAATGGAGCGACCAGAAGCCAGCCGACACGATAACCGTGTTCGTCTATGCCGGACGTGACGGAGAGTTCACGCTCTACGAGGACGAGAACACCAACTACAACTACGAGCGCGGGGCATACTCGACGATACGCCTTGCCTATGACGACTCCAACCGCACGCTAACCATCGGAGCACGCAAGGGCGAGTTCCCCGGAATGCTCAAGACACGGCGGTTCAACGTAGTCCTACGCACGCCGTTGACCACTGCTGACGGGCTAAACATCGATACCGCAGCGGGCAAGATGACCGTATACGATGGCAAGAAGACCGTCGTCAAACTTTGATGTTTTGTTTACATGAGGAGCAATACCATTGAAATTGCAGGGCAAAACCTATTGTTTTGCCGACCAACACCAGCCATTTTGCCCGGCAACACCAGCCGTTTTGCCCCTCAAAACAAGCCCTTTTGCTAACAGTGTGGCACTCAGTTATTTACAAAGCTCGATTTTCTGAATTTTGAATTTGAAAATAATATACAATGAAAAAACTCATTCTTTCGCTTTTCTGCCTCATCTGGGCATTCAGCCTGACGGCTCGCGACCGCCAGCTGTTCGACCATGGCTGGCTGTTCGTACTTGGCAATGACACCGCCATGGCGCAGCCACAGTATGACGACACTGCCTGGCGACGTCTCGACCTTCCACACGACTGGGCTATCGAGGGCGATTTCCGCGACGGCAATCCTTCGGGTGCCGGTGGTGGCGCGCTGCCCGGCGGCATAGGCTGGTACCGCAAGCACTTCACCATCGACGCGGCAAGTCTGAAGGACAGACGCTATTGGCTCGCGTTCGACGGAGTGTACATGAATTCGACCGTCTATGTCAACGGTAGGAAAGTCGGACACCGTCCCTACGGTTACAGCTCGTTCGAGTACGACATAACCAACCAACTCATTGGTGGCGACAACGTCGTTGCCGTCAAGGTTGACAACAGCGACCAGCCGAACTCGCGCTGGTACAGCGGCTGCGGCATCTACCGCCACGTGTGGCTGACGGAGACAGCCCCGTTGCACATCGACCATTGGGGCGTCCACGTGGTTACCAATGTCAAGGGTGGCGTGAGCGTCACCGTCGGGTATACCGACGAGAGTCATTCCGGAGTCCGTCCTACGGTGCGCAATACAGTCTACGATGCGCGCGGCATGGTCGTCGCCACAAGGGAAGGCACTGCCGCAAGCCAGATGCTGAAGGTGCGCAAGCCGCGCCTGTGGTCGATAGAAAGTCCCTACACATATAAGGTAAGGACAGAGCTGGTCGTAGGCGGCAAGACCGTCGACGAGGTATATACCACAACCGGATTCCGCGAGTGCCGGTTCGACGCGCGTACTGGATTCTGGCTCAACGGACGCAACTTCAAGATAAACGGCGTTTGCGAGCACCACGACCTCGGCGCGCTCGGCGCGGCGTTCTACGAGGACGGAATGCACCGCAAGCTGCTGCGCCTGAAGGAAATGGGAGTCAACGCCATACGCTGCACCCACAATCCGCCTGCGCCCGAATTGCTCAATATGTGCGACACCATGGGCTTCGTCGTACTCGACGAGAGCTTCGACATGTGGCGGCGCAAGAAGACCAAGAACGACTATGCCCGCTTTTTCGACGAGTGGCATGAGCGCGACCTTGCCGACCTCGTTCTCCGCGACCGCAACCACCCGTCCATAATAGCGTGGAGCATAGGCAACGAGGTGCTCGAGCAGTGGTCGTCAGCCGATGCCGACGAGCTGACGCTTGAGCAAGCCAACATGATTCTCAACGCCGGGCACAAGGTGGAACAGAGCGACGGACTACACCCTAATTCCATTCTCACACGTCATCTTGCCGGCATCGTGCGCAAGAACGACCCCGTACCTTCGGGCGGGGAGTGGGCTGCGTCCCTGCGTCCTGTCACGGCAGGTTGCAACGAGCCCGACCCTGGCAACCACCTCTTCAAGAGCGGCGCAATCGACCTGATAGGCTTCAATTACCACCACCAATGGGTCAAGGACGTTCCACGGAAGTTCCCCGGCAAGCCGTTCTTCCTCTCTGAAAGTGTGTCGGCACTGCAGACGCGGGGCTACTATCCGCAACCGTCCGACACAATCATCATGGCTCCGTCGCGGTGGGACTTGCCATATACCAATCCGTCAATGATGTGCTCCGCCTATGACAACATGCACGCACCGTGGAGCGCGACCCACGAGGAGACGTGGAACGTCGTCAAGCACACTCCATACTGTTTTGGACAGTTCATCTGGACTGGCTTCGACTACATAGGCGAGCCCACTCCATACGGATTTCCCGAGCGCAGTTCCAATTTCGGCATTATCGACCTCGCAGGATTCCCAAAGGACGCTTACTATATGTATCAGAGCGAATGGACCAAGAAAGACGTGCTCCACCTGTTCCCTCATTGGAACTGGCTTCCTGGTCAGACTGTCGATATGTGGTGCTACTACAACAATGCCGACGAAGTGGAGCTGTTCATCAATGGCAGGAGCCAGGGCGTAAGGCACAAGGCTGCACCAGAGCCACGCGAGGAGTTGTACAAGCTCCACAACCGCCTTTGCCTCGACAGTACCGAGTTTCATGTAGGCTGGCGCGTCAAGTTCGAGCCGGGCGAGGTCAAGGTCGTTGCCCGCAAGGACGGCAGGGAAGTCGGTTCCGAGGTCGTCCGCACCGCATGCGCGCCCGACCATTTGCGCCTGACCGTCGACTACGACGGACGCAAGTACAACAATCCGTCACCTACCGACAAGGACGGTGTCAAGACCCAAGACCTCGTATATATAAATGTAGAAGTCGTCGACAAGGACGGCAACCTCTGCCCCAATGCCGACAACCAGGTGTTCTTCATCGTCGACGGCGGAACCATTGCCGGCGTTGACAATGGCTCGGCGTTCTCGCTCGAACGCTTCAAGGCAGACAATCGCAAAGCGTTCTTCGGCAAGTGCCTCGTCATCGTCGCCCCGGATGCATCAGGACATTTCAGTCTGACCGCCCGCAGTATCGATTTGCACGATGCGGCTATAAGCCTGTAAGCCCTGTTCCCTCTTCTTTAATTCAAGGTAGTTACTATCTTCCACAAAGGTAGTAACTACCTTTCCTCAAGATAGTCAGAACCTTCCACAAAGATAGTCACTACCTTTCTCCACGATATTGACTATCGTTATCGTAAGAAGGCTCTATATTACTTCAAAGCCTCGTAAAGGCTTTACTTTTTTATTAACCCCAGACTAAGCGAACGTAAGTGAAGCACAGTCTGGGGAAACAGACTGTAATAAGCCAAGTGCTTCGAAGATGCACAACTCTTGCAATTCGCTATCAACATCTTCCTGTATAGTTAGGCTTGCCCCCCTCTCCCTCTGGAGAGGGGGGGGGTAGAGACTCCTAATAAACAAAAACAGAAGCCCCTCTCTACTGGAGAGGGGTCGGGGTTAGGCAAATCCCCTACTTGATAAGGTTA
>CAZGAT010000046.1:0-7054 GCA_964523825.1 uncultured Prevotella sp. | reverse complement strand
TAATTGGGTCTTGTTATCCGGTCGTTCCGCCAGAACGGGCGGGCACAAGGCACCGTTCCTGCAAGTGGGCGTGAATGGTATATTCCATGCGGTAGTGTGGAGTGTCGGATTATGGTTAACATGGTGGCTGTGAATTGTAATGCACAATAGTAATGGCAATGGTAATGGCAATAGTAATAGTAATGGCAATAGTAATAGTAATGGTAATAGTAATAGTAATGGTAACAGGATAATGGATAATGAAAGGAGAAAGTGTGATGTGCAAATGAAGGCAAGAAAGGGGATAAGGAAAATGGGACAAGGAAAGGATATAATAAAAGGGGTAGACGCTTTTGGCGCCTCCCCCCTCTATGTAATGGCTACGGCGTGTGAGCCGTGGATTGGGTTATTCTACTTCTGGTACGATGAGCTTGTAGCCCTTGCCGTGGATATTGATGATTTCAATCTGGTCGTCGGCCTTGAGGTGCTTGCGGAGCTTGGTGATGTAGACGTCCATGGAGCGGGCGTTGAAGTAGTTGTCGTCGATCCAGATGGTCTTCAATGCGTAGTCGCGCTGGAGTATTTCATTGGCGTGGCTGCACAGCAGTCCGAGCAGCTCGTTTTCCTTGGTGGTTAGCTTGGTCGCCTTTTCGGGATCGTTGTCGAGTGTAAGGAGTTGTTTCTGTGTGTCGAACGTGAAGCGTCCGATGTGGTAGAGGGTGCTCTCCTTGTTCTTCTTGCCACGTACGCGGCGGAGTATCGCCTCGATGCGGAGCACGAGTTCTTCCATAGAGAATGGCTTGGTGATGTAGTCGTCGGCTCCGATCTTGAATCCTTCGAGGATGTCATCCTTCAGCGTCTTGGCTGTGAGGAAGATGATTGGTATCTCGGAGTTGGCCTGGCGGATTTCCTGCGCGAGCGTGAATCCGTCTTTCTTGGGCATCATCACGTCGAGCACGCAGATGTCGAACTTGCTCTTGAGGAAGGCCTTGTAGCCTGCCTCGCCGTCGGGACAGAGTTCTGCCTGATAACCCTTTGCCTGTAAGTACTCGCGGAGGAGCATTCCGAGGTTCTCGTCGTCCTCGCACAATAAAATCTTAATCTTTTCGTCCATTGTCGTATGTATTTAATTGTTAATGTTCTGTCTGTCGGCTCTGGTTATTCTGCTGCGTCGCTGCCGTCACCGGCGAACGGGAGGCGGATTGTGAACGTGGTTCCCTTGCCGTAGGTGCTGTCGACGCGAATGTCGCCATCGTGCAGGTCTACCATTTTCTTGACGTAGGCGAGTCCGAGACCGAAGCCCTTTACGTCGTGGCGGTTGCCGGTGTGCACGCGGTAGAATTTCTCAAATATCTTCTTCAAGTCTTCTTTCTTTATGCCCATGCCTGTGTCGCGAATGCTTAGGCAGACACTGCCGCCGTCGTTCCATGTCTTCATGTACACGTTGAGCGGAGTGTCGGGGTTGGCGTATTTGACGGCGTTGTCCATGAGGTTGAAGATGACGTTCTGGAAGTGCATCTCGTCGACGTATATGGTTGAATCGACGGCACCGATGTCGGTATATACCTTTCCGCCCGCATGTTCGACGCGCAACGTGAAACTGTTGGCGATGGTCTCGACCATCTCGTTCAGGTCTACATGCTTCTTCTTGAGCACGGCTGTCTTCTTCTCGTACATGCTCATCTGCAATACCTTCTCGACAAGGAACCGGAGCCGCTTGCTCTCGTCGAGGACTATACCGCTCAAGTGGCTGAGCATCGACGGAGTGGTCTGTATACTCTTGTCGTTCATCATCTGCGCCGCGAGCGATATGCTGGCAATCGGGGTCTTCAGCTCGTGGGTCATGTTGTTGATAAAGTCGTTCTTTATCTCGGAATACTTCTTCTGCCGGAAGACTACGACGATAGTGAATATGAACGTGATGAGCAATACGAGGGTGAACAGTATCGAGGGTATCATGAAGCGCACGCTGGAGAAGATGTAGCTGTTCATGTCGGGGAAGTATACCTTTATTATACCCATCTTGGACTGCGGGTCGTTTCGGAACAGCACCTGCGAATATGACTTGTCCTCAATGTCTTCCTCGTCGACGTTGGCGGGCCAGTCAGAGCACCTGTATACCTCGCGCCCGTCCTGCGTGGTGACCATGAAGTGGTAGTTGATGCTTGTGCCGACGTTGATGCCGTTGTTCAACAGCTCGGCGCGCAGGTCTTGGTCGAGCACTTTGAAGTTGATGCGGTCCTTGAGCGGCTTGTCCGATGCGGAATATAGTATGTTGTACACCACCTCGTTAACCATTGCCTTCTGGTAGACGTAACGGTTGCGCACCATCTGCTGCAGGTTCTTCTTTATAGATGACACGGAGCCACTGTCGTTGCGGAGTATCATTGCCTTTGGTATCTGCGACGGCTTGACCTGCGATGTCTTCTGCTCGAACGTCATGTTCGCCTTAGTTTGCTTTCCGAGCTTGCTGGTGGAAGCCGAGTCCTTGCTCATGTAGTTTTCGAGGTAACGCAGCGTCTCGTTCAGCTCGAGGTTGCGCGAAGCCTGATACAGGGCACGGTTCACCGACTCGTCGAACTGCTCCTTCTTCATATCTGCCATTTCCTCGATATAGTTAAGTTGGAGGAAAAGCAATGCCAAGAAGGAGAGTCCCATTATAACTGCTACGGTCCAAATTGTTTTCTTCTTCATTGCAGTTCGCTTTATACATGGCAAAGATAAGTTAAATCTTAAATAATTAACAAGTAAGCGTTAATAAATTCGCTGAATTATTTTAAATTTAACATTTAGCCTATACAAAGCTTGATAAATATCAATTATAAAAAGAGGAGTGCATGAATCCGTGCACTCCTCTTTGTGTATACATTATATATATGTCTGCTATTCTTCGTCAGAAGCCGCTTCCTTCTCGTGTTCGGCAATGAGTTTCTGCTGCAAGTCGTTGGGTACAAGCTCGTAAGAAGCGAACTTGGTGGTAAACGAGGCACGTCCTCCCGTAAGGCTGCTCAAAGCTACTGAATAATTGGACAGTTCCTTCTGCGGTATCTTCGCCTGCAGTTTCTGATAGCCTGCCTCGGTATCCATTCCCATTATCATTGCCCGACGACCCTGCAGGTCGCTCATTACGTCGCCCATATAGTCGGCTGGAACGAACACTTCCAGGTCGTAGATCGGCTCCAGTATCTTCGGACCCGCGTTCTTGAACGCCTCGGAGAAGGCGTGGCGCGCGGCGAGTGTGAACGACAGCTCGTTGGAATCCACCGGGTGCATCTTGCCGTCATAGACGACTACACGCACGTCGCGGGCGTAACTGCCAGTGAGCGGACCGCGTTCCATGCAGTCCATCACGCCCTTGAGTATGGCGGGCATGAACCTTTGGTCTATCGCTCCGCCGACTACGGAATTGATGAACACGAGCTTGCCGCCCCACGGCAGGTCTTGTTCCTCCTTGCCCTTGATGTTCATCTTGAATTCCTGTCCGCCAAACTTATATGTCGTCGGATCGGGCATTCCCTCAGCGTAAGGCTCTATTATGAGCGACACCTCGCCAAACTGCCCGGCACCGCCGGACTGCTTCTTGTGGCGGTACGTCGCTTTAGACTGCTTGGTTATGGTCTCGCGGTACGGAATGCGCGGCTCGGAGAACTCCACCTGTATCTTCTCATTGTTCTCGAGCCGCCACTTGAGCGTGCGCAGGTGGAACTCCCCCTGTCCGTGTATGATTGTCTGCTTCAGTTCCTTGCTTTGCTCGACAACCCATGTCGGGTCTTCCTGCCGCATCTTCAGGAGCGCAGCCATGAGCTTTTCGGTCTCTGCCGAGTTCTTGGCCTTTATGGCGCGGGAGTATTTCGAATTGGGATATTTGATGAAATCGAAGCGTTCGTCCACGTCCTTTCCATTCAGGGTATTGCCGGTCTTTACGTCCTTCAGCTTCACTGTACAGCCAATGTCGCCGGCATTAAGCTGGTCTACGGGCAGCCTTGTGGCTCCGGCGCAGACGTATATCTGTCCGATACGTTCTTTTGAGCCGCGGTCGGCGTTGGAAAGGTCGTCGCCCGGCTTGATGCTTCCCGACATAACCTTGAAATAACTAACCTCGCCGATGTGCGGCTCCATGCCGGTCTTGAAGAAGTAGACGCTTTCGGGACCACCCGCGTCGGGTGTGACTTCCTCGCCGCGCGTGTTGTGCACCTTCGGCATGTCGCTCACAAACGGTACGACGTTGCCGAGGAATTCCATAAGCCTCTGCACGCCCATGTCCTTGTGTGCGTCTACACAGAACACGGGGAATATGGAACGGGTGACGAGTCCCTTGCGGATGCCCTTGCGGAGCTCGTCCTCAGTGAGCGTCTCCTCCTCAAAGAACTTCTCCATCAGCCCCTCGTCGTTCTCGGCGGCAGCCTCTACGAGCGCGGCGTGCAGCTCCATGGCCTTGTCCATCTCTCCGGCAGGTATGTCCTCGCGCTTGGGCGCGCCGCCGTCGGGTCCCCACGAAAGCTTCTTCATTATCAGCACGTCGATAATCTCGTGGAAGTCCGGACCCGTCTGCACCGGGTACTGTATCTGTACGCACTTCTGACCGTAGATGTCCTTCATCGAGGCTACGATGTTGTCGAAGTCGCACTTCTCTGAGTCGAGCTGGTTGACAAGGAAGATGACCGGCTTCTTCAGCTTGTCGGTGTATCGGAACGCGTTTTGCGTTCCCACTTCGGGACCGTACTGCCCGTTTATCAGTACCACTGCCGTGTCCGTAACGTTCAGAGCCGTAATCGCGCCACCGACGAAGTCGTCAGAACCCGGACAGTCGATGACGTTGAGCTTCTTGCCGTTCCACTCGCAGTGGAACACGGTCGGGAACACGGAATAACCGTACTCCTGTTCGACAGGGAAATAGTCGCTGACGGTGTTCTTGGCTTCAACAGTCCCACGGCGCTTGATGACACCGGCTTCGAACAACATTCTCTCGGCAAGCGTGGTCTTGCCGCTACCCGCACTGCCAACCAGGGCAATGTTCTTAATCTCGTCTGTCTGATATACTTTCATATCTTGGTAGATTTAAGTTGTTAGTAATTCAGTTGATTACTATCAAAGCGCGCTGACGGGCACGCTTTTCAGCCGTCTAAGTTAGACATTATATGCGAGACAGCCAAAAGAATGAACCCGAAACCGCGAAACTTTTAAAACTTATTAGTACTTTTGCCGTCAAATCAAAACGGACAAAGCCGATGACTGGCATATACATACACATACCATTCTGCGCGTCGCGCTGCATATACTGCGGATTCTACTCCACCACGCTGGTGTCACGGCAGGACGAATACACCGCCGCCGTATGCCGGGAGATGGAGCTGCGGCGCAACGCCGGAACCATTGGCTCGGTCTACATCGGAGGCGGCACTCCGAGCCAATTGTCGGCAGCCAACCTGCGCCGGCTGTTCCTATATATAAATAATGTGTATTCCCCCGACTGGGACGGCATAGAAGTCACCATGGAATGCAACCCCGACGACGTAACCCCGGGTTTCTGCCAATTGCTCCGCGACCTGCCAGTCAACCGAATATCCATGGGCGCGCAGACGTTCTCCGACAGCCGCCTCCGGTTCCTCCGCCGGCGGCACACGGCAGCCGAAGTCGCCACAGCCGTCGGTCGCCTCCGCGATTCCGGCATTGGCAACATATCCGTCGACCTCATGTTCGGCTTCCCGGGCGAGACGACGGACGAATGGCAGTCCGACATACAGGCTGCCGTCAGGCTCGGAGTGGAGCATATTTCGGCATACAGCCTGCAATACGAAGAAGGCACCACATTGTATAACATGCTCCGCCGTGGCGAAATATCCGAAATCGACGACGAACAGTACCGCCGTATGTACACCATGCTCTGTGACGAACTTGCCGCAGCAGGATACGAGCACTACGAGATAAGCAACTTCGCACGTCCGCAATTCCGCTCCCGCCACAATGCGTCCTACTGGCACGACGTCCCGTATATCGGACTCGGAGCCTCGGCACATTCCTACACTGGAAGCACGAGGAGCTGGAACGTCAGCGACCTGGGCAGCTACATCTCCGCGATAAACGACGGCAGGCTGCCCTCGCGCCAAGAGGCAATCGATGCCAACACCCACTACGACGACACCGTCATGACCGCCCTCCGCACCCGCGAGGGCATCGCGCTCGACGCATTGCAGCCGAAATACCGCCAATACATACTCGCCGCGGCAAAGCCCTACCTCGCCACGGGCGCGCTCTCCGCCGTCGACGAACACCTGCGGCTCACGCCCGACGGCATATTCATCAGCGACATGATTATGTCCGACCTCATGATAGGATAGCCACACGCCGTCCCTACCGTTCACGCGAAAGTCACAGCATCGTACCCGCCACCGTCATGGAAGTCAGCGTCCGTTTCCAACCGAAGCTTACGCTACATTCACCAAAACGGTATCCCCTGCTTCGTCCAAATGCAAATCACCCCGACCATGTCTGATGCCAATGTTCCAGCAGTCCTGCAACTTGAACGCTACACCTTTATATAATCAAAAACCATGTCTGCACCTGCGTTCGCCTTGTCCGACAACCTAAACGCTACACCTTATATATAATAAGCACACTTGCTTGGCTGGCGCATTCGCCATGTCTGACAACCTAAACGCTATACCTTTATATAATAAGGATTCTCGTATGGCAGCAACATTCTGTCAGTCCTGCAACTACATCACACGAGTCTAACCGATTACACTCCGCGAGTCTGACCGATTAGATTACGTGAGTCTTACCGTCAGACTCGGGCAGTCTAATGGCTACATTAAGGCAGTCTAACCGATTAGACTCTTCCAATCTAACCGATTAGACTCCTCCAATCTAAGCGTTACACTCGCCGAATCTAACCATTACACTCACCGAGTATAGCCATTACACTCGCCGAGCCTGCACGTCACACCCGTTCTCACGCCATGCTACGTTAGTGATAGGCTCGTTTGCCTGTTGTCGATCAAAATGGCTCGTTTTTTGGCGGGCGACCAGTTGTCGATGAAAATGGCTCCATTAAAAGCGACAACGTGAAGGCGAC
>CAZGAT010000045.1:0-7199 GCA_964523825.1 uncultured Prevotella sp. | reverse complement strand
CCCCGTGCGGGAAGGCGGGAAGTGACTTGCAGGTAAGTAAGAAGTCACTTGTTACCGTGTGAGGATACCATTGCTACCGTGTGAGAATACTATTGTTGGTATGTAAGAATACTATTGCTGGAGTGTAAGAATACCATTGTTACCGTGTAAGAATACCATTGCTACCGTGTAAGAATACTATTGTTGGTATGTAAGAATGCCTTTGCTACGATGTGGGAAAGGCATTAATAGAGGAGAAGACTGTATATATGTGCAATAAAAAGGGCGAGTCACCCCGCCCGTAAAGTTTTCACAACGGAATAATCCTTATTGTGATTAGCTAAAAAATATGTTGCAAAGATAAGGGTTCTATATTAAAGTTCCAAGAAAATGGCTCTGTTTTTTCACTTTTTGTGTGTTTGTAGGTCAAAAAAACGGTATTTATAGTTGCTGTCGCAATATTTTATAGTATATTTGCAGCAAATAATTATGCAGATATGCCATATAAAGGCATATCTTTCATTCTAAATTAAAAACCAAACACGATGGGAAGAATTTTAGGCCTTGACCTTGGGACTAACAGCGTAGGCTGGGCTGTGGTCGATAGTGAAGAGCAAAAGCTTATAGGTGCGGGCAGCCGCATCATACCTATGGATGCCGCCACCATGGGGCAGTATGAGACGGGCAATTTGCAGTCTCCAGCCTCCGTACGCACGGGCTATCGTGGCGTGCGCAGGCTTTATGAGCGTTCAAAGTTGCGCCGCGAACGGTTGTTGAGGGTGCTTCATGTTATGGGATTCCTGCCTGAACATTACGAAGAACAGATTGACTTCACCGATCATCCGGGGCAATTCAAGAACCATGGTGAGCCTCTGCTGCCATACCACCGTGGCGATGACGGGAAGTCTGAGTTTATATTTATGGACTCTTTCCACGAGATGGCAGATGAGTTCCACAAGGCGCATACCGCCGACGAGTGGGCTGACAAGCGGATTCCATACGACTGGACGATATATTACTTGCGCCATAAAGCGTTGGCACGCCCGATTACACGGGAGGAGCTGGCGTGGATACTGTTGCAGTTCAACACGAAGCGCGGCTACTACCAGCTGCGTGGCGAGGAGGACGAGACGAAGACGGCACGAGGCGAGGAATACATGGTGCTGACGGTGGCGAAGGTTGAGAATACCGGCGCGGACAAGCGGCGCAGGGGTGTCAATTGGTATGAGATAACCTACGACAACGGTGCCACGCAGCGCAAGTCGGGTCCTGCGGAGCCACGCAAGGTGGGCGACCGTGTGGAACTGATAGTTACGACGACCTATGACCGTGATGGAAACGTAGCCACTGACAAGGACGGCAAGCCGAAGATACGCCTGCGCGACCCGAAGCAAGATGACTGGGCGTTGATGAAGCGGCGCACGGAGACGGCGATAGACAATAGCGGTAGGACTGTCGGTGATTATATTTATGAATTGCTGCTGCATCACCCTGAAGCCAAGGTTCGCGGAAAGGAAGTCCGCACTATCGAGCGTAAGTACTACAAGGCGGAGCTTGAAGCGATACTGCGCAAGCAGGCGGAGTACATTCCCGAATTGCGGGACGGTGGACTTCTCGACCGATGCGTGCGCGAGCTGTACCACAACAATGAAGCGCATGTCGAATCGATGACTGGTAAGGACTTTGTGGATTTCCTTGTCGACGACATCATATTCTACCAGCGTCCATTGCGCAGTAAGAAAGGTCTCGTGGCAGACTGTCCTTTCGAGGAGTACCACTGGATAGACAAGTCTACTGGTGAGATATGTCACAATGGGATAAAGTGCATGCCGAAGTCGCATCCGCTGTACCAGGAGTTCCGTATACGTCAGTTCATACAGAACCTAAAGGTTATAGAGAAGGAAAAAGAAATAGACGGCAAGTTGCATACTGATGTAGATGTGACTGGTGAATTCTTCGTGTCGGAGACCGACTGGCACCGACTGTACAACTATCTTTCTGGAGTGGCTACGATAGATAACAAGCACTTTTGCAAATATCTTGGCATAAGTGAGGAGCGGTATAGGTGGAACTATGTCACAGGAGATAAGAGTTATCCCTGTGCTGAAACCCACTGTTTGATAAATGCCGATGGGGCTCTAAGCAAAGGGCAGGAAACCGAGTTGTGGCATATTATGTATTCTGTTAGCGACCCGATTGAGTTGAGAAAGGCTCTGTCTTCATTTGCCCGTAAGAATGGGTTGAGAGAGGATGACTTTGTCGAGAAGCATATACACATAAAACCGTTTGATGATGATTATGGAGCGTTTTCGGAGAAAGCTCTAAAGAAGCTTCTGCCATTAATGCGCCGTGGTGAGGACTGGCACGAAGATGACATTCCACAACAAGCACGCCAACGTATTCAGGAAATAATCGATGGGACAGAGAATGACAAGATAAAGAAGCAGATAGAGAGGAACAAGTTGAAGCTTGAAAGTATCTCCGACTTCCAGAACCTTCCACTGTGGTTCGCGGAATATCTTGTTTATGGGGAAAGAGATGACATTGCAGTTTGGAATAGTCCTGATGATATAGACCGCTATCTTCGGTTTGAGTTCAAGCAACATTGTTTGCGTAATCCAATTGTGGAGATGGTGCTTGGCGAGACTTTGCGCGTAGTCCGTGATATATGGAAAACCTATGGCAAACCTGACGAAATCCATGTGGAAATGGGGCGTGACTTGAAACAGCCTAAGGAACAGCGTGTCAAGGCTACTCAACGCATACAGGAGAATGAGCGAACCAATTTACGTATACGTTTGTTGTTGCAAGAGTTTGCTGCTGATGGTAGCGGGATAGACAATGTGCGCCCTTATTCCCCGTCACAAATGGAGCTTTTGAAGATTTATGAGTCTGACGTACTTGATCAATATGACCAAACAGATGACCCTGACAATGTCATGGACATAGTGGAGTCTTTGGCAAATCCGGCGAAGCACGTAAGCCATAATGATATAATAAGGTATAAATGCTGGCTGGAACAGCGTTACCAATCTCCTTATACAGGTGATATTATACCTTTATCCAAGCTGTTTACTCCAGCTTATGAGATTGAGCATATCATTCCACAATCACTTTATTTTGACGACTCTCTAAACAATAAGGTTATTTGTGAGAGCGAGATAAACAAGCTTAAAGGGAACCGGCTGGGATATGAGTTCATACTGAAAGAACACGGGCATATAGAAGGAGGGCACAAGGTGTTTGAGAAAGAGGCGTATGAACAATTCGTCAAAGAACATTATGCACATAACCCACGTAAGGCTAAGAACCTGTTGTTGGAGGATATTCCAGACGGCTTTATCCAAAGACAACTGAACGACAGCCGGTATATAGCCCGTAAGACTATCGAGATATTGTCGGCTGCCGTACGTTCTGTTGATGAAGACGGGCGTATAAGCGACAAGGATAAGGGTAGTGTTTCTGTAAATGTTGTTGCTACTAATGGAGCGATAACCGACAGGCTTAAGAAAGAGTGGGGCGTAACACAGGTTTGGAACCACATCATAGCTCCGAGGTTTATGCGGCTTAATGAGTTGACAAAGTCAAATGCGTTTGGACAGATGAAGGAACAAGATGGTGAACGTTATTTCCAGGTGAACGTTCCTATTGAGTTGTCTACTGGATTCTCAAAGAAACGTATCGACCACCGCCACCATGCCATGGACGCGATCGTTATAGCTTGCACTACGCGCAGCCACATAAACTATCTGAACAACTCGGCAGCTGCTTCAAGCAAAAGATATGAGCGGCGTGACCTACGTGACAAACTGTGTTTCAAAGACAGAACCGATGCTAATGGCAACTATGTGTGGCGGTTTGTAAAGCCGTGGGATACGTTCACTGTGGACGTAAGGAATGCCCTTGATTCTATAATCGTCAGTTTTAAGCAGAACTTGCGTGTCATAAATAAAACTTCCAACTTCTATTGGCATTATGACGGTGGCAAAAAGAATTTTGTGAAACAGGCGAGTGGAGACGGCTGGGCGTTGCGAAAGTCTTTGCACAAGGCAACTGTGTCTGGAGCCGTGCGGTTGCAGTCGAAGAAGTCAGTAAAGTTGAAAGACGCGCTTGCCGACTGGCACATGATAGCCGACAAGTCGTTGCGGGCAGAGATCAAGCATGTCATCAATGACGTGTATCATGGTCATGTTGACAGCAAGACGCTGCTTAGGTTCTTCAAAGACCGCGGTTACAGGTACAATGGCAAGGACTTTACAAAGGTAGAGGTATGGTACACGCCTGCGGTTGCCGATATGACGGCTACGAGGACGAGACTTGACGAGTCGTTTGATGCGAAGAATATAGCTAAGATAACTGATAGTGGTATCAGAAAAATTCTACTCCGCCATTTGTCGGATTGTGGCGGCGACCCGAAGGTAGCTTTCAGTGCCGATGGCATAGCCCGTATGAACGAGAATATACGTGATCTGAACGGAGGCAAGGAGCACAAACCGATACTGTCGGTCAGGAAGTCGGAAACCATGGGTATGAAGTTCCCGATTGGCGTTCGTGGCACTAAGGCAAGTAAGTTTGTCGAGGCGGACAAGGGTACCAATCTGTTCTTTGCGGTCTATGCCGATGCGGAAGGTAAGCGTAGTTACGAGTCGATAGCGTTCAACGTAGCGGTTGAGCGGTTGAAGCAAGGGCTGCCTGTAGCTGCTGAAGATAATGGTGCTGACGCGAAGCTGTTGTTCGTCCTTTCGCCAGGCGACCTCGTATATATGCCGGACGAGGGTGAACATATCGATGCAGGTCTTGACCGTAGCAGGATATGGAAGTTTGTATCATGTTCAGGTAGTAGGGCTTGGTTTATTCCAGAATGTATAGCTACTATTATTTATGATAAGCATGAATATACAACAATGAACAAGACCGAGTTTGACGACGGTCACCGAAGCATAAAGGCACTTTGTCACAAGCTAACGGTAAATAGGCTCGGACAAATAGTGAAGATAGAATAGCGTATGATAAAGAAGACTCTGTATTTCGGCAATCCGGCATACCTGTCTCTTGGCAACAGGCAGCTCGTCATACGGTTGCCGGAGGTGGAACGGTCAAACCTGCCGGAGAACATCAAGAAGGCGAGCGTGCGTACACTGCCCATTGAGGACGTTGGCGTAGTCGTGCTCGACAACAGGCAGATAACCGTCACGGAAGGCGTGCTGGAGGCGTTGCTTGCCAACAATGTCGCCGTCGTAACTTGCGACAGCCGACGTATGCCGGTAGGTCTGCTGCTTCCACTGGCTGGTAACACGCTGCACCAAGAGCGTTTCCGCGACCAGATAGAGAGCTCGCAACCGTTGCGCAAGCAGTTGTGGCAGCAGACCGTGCGTGCGAAGATACTCAACCAGGCATTCTGCCTTCAGAAGAATACTTATAAGTCGGCAGCTCCACTGCACGTGCTCGCGCGTGATGTCAAGAGTGGCGACGCAGATAACTGCGAGGCTCAGGCGGCGGTGTATTATTGGCGCAATATATTCAAAGACCGTCCTGACTTCCTGCGTGATCCCGATGGGGAGGCTCCCAACAACCTTCTAAACTATGGTTACGCAATTCTTCGTGCCACAGTTGCGCGCGCACTCGTTGGTAGCGGTCTTCTTCCTGTATGTGGCATTCACCACCACAACAGGTATAACGCCTTCTGCCTTGCCGACGACATCATGGAGCCATACCGCCCGTTTGTAGATGATGTTGTCATACAGGTAATTGGCAAGATGGCAGTGCCAGAGGAGCTTACTGTCGATCTGAAGCGCGAGATGCTTGGCATACCTGTCATGGATGTGGTTATAGATGGCAAGCGCCGTCCGCTCATGATAGCCGCGGGGCAGACGGCTGCAAGCCTTGTCAAGTGCTTTAGTGGAGAAATAAGAAAGATAGCTTATCCTGAATTCCCATGAAATATCGTTTAAACCAGTACAGAGTTATGTGGATACTCTTAATGTTCGACTTGCCGACCGAAACCAAGAAGGATCGCAAGGCAGCTGCCAAGTTCCGTCAGGCAATCATGGCAGATGGATTCACAATGTTCCAGTTCTCAATCTACGTCCGCAACTGCGCGAGCTACGAGAATGCCCAGGTGCATCTCAAACGTGTGCAGTCACTGATGCCGGAGTACGGACATATCGGTATAATCTGCATTACCGACAGGCAGTTTGCCGATATAAAGATTTACAACTGCCGCAAGGCGGTCGAGCCTAAGGCTCCGTACCAGCAACTCGAGCTGTTCTGAGCGCGTATGTGGCGGTCGTACGCCAGGATATGGGCTTGTTTGTAACAGGAAATAGCTTCCTGTTAATATGTTAGTGGCTGTTGATGATGTGCATTGGCTTGCAGTTAGCAGATGTAGGACAGCTAATCGCGAGCATATGTATCTTGCTTACAAGCACGGAACCGTTAATAACAAGAATGGGATTCTGCCTCTTATAGCTGAATCCCATTCTTTTGTACCTTTGTTTTTTAATTTCTATTTTTGCATATAAGCTCTTGAATTTCAGCTTTTTGCCATAGTCAAGTTGTTTATGCTTATGCAAAGATACTAATTTTTTAGCTAATCACAACAGGTTGTTCAGGACGCTTTAGAGCATATGTGTTGTTTATGCTTATGCAAAGATACTAATTTTTTAGCTAATCACAACTAATTCAGGTGTTCAATGGGTTGGTAATATGTTGTTTATGCTTATGCAAAGATACTAATTTTTTAGCTAATCACAACTACACCCTTTTTTCATGTAGGTAGTTCGCAGTTGTTTATGCTTATGCAAAGATACTAATTTTTTAGCTAATCACAACTACCTCTAATTCATTCAGTAACTCCAATGCGTTGTTTATGCTTATGCAAAGATACTAATTTTTTAGCTAATCACAACGTGCAAGATATTGAAAACCTATTTCGCTGGTTGTTTATGCTTATGCAAAGATACTAATTTTTTAGCTAATCACAACGTATACCTCGATTGGAGTAATATTATCCCGTTGTTTATGCTTATGCAAAGATACTAATTTTTTAGCTAATCACAACTGTTCGATTTATGAGTATTCTTTTGTTACTGTTGTTTATGCTTATGCAAAGATACTAATTTTTTAGCTAATCACAACGGGTGATTACCTCGGTCTTCCTTCTGGATGTTGTTTATGCTTATGCAAAGATACTAATTTTTTAGCTAATCACAACAGCCCAT
>CAZGAT010000044.1:0-8566 GCA_964523825.1 uncultured Prevotella sp. | reverse complement strand
GTCGCCTTCACGTTGTCGCTTTTAATGGAGCCTTTTTCATCGACAATAGGCGAAACGAGCCTCACCATAACCTTATCAAGTAGGGGATTAGCCTCACCCCGACCCCTTCTCCAGTAGAGAGGGGCTTTTGGATGTTCCTATCCGAGGCTTTGAATCATTTGCGTTGTTTCATCCGTTCTGTCCGATCTGGCAGGCACAAGGCACCGCCCATGCAAGTGGGCGTGAATGATAGAAGCCATGTTGTCAGCAACATACAGGCTGGGCGGACTGGACGGGCAAGTGGACATGAATGGTATATGCCATGCGGGTGCGGTGAGCGCGATTGTCAGAGTGTGGCGGCGTTATGGTAGGAGCGCGATGAGTGTAATGGCTATACTCGGTGAGTGTAATGGTTAGAGTCGGCGAGTGTAACGCTTAGATTGGAGGAGTCTAACCGGTTAGATTGGAAGACTCTAATCGGTTAGACTGCCTAAATGTAGCCATTAGACTGCCCGAGTCTAACGGTAAGACTCACGTAATCTAATCGATTAGACTTGCGGAGTGTAATCGATCAGACTCGTGTGATGTAGTTGTAGGACTGACAGAATGTTGCGCCAGACAGGGAGCCTTAATTATATAAGGTGTAGCGTTTAGGTTGCCAGACAGGCTAAATGCTGGTGTGAAGCAAGCCGCAGATAAGTGTTTGATCGCTCGCTTAAAGTTGCAGGACTATGAGAAATCTGTTGTCAGACAGTAATCCTTATTATATAAAGGTGTAGCGTTTAGGTTGTCGGACAAGGCGAACGCAGGTGTCAGACATGGTTTTTGATTATATAAAGGTGTAGCGTTCGAGTTACAGGACTGCTGGAAAATTGGCATAAGGCTTGGTAGGGGGTATTTGCATTTGGACGAAAGCAGGGGGTGCCGCTTTGGTGAATGTAGTGTCAGCTTCGGTTGGAAGCAGGCGCTGCTTTCATGCGATTCTGGCTGTACTTTCAGACGGCATAGTGGTGATATTCGTACGTCTCGGGCGCAAGATGTGGCGCGAGAATAGCGTATTTGAATAAGGAGGGGCGGCTGGTTGAAAATAACGCGGTGGAGAAAGGGGCGTTGTCAACTTGTTTCCAAGTCTTTAACGCTTCGGATATATGCCATGTCGGGGTGGCATTGTGAATATATCCGACGGCGGACAGTGTCAGATTAGTGGCTGATGCGGGCGCGGTTCGCGGGTGGACGACGTGAAAGCGGCGGACTGGGAGGGCGCGGCTGGCGGTTGGCTTTTAACGTTTTATAAGCAGGGCGGAGGTACTAATCCGTTTTTTATTATTAACTTTGCACATTCAAAAAGCAACATCAGGAAAAGCATAGATGCAAAGGAATCAAAGTATACAGATGATCGCCGACTATGATGGCGATATAATGGATTTGTTCAATGTAAAGGCTGACGGGGAACTTCCTATACTTGCTACCCGTAACGTGATTTTATTTCCGGGCGTCATAACTCCTGTCGTCATTGGACGGAAGAAGAGTATGGCGTTGATTAACAAGGTCGCCAAGAAGCCCGGCATGGTGTTCGCCGTATTCAACCAGACGAACGAAGATGTCGGCGATCCGAAGGAGAAGGACTTGAACCGCATGGGAGTGTTCGCGAGACTCATGAGGGTGATAGACATTCCTGGCGAGGAGACGGCGCAGACCGCCATAATACAGGCTCTCGGCAGGTGCAGGCTCGACGACGTGACGAAGACTCGCTCATTCCTTATGGGACACGCAAGCGCGACGCCTGAAGACCTTGGAGATGCAAAGGGGCGCGAATGGGATACGGCACTGAACGACCTCACTGGCGCAACGGCAGAATACATACACAAGAGCGACGAGATGCCGAACGAAGCCGAATACGGTTTCAAGAACATAACCAATCCCGTAATCAGGATAAACTACACTTGTTCGACGCTCCCGCTTAACATGGAAGACAAGTCGGACTTGCTCGCCACGGACAGCATCAAGCAGCGGTTGTTCAAGCTGCTGAAGATTCTGAGCCGCGAGATACAGCTGCTCAACCTGCTCCAGAACATACGCATGAAGACCCACGAGGATCTCAACGCGCAGCAACGCGACTACTTCCTGCACCAGCAGATAAAGAACATACAGGAGGAGCTGGGCGACGAAGACCATAGTCCGGAGAAGAAGGAGCTTGTCGACAAGGCAAAGAAGAAGAAATGGTCGGAAGAAACGGCGAAGGTATTCCAGAAGGAACTTGAGAAACTCGACACGCTGAACCCGCAAAGCCCGGATTACAGCGTGCAGATGAACTATCTGCAAACGATGGTGTCGCTGCCGTGGAACGAATACACCAAGGACGACCTCGACTTGACACGCGCCCGCAAGGTGCTTGACCGCGACCACTACGGCATGGAAAAGGTGAAGGAGCGCATACTCGAATACATAGCCGTGCTACAGTTGAAAGGCAACTTGAAGAGTCCGATACTCTGCCTTTACGGTCCGCCGGGAGTGGGCAAGACATCGCTCGGTAAGAGCATAGCCGAGGCGTTGAAGCGCAGATACGTGCGCATATCGCTCGGCGGACTGCACGACGAGGCCGAGATACGCGGTCACCGCCGCACCTACATCGGCGCGATGCCGGGGCGGATAATCAAGAACATGCAGAAAGCCGGCTCGAGCAATCCCGTGTTCATACTCGACGAGATAGACAAGGTGACGCAAGCCAACGTCAACGGCGACCCTTCGTCGGCACTGCTTGAGGTGCTCGACCCTGAACAGAACAACGCGTTCCACGACAACTATCTCGATGTCGACTACGACTTGTCACACGTCATGTTCATTGCCACGGCAAACGACCTCAACACGATACCGCGTCCGCTGCTCGACCGTATGGAGATAATCGAACTTAGCGGCTACATAACCGAGGAGAAGGTGGAGATAGCCCGCCACCACCTAATACCGCGCGAACTTTCGAACAATGGACTGGACAAGGTGCGCCCAAAGATTTCGTTTACGAAGAAAGCCCTTGAGCAGATTATCGAGAACTACACCCGCGAGAGTGGCGTGCGGCAGCTTGAGAAGCAGGTGAACAAGGCATTGCGCAAGATGGCTTACGGCAAGGCTCTTAACGGAAAGCTCGAATACCACAGCGTTACGCCCGACAAGCTCGAAGACCTGCTTGGCAAGCAGCCGTTCTACCGCGACGTATACCAGGGCAACGACTACGCCGGAGTCGTCACGGGGCTGGCATGGACGAGCGTCGGCGGCGAGATCCTGTTCATAGAGACATCGTTGTCGCGCGGCAAGGGCAGCAAGCTCACGCTGACGGGCAATCTTGGCGACGTTATGAAGGAAAGCGCCGTCATAGCCCTTGAGTATGTTAAAGCCCATGCCGATTCCCTCGGCATCGACTACCGGATATTCGAGCAGTGGAACATACACATACATGTTCCCGAAGGTGCGACACCCAAGGACGGTCCTTCTGCCGGAATAACCATAGCCACGTCGATAGCGTCGGCGGTGACCCAGCGCAAGGTCCGCAAGGACACAGCCATGACCGGCGAGATAACGCTGCGTGGCAAGGTGCTGCCCGTGGGCGGCATAAAGGAGAAGATACTCGCAGCCAAGCGCGCCGGCATAACCGACATCGTCATGTGTCGTGAGAACAAGAAGGACATAGACGAGATACCGGAGAAGTACCGTGCAGGGGTGACGTTCCACTATGTCGAGAACGTACAGGACGTGTGGGACTTCGCGCTTACCGACGAGATTGTCGACAATCCCGTTGACCTGACCGTGGTCGATGAGACTTCTGCCGAGACCAAGCATTAAATCACAGAGAAGATGAAATTTGAACTGCAACACACCGACGACGCGTCGGACGCACGCGCCGGGCTCATCACGACTGCGCACGGCGAGATACGCACGCCTATCTTCATGCCCGTAGGCACGGCGGGAGCCGTCAAGGGCGTACACTTTTCCGAACTACGCGACGAGATAAAGGCGCAAATCATTCTCGGCAACACCTATCATCTGTACCTCCGCCCTGGACTTGACGTGCTCAAGGCTGCCGGAGGGCTGCACGGATTCAACGGTTGGGAGCGTCCGATACTCACCGATTCGGGCGGGTTCCAAGTGTTCTCGCTGACAGGCATACGCAAGCTGACCGAGGAGGGTTGCGAGTTCCGCAGCCACATCGACGGTTCGAAGCACATATTCACTCCTGAGAACGTCATGGATACGGAACGCATAATAGGTGCCGACATCATGATGGCTCTCGACGAATGCCCACCAGGAATGAGCGATTACCAGTATGCGAAGAACAGTCTGGCAATGACGCAACGCTGGCTCGACCGCTGCATACGCCGTTTCAACGAAACCGAACCGCTCTATGGCTACGAGCAGAGCCTGTTTCCGATAGTCCAGGGCTGCACATTCAAGGACTTGCGCACCGAGGCTGCCAAGTTCGTGGCTGACAAGGGAGCCGACGGCAACGCTATCGGTGGACTTGCCGTGGGTGAGCCAACGGAAGTGATGTATGAGATGATCGAGGTCGTCAACGCGATACTTCCAAAGGACAAGCCGCGCTATCTCATGGGAGTGGGCACTCCGCAGAACATTCTCGAGGGGATAGAGCGCGGAGTGGATATGTTCGACTGCGTTATGCCAACAAGGAACGGGCGCAACGCCATGCTGTTTACGTATGACGGCACGATGAATATGCGCAATAAGAAGTGGGAGATGGACTTCTCGCCCGTAGATCCTGACGGCTGCGATCTCGACCGCGTGACGACCAAGGCTTATCTGCATCATCTGTTCAAGGCGAAAGAACTGCTTGCCATGCAGATTGCGAGCATTCACAACCTCGCCTTCTATCTGCGGCTCGTAACCGACGCGCGCCAGCACATCATCGACGGCGACTTCACAAAGTGGAAGGCATCGGTCATCGGCGGATTGGGCAGAAGGCTGTAGTAATGTGTCTGGAAGGAAGGTTCGCCCTACATTATATATAGGTAACATGGAATATAAGACAATAAGGCGGTTTCATTCAGTTCTGCGCATATGGCGCGGCATCGCGGCCGTGTTCGTACGTTTGGCATCCGCGCTGGACGCATTGGCGCACACGCGGATCATGCGCGCCGTGCTCAAGTTCGTGAAGCGTTGCGGCAGCGCGCTGAACCCACGGCGGTATATAAGCCTGCTCGACTGGTACATTATCAAGAAGTTCATCGGAACCTACATATTCTCGATACTGCTGATAATCACCATCGCCATTGTTTTCGACTTCAACGAGAACCTTTCGAAGTTCACGCAGTACCACGCTCCGTGGCGCGCGATTATATTCGACTACTACGCCAACTTCATTCCATACTATTCCAACCTGTTCAGCCCTCTGTTCGTGTTCATTGCCGTCATATACTTCACCTCCAAGCTGGCGGGCAACTCGGAGATAATAGCGATGATGGCTACCGGCATGTCGTTCCGTCGCCTGCTCCGTCCGTATATGCTCTCGTGCGTGCTCATCGCAGCCACGACGTTCTACCTCAACAGCTTCGTCATTCCCCACGGCACGGTGATACGCCAGCAGTTTGAAAACCGCTACCGCAAGTCCAAGCGCAACACTTCGGCGGAGAACGTTCAACTGAAGGTGAGCAACAACACCGTGGCGTACATTCAGCACTACGACAACCAGACGAAGAGGGGCTATGGATTCAGCCTCGACAAGTTCGAGGGCAAGAAACTCGTGAGCCACATGACGGCGACCGACGTACAGTATGACACGATCTCGGAGTCGAAGAACCACTGGCACGTGACCAACTGGAAGGTGCGCACGCTCAAGGGACTGCGCGAGCACATCACGTCGGGAGCGTCGAAGGACACGCTCATCATGATGGAGCCTGCCGACCTCGTCTATTCCAAGGGACAGCAGGAGACATTCACGAGTCCGGAACTCCTCGACTATATCTCCAAGCAGAC
Organism: uncultured Prevotella sp.; assembly: GCA_964523825.1. Classification (GTDB taxonomy): domain Bacteria; phylum Bacteroidota; class Bacteroidia; order Bacteroidales; family Bacteroidaceae; genus Prevotella. The sequence goes on along the minus strand of CAZGAT010000044.1, from coordinate 2,608 downwards.
GTCGCGCGGCTCGGCGAGCGTCAAGCAGTATCAGGTCGAGTTCCACAAGCGCATAGCCATGTCCTTCGCCTCGTTCATTCTCACCATCATCGGCGCGTCGCTGTCGGCACGCAAGCGCAAGGGCGGCATGGGGCTGTACCTGGGAATCGGCTTGGCGTTGAGCTTCGGCTACATTATGTTGCAGACTATTTCGGCAACGTTTGCCGTCAACGCCGACGCTCCGCCTATGCTCGCGGCATGGATTCCAAACATCATCTTCACCGTGATAGCGTTCTTCTGCTATCGCCAGGCACCTAATTAACAACGGCGGCTCACTGTTGCCAACGGTGCCAAACATCGAAAAACAAGTAAAGAAACTATTAGAACAATGAAATTTGAAGAATTAGATTTAAACGACGGAGTTCTCGACGCGCTCTATGATATGCGCTTCGACGACTGCACGCCTATACAGGAAAAATGCATTCCCGAAATACTTTCAGGTCGCGACATCCTTGGTGTTGCCCAGACGGGCACCGGCAAGACGGCGGCATACTTGCTGCCCGTGCTCAGCAAGCTTGCCGACGGCGGCTATCCTGACGACAAGATAAACTGCCTCATCATGAGTCCGACGCGCGAGCTCGCGCAGCAGATTGACCAGGCCATGCAGGGCTTCGCCTACTATCTCGACGGAGTGAGCAGCGTCGCCGTCTATGGCGGCAACGACGGCAACCGTTACGACCAGGAACTGAAGAGCCTCCAACTCGGTGCCGACGTGGTGATAGCCACCCCGGGACGGTTCATTTCCCATATGTCGCTCGGCAATGTCGACCTTTCCAAGGTCAGCTTCTTCATTCTCGACGAGGCTGACCGCATGCTCGACATGGGATTCTCCGAGGACATCATGACCATTGCCAAAAAGCTCCCGAAGACGTGCCAGACGATAATGTTCTCGGCTACGATGCCAAAGAAGATAGAAGACCTTGCCAAGACGCTCCTCCACAACCCCGTCGAGGTGAAGATTGCCGTCAGCAAGCCCGCCGAGAAGATTCACCAGATGGCATACGTCTGCCACGAGACACAGAAGATGGGCATAATCCGCGACATATTCAAGGCTGGCGACCTAAAGCGTGTCATCATCTTCTGCGGGTCGAAGATGAAGGTTAAGCAGGTGGCAGGCGCGCTCCAGCGCATGAAGGTCAACTGTGGCGAGATGCACTCCGACCTCGAGCAGTCCGAGCGCGACGACATGATGTTCAAGTTCAAGAGCGGACAGTACGACGTTATCGTTGCCACCGACATAATAGCCCGCGGTATCGACATCGACGACATCGCGATGGTCATCAACTACGACGTACCCCACGACCCCGAGGACTACGTCCACCGCATCGGACGTACGGCGCGCGCCGAGCGTGACGGAAGCGCGATCACCCTCGTCAGCGACGACGATATGGTATATTTCCGGCAGATTGAGCAGTTCCTTGAGAAAGAAGTCGAAAAGCTCCCGTTGCCCGAAGGACTCGGCGACGCGCCCGAATACCGGCGTACGTCGGCAAAGAGCCGCCGTCGCAAGGATCGTGACCGCCAAAGCCACAAGGACAAAAAGGAACGCTCCAACCGCCGTGGCTCACGCCGTGACAATGCGCAGAAAGAGGAAAAGCCGGCAGAAGCCAAGTCCGAAGCACAGTCAAAGGGCAGCCGTCCTTCAGTCGAGTCCGAAGACAAGAAAGCCACGCCGCGCCGCCGCAACAACCGCCGCCGTGGTGACAAGTCCGAGACTGGCAGCCAGGAGCAGGCGGTCGCAAGCCGTCAGCGTGGCAATGACCGTCAGGACAGTGGCGAGCAGAAGTCCCGCAACCGCAGGAACGCATCAGCCAAGGCTGGCACCACAGCCGCCAACGGCAACCGCAAGGCTGCCAGCAAGAACCGCCGTAAGCAAAAGCCTGCGACCGCCGACAACAAATACCGTACGACCAAGTACGCAATCCGCGACAACATAAAGGTTCCCGAAAAGAAAGAAAGCGGCTTGAAGAAGCTCATCAAGAAGCCGCTCAAATGGCTCCACTCTTTCGGCAAGCACTAAGCGGCATGAATCAGGCTGCCAGCCAGCAGCCTGATTCCGCCATTCAGTATCAACATACCACATCATAAATTAAAACGTAGGGAGATGCCAAAAGCGTCTCCCTTTTATTATTCCCTCCCTTATTCCCTTTCTTATTTCCAATTTTTGTATTCCATTCTATTTCACCCTTGTTTCCTCTCTTGTTCTTCCCTTGTTCCCCTTTATTATTTTTCCCACTTTTAACTTCACCTTCCATTCCCCAACACAGTTACCGCATTAACCACGTCCCCACAATCCCCACAGCCACGTATTCACGAAATCCGCCATAGACATTCCCCCAAATGACTTTTATGAACTAAACATTTGACTTTTGTAATTTATCTAAATGACTTTTGTCATTTGTATAAATCACTTTTGTGAACTAAACTTTTGACTTTTGTCACTCAAATCAATAACTTTTGTCATTAAAATCAATGACTTTTGTGAATTAAATATTTGACTTTTGTCATTTATTCAAATGACTTTTGTCACTCAAATCAATAACTTTTGTGAATTAAACATTTGACTTTT
>CAZGAT010000043.1:0-8809 GCA_964523825.1 uncultured Prevotella sp. | reverse complement strand
AGAACTACGCCGACATGCGCGAGCGTATGCGCAAGACGGCGGACATGCGTAACGAACTGGCAGACATGAGGAGGGCGCAGCTATGAAGAAGGACAGCTTTGACAACGTGGCGTGGCAGCAATGGCTGTCCGCGCTGGCGGAAACTAACAGCTACGTACGTATGTCGGCATACCTGCTCGACGGATACATGGAGACACGTGAGAACACGCCCGACGGCACGGACTCTGTGCTGGCGTTCGAGCCTAAGTCCACCGAAGACATACAGTCAGACCTCCAACCCATGGGTGATGTCGACAAGGACTTCATCGCCACGTACATGATTCTCCACGGGTTCCGTACCGTAACGCTCGAGGACGGTACCGTCCAGTGGGCTGTATGGCGGAATATGGAGACGGGACAGCTGTAGCCATGGTGTCCGCAACCGACAACAGACATTAATTTTTAATCATTTCTTATTTGGGGAGACGTAGCCGTGACGGTCGCGCCTCCCTACTTTCAAATCCACATGAATAAAAAAAATCCTTTCTAATCCTTGCAACTTTGGAATGTTTTCACTATATTTGTGGCAGATAAAAACAACTGACTATGGAAGGCTTTTTCACATTAATGCTCGTATGGTTGATAGGCGGTCTTGTTGCATGGAGTGGCAGTCGATCGCAACGCAATAATTATTCCGACGAGGAGAAATTGCGTATTCTGAGAGACAAAAGAAAAAAGTCTCGTGAAGAGTTCCATGAGGCATTGCGTGTCGCCAAAAACGCCTGGAAAATGTAAAACAACTGGTTATGGAAGGCTTTTTCACATTAATGCTCACATGGTTGATAGGCTACCTCTGTACAAGGAATTGGGGTGGCAGCCATAAAAAACTAAGTACAAACTTCCTACAGAGGAAGAACAACGTGAGTCGATAAGACAAATGATGGAAATACAAAAACGCAATCTGGATAGGGTCAACAAATGGCGGGAGGAAGTTGGTGAGCCACCACTTAGACCAAGAGCGTATTTTTATGATGAATAATATAATGCTACCTTTGGGTTAAACTCAAAAAGGTAGCATTTTTTATGGCAAGCAGAACAGAAACATTTACAACCCAAATATTTCTCAACGACCAACAGGCAAAGAATAAGCTCGCAGGGCTTGAAGTCGAACTGAAGCGTCTCCGTACAGAACAAGAGAAGGCAGCCAAAGCGGGTGATTGGGACAAGTTCAAGCAGGTTAAGAAAGATATCAAGCAAACCACTAAAGAGATGAATGCCATGAAGACTTCGGCACAGAAGGTGGCACACACGCTTGACAATCTAAAGACTTCATCGATAAAGGATATACGCCGAACGATGAACGCAATCAACCTCGAGCTGAGAAGTGGGGCTGTAGAACGTGGCTCGAAACAATGGCAGTTTCTCAACGAGCAGCTCAAGAAGTGCAAACAGGAACTCAGCGATATATACAGCGAATCAAAGCAGACTTCTTCGTCAGGCATATTATCTAAAAGCTGGAACTTTCTAAACAAGAATTGGGGAGCCCTTACTCAACTATGGGGCACCGTAACTGGCTTGAGCAATACGGTACGGCAGTGTACAAAAGCCTTTGCCGAGATGGATCAGGAAATGGTTAACGTACAAAAGTACACGGGTCAGACCAAGAAGGAAGTAGTTGAGATGAACGAGGACTTCAAGAAGATGAACACCCGCACGAGTCGTGAGCAGTTGAACCAACTGGCGGGGTCTGCAGGACGGCTCGGTATACAAGGCAAGAAAGATATAGAGGAATTCGTGGACGCAGCCGACAAGATAAACGTTGCATTGGGCGACGACCTCGGCGACAAGGCTGTTGACCAAATAGGAAAGCTGGCAATGATGTTCGGCGAGGACAAGGCTCTCGGACTACGCGGCGCAATGCTCGCTACAGGCTCGGCGGTCAACGAACTCGCACAAAGTTCTTCCGCATCAGCAGGCTACCTCGTTGACTTCACGGCGCGTTTGTCTGGAGTGGGCAAACAGGCTGGACTTACCCAGCAACAGATAATGGGTTTCGCCTCCGTTCTTGACCCAAACATGCAGCAAGATGAAACCGCCGCAACAGCCATGCAAAACCTCATTACCAAGATGTTTCAGAATCCAGCCAAGTTCGCAGCATTGGCAGGAAAGAGCGTCAAAGAGTTTACCGACCTGCTTAAGACTGATGCCAACGAGGCACTGCTACAATTCTTCGGTGCCATGAAAAAGAACGGCGGTTTCGCCCAACTCGCGCCGATGTTTGACGAAATGAAGATGGATGGAAGCCGTGCCGTGGGTGTACTATCGGTAATGGCTGACAAACTTGCCGACGTGAAAACAGCGCAAGACATTGCCAACAAGTCTTACGCCGACGGACGCTCCGTAATAAACGAGTTTAACACGCAGATGCAAAGCGAACAGGCTGCATTGGACATGGCGAAAAAAAACTTCAAGGAACTCGCCATACAACTCGGTCAACAACTTATGCCTATAGCCAAGTATGCCATATCTACAGGATCTGTAGCTGTGCGCGTACTGTCTACACTGATAACTTTCACCCAGAAGCATATCGGCACGCTAATTAGTCTTGCCGCATACGCAGGAATAGTGGCAGCTGTGTACAACGCTGCTGCAATAAAAGCTAAAGCACTCGCTGCATGGGAGGTCGTTATGAATGGTCTGCATAAGACTGGAGCGATCCTCGCCAAGACGTATGCTGTTACCATAACGGGATTGAAAGCAGTGTTTTTTCTACTCACCGGACAGATCAAGAAAGCCCAAGCAACGATGCTCGCTCTACGGGCAACTGTCGTTGCCAACCCGTACGCAGCCGTTACCGCCGCATTGCTCGGACTGGCAGCTGCCGTGTATTATGTCATCAAGGCTATCAGAAGCCACAGCAAAGCAGTACATGACAACCTTTTGTCGGTGCGCTCGCAGAGGGCATGCATAAAGGACTTGAACGAGGCTACGACAGAAATGGGCAAGAGTACAGCCGAGGAACGCACCCGTATAGAACGACTGACCAACATCATAAACTCCAATGTATACTCTTACAACGAGAAGAAACAGGCGATGATAGCATTGGAGAAGATAGTGCCCGGCTACCACCGCAACTTGCGCAACGAGGCATCGTTGACCGCTTCAAACAACAAAGCCCTCAAGGAATATGTTGACCGACTCAATGATGCGGCTATGGCACAGGCTCTGTACAACCGAATGGTAGAACTGCAAGGACAAGCGTTCGACCTCGATCAGGAAATCAAGCGACACAAAAACTCAGCAAAGGCTGTACAGGCTGAAATCAACCGTCACCCCGGCAAATATAACGAAAGGGAGCATGCCGTCATGGGCGGTATGACTGTAATGAGCGCAGACGTTTACTCCGAAGAAGCTTACGACAAACGCAAGGAATTACAGCAGTGGGTTGAACTCTCACAAAAGGCAAGTGATAATCTTACAATCGTACGCAACAGGATGAAGAATATATCTGACTATCTCGAAAAGAACCGTGGCGTACGCAGTTATTACGACAAGTTGGTGTCCAACGGGACAGGTACGGCAGCCACACCGCCTGAATGGAATCCAAACACAGGGAATCCTGGACACTACACAGATCCAAAGGAGATTGCAAGACAGCAGAAAAAAGCCGAAAGAGATCGCAAGTCCGCCGAGACTAAAGCCAAACAACGGGAGGCGCAGATGAAGAAAGAAGAGCGCGAACACTACCAAAATGAGATAAAGGAAGCCAAAGGTCATACCGACCAATTACAAGCACAAAACATACTGGCTTACTCGCAGGGACAGAAAACATATACTGAATATCTCGATGCACAACACGAAATCGCTGTCAACGGGTATAAGGAACTTGAAAAGATATACAAGAAATATGGTACCGATTATGGACAGTGGCAAGACGAGATAGCAAAAGAGCAAACAAAAAAGGAGGAAGACCACTCCAAGGGTTTGCTCTCTGACATTGCGCTCAAAGAACAACAAGAAATTGCCGCAGCAAAAAACAACTACTATGACGATAACTCCGCTATATACATGAATGAGGAAGCTCTCAATGAGCGTATTTTTGAAATAGAGATGTCGGCACAGGCTGACCGTATAGCTGCACTTGCAGAAGGCTCACAGGAATGGCTCGACGCAAAGGCAGAACTGATTCAAAAGGAAGAGGAACACGAATTGTCACTCCGCCAACACTATCAAGAGCTGCTTTCGCAGTACCGCGAGCAATGGGGACGGCAGGACATTGCCGAGCTGGAACGCATAGCACTCATGGGGCTGGACATGTTGCACAAGAAAGGACTGGTGAAGGAAGAGGAATACCAGCAGATGTTACAGAATATACGGCTCTACTATGCCAGCCAACAATCACAGCAGAACCTTGAGAACTCTGCAGGCGAGCAGTTCAAGAAGCGGTCGCACGAGGCATACACGACGGCATCGAACAACGCTAACGCCGACTACCAGAACGCGCACCCGACGGGTACGGGCATAACGGACTATTTCACACAGGACGTGTCGGTATTCTCATCGACCCTCGCCAACATCAGAACCATGGAGCAGCAGGGAGTAATATCCCACCAAGAGGCAATGGCTGCCATGTCAGAGGCTACGGCGACAATGTGCGAGGGTATAGCCTCAAAGATGCAGGCGGCATACGATGCCGTATCGCCAATAATGGACGCAATGTCGTCATACTACTCGGCACAGTGCGACTTGGAGGTGGCTCAGACAGAGAAGAAGTACGAAAAGCTCATTGATGGCGCAGGCAACAACCAGGCGAAGCAGAAGAAGCTGGAGGAGAAGAAGGAAAAAGAGATAGCCAAGATCAAGACGAAGTACAACCGCAAGCAGATGAAAATGCAGATTGCGCAGGCTCTTGCACAAACGGCGATGTCGGCTATCAACGCATACGCGTCGGTATGGGCGGGCGCACCTTGGCCTGCGGCGCAGGTGCTTGCCCCTATAGCCGCTGGACTGGCTGTGGCAGCAGGCATGATGCAGATTGCCACTATCAAGAAACAGCAGCAGGCACAGGAAGCAGGCTACTATAGTGGCGGATTCACTGGTGGAACAAGCTACCGCCGTGAGGCAGGAGTGGTGCACGAGGGCGAGTTTGTAGCCAACCACCACGCGGTAGGCAACAGTGAGCTGCTCCCTGCGTTCCGACTCATTGACCTTGCGCAGCGCAACAACACCGTAGGCTCGCTGACCGCGGCAGACGTGTCACGCTCAATGGGAGTCGGTGGAACTACTGTAGTGTCAGCACCGCAGGTAAACGTCGTAAGCGACAACAGCGACATGACCGCTACGCTCCAACAGGCACGTGACACGATAGAACGGCTCGGCGCGCTCATAGAGGACGGTATACACGCAGACGTGGTAATAGACGGACCAAACGGGCTTGACAGGCAGTATCGTCGTTTCCAGCGTCTCAAAGGCAACGTCTGACTTCAGCGCATTGTCTGTTCATCGCCCTTAACTCACAATTCTTCACTTTTAACTCTTAACTTTAAATTAAATATATGGTATATTGCACGCTTGACGGCAAGGTTGGTTACCCCACAACCACTGACAAAATTAAGGTGACATACGAGAACCAGTACGTCAAGGACTCTGGTTCCTACACGTACGACATAACGTTTCCCATGGCGATAGCTGAGAACCGCACGCTCTTTGCCAACGTGCAGCGGTTCGATGTCAAGAAGACCATAGCCGCATTTGAGGAGTGCCGGCTGTATGTCGGCAACCGTCTTGTGATGTCGGGCAAGGGAACCGTCACAAGCATCACCAATGACAAAGTGAAATTACAGATAGCCGGGGGCAAGTCGCGCATAAAGTACAACTCGAAGTTCGAGCAGCACTTCATTGACGAAATAGACTATTCTGATGTAGTGTTGACAGAGGGCGTTGACGCAAAGACTATGGCGGCATTCGGTTTTAAGACACCGGTCATGGCTTCGGAAGTAGCCACGCATGGAATGTTGTTCGTCTCGCTTGACAGTTCTAACTACGTGGGGCGATCAGGCGTGGCAGTACTGTCGCCGACATGGGACGAGACCAACGACGTACAAGCCAACCGCGTAGTCTCGCTTAAGGATACTACTCTGAACGTCAACGGACACAAGCACAAGGGGGAGTTCCGTCTAATGGTCAATCCAGCCTTACAACCCTACCTGTTCTTCATTCTGCGTGAGGTTCTCAGCTACGAGGGATATAAGCTGAAGACTAACGAGCTTGACAAGGAACCTTGGAACCGCCTCGTGATAGTGTCGGCGACCAAAACGGGAAAAATAAAGGACGCGCTGCCACACTGGACGGTATATAAGTTCCTTGACGAGGTGCGCAAGTTCTTCAATGCCTCAATCGTATTCGACGAGGTGGCGAAGACGGTCAACATCTATGCGGCTAACGAGCTGCTGTCACAGGAAACGGTAGAATACGAGGCTGAGGACGAGTTCTCATCTGAATACGACGAGGACGGACTGCAGAACATGGCTACGTCCAATATTGCCTATGCGTTCGATGACGCAGCAAACCGTGACTGGCGGGAGTGCATACCACTGGCGGTGTTGGAAAAGTACACCGTGAAGGAATATGCCTCGGGACCGGAGTTCGACGCTGCGGTGTCTGGCATGACCGACCGCGAAAAACGCTCAAACATCTTCAAGGTGGGGTACAATTACTATATATGGGCGGAATTACCTGAAGACGGCAACCCTGAGAATGAGACGCTCACATGGCAGCGCACGCAGTGCGGAGTGTTCAATCCGATAGTCAGGGACGCGACGAGCGAGGACTCCGAAGATCTCAACATATGCCCGGCGGCTATGCACCAGCGGCGCAACTACGAGAAAAAAGACGAACTCATATTTCTAATTGACGATATGGGGAAGAATTATATAGTTGTGCCGTCAGTCAGCAACGAGCGTGAGTCGTCGTTCGAAGATATGGAGCAAGACGAAGACGGCGAGTATTACACCACGGCACAGGACGCGATACAGAATGGTGGTGACGACACGGATGAAACCGACAGTGACGATACGAAAATGCCAGTGGCGTTCCAAGCCAACTGCGTCGTCAACCGCGGGCTGCACAAGCCGGTGGAAGCATCCGACAGGCTTGACGGTGAAGATACATCACTGCGCGCGCCCGTACTCTACACCGACCACCGTATGTTTCCAACATATATAACTTCCAATGAGAAAGGCTCGCTGTCACTGGAATATAACCCCGTCGCCTCCGGCAATACGTTCGGCAACCTCAATGGCACAGCGTCGGAAAACCGTTTCGGCGGGGTGGCAGTCGACAAGAACAACCTGATAACAGTGAAGTTCGTTACTGACGACATACCAGACCCGTCGAAAATATACATATTCCGAAACAAGCGGTACATCTGTTCGAAAATAGAGATGAACGTCACCAACGACGGAATAGACCGAGAGAAGACAGGTTATTTCTACGAGCTGTTATAGGTCGTCCTCGTAGTTGAGTATGTCCCTGTTGACATCAGTCGGGTCGGAAGGCGTGTACATGTCGGTTATCGATATGGACGAGTGGCGTGCCTGATCGCGTACGGTCAGCACGTCAACCTTGCTTTTGAGCATATTGGTGATGCCGGTGTCTTTCAGCGAGTAGAATTTAAGAGTGTCGGGCAAATTCAAGTCTTTGCGCACATGTCCGTTCCAGTAGTCGCGGAACTGCTTCTCGCTCACCCTACCCTCACCAGGTCTGCAACCCTCCGAGAATATGTAGTATCCCTTCGGTTTCGAAAGCACTTCGAGGTCGAGCATAAGGCGTACGACCTTCTTCGGCATAGTGAGTACCGCGTCGCGCCTGTTCTTTGTGCCGTCGCCATGGAGCAGGAGCGTGGGACCGTCAAGCCTTACGTCTCCGACACGCAGGAAAGACATCTCACGCGGGCGCACAAACATATAGTGCAGGAAATAGCAGGCAAGAAGGTAGTGGCGGTTATGCTCCACAAGATAATCGTGAATACGCCTGAGGTCGGCATCGCCGATGACCGTGCGGTTCTTGTGGCGGTTGCGCTTGTTGACTACTACGAGCCCGGCAGTGGGATTATCATTGATAAGCCCGCGCTGCATGAGCCACGAGCTGAACACGCGCAGCCATGCCAGGTAGTTGTTCCTCGTCTGTATGGAATTGTGGCGGTCAAGAAACACATAGTCAAGGAACGCAGACATAAGCTGTTTGTTAAGCTGGAACACATACTTGATCCTTACCGTTGCCCATTCCTCAAATATCTTCATGTATGAGCTGTAAGACGCGTAAGACTCACTTCGCAGGTTACCCTCGTTGAACATACGGGCTATGTAAACCCTGTAGTCATGTACTGCCGAGGTAAAAGTGGTGTACTCGGCGGTGCTGTTGGCATCAGTCCAAGGGTTCCAGCCACCAAGCAGTTTCTCCGTCAGGCGTTGGATAACTCCGTCGGCATATTCACGCTGTGCCCTACGCCCCTTTATACGCCCGAGCATTATTTTCTTGCGCTTCATCTTGCCAGTCAGAGGGTCATAAGCCATGAAGCCCACATACCATTCCTTGCCCGTATGCAGTTTTGGCGGAGTCCAATTCTTGATTTCTGCTATCATACCTGCATTACCCCTTCTACGCGTAATGCCGTGTTCCGATAAAGATTTTATTTTTTTAACCATTTCTTTGTTTAGAAACGGCCTAACATATACCTTTTATATTATAAAAACCGCGTCTGAGTTCTGTCCGAGCGGTTTTCCTCAAAACGCAGATAAGCGGTTGAAAATCAACCGCTTATCTCGATTTA
>CAZGAT010000042.1:0-8987 GCA_964523825.1 uncultured Prevotella sp. | reverse complement strand
GGTTTTCCTCAAAACGCAGATAAGCGGTTGAAAATCAACCGCTTATCTCGATTTACGTCGGGAAGACAGGATTCGAACCTGCGACCACCTGGTCCCAAACCAGGAGCGCTACCGGACTGCGCTACTTCCCGTTTTCTGTTTTGCGTGTGCAAAGGTACAACATTATTCCCTTTCTGCAAAACATTTCGCCAAGTTTTTCGACATTAATCGCCAACAATCCTAATTATGCTCCACCATAACACGAATACGGTTGCCAGTACCCCACCCGACCTACAGGCACGGTGAAGAGAAAAGAACGGACTAAGCAGAGTTACTCAGAATTGGAATCGTCTGCGTAGTCGGACGGCTCTTGCTGCTGCGACATGATAGTGATATGGGCGTTGCGGTCAATCACAAGAGTGATCGGCACAAACTCGTTGTCAGCCATCTCATCAGGCGAGCCTATGGCTATGGCGAAGCTCAGTCCACATTCCCTTACAGAGTCGAAATTGAACCCTGTCAACCCCCAATGACGTGCATAAGGGAAGTCTGTGTAGCGGGCAAAGTCGCCGCGCGTGAACTCGCGATCGAAGAACTTTGTGCCGTCCTTGCGTGTAATAGTTAGGTGTACGCGGTTGTCGTAGTACTTTGTGCCAGACTGGTCCTCGATGAGAGGTAACGAATGGTCAGCATCGCGGGCAATGTTGATGACGTATTCCGCACCGTTCCATGCGACCTCCTTTGGAGGGATTGCACCAGTTGACATGGTCTGTGGTCCTGGCGGGTGTGCTTCCTTGGGCTGAATCTTAGTTATTATATCGCGACTTGGCTTCTGCTCCTTACAGGAATGCAGAACGAGTATGGTGACGATTGCCACGAAGATAGTGAGAGTTTGCCTCATTTTGGTGTTTTAGTTGCTTTGCGCCCACAAAATTAATAAAAACAAACTCAAATCAATAACAAAGTGACGTTTTTTTGCTATCTTTGCCAACATTAACGCAACTTCACCCGCGCAGGGCATATGACTTTCCCAACGGGAACGACACGGACAATATACTTTTCCAACACGCTATGATGCAGACACTGAACGAAATATTTACTGAAATAAGCGGAGTGCTTTGGGGCTGGCCTATGATTTTGCTACTACTCGGCACTCACATATTCCTTACCATCCGACTTAAATTCCCACAACGCAAGATATTCACTGCCATCCGTCTAAGCCTAAGCCGTGACCGTGGTGCAGACGGCGATGTCAGCCAGTTCGGCGCGCTCGCTACGGCTTTGGCGGCAACCATAGGCACGGGCAACATCATCGGTGTCGGCACTGCAGTAGCACTCGGAGGTCCTGGGGCGGTGCTGTGGTGCTGGCTTACAGGAGTCTTTGGAATCGCCACAAAGTATTCCGAGGGGCTGTTAGCCATAAAGTACCGTGTGCGCACAAAGGATGGACGAATGCTCGGCGGTCCGATGTATGCCCTCGAGCGTGGGTTGGGCTGGAAGAAATTGGCCGTGTTCTTCGCCGTTTTCACCGCCATTGCGTCGTTCGGCATAGGCAATACCGTACAGGCTAACGCCATTTCCACGCTTGCCCAGACTTCGTGGGGCATTCCGACATGGGCTACAGGAGCAGTTGTCTGCGTCTTGGCAGGCATCGTCATCATAGGGGGAGTCAAAAGCATCGCACGGGTGTGCAGCATGCTTGTACCCTTCATGGCACTGTTCTACGTCGGCGGCTGCGTATATGTCCTCTGCGTCAACCATGCATATATTCTACCTGCTATCAGAATAATCTTCACCGATGCGTTCTCATTGAAAGCTGTAGGAGGCGGAGCGACAGGCACGGGCATCATGCTTGCCGCACGCTATGGAATAGCACGCGGACTGTTCTCCAATGAGTCAGGGCTTGGCTCGGCACCAATAGTCGCCGCGGCTGCACAGACGCGCAACCCCGTCCGTCAGGCACTCGTGTCTTCCAGTGGAACGTTTTGGGACACGGTGGTCATCTGTGCCATGACGGGACTGGTAGTCGTCAGCTGCATACTTGCCGACCCATCGGTCAATGCCTCCGACGGCGCACGGCTTACACACCAGGCGTTCTGCGAGATTCCTTACGTGGGCGCACCGCTTCTCACGTTCGGACTACTAACGTTTGCCTTCAGCACGATCCTCGGTTGGAGCTACTATGGTGAACGTGCCGTGGAATACCTCATGCATGGTAGTGGTCGGTGGATTCAAGGTTACAGGGTGGCGTACATCGCAGCAGTCTTCGCTGGCTCCATTGTCAGCCTAAATCTCGTGTGGAACATAGCCGACTGCATGAACGCGTTAATGGCAATCCCCAACCTCGTAAGCCTGCTCGCACTCAATGGAATCATCGTACACGAGACACGCAAGTACCTCTGGCGCGGACGGCTCGACTGTGAGATGGGCGATGATGAAATCCAACAACTCATCAACGATGAGGTGGGAAAAAAGTAAGGTGGAGATTATGGGCTTTTAAGATTTAGGCTTTTGAATTCATAAGTTAGTGTCAGGGTCATTTGGAAAACTCTAATTAGGTCTGACAATAAACGATGTCTGGGACGTACCAACACCCATGTAGAACCGTACTCTGAGCATAAATATTTGTATAATGTTCATCTGTATTTATGATTCCCTATACTGTTGTGGCGACATACTGGTAAGGCGACGGAAGTAGCGGCAGAAGAAGCTGAAGTTGTCATAATGGAGTGAGTCGGCTATTTGGTTGACGGGCATGTCGGTGTGTTTGAGCATAACCTTTGCTTCCATTATGACAGCCTTGTCGATCCATTCTTTAGGTGTTTGCCCGCTAATCTTTTTCACGATTGCTCCAAGGTAACGCTGGGAGAGGAATATCTTGTCGGCATAGAATTCGAGTTTGTGTTCGCGCGGTCCGTATTGATTGACAAGGGCTATGAAGCGATCGAATATTTCCTCCTCATGAGTACGTGCGGCTATGTGGTGCTGCTCATGGACCGAATAAACGTGGTCAACGTATGTCATTATTGCACTTACGAGTCTGAGCACAAGTTGCGCACTCATGTCCGTGTCATGAACGGCATGCCACAATAATGAGTGAAGCGTCTCTATAAAATGCCGTTCATCATCAGAAAGATGAATGACAAACGAAAGTTGCGGGCGTTTCAATATTGTAGGCATGCGGCTGTCGAAAGCAAGGGCAAGCAGCTCATTGGTGCATGACATGCCCTTTGCCGTCACGTCAGGACTCGCGCCTGTTATCTGAGCCATGCTCCCACCACTGACAAATATAAGGTCGCCTGCATGGACTTCGCACTGCCGGAGGTTTATAATGGGACGAGCCTCGCCTTGACCGGCAATGAGCAGACGCATCTCATCGAATCGGAATGGACCACTCGACATGTGTGTCAGTAATTCGAAGGGACTACCTTTTATAATAGCAAGGTTATCGCTGATATAACCATTCACCTGCGTGCTGTCGTCATTCTCTATCAGGTCACGAATCTGACCGTATGTAAGTTGCTGTAATACGTTACTATGTTTCATATTTGCAAAAGTTTTGCCAACGAGGGCAATAAGAACTTGTTCTTAAATTGCCGAGTGCAGCTAAAGTTTATGCAAAGTTATAAAGAAAAGTTGTATAAAGACCAATATTAAGCGACAAATCGTACAAATAGTACATATATTCTGCCTAAAAGGTAATATAAGTAGACTGAAATCGTACTAACTTTGCATCAGAAATAGAAAAAGAAACAAAATATGAAGACAAGACGACTTTTAACAAGCATTCTCTTAGCAGTTCCGGCATTGCTGATGGCTCAGACTGTCACTCTTGACAAGTGCCAGAAGGCTGCACGCGAGAACTACCCTCTCATCAAGAGGTACGATTTGATTGCCAAGACCACTAACCTGACGGTCAGCAACCTTGACAAGCAGTGGCTGCCACAGGTAGGCGCATCGGCACAAGCAACTTATCAGAGCGATGTGATGACACTGCCCGACGCTCTAAAGGAAATGCTGCAACAGAGAAATTATGACGTGAAAGGGCTCCGCAAGGACCAATACCGCATCGGCATTAACGTAGAGCAGAACATCTGGGATGGTGGTCGCATAAGCAGCCAGAAGGAGATTGCGCGCAGGCAGGGCGAGGTTGACAAGGCACAGAACGATGTCAACCTATACACCGTAGCTCAGCGCGTGAATGAGCTTTACTTCGGAGTACTGACCATTGACGAGCGTCTCAAGACCAACAATGAACTGCAAGTACTTCTCCAGTCGAACCTCGACAAACTCAACGCCATGTATAAAGGTGGCACGGCAACGCGCAGCGATGTCAGTTCGATAAAGGCAGAGAAATTGAATGCCGAGCAGCAAGCAACAGAATTGAATGCGACAAGGCAGAGCCTTCTCCGCCTGCTGAGCGTATTCTGCGGCATCGACAACATAACTTCAGTAAGCAAGCCAGTGCCCGTTAGTGCTTCGGCAAAAACCAACCGCCGTCCGGAACTTGCACTCGTCGACGCGCAGCTCAACCTTGCCAAGGCTCAGGAAAAAGCGTTGAAAAGCAACCTCATGCCACGCATCAGCGCCTTCGCGCAAGGCTACTACGGCTATCCCGGCTACGATACGTTCCACGACATGTTCCACCGAAACTGGACTCTGAACGGAATGGTAGGAGTGAAGATAACATGGAACATCGGCTCGCTATACACCAACAAGAACGACCATGCCAAAATTCAGGCACAGCGCGACATGACGGAGAACTACCGCGAGACATTCCTCTTCAACAACCACCTCGACGAAGTGAGCCAGAGCGAGGACATTGCCAAGTACCGCGCCATGATGACCGAAGACCAGCAGATCGTTGACCTGCGCCGTGACGTGCGCCTTGCAGCAGAGTCGAAACTCCGCCACGGAATCATCGACACCAACAACCTTCTTCAGGAAATCAACCGTGAGAATACGGCAAAGATAAACATGAGCATTCACGAGGTGCAGATGCTCAAGGAGATGTATGACCTGAAGTATACCCTCAACAACTAATCAGACTAATCAGACTAATAAAAAAGCCAGAAATATGAGAACTAATAGATTTTTCTTCGCAATTATAGTGGCAGCCAGTCTTGCCAGTTGCGGCAACAACGATGTCGATTATGACGCGTCGGGAGTTTTCGAGACAACAGAAGTGATAGTGTCGGCAAAGGGCACCGGCGAGATTGTAAGCCTGAACGCCAAGGAGGGGCAGAACGTGTCGGCCGGACAACAGCTCGGATTCATAGACATGACCCAGCTCAACCTTCGCAAACAACAACTTGCGGCAAGCCGTCAGCAGGTAATGGCCGGCAAGGATCAGGTACTTGCCAACCGCACGGCCACCGACAGCCGCGTACTCGACCTTAACAAGCAGGTGGCATCCATCCGCCAACAGATTGCCAACCAGCAGCGGGAACTGCACCGTTTCCAGGGCTTGCTCAAAGACGGCGCGGCAACACAGAAGCAGGTCGATGACATAAGCTATCAAATCAGTGTGCTCGAGAAGCAGCTTGCCGCAACACAGGAACAGATTGCCGCCTCGAACCGGTCATTCAACGAACAGGGAGCAGGGCTGACGGCACAGAGCCGTGGCATGGACGCGCAGGCTGCACAGGTCGACGCACAATCGGCTCAGACCGACGACCAGATAAACAACGCGCGGATAACATCGCCGATAGCTGGTGTAATCCTGACCAAATATGCCGAGGCAGGCGAATACGCCGTTCCGGGCAAGGCCCTTTTCAAGGTTGCCAATGTTACCGACATGAAACTTCGAGCTTACATCACCGCCGACCAGCTCACGTCTGTCAAGATTGGGCAGAAGGTGAAGGTATATGCCGACCAAGGCGAGAGCGGACGAAAGGAATATCAGGGCACGGTGACTTGGATCAGCGACAAGGCTGAGTTCACGCCAAAGACTATCCAGACCCGTGACGAACGTGCCAACCTCGTCTATGCAGTGAAGATTTCCGTCAAGAACGACGGACTGATAAAACGCGGAATGTATGGAGACGTTAAGTTTTAGATTATGCCAATAGTAACAGTAAAAGACCTCAAGAAGAGTTACGACGACGGCCGTGTGCAGGCGTTGAACGGCATCAGCTTCGATGTCAGCGAAGGTGAGATATTCGGTCTCATCGGACCTGACGGAGCAGGCAAGACATCGTTCTTTCGAATCCTCACCACCTTGCTGTTGCCGGACAGCGGAAGCGCTACGGTGGACGGGCTCGACGTGGTAAAGGACTTCCGGGAAATACGCAAGCGCATAGGCTATATGCCGGGGCGGTTCTCACTGTATCAGACCATGACGGTGGAGGAAAACCTGAAGTTCTTCGCAACGATATTCGGAACCACCATTGAGGAGAACTACGACCTTGTGAAGGACATCTACCAGCAGATCGAACCGTTCAAGAAACGTCGTGCGGGAAAGCTCTCAGGAGGCATGAAGCAGAAGCTGGCTCTCTCGTGCGCGCTCATACACGCGCCACGTGTCCTCTTCCTCGACGAACCCACGACGGGCGTTGACCCTGTGAGCCGAATGGAGTTCTGGCAGATGCTGCAAAAACTGAAAAAGGAGCACAACCTCAGCATCATCGTCTCAACTCCATACATGGACGAGGCAGTGCAATGCGACCGCATAGCGCTGATACAAGGCGGAAAGTTCCTGACCATAGACACTCCGCAGGGAATCATCGACAACTATTCCAAGACTCTGTGGATAGTGCGCAGCGACAAGATGCACCAGCTTCTCGACGACCTGCGCCAGTGGGAATACACCGATACGGCATTCTCCTTCGGTGAGAACTTCCATCTGACGGTGAAAGAAGGTGCTGAAAAGACTGTCCTTAATGACTACCTCGAAAGTAAAGGTCACGGCGACATCACCATTGAGCCTACCACGGCAAGCATAGAGGACTGCTTCATGGCACTGTCAAACTGAATTGAGAATTAAGAGTTACAAATTACGAATTAGTCGGCTTTGCCGATTGATAATTAAAAATTAATAATTGCGAAGCAATCAATTAGTCATTAGTAATTAGAAAATAGTAATTAATAATATGACTGACAAGATAGTAATTGACGCTAAGGGTCTGACGAAGCAATTCGGCGACTTCATTGCGACAAACCACATAACATTCCAAGTGCACGAGGGCGAGATATTCGGATTCCTCGGTGCCAACGGAGCCGGAAAAACCACCGCCATGCGCATGCTCTGCGGACTCTCGCAACCTTCCGACGGGAGCGCGGCGGTCGCGGGCTTTGACGTTGCGAAGCAGCACGAGCAGGTGAAGAAGCACATCGGATATATGAGCCAGAAATTCTCGCTCTACGACGACCTCACCGTGGCTGAGAATCTCACACTCTTCGGCGGCATCTACGGCATGAAGCGCAGCATTATCCGCGAGCGTATCGACCAAGTGCTCGAAGAACTCGGATTCGCCAGCGAGCGCAACACCATGGTGACATCGCTGCCACTCGGCTGGAAACAAAAACTTGCCTTCTCGCTTGCTATTTTCCACGACCCGCAGATAGTGTTCCTCGACGAGCCTACAGGTGGTGTGGATCCGATAACGCGCCGCCAGTTCTGGGAACTTATCTACAAGGCCGCCGACCGTGGCATAACCGTATTCGTCACCACCCACTACATGGACGAGGCTGAATATTGCGACCGCGTCAGCATCATGGTTGACGGCAGGATAGAGGCTTTGGACACGCCCGCCAACTTGAAAAAGCAGTTTAACGGCACTTCCATGTACGACGTGTTCTATGCTCTTGCACGTAAAGCTAAAAGGAATTAGACTTATGAAACAGTTTCATGCATTTGTAAAAAAGGAGTTCCTATATATACTCCGCGACCCACGCACGATGCTCATCCTGCTGGTGATGCCCATCGTCATGATGTTGCTGTTCGGATTTGCCATAACCACGGAGGTTAAGAATACGCATCTCGCCATCTACGACCCATCGCACGATGCCGTGACGCAGAAGATCATAGAGCGGTTCTCCAACAACGCCTATTTCGTCATCGACAAGGAGGTAAAGAATCTCAGCGAGGTGGAAGACCTCTTCAAAAGCGGAGAGGTAAACCTCTGTCTTGCTTTCAGCGAAAACTTCGCCGACGACATGCTCCATACCCGTGAGGCAACAATCCAGATTCTCGCCGACGGTTCCGAGCCCAACCAGGCTTCCATGCGCGTGAACTACGCCACGCAGATTCTCGGCGATGTCCAGCGTGAACTGATGCAGCAGTCGGGCATGCGGCCGCAGTTCCAGATACAGCCGCAGATGAAGATGCTCTTCAACCCGCAACAGAAGTCGGAGTTCAACTTCGTTCCGGGCGTCATCGGAATGATGCTCCTGCTTATCTGCGCCATGATGAGCAGCATTGCCATTGTCCGCGAGCGTGAGACAGGCACTATGGAAGTACTCCTCGCATCGCCGCTGCCACCGTCATATATCGTGATAGCTAAGGCTGTGCCTTACTTCTGCATCTCCAGCGTCGACCTCGCCACGACACTCTGCGTGGCACGGTTTATCCTCCACATACCTATTGCAGGCTCGCTACTCACGATAGTTGCCTTGGCATTGGTCTACATCTTTATGGCCCTGTCGCTCGGACTGCTCATATCTTCAATAGCCCAATCACAACTTGCGGCAATGCTGCTCTCGTCAATGGTGCTTATGCTGCCGACAATACTTCTTTCCGGAATGATGTTCCCGATTGAGGCAATGCCGTGGTGGCTGAAAGATCTCAGCGCTGTCATTCCCGCGCGCTGGTTTATCTCTGCCATACGAAAGCTGATGATTCAGGGTGTCAGCCTTCAATTCGTTGCGGGGGAGTTCGTAATTCTTGCGGCAATGACTGCACTCTTCCTGACGGTAGCAATAAAGAAATTCAAAATAAGACTTGAGTAATATTATGATGTACGCACTACCATACTTAATCAAGAAGGAGTTCAAGCAGATGTTCCGCA
>CAZGAT010000041.1:0-11765 GCA_964523825.1 uncultured Prevotella sp. | reverse complement strand
ATTTCGCCACGCTTGTTCTGGGGCAAATCTACTCCAACAATTCTTATTGCCATTGATTAAATGTAATAAATAAAATAACTTAAACGTTTAATTTTTTGCTAAAAAGCACGCAAAGTTAAGCATAATAATTGAATCATGCCACAACT
Organism: uncultured Prevotella sp.; assembly: GCA_964523825.1. Lineage (GTDB taxonomy): Bacteria > Bacteroidota > Bacteroidia > Bacteroidales > Bacteroidaceae > Prevotella. Next base: position 11,619 of record CAZGAT010000041.1, on the reverse strand, counting down.
ATTACGCTTTTTTAACTTTAGCCTTGACGCATCTTGTACTTAGGGTTCTTCTTGTTGATAACGAAAAGACGACCCTTGCGGCGGACGATCTTGCAGTCCGGTGTGCGTTTCTTTAATGATGCTCTTGTCTTCATCTCTTAAATTCGTTTATTTGTATCTGAAAACTATTCTGCCTTTTGTCAAGTCATATGGACTCATCTCGACTTTCACCTTGTCACCAGGGAGAATCTTGATGTAGTGCATTCTCATCTTTCCAGAGATGTGAGCCGTAATATCGACTCCGTTCTCCAATTCAACACGAAACATAGCATTGGAAAGAGCTTCCATGATAGTTCCGTCCTGCTCAATAGCAGCTTGCTTTGCCATATTAAATTATTCTTCTTTTAAATGTTTTGGTTTTGTAAACGTTCTATTTCCTCAAACGAGGACAAGATATCAGCCTTGCCATCACGTATGGCGATTGTGTGCTCATAATGCGCGGAGGGCTTCAAGTCTCGTGTGATTATCTGCCACTTGTCATGCAACATCCAAACTTTCGGACTGCCCAAAGTGGCGATCGGCTCAATAGCGATACACATTCCCGACTTCAGCATTACGCCACTACCCTTCTTGCCATAATTATAGACCGCAGGCTCCTCATGCATGTTCCTGCCAATGCCATGACCTGTAAGCTCTCTAACTATGCCACAGCCATTGGCTTCACAATGTGACTGCACCGCTTCGCCTATATCTCCGATATGGTGTCCGGCACATGCTGCAGATATACCTTTATAAAGTGCTTCCTTGGTAACACGAAGCAGCTTACGCACTTCCGGCTTGACCTCACCCACACAGAACGTGTAGCACGAGTCGCCATTGAAACCGTCAAGAACGGCTCCACAGTCTACAGAGATTATGTCACCGTCTTTAAGGATACACTTGCCGGTAGGAATACCATGCACAGCCATTGCATTGACCGACGTACATATATTCCCAGGAAAAGCTCCGCCATATGAATTCTTACACCCTTTAAAGGATGGAACACCACCATTGTCGCGTATGAACTCCCCCGCAACCTTGTCCAGTTGGAGTGTCGTAACACCCGGCTTTATATGGCTGCCAACCTCCGCCAGTGTCTTTGCGACGAGGAGGTTGGCTTTTCGCATTAATTCTATCTCATCCTCTGTCTTAAGAAATATATTCATTCCTCAAGAAAAGAATCAATATGCAGCAACGCCACCATTACCACGAGTATGACCCGAGTTCAGCAATCCATCATAATGGCGCATCATCAAGTGAGACTCTATCTGCTGTAGCGTGTCAATAACGACACCAACAAGAATCAGAAGAGACGTGCCACCAAAGAACTGGCTGAAAGCGTCCTGTACCTTCAAGAATCCGGCCAGAGCAGGCATTATGGCTATGAAAGCAATGAACAAAGAGCCAGGGAAAGTGATACGTGACATTACCGTATCAATGTAATCCGCGGTATCCTTGCCAGGCTTCACACCAGGAATGAAGCCGTTGTTACGCTTCATATCCTCTGCCATCTGGGTTGGATTAATGGTGATTGCAGTGTAGAAATACGTAAACGCAATCACGAGGATAACGTAAACGACATTATACAGCAAGCTCTTGGTATCCATCAAGCTCTGAAGTACAGGGCTTGCGCTATCGCTTGAATACTGCACGATTGCCAATGGAATGAACATCAATGCCTGGGCAAAGATGATAGGCATAACATTAGCCGCAAACAGCTTCAATGGGATATACTGACGGGCACCACCATATTGCTTGTTGCCTACAATACGCTTGGCATACTGAACAGGGACTTTGCGTGTACCCTGCACCAACAGAATAGATGCACATACTACGAAATACAGAATGAGCAGCTCTACGATAAACATGACAAGACCACCACCAGATATTGCAGTGAAGCGGCTGCCGACCTCCTGAATGAAAGCCTGTGGCAGACGGGCAATGATACCTATCATAATGATGAGCGAGATTCCGTTTCCTACGCCCTTGTCCGTTATGCGCTCGCCAAGCCAGAGGATAAACATCGACCCTGCTGCAAGAATAAGCGTGGCGGGAATCATGAATACCGTCCAACTGATACCTGAAGCGAGGGCGCCCTGCGCCTGCATCTTCAGGTTTATCAGATATGACGGAGCCTGGAACAACAGTATTGCCACTGTAAGCACACGTGTGTACCAGTTAATTTTCTTCCTGCCACTCTCGCCTTCGCGCTGCATTTTCTGGAAATATGGCACAGCGACGGCGAGTAGCTGCATAACGATAGAGGCTGAGATGTATGGCATTATTCCAAGTGCGAAGATTGACGCATTGGAGAATGCACCACCGGAGAACATATCCAACAGTGACATAAGGCCACCAGCGGTCTGTGACTGCAATTTTTCCAACATGCTCGGATCAATACCAGGAAGTACGACGAACGAGCCGAAACGATAAATGGCCGTAAACAGAATGGTGATGAGAATCCGCTGACGCAGATCCTCAATCTTCCATATGTTCTTCAGTGTCTCAATAAACTTTTTCATTACTTAGATTATAGTTGTGTTACCACCAACTGCCTTGATAGCTTCTTCGGCAGTCTTCGAGAAAGCATTAGCCTCTACATCTACCTTCGCTTTCAGCTCGCCATTGCCAAGGATCTTAACGAGTTTTGTCCCCTTGACAACGCCGTACTGCTTCAGCTCGTCAAGTCCGATCTTCGTGAGATTCTTTTCCTCGGCGAGTTTCTGAAGTGTAGAAAGATTCACAGGGAAGTATTCCTTATGGTTGATATTCTTAAAACCAGCCTTCGGAACACGACGCTGGAGTGGCATCTGACCACCCTCGAAGCCAATCTTTCTCTTATAACCAGAACGTGACTTAGCACCCTTGTGACCACGCGTTGAAGTGCCACCAAGTCCAGAACCCGGACCACGACCTATACGACGGCGTGAATGTGTTGAGCCAGCAGCTGGTTTCAAATTATTTAATTTCATAATTGTGCTTGACTTAAAAGATTAATTACTTTACTTCTGAAACGAGGTGAAACACCTTGCGAATCATTCCGCGAGTGCTAGGAGTGTCTTCAACCTCAACAACCTGACCGATCTTGCGCAAGCCGAGGGAGAGAAGTGTAGCCTTCTGATCCTTAGGCGCGTTGATACGGCTCTTTATCTGCTTGATCTTAATTGTTGCCATTGTCTGTTTCTCCTTATATTAACCGTTAAACACTTTGTCCATACCGACACCGCGCTCAGCAGCTACCGTATACGCATCACGCATCTGGCTGAGAGCCTCGATAGTTGCCTTGACAAGGTTATGTGGATTTGAAGATCCCTTTGATTTTGCAATCACATCCTTGATACCTGCGCTCTCCAATACGGCACGCATAGCACCACCAGCCTTAAGACCAGTACCAGCAGCAGCCGGCTTGATAAGGACATGAGCACCTCCGAAACGAACCTCCATCTCATGAGGAACAGTACCGTTCAACACAGGAACCTTTACGAGGTTCTTCTTTGCTGCGTCAGTACCTTTCTGAATGGCAGCAGTAACCTCGCCAGCCTTACCAAGTCCCCAGCCTATAACGCCTTTGCCGTCACCAACAACGACGATAGCAGCGAATGTGAAAGTACGGCCACCCTTGGTAACCTTGGTTACACGGTTGATAGCAACCAGACGGTCTTTCAGTTCAACGTCACTATTTACTTTTACTTTATTCATTGCCATAATCGTTTAGAAATTAAGTCCTCCCTCACGGGCTGCATCGGCCAAAGCCTGCACACGTCCGTGATAAAGATAACCGTTACGGTCGAAGACGACCTTCTCTACACCAGCAGCCTTTGCTTTCTCAGCTACGAGCGCGCCGACTTTCTTAGCCTGCTCTATCTTCGGCATCTTCTCCAAGCCGACAGATGAAGCGGAAGCAAGAGTCGTACCTGTCAAATCGTTTATGACCTGCGCATAGATTTGCTTGTTACTGCGGAAAACGCTCAAGCGAGGACGCTCTGCAGTACCGTTCACATTCTTACGAATGCGGAACTTTATCTTAAGTCTTCTTTGTTCTTTCTTTGTAGACATAATCGTAATTAATTATTAAAGTTACTTAGCTGCAGCCGTCTTACCAGACTTTCTGCGGATAACCTCGCCCTGGAACAGGATACCCTTACCCTTATAAGGCTCAGGCATACGGAAAGAACGAATCTTTGCACAAATCTGACCGAGCAATTGCTTGTCAGCCGACTCAAGTGTGATGATTGGATTCTGGTTACGCTCACTCTTTGTCTCTACCTTTACCTCGGGAGGGAGCTGCATATAGATAGGGTGCGTATAACCAAGTGAGAACTCGATGAGGTTGCCCTGATTGCTTACACGGTAACCGACACCGACGAGTTCCATAGTCTTCTTATAACCTTCGCTGACACCAACGATCATGTTGTTTACAAGCGAACGGTACAAGCCGTGGAATGCCTGCTTTTGCTTGTAGTCAACGAGACTGTTCTCGTCAACCGCGAATATAACCTGGTTGTCTTCGACCTTTACGATGATAGAAGGATCAACCTCCTGAGAAAGTTCACCCTTAGGTCCCTTGACTGTAACGACATTGTCCTTCAGCGTAACATTAACACCTGCAGGAATACTAATTGGCAATTTTCCTATTCTTGACATAATGAAATCCTCCAATTAATAAATGTAGCAAAGAACCTCGCCACCGACCTTCTCGGCAGCAGCCTCTTTGTTAGTCATTACACCCTTAGACGTAGATATTATCGCAATACCAAGTCCGTTAATTACTCTCGGCATGTCTTTGTAACCTGTATACTGGCGGAGACCAGGAGTAGATACGCGCTTCAACTTTTTGATTGCGTTCTGCTTGGTTACAGGGTCGTACTTCAAAGCGACCTTGATTGTTCCCTGCGGGCCATCTTCAATGAACTTGTAGTTCAAGATGTAACCCTTTTCAAAGAGAATCTTCGTGATAGACTTCTTCAGGTTTGACGCTGGAATCTCAACAACTCTGTGATGAGCCATGATAGCATTCCGAAGTCTTGTCAGATAATCTGCTATTGGATCTGTCATAAATATAAAAAGTTTAATTAATCGGGACTCCCCCGACAATATTAAATAATGAGTTCCTAAGTTTTTAAAGTCCAAGTCTTTAAGTTTTCAAGCCGTAGTTCCACCTGCTAAAACTCAAAAACTTATCAACTTATAACTTTAATGCTTACCAGCTTGCCTTCTTAACACCCGGTATAAGACCTTGAGATGCCATCTCGCGGAACTGGATACGGGACAAGCCGAACTGGCGGATATATCCCTTTGGACGACCAGTTATCTTACAACGGTTATGCAAGCGGATTGGATTTGCATTCTTCGGTATAGCCTGCAACTTACGGGCAGCCTCATAAGCTTCTGCCGGATCATTAGTTGTTGCAATGATCTTTTTCAAGGCAGCACGCTTCTCGGCGTAACGCGCAACAAGCTTTGCGCGTTTTACCTCGCGGGCTTTCATTGATTCTTTTGCCATATCACTTAATCGTTTTTAGCGTTCTTGAATGGGAGACCAAATGCCTTAAGGAGGGCATATCCCTCTTCGTCAGTCTTTGCAGAAGTAACGAAAGTGATGTTCATACCCTGAATGCGGTCTACCTGATCGATATTGATTTCTGGGAAAATAATCTGCTCTGTTATGCCCAGAGTGTAATTTCCACGACCATCAAACTTAGAATTGATACCCTTGAAGTCACGGATACGCGGCAGTGCTATACGTACGAGTCTCTCGAGGAACTCATACATACGCTCACGGCGCAAGGTAACCATCACGCCGATAGGCATTTTCTTACGAAGCTTGAAGTTCGCAATATCCTTCTTAGAATATGTTGCGACAGCCTTCTGACCCGTAATAGCCGTAAGTTCGTTGATGGCTACATCGATAATCTTCTTGTCCTGCGTAGCGTCTCCGAGTCCCTGATTGATGACAATCTTCTTCAGGACAGGAATCTGCATAGACGAAGTGTAATTAAACTGCTTCTTCAGAGCCGGAGCAATCTGCTCTTTGTACTCTTTCTTTAACTGTGCTGTATCCATTATTTGATTTCCTCCCCTGACTTTTTGGCGATACGCTTCACGGTCTTGCCATCACGCTCAATCTTTATGCGTGTAGCCTTTCCGCTCTTCGGATCTATCAAGCTAACGTTTGATATATGAATAGGAGCCTCCTGTTTGATGATGCCACCCTGTGGGTTTGCAGCAGAAGGCTTAGTGCTCTTAGAGACCATGTGGATACCCTCAACGATAACACGCTCTTTGTCGCGAATCACCTTAAGCACCTTACCCGTCTTGCCCTTGTCAGCACCGGCAAGGACAATCACCTGGTCGTCTTTCTTTATATGAAACTTTGCCATTTCTGTAATTTACTTTTATAGATTAAAGAACCTCTGGTGCCAAGGAAACGACTTTCATATTGACAGCGCGGAGCTCGCGTGCGACAGGACCGAAGATACGGCTGCCACGAAGTTCTCCAGCGTTGTTGAGCAATACGCAAGCATTATCGTCGAAGCGAATGTACGAACCATCTGCACGACGGATTTCCTTCTTTGTGCGAACTATCAAAGCCTTTGAAACTGCACCCTTTTTCAATTCACTTGACGGGATGACGTTCTGTACAGCAACTACGATAACGTCACCTACGCTGGCATAACGGCGACCTGTACCACCGAGCACACGTATGCACTTGGCCTCGCGGGCTCCGCTATTGTCTGCGACTGTAAGTCTTGATTCTACTTGTATCATAATTACTTAGCTTTTTCTACGATTTGTACTAATCTCCATCTCTTTGTTTTAGAAAGAGGGCGAGTCTCCATAATCTGTACTGTATCCCCCACGTGAGCCTCATTCTTCTCGTCATGGGCATGGTATTTCTTCGTGTGCTGCACGAACTTACCATATATAGGGTGCTTCTCCTTGAACTTAGACGCAATAACAATGGTTTTATCCATCTTGTCACTGATTACAACACCCTGTCTTACTTTTCTTAAATTTCTTGTTTCCATCTGGACCATTATTATTTGTTAAGTTCTCTCTCACGAAGAACGGTCTTCATACGCGCGATGTCACGACGTGCAGACTTAATCTGTGATGGATTCTCAAGCGGAGTAATCTGATGGTTCAGCTTCATGTTGGCAAGAGCTGTCTCAGCATTCTCTATCTTCTCAACCAAATCCTTGGTCTCGAGTTCTCTTACTTCCTTAATTTTCATCTTTCTTAAGCGTTTTTATCGTAATCACGTCTTACAACAAACTTAGTTTTAACAGGCAGTTTCTGAGCTGCGAGGCGGAGAGCCTCCTTTGCTATATCAAACGAAACGCCCTCTACTTCGAAGAGGATACGACCCGGAGTAACTGGAGCCACCCAACCTGCTGGATCACCTTTACCTTTACCCATACGGACATCGGCAGGCTTGCGGGTGATTGGCTTATCCGGGAAGATACGAATCCAGACTTGCCCCTGACGGTTCATGTAGCGGTTTACTGCCACACGAGCAGCCTCAATCTGACGGCTGTCAAGCCACTTGGCCTCAAGCGTCTTGATGCCGAATGAGCCGAAAGCCAGCTGCGTACCTCTGTGGGCGTTGCCTTTATTGCCGCGCCCATCCTGAGGCCTTCTATATTTTACTCTTTTTGGCTGTAACATGATAGCTTCTACTTTTAACGGTTATTGTTTCTTCTGCGACCGCCCCTTCCCGAGCGACCACCATTCGAACGACCAGAGTTCTTCTGCTCGGCGAAGTTCGGAGCCAGGTCTACCTTGTGGTAAATCTCACCACGGCAAATCCAAACCTTTATACCGAGAAGTCCGACTTTCGTCAGAGCCTCTGTCTGGCAGTAATCGATATCAGCACGGAATGTATGCAGAGGAGTACGACCCTCCTTGAACATTTCCTTACGTGCGATTTCTGCACCGTTCAAACGACCAGATATTTGAACTTTGATACCCTCTGCACCTGCGCGCATAGTGTTGGCGATAGCCATCTTGATGGCACGACGGTAAGCGACCTTACCCTCCACCTGGCGAGCGATGTTCTCACCAACGATTGTTGCGTCAAGCTCAGGCTTCTTAACCTCGAAGATATTAATTTGAATTTCCTTCTTAAAGAGGTTCTTAAGTTCTTCCTTCAGTTTGTCAACATCCTGACCACCTTTACCGATGACAATACCCGGACGGGCTGTGCAAATAGTAATGGTGACGAGCTTCAATGTGCGCTCGATGATGATACGTGACACCTGTGCCTTTTCAAGACGCTTCTTCAGGTACTTGCGTATCTTTTGATCCTCAACGATATTGTCGCCGAAGTCCTTTCCACCGAACCAGTTTGAGTCCCAACCGCGTATGATACCCAGACGGTTGCTAATTGGATTAACTTTCTGTCCCATTCTATTTGTTATTTATCATCATTGTTAGCGTCTACAGGCTTTGAGTCAACAAAGAGAGTGACGTGGTTAGAACGTTTGCGGATTCTGTAGCCGCGTCCCTGTGGTGCAGGGCGCATACGCTTCATTGTTACGCCTTCATCAACGAAGACCTGCGAGATATACAATTCACCGTCCTCAGCCTTACGGTCATTCTTGACCTCCCAGTTGGCAATGGCTGAGCGCAGAAGCTTCTCTACATTCTGGGCAGCGGCCTTCTTCGAGAACCTCAGCACACCCAGAGCGCGGTTGACCTCCATACCGCGAACCATGTCTACGACATAGCGCATCTTACGGGGAGATGAAGGGCAATCCTTGAGCTTTGCGAAATACAGGCTTTTCTTAGCTTCCTTGCGAGCTTCAGCCTTTATATGTTTTCTTGCTCCCATTATATTATTTTCTTTTTCTTAATGGATAAAAAATGCCTGATTACTTCTTGTTGTTGCCTGAGTGACCACCAAAACGGCGTGTAGGGCTGAACTCTCCGAGCTTGTGTCCTACCATATTCTCAGTAATGTAAACAGGGATAAATTTATTTCCGTTATGTACGGCTACAGTGTGCCCCACGAAATCTGGGGAAATCATTGAAGCCCTGGCCCAAGTCTTAACGACACTCTTCTTGCCACTCTCGTTCATAGCGAGAATCTTTTTCTCGAGGGAAACGTTAATGTAAGGACCTTTTTTTAATGAACGACTCATAATTTACTCTTTTCTAAAGTTTACTTCTTCTTGGCTCTGTCAATTATGTACTTGTTTGACTGCTTCTTCGGTGCGCGAGTCTTGAGACCCTTAGCGTACAAACCCTTGCGTGAACGTGGGTGTCCACCAGACTGACGACCTTCACCACCACCCATCGGGTGATCAACAGGGTTCATGACGACACCACGGTTGTGCGGACGACGTCCAAGCCAACGGGAGCGTCCAGCCTTACCAGACTGCTCGAGTGCGTGGTCTGAATTACCAACACTACCGATAGTAGCCTTACAAGCTGAGAGAATCTGGCGTGTTTCACCAGAAGGAAGCTTAATTACACAATAACTGCCTTCACGAGAAGTAAGCTGAGCAAAGTTACCAGCCGAACGAACCAACAGTGCACCCTGTCCCGGACGCAACTCGATGTTGTGTATCACGGTACCTACAGGGATGTTGGCCAACGGAAGCGCATTGCCAATCTCAGGTGCTGCCTCAGCACCTGACATCAGGGTTGCGCCCACTTTAAGTCCGTTAGGAGCAATAATGTAACGTTTTTCACCATCAGCGTAGTACAGCAGGGCAATACGAGCCGAACGGTTAGGATCGTACTCGATTGTCTTAACTACAGCTGGAACACCATCTTTCTCTCGCTTGAAGTCGATAAGACGATACTTCTTCTTATGACCGCCGCCCATGTAGCGGACAGTCATCTTACCGGTGTTGTTTCGACCACCAGTAGAACGTTTACCGTAAACGAGAGACTTCTCTGGCACGGATGCAGTAATTTCCTCGAACGTGCCAATAACTTTGTGTCTTTGACCCGGAGTAGTCGGGTTGAATTTACGTACTGCCATTGTTTATTTAAAGATTGCTATAAAAATCAATTGAGTCACCGTTTTTCAAAGTGACATAAGCTTTCTTGAACGCGTTGCGCTGACCTTTCACAAGGCCCGCCTTCGTGTAACGTGCCGACCGCTTGCCGGCATAGCGCATAGTGTTCACAGCAACGACCTTCACGTTGTAACGCTGCTCAACCTCTTTTTGAATTTGAAGTTTGTTAGCCTGGGGCTTGACGATGAAACCATACTTAGGCTGTGCCGGAATGGTCTTCTTCTCACCCTTGTGCTTGACGGTCTTGTCTACAGAAGACTTGTCTGTAATCTTGGTCATCTTCTCAGTGACCAGAGGTTTTATAATGAATGTCATAACTTTCTGTCTCCTTAATAATTACTTGTTCAAAATTTCGTCAATAACCTTCAGGGAATTCTCAGTCACGACAACAACATCAGCATTCAAAACTTTATACGTATTGAGCTGTGCTGCGGGCATTACTTCAGCCTTCTGCAGGTTTCGAGCCGACAAATATACATTATAATTTGCTTCTGGCAAAAGGAGGAGCACTTTCTTACCGTTGACTTTGAGATTTTTTGCAATATTTATAAAATCTTTAGTCTTAGGGGTATCAAGTGTAAAGTCTTCAACAACTACGATCGCATTGTCCTGAGCCTTATAGCTGAGTGCGGACTTGCGAGCAAGAACTTTTACTTTCTTGTTCAGCTTGAACCTGTAGTCGCGTGGCTTTGGTCCGAATACACGACCACCACCTACGAGTACTGGAGAGTTGATGTCACCACGACGTGCTCCACCACCACCTTTCTGGCGTCCGAGCTTGCGTGTAGAACCCTTGTGCTCACTTCTCTCCTTTGACTTTGCGGTTCCCTGACGCTGGTCAGCAAGATACTGCTTGACATCAAGATAAACAACGTGATCGTTAGGCTCAATACCGAAGACATTCTCGTTAAGAGTTACCTTGCGGCCGGTCTCCTGACCTTTGATATCTAATACGTTAATATCCATTACTTATTAATTATTACGGTTGAACCATTGCATCCAGCGACCGAACCCTTTACGATGAGCAGGTTCTGCTCTGGAATTACCTTTAACACTTGAAGGTTCTGGGTCTTTACCCTGTCGCCTCCCATCTGACCGCCCATGCGCATGCCCTTGAAGACCTTTGCCGGGTATGAGCAGGCACCGATAGAACCCGGCTTGCGGGCGCGGTCGTCCTGACCGTGTGTAGACTGTCCTACGCCGCCGAATCCATGACGCTTTACGACACCCTGGAAGCCCTTACCCTTAGACGTGCCGACAACATCGACAAACTGGGCATCGTTGAAGATTTCAACTGTAATAGTGTCACCGAGGTTATGCTCCTCGTCAAACTTGAACTCGGCCAAGTGCTTCTTCGGTGTTGTGCCGGCTTTCTTGAAGTGTCCCTGCATAGGCTTTGAAGTTCTCTTCTCCTTAGCCTCGCCGAAACCTAACTGAACAGCCTCGTAACCATCCTTTTCTACAGTTTTAACCTGGGTTACAACACAAGGACCAGCTTCGATAACAGTGCACGGCATATTCTTGCCGTCGGCACTGAAAACGGATGTCATTCCGATTTTCTTTCCTAATAATC
>CAZGAT010000040.1:0-14031 GCA_964523825.1 uncultured Prevotella sp. | reverse complement strand
ACTATTGTTGGTATGTAAGAATGCCTTTGCTACGATGTGGGAGAGGCTGTCTGGATTTCCGCTGAATATGCTATAACGAGTTGGGAATGTAGTGTTTGGAAACATATTAATGCTATTGTCACTTATACCCTAAAACTTAATAGACGTTAAATGTATTGCTGCAAGATAAAATATTCTTTGTTTTTCTTGTGGCTTACTACTAATAGTCATACCTTTGTGGTGTAATACTTATATATTACACTATAAAATAAATACAATAAGGTTTTAAATCATGGAATTGTATGATAGTATTAGTGCTGTGGCAAAAGGACAGGCACACGAACGGTAACAATCACACGGTAACAATCACTATAACAAAAAAGATATGATAGACGTTAGAAACCTCAATTATTCCTACCCCGGCATGAAGCAGAAGGTCTTTACCGACTTTTCGCTTGCCATAGAGGGTGGGCGCGTGTATGGACTTCTCGGCAAGAACGGTACTGGAAAGTCAACACTGCTGTATCTAATCAGCGGACTGCTGCGTCCAGACAACGGATCGACGGTAATGTTGAACGGTATGGAGAGCAAGCTCAGGCTGCCGGAAATGCTCAGCGACGTATTTCTCGTAGCAGAGGAAGACGTGTTGCCTGGCATATCTCTGCATGAGTATGTCAAGACATACGGTAGGTTCTATCCACGTTTCAGTCCAGAGGTAATGGCGCAATGCCTTGCAGACTTTGAAATGGATACCGACATACGCAACCTGCACGCTCTGTCTATGGGACAGAGGAAGAAGGTGACTATGAGCCTCGCACTTGCGTCTGGTTGCGGTCTGCTGTTGATGGACGAACCGACAAACGGGCTCGACATACCTTCGAAGGCTTTGTTCCGCAAGGTCGTGGCAAAGAACATGACCGACGACCGCACAATCATCATCTCAACCCACCAGGTGCATGATGTGGAGTCGTTGCTCGACCACATCATAATCATCGACCACAGCCGCGTACTCATGGATTCGTCCGTAGGTGACGTTACGGACAAATACGCCTTCCGCAATATAGGTACAGACGAAGTCAACGCCCCTGACGTGCTCTATTGCGAGCCGAGCCCCATGGGTATGTCCGCCATTAAAAAACGTCATGACGGCGAGGAGGAAACGCAGATAAACCTCGAGCTGCTGTTCGACTATGTGCTGAGTCCGCAATACGCCAACCAAAACAACGAGCCAAAGTCCAACCATTAAAAAACTATGATAATGACCAGTTTCAACTTTGAGCGTTTCGGCAAAGTCATTGTATGCACCGTTGCCGACAACAAGAAATTCTACATACAGACGGCTGCCGTGTTCGCCGCAATAATACTTGTCATGGCAGCATTCTCGCTGCTCGTCAGCCAGAGTGATACGAGCATCGGCTACGTCACAACAACCACAGCCTTGATAGGTACGGCGGCATTCATATATTTCTCGACATGCCTTGCAGCTATTGTGAGCAACATACCAGACAAGCGCAAGCGCATAGCTGCGTTCATGCTTCCGGCGAGCAAGCTTGAGAAGTTCGCCGCACGTTACGTCCATCTGGTAGTATTCATACCGCTGGCGGCACTCATAGGCATACTTGCCAGCGATATGCTACAGATGTTGCTGTCTACGATAGTGACGGGCGACAGCTATTCCATAGCCGGCTACTTTGTACACAACATATCTATACTGAAGCCACAGGTCGGAGGCGTGCAGATGTCGGGATTAGGGCAAATAGTGTTTATGATATATTCCAACTCCCTGTTCCTCGCCGTGGGTACAATATTCCGCCGTCACGCATGGTTAAAGAGCAATATCGTGTTGGGATTCTCGTTCATCACGCTGCTTGTCCTATTTGTATTCGCAATGAAGTGGACGTTGGACGCAATATATGGCGAGAACAATTACAGCGTCGTTATGCTTGACAGTACGTGGATAACTGTTGTGGAAGATACCGTCATAATACTTCTGTCCTTGTTCAACTATTGGGTGGGCTACCGCATATATTCGCGTATGCAGGTGGTCGCCAACAGATGGAACAATATTTAGTTAAAAATTAAGAATTAAAAATTAAGAATTGGTTGCTTCGCAATTGCTAATGACTAATTACGAGCTACAAATTAAGAATTAATGACAGTTATGAAACAGATATTTATAACATCGGCAGCAGTGGTAATGGTAGGAATGACATTATGCTCCTGCAAGGTACAAACGTCAGAGGAACTTGGCGAGACTCAGACCAAGAATATACGTGTGGAAAAGTTCATGAAAATAGAGAGCGAGAGCAGTGCCAACGTACACTATGTTCCGTCAGACACCTATGAGGTGACTGTTTCCGCTCCCGAGAAGGTAATGCCACACATAACCGTAAGCGTAAATGACAGTACGCTTACCATTTCCCAAGACGAGGACGAATGGCGTAGTTCCCACAACTATATTATCTACAACAACCGCGCATCTGAGGTTGACGTGTGGGTCAAGGCTCCGTCGTTCAAGTCCGTGAACTTGCTCGGCAGTGGCGACTTCGACATGAAAGGGCAACTGTCAGCCACGGACTTCCTCGCCAATACCAGTGGCTCTGGCGATATAGACTTGGACAGCATACACGCTACGGGCACGTTGAAAGTCCAATCCTTCGGCAGTGGCGACATCAAGCTTGGCAAGGACTTGCAGGCGCGTAACACCGAACTGACCTCCTCCGGTAGTGGCGACATCAAGGCGGAACTGCTCACCGCACAGGCTATAAGCGTCCGTACGCTTGGCTCTGGCGACATTCTCGGTATGTTGGCTAAGGCACAGACCGTCAACATGAGCACTGCAGGCTCTGGCAATATAACCGTCGAGGCAGTACAGTGTGGCGACATTACCGGCAGCAGCCTTGGCTCTGGCGACATAACCGTATCGGGCACGGCTGCGTCGTGCAACCTTAATGCCACAGGCTCTGGTGAAGTAAATAATAAGACAAAAGCACATTAACGTCCTTGCCAATGTATTTGGAGTGACATTTCCACTGCAATGGAACGACCTTTTCCACTGTACTGGAAATGACCTTTCCAATGTATTGGAAACGATGTTTCCACTGTAATGGAAAACCCATTTCCACTGCAATGGAAACGCCTTGGAAATGCTATTCCTTAAAGTTCATAAAACAATTATCATGACAGCAAACAGCAGTAAGGCGATATTCCTGCAAATGGCAGACCGCATTGCCAACGGCATACTCTCCGGACAGTTCCATGCCGACGAGCGCATACCGTCCGTACGTGAGTATGCTGTGACGCTCGGTGTGAATGTCAACACGGCTGTCAAGGCGTACGAGGAACTGGCACGTGCGGGAATCATATACAATCGTCGCGGGCTTGGCTACTTCGTACACGCCGATGCTCGTGACCGCATACGCGACAGGCGCAGACGTGAGTTATTCCGCGACATTCTGCCCGAAGTAGTGCGGCAGATGCGGTTGCTCGGAATATCGAAAGAAGACATAACTAACCATATAACGACATTGCTCGACAATGCTTCCGGCGAAGAACCGGCAGGCTTCGGGCAGACATTTTTTGAACCAAAACATGATTAGGACATTTATTCTCTCGTTGGCGGTGGTCGCGGGCATTGGCTCAGCCAGTGCCCAGGCAACCGCTGCCGACACTACATACCAGATGACTGCCCAAGACTCGCTGAACATGAGGCAGTACGATATGGACGGTGTGACGGTGACTGGCGCGCGCAAGTACGTCAAGAACGATATAGACAAGCTCACCTACGACGTTGCACGCGACGACGAGTCGAAGACCAAGTCCGTGCTCGAGATGCTGCGCAAGGTGCCAATGGTGACAGTAGACGGACAGGACAACATAAAGGTCAAGGGGGAATCATCGTTCAAGATATACAAGAACGGACACCCCGATCCGTCGTTTGACGGGCAGAACGTCAGCCAGATACTAAAGTCGCTGCCTGCCTCGGCTATAAAGAAGATAGAGGTGATAACCGACCCTGGTGCCAAATACGATGCCGAGGGCACAACCTATATACTCAACATCGTGATGAAGGACGGTTCCGACATTCATGGTATTGCCGGTACGGTCAGCTTGGCTGGCATAAACAAAGGCTCCGCGCGCGAGGGAGTGAACCTGACGGCGCAGGCTGGCAAGTTCGTGTTCTCGGCAGACTATAACGTAACGCAGTTCAACGCCCGCACTAACGGGTCGCATTCCGATGAAGAAACGTATTTTAAGGATAGTGGCGAGACCCTCTGTCAGACAGCCGACAGCCCTGTCGGTGGCTATATACATCAGGTTGACTTGTCGGCAAGTTATGACATCGACTCCCTCAACCTCCTGTCAATATCGTTGGGCGGATTCTGCTATGGCGGTCATGGCGACGCATGGCAGTCCTACCACAGGTATGCTGCCGACGGCTCGTCGCTGTACAGCTATAACGAGCGTCAGCACCTGGACCGTATGAACTACTACAATTTCAACGGACGTATAGACTATCAGCACAAGACCCATCTCGACGGCGAGGTGCTCACCCTTTCGTACATGGGTTCCACTACACGCGACAAGGGGGACTACGCCCACACGTTCTACGATATGGTGAATATGCCCGTTGCCTATGACGGCTACGACCAGAATGCCACCGAACGATTCTTCGAGCACACATGGCAGGCTGACTACGTACGTCCTTTTGGCAGTCACAACAAGGTGGAGACTGGCGCGAAGTACATCAACCGTTCCAACAAGAGCCTTACCGATTTGGCATATCGTGGCGACGCTTCCGACGACGTTCACAGCGACTTCAAGCATATCACGCATGTTGCCGCGGTCTATGCCCAGTGGATGGGAAACTACGGCAAGTGGCATACGCGCGCCGGGCTGCGATACGAATACAGTTATCTCAAGGCGGAATATCCCGACGGCTCGCAAGCGTCGTTCCATAATGACCTTTCCGACTGGTGTCCGTCGGCAAGCGTGCAGTACGACTTCAATGATGCCAACAACCTGCGCTTCAACTATGGTACGTCAATCAGCCGTCCTGGCATAAGCTACCTCAATCCCGTACGTGTAAGTACTCCGACCACCTTGTCCTATGGCAATCCCGGATTGAACAGTGCCAAGCGGCACTCCTTCTCGCTGACGTATACGCACATGGGCAAGATTACGTTCAATATCAATCCTTCACTTTCTGTCAACAACGACCGTATTGCGTCTGTGCGCTTTGTCGAGGACGGACGGCAGGTATCTACCTATGGCAATGTCGTTCGTGACCGCCGCTTCTGGACTTCCTACTATATACAGACCTCCCCGTGGCAAGGCGCGAGCCTGTCGCTCAATGGCGGTACTGGATACAGCCGCCTTAAGACCCCCGGTGCTGGGCTTGCCCTCGACGGTTGGAACGGATACGCGGCACTTGACTACTCGCAGAAGCTTCCGTGGAAGATAGAGATGAACATCGGCGGCGGCTTCGACTATGGACGTGCTCCCATGTCCGTATATGCATACAGCAAGGACGCTCCCATGTGGAACTATATAAGCCTGCAACGCTCGTTCCTGCGTGACGACCGCCTGACGGTATTGCTTGCTGCCAATGCGCCGATACACCACAAATTCGTAACCCGTGACCGCACCGTACAGGGCGACTATACGGGAAACAGCCGTTGGGAACGTGACAACTTCCAGCTTGGCATTCAGGTGTCCTATCGTTTCGGACGTTTGAAGGCTTCTGTCAAACATGCCGACCGCAGTATCGAGAATACCGATGTCGTCGGTGGAATGAGTGCCAAGGGCAAGTGACTTGTAGAAAGTCATTCTCTCTTTAATATGAAGCAAGCCTTATTGGTCTGTTAAACAGATTGTGTTTAGCTCCAATAAGGCTTGTTTTATAGCACAATAATTATTATATTTGCAGCACGAAACAATAGCAATATCGTATATGGCAACAATATCAATGGAAAGCCTTTGGGAATTCCTTAATAGCATTTCCCTTACCCGTCAGAACAAGTTGTGGCTTGCCGAACATCTTGTAGAAGATGTAGCAGACGATACTGAAGTAGCAGGTGATGAAGCTGGAATGCCAATGCCGTCAACAAGAGGGCAGGCAATGCGCCTTGTTCAAGATATAGAAGCGGAAAATGAGATGTTGGGGGAACTTTCGTTCGATGAGCTGATGAAAGAGACAAAAGCCAAAATAGAGGAATATGGTCATTAAACTTTCACAGAGGTTTAGAAAGAATTGGCTACACCTTGTCGACTATACTTTGGAAAAGTTCGGTTTAAGGCAAGTCAAAAAGAATATCGATCGGTTGGAATTTCTCATGCATGTTCTATCCGGCAATCCTAAATACGGATTTCCAGAGCCATTATTGCGTGAGAGTAAGAAGCACGAATACCGCTCTATCCTTTTTGTTGGTTCGTACAAGATTGTTTATTATGCTTCTAAATCATCTATACATCTTGTAGATATTTGGAACATGAAGATGAATCCGACGACGCTGGTAAAGCCATATAAAGGCAAATGACGAAGAAGTGACTTGTAATGACAGATTTAGACTTGATAAGAATCGTTGATGTTGACTATGTAAAGGATTATACAATGGATTTGACATTTAGCAATGGCGAGAGACGGCGTGTCGATTTTGGAATGGGTCAATGGATAGACTTTTCACCAGACTTTCTTTACCGTCAAGGGAGGCAAGTGGCTTAAAGCTTAGTGTTAAAGGCTCAAGGAAACGATAAAGCCTGGCGGCTATCACCGTCAGGCTTTATCGTGTTGTCCTAGGCGGACTCGAACCACCACTGACAGAACCAAAAACTGTAGTGCTACCATTACACCATGGGACAATTGCGGTGCAAAGTTAAGGGTTTTCCACCAATGCACCAAATTTTTGATGTTTATTTATTATCTTTGCAGACCAAAGCACAAAGGAAGCAATGGTGGAGATAAGCGACAGTGGCATAGAGGGCAAATCGGCAAGTGAGGCAGGCGTGTCGTACCAGTTGTTCCACAAGCTTGATTCTGGCGTAGAACCACGCCGGCAGTTCAACAATCCTTTCTATTATAAGCCTGACGCGCTGACACTTGAAGCCGTCAGGCAGTTGCAAGCGCATCTTCCGTCTGACACCAAAGAGGGGAAGATGTGGGGCGTGCTTGTGGTTGACTGGAACGGAACCATCGGATTCCTTACAGCATACTCGGGGCAGATATCCGATGCACTGCTAAAGGCGGTAGGGGAGGCATGGGCTGGTTGTCCGCCAGTGTTCGACTATCTCGAACCAGACGGTATCTTCAAGCGGCGTGAAGCAGTGATAACCGCCATCAACCACCGTATAGAATCGTTGGAGAATGATACGGAATATATCCGCCTTAAGGTCGGATACTCGCGACTGAACGACGAGGCTGAACGCATGATAGGCGTAAAGCGCAGTGCCATGCGTGAGGCAAAGGTGCGGCGTGACAGTCGCCGTAGTGAGGGCGGACTTACTGACGGCGAACTGCAATCAATGACGAGGCAGAGCCAGTTTATGAAGGCGGAGTTGCACCGCACTAAGAAACATTACCGCCAGTTGCTCGACGGCTTGCGCGGCCGTATCGAGGTTGTGGAACGGCAGATAGAAGCACTGCGCCGTAAGCGCAAGCTGATGTCCGACCGCCTGCAGTCGTGGCTTTTCAGCCGGTTCGTACTGTACAACGCCCGTGGTGAGGGCAAGCCCATGACCGATGTGTTCCGTGAGTATTATGCCGTGAATGGCAGTTCGTCGTCGGCAGCCTGTCCGTCTGGTGCGGGCGAATGCTGTGAGCCGAAGCTGCTGCAATACGCCTACCTTCATGGTATGCGCCCACGCAGTATGGCTACATTCTGGTGGGGACCAAGCCCTGCCAATGAACTACGCCGCCACGGCAACTTCTATCCTGCTTGCAGTGGCAAGTGTAAGCCCATACTGCGCTGGATGCTCCAGGGACTTGACGTTGAACCGAATCCGTTGGAAGATGCAGACAGCCAGACTCTTTCCATTATCTATGAGGACGACAGCCTTGCCGTCGTCGATAAGCCGTCGGGAATGCTTGCCGTTCCCGGCAAGAGCCACCGTGACAGTGTGATAGGAATACTCGCCCGCCGTTGGTCGGGGCAATGCCCTGCGCTTGCAGTCCACCGCCTTGACATGGCTACGAGCGGATTAATGGTCATAGCCAAGAGCCAGTATTCCCACAAGGCATTGCAAAAGCAGTTCAAGGAACACGCCGTTGTGAAGAAATACACTGCCATAGTCGAGGGAATGCCACGTACCGCAGTCCCTTTGGCAACGTCCGACATATATAATAATGTGGAAACCGCCGTAAGGACAATATCACTGCCCATGCGCCCCGACCCCATGGACAGACCGAGACAGATGATAGACCGTGAAAATGGAAAGAAAGCCGTGACGCGCTATCGTGTGTTGGAGAGTTACGGCAATGAAGCACGGCTCGAACTGCAACCACTCACCGGACGTACCCACCAGTTGCGCGTACATTGCGCCTCCCACCTCGGATTGAACGCTCCGATAAAGGGCGACACACTTTATGGAACGTTTGCCGACCGCCTCTATCTCCATGCCTGCTATCTTGAGTTCACCCACCCATTGACGGGTCAAAGGCTCGCATTCACCAGCAATCCACCATTTTAATTTGGAACAGACGCAACAAAAGACATAATGATAGACCAAACAGACGGCTTACTTTCAATATAATTTCCTACCTTTGCACCGAAATCAAACAGCACAATGGATTGGCTCGACTCACTTTTCAGCATACAGTCGGCGGTTCAGGCCGTCGTTATAGTGTCGCTTATATGTGCCACCGGACTTGCCTTGGGCAAGGTCAAGTTCTGCGGCATATCCCTTGGCATAGCATTCGTATTCTTTATAGGCATACTCTTGGGCAGCTTCGATGTGACTATCAACGAGCAGATGCTCACCTATGGCGAGGACTTCGGTCTCGTGCTCTTCGTCTATACACTCGGACTGCACGTCGGTCCAAACTTCTTCGGCTCGTTCCGTCGTGAAGGCATGTCGCTCAACCTCTGGTCGCTTGCGGTCATACTCCTCGGTACGGCTATGGCGGTCGTTATGACGCTGTTCACGGGTATAAATATGCCAGACATGATAGGCGTGCTCTGTGGAGCCACCACCAATACGCCCGCGCTCGGTGCAGCGCAGTCCGCACTCGCCCATGTCGGCATTAACGGTGGACGTGCGGCTCTGGCTACAGCCGTCACCTATCCGCTCGGAGTCCTCGGAGTGATACTCGCGATACTGTTCATACGCCGTTGCTTCGTCAAGCCAGCCGACCTTGAGATACGTCAGGACGACGACAGCGACCACACCTTCATCGGTCAGTATCTCGTAGTCAATCCTGCCCTTGAGGGCAAGACCATATCCGACGTTGCCAAGAACGCGCGTGCAAAGTTCATCATCAGCCGCCTGTGGCGTGCCGACGAGGTTATACTGCCCATGGCTGACACCGTGCTGCACATCAACGACAGCGTGCTCGTCGTAACCAACCGCGATGAGGAACAGACCATGATGATGCTCTTTGGCAAGGAGATGCCGAAGAACTGGAACAAGGAGAAGATAGACTGGAACCATATAGACTCCAACATCGAGAGCCGCGTCATCGTCCTTACCAAGACCGGGCTTAACGGCAAGAAACTCGGCGGACTTCGCCTGCGCGATACCTATGGGGTGAATGTCAGCCGCGTTATCCGTGGCGACATAAAGCTCCTTGCCACCGACGACCTCGTACTCCAATATGGCGACCGCCTCACGCTTGTCGGCAGACCTGACGCGATCGACAATGCCGAGAACTTCATCGGCAACTCCGTCAAGACGCTCAACGAACCAAACATAGGCAGCATATTCCTCGGCATGGTGCTCGGACTGATAATCGGTACCATACCAATATCGCTTCCAGGAATGGAAAGCCCCATACGCCTCGGCATTGCCGGAGGACCAATCATCATGGGCATTATCGTCGGAGCTCTTGGACCGCGCCTCCACTTCATATCCTATACCACGCGTTCCGCATCGCTCATGCTGCGCCGCCTCGGTCTCGCCCTTTATCTTGCCTGTCTCGGTCTCGATGCCGGCAAGGGATTCCTCGATACGGTCATACGTCCGGAAGGTCTGCTGTGGATAGGCGTAGGCTTCATACTTACCGTCGTGCCGGTAGTCATCATCGGACTCATAGCCCTGCATACCAAGCGGTTCGACTACGGCACCATCTGCGGAATCATGTGTGGATCAATGGCAAATCCAATGGCGTTGAGCTATGCCAACGACACCATCAAGGGCGACACCGCCAGCATCAGCTATGCCACCGTCTATCCCCTCGGTATGTTCGTGCGCGTCATTATAGCGCAGGTACTCGTCATGTTCTTCGTCTGACCGATTTACTTCTTTCCTACATTTCTAATGTCGTACGGCATCAGCCCCCAACGTCGTACGTCCTTTCACCCTAACGCCGTACGGTGTTACCAGCAATGAACGTTCACTCACCCCCATGTCGTACGACGTAAAAAACTGCATATTGATTCTCTTGCCCTCCAATCTATTGACTTCGCCAACACATTAGTATGTATCTGCCAACACATTATAATATATATGAACCCTAACGCAATTCCTCCCGTGCGGTAGGGGCTGCAAGAAGCTGGAAGTTCCCCCGATTCGGGAGTAGGGGATAGCAAGGCGGGCATGACCTCGGAGAGGTCACCGCTTGGAAACCCCGTATCATGCCGTAAGGCTGATGCGGGGACAACGACGATGCAAGAGTCCAACATCTCCCACACGACCCTGCAAGGGTCGCCGAACACACAGGGCAGACTTGCAAGTCGGTCGGACGGTGACTCCTCCGGAGTCAATGCTACTATATGTAGTTACCAGCCCGTAGTCAACCCTGACGGGTATGACTACGGGTTACGAGAGCGGTGACCTCTCCGAGGTCATGGCTATGCCCGACCGAACCAACACATTATTATATTAGCCTCCCACAAGGCACCGCCCCTGCAAGAAATCATGCGACCCTGTCCGTCTATTTGTCCTCCTTGTGCCTTAATTTTGTCACGATTGGAAAAAAATCTGTCGCTTTGTTTGCGTATTAAGGATATTTATGGTACTTTTGCACACGGTTAAGGCACAAGAAGAAATGGAAACGCCTGTAAAACGGCGTGCCACGGTACCTTGCTGCGACACAAACGCGAGTACGCATAACTGCCAAAGCAAATCAAGACAAAGCGACGATATATAATAATCAAAGCCTCTCCGAGGCTGCACAATAGCAATGAGGAATAAGCCTCACCCCAACCCCTTTCCAGTAGAGAGAGCTATATGGAGTTGCAAGTTCCTCTGATTCGGGAGTTAGAGACAGCAAGGCGGACATGACTACGCAGTAGTCACCGCTTGGATAACCCTCGGTCATGTCCGACAGGACTGACCGGGGGGGATAAGGAAACGGCAAGGACGAGATATGACCTCGGAGAGGTCACCGCTTGGATAACCCTCGGTCATGTCCGACAGGACTGACCGGGGGGGATAAGGAAACGGCAAGGACGAGATATGACCTCGGAGAGGTCACCGCTTAGTAACCGCCACTCATCTTTGCGACAGCAAAGTGAGTGGTGGGATATAAAGAAACATGGCGGCAACGACACTGGAAGTGTCGCCGAACAAGCGGATATGCTCTCGGGTAGAAAGTGACTGCTCGGTGACTCCTCCGGAGTCAATGCTACTATATATAGTTACCAGCCCGTAGTCAACCCTGACGGGTATGACTACGGGTTACGAGAGCGGCGACCCCGCCGGGGTCGATGCCTACTTGCTATCTGCACTATCCCCGCATCAGCCTTACGGCATGATACGGGGTTACGAAAGCGACGACCCTTGCAGGGTCGGCAAGCCGATGAACAATGATATATTTGAGAATTAATCAACTGGAACAAAACAAGTAACAAACATAATTATTAACAACAGACTTGCACTCCCTCCCGTACGGGAGGGGCGTGGTAGGTCATTAAAAAAAACAAGAAAGCCAATGGAAAATCATTACAGGCACCGGCGCGTGTGGCTTCGGTGCATCATGGCATTTACGTGCCTGCTTTTCACTTCGCTTAACGTCGTGGCGGACGACGGTCAGACCACCTATACCGCGGGGCAAAAGGTGACGTTCGACGGCAACAAATACGCCGTCTCTGACGCTACAAAATACACCCTTAGCTTCCGTGGCACAGACAATCAGGGGGGTAATAATTCCTGACACTATACACGACGGCTACGGTCACGTTTTCACCGTGACGCAAGCCTGTCTCGACTACGGCAGCACTACTTCCAAGACTACTTCCGTACACCTGCCGAACACTGTGGCATGGGTCGTTATCCCAAGCCAATTATATACAGACTTGTATATACCTGCATCTACCGGCTATCTTTCTATAGATAGAAGGTGCACCACAACCATATATATTGACCCGGCAAGCAAATATTTCTCGCAGGACTCCGACCTCGTCATATACAACAAGGCGCGGACGGAGCTGAAGTACGTTCCCGGCTCTTATTCCGACACGACGCTCGTGGTTCCCGAAACGGTAACCAAGATCAGCACGAATATTAACAACGGCAAGCTAAAGCACATGTACCTTCCCGCCAGCCTCACTGCCATAAACCAGTCTATCGAAGCGTACCAGCTTGAGGACATAAACGTTGCCGAGGGTAATACGACATTCTACACCATAGACGGAGTGCTTTTCAAGACCGACGGCGACGTGCTCTATGTCTATCCCCGTGGGCGCAAGAACGCGTCCTATGTCATTCCCGACAGGGCAAAGTCGGTATACAAAGGCATCACAGGCACTTACCTTAAGGAAGTCAATACCAACAAGGTCAGGAATTTCCCGTGGTCGGACAGTAACGTGCTGGAAAAGATAGTAATAGGCGACAGCCTGTCGCAATACACGGCTGGAACACTTCCCAACTTGAAGACCATCGAGGTGTCGGAGGGCAACAAGTGGTATAAGGTTGACGAAGACGGCGTGTTGTTTGACAAGGCTGACACGATCCTGTACCAGTTCCCTGTCATGAAGATCCGCAACAAGTCTTACCGTATTCCAGATACGGTAAAAAGATTGGTAGAAAACTCCTTCCGTTCTGCCAGATTGGACACGCTGGTAGTTCCAAGTTCCGTATACGATATTAAGACTGCCGCTTTCAGTGGGACACATATAAACAACCTTATATTCGAAGACCCGAGCCCTATAACCAAATTTGCCAGCGGCGTGTTCGCCTCAGCACAAATCAAGGGTATGACCGCCCCGTCAGGCTTGACGGAACTCGCATACATACCCAGCGGCTTGACGGAACTCGTCATTCTGGAAGACTCAAAGGTCAGCTCGTTCCCCTCCGGATACAGCAGCGACCTCGAGCGCATGGAGATAAGGAACAACCTCATCACGTCGGTTCCAGCCAACGCTTTCAACGGATTTACAAAACTTGAGGAGGTCATACTTCCCGCGTCAATAAAGACGATAGGTCAAAACGCGTTCCTGAATTGTACTAATCTTAAGAATATCACGTTTGGCGAGCCGTCAAACCTTGAGACTATCGCACAAGGCGCATTCTACAACACGGGGCTTGAGGAGATAACCATTCCTACAAGCGTGAAGACAATTGAGCGTGCCGCGTTCTACAAGTGCGAGGCATTGAAGAAGGTGACCCTTTCCGCCAACGCAAGCAGTATAAGCCCCGAGGCTTTCACGGGCTGTACGAACCTCGCCGAGTTCGTGGTTGACGAGGACAACCAGACGTATTCCGCAGTAAAGGGCTATCTTTGTTCAAAGGACAAGTCCGAGCTTCTCATCTTCCCGCCCGCAAAGGCGAGGGAGGACATTACGCTGCTTCCTCCGTCGGTGACGAAGATAGGCGACTACTCTTTCTATGGCTGCGAGAACTTGAAGAGCATCGTAATCCCGAAGAAGGTGACCAGGATAGGGCAGAGGGCTTTCGGAC
>CAZGAT010000039.1:0-14593 GCA_964523825.1 uncultured Prevotella sp. | reverse complement strand
CGGAGAGGTCACCGCTTGGATAACCCCGTATCATGCCAGAGGCTGATGCGGGGGGAAAAAACTACTAAAGGAACCATGACTCTGGAAGAGTCACCGATCCAACACAGGCTATCTATGGTGTATCCGTTTGTTCGGCGACCCTTGCAGGGTCGATACCGCTATATACAGGCATTACCCCCGGTCAGCCTGCGGCATGACCGAGGGATAGTAAAGCGGCGAGTCCGTACGGACTCGTACCCGCCCCTGCAAGTGGATTTGTTGAAAGTAGACACATCTCAACCATCTTCCCAAAGCCCCTCTCTACTGGAGAGTGGTTGGGGAGAGGCTTTATACATTAGTATTCGTTAAGCAATACATACTAATGTGTTAGGCATTACATTAGTATTCGTTGAGCAATACATTAGTATTCGTTTGACATATACATTATAATGCATTATTTCGGGCTTGCAGATCGGGCGGGCACAAGGCACCGCCCCTGCATAGAGTAGTCATGTATGTATGATTGATGATAGTGGTTGGCATATTTATACACAAGTGAATAGTTCTTACAAGAGACAACATATAATATAATTTTATGCAAACGATAAATCCTGCGGTAAAGATAATCCGCGAGGCGATAGGAAAACAGAAGATTGCAGGGGACGCGGACGTGCGTCCTCTGCATTATGTTGTAAAGGACAGGGTAGACGGCGGTACGCTGTGGTATAACGTTCTGACCCGTGAGATGTTGTTGATAGGTGACGATGAGAAGGATTCGGATGAGACACGTCGAAGGCTAAAGGAGCAGTGGTTTATGGTTCCGCAAGACTTTGACGATGCTAAGTTTTGTCGAGAGGTAAGGCAACTGAACGCCATACTCGGTATAAACAAGGGCGACAAGTCCATTACTGGCTATACGATATTCACCACTACCGATTGCAACGCCCGTTGCTACTATTGCTTTGAACTTGGGCAACGGCGCAGACCGATGACTAAGAAAGTAGCTGAAGATGTGGCGCATTATATCATCAGTCACTCTGACGGCAAGAAAGTAAAGATAGTTTGGTTTGGTGGCGAGCCTCTGTATAATATGCCTGCGATAGACACTATTGCAACGATCTTAAACGAAAGCGGACAGGAGTTCAAGTCGCAGATGATTTCCAACGGCTACTTGTTCTCACCAGAGGTAATACGGAAAGCCAAAGAAGAATGGAACCTGAAGTGGGTGCAGATAACGCTTGACGGTACACGCGAGATATACAACCGTTCAAAGGCATTCATATACAGGGGTGTGAATGCATATGAGCGTGTGCTTCGAAACATAGGAATGTTGGCTGAGGCAGGAATCGATGTCAACATAAGGTTGAACGTATCGAGCCGGAATGGAGAAGACCTGTTACGTCTTGTAGACGAACTTCATGGGCGTTTCGGAAAGCAGGAGCATCTTTTCATCTATAGTCATGCGCTATATGAAGGTACTGAATATAAAAAGGAATACGCTTCTGACGAGAAACAGCGCATCTACGACCAGCGCAAGGAAATAGAGGGCTTGATAAGGGAATATGGCTATCATAGCGCATCATATGTCAGCAAAGATATAAGGGTGAACTGGTGTCAGGCTGACAACGACCACTGGGTAACGGTAACTCCCGACGGGAGGCTTGGCAAGTGTGAACACTATTCGGACGACCATTTCATAGGCAGCATTTACAATGATGAGCGTGACATGGATATGGTGGCAAGGTTCAAGCAGAGGGAGCAGTTGCCGGATAGTTGTAACTCTTGTGCCAATTATCCCGACTGCATACGCCTTGAGAAGTGTGAAGACCGTGACAAGTGCACATCTGTATATAAAGACGAGCGTTTGAATCTAATCCACGAGCAGATGTGTCAGACCTACAATGCGTGGAAGGAGTGGAAAAAGAAGAAAGATTGAGAAAGTCAGTGCAATGTTTTGTCTTTTCGGTTTAAATTGATATTTTTGCAAAAGAATATTAGGTTAGTGCAACAATGACGCAGTTTAAACTAAAATCAAAGGAGGAGTTTTTACAGCATCTTCGCAATGTCAGACAGCGTAAGGAAGAATGGCAAAAACAGGCGATTGCTGAGTATGAGGAGCAGCTTATTGGTTTAATATAGTCAACCTTAATGGCAATCCTTCCCTACGTGACAGGAAAGTAATAATGTTATAGGCGGATACTATGGAGCCATTAGCAGAAAGAATGCGCCCGCGGACGCTTGACGAATACATAGGGCAAAAGCACCTGGTGGGCGAGGGTGCCGTGTTGAGGAAGATGCTTGACTCGGGGCATATTACGTCTTTTATACTGTGGGGACCACCGGGAGTGGGAAAGACAACGCTTGCGCAGATAGTGGCAAATCAGTTGAAAGTGCCTTTCTATACTCTGTCGGCAGTGACAAGCGGAGTGAAGGACGTGCGTGACGTGATACAGCGTGCTAAGTCAAACACATTCTTTAACACGTCGTCTCCTATCCTTTTTATCGATGAAATACACCGTTTCTCAAAGTCACAGCAGGACTCTTTGCTCGGTGCTGTGGAAAAGGGAGTAGTGACATTGATAGGCGCGACGACGGAGAACCCTTCGTTTGAGGTGATACGACCGTTGCTGTCGAGGTGCCAGTTGTATGTCCTGCATTCTCTCGACAAGGAAGACTTGTTGGAACTACTCAACCGTGCCATAACGCAGGACGCGGAACTGAAGAAGAAGCATATAGAGTTGAAGGAGACCGATGCTATACTGCGGTATAGTGGTGGTGACGCGCGCAAGCTGCTGAACATATTGGAACTCGTAGTTGGCAGTGCCGATACTGGCGATGTCGTCATAACGGACAAGATGGTAGCCGACAGGTTGCAGCAGAATCCGCTGGCATACGACAAGAAGGGCGATATGCACTACGACATAATATCCGCTTTCATAAAGAGCATACGCGGCAGCGATCCCGACGCGGCTTTGTACTGGATGGCGAGAATGATAGAAGGCGGTGAAGATCCGAAGTTCATTGCCCGCAGGGTGGTAATATCAGCCTCGGAAGATGTAGGACTTGCCAACCCTAACGCACTGTTGCTTGCCAATGCAGCCTTTGATGCCGTAAACAAGATAGGGTGGCCTGAAGGAAGGATACCGTTGGCAGAGGCTGTGGTGTACCTTGCGACATCGCCGAAGTCAAATTCGGCATATCTCGGCATAAACGCAGCTTTGAATGAAGTAAAGCAGAGCGGCAACCAACCCGTGCCACTGCATTTGCGCAATGCTCCGACAAAGCTAATGGCAGAACTGGGGTATCATGACGGCTACAAGTATCCACACGACTATGCCGGGCATTTCACGGAACAGCAATATCTGCCCGACGCGTTGGCTGGTAAGCGTTTCTGGTACGCGCAGCACAGTCCTGCGGAAGAAAAGCAATATCAGCGTATGCTGCAATATTGGGGTGAACGATTTAAGGAAAAAGAAGAATGAAAATAGTAGATTTAGATGCCCACAGCGTTAATCCGGGAGACCTTTCGTGGAAGGGTATGGAGGCTTTGGGCGAGTTCAAGGCTTACGACCGTACTGCGGTAAAAGATGTCGTGGCACGTGCCTATGAAGCCGACGCTATATTGATAAACAAGATAACTATCGATGAGGCTACTCTCGAACAGTTGCCGCGACTGAAGTATATTGGCGAACTGGCTACGGGATATAACAATATTGACATAGCCGCCGCACGAAAGCGTGGCATAGTAGTGACGAATATTCCTGCATACAGTACTGACAGCGTTGCGCAACTGGTGTTCGCGCATATACTGAATGTGGCAAACCGTGTTGACCATTACGCGCATGAAAGTAGGGAAGGGCGTTGGAGCCGTAATCCCGACTTCTGTTATTGGGACACTCCGCTCATAGAACTCGCCGGCAAGTCGATAGGCATCGTGGGGTTGGGGAATATAGGCAGCAAGGTCGCGCAGATAGCCCGTAGCTTCGGTATGGTCGTAACGGCTGTGACGAGCAAGGAAGCCAAGACTCTGCCTGAATGGATGACGAAATCGACATTGGAAGGCATGTTGTCCTCGTCAGATGTTGTGACGTTGCACTGTCCGTTGAATGCAGATACCCGTCATATGATAAACGATGAGACACTAAACCTGATGCACGCAGGCGCGGTACTCGTGAATACGGGACGTGGTCCGTTGGTAGATGAAAACGCAGTGGCTGAAGCGTTGAGGACTGGCAGGTTGCGCGCTTATTGTGCAGACGTGATGGCAGATGAGCCTCCACGCAAGGGCAATCCGCTCTTTGATTGTGACAATGCGTATATAACGCCGCATATAGCATGGGCTACGAGAGAGGCGCGGGCAAGACTTATAGATATTGCCGTCGGCAACCTTAAGGCGTTTATGGAAGGAGAGCCGGTTAACTCTATTGTTGAGTGAAAATTTCATAATAACCATATTATATAGATGAATTTCTCTGCTGATCCGCAATTCGTCCGAATACTGCAACAAGTAATAGAGTTCCTTGGTACGTTCGCCTTTGCCATATCGGGAATACGCCATGCCGCTTCACGCCATTTTGACTGGTTCGGGGGATATGTATGTGGTTTTGCCGTAGCAATAGGTGGTGGAACTATACGTGACGTGATGCTTGGAGTGACTCCTTTCTGGATGACCAATCCGATGTATGTCTTGTGTACGGCTTTCGCATTGGTGTTTGTGATAGTGTTCGGACGGTTTATGAAGTGGCTTGACAATGCGTGGTTCGCTTTCGATACGCTTGGGCTTGCATTGTTCAACATCGCAGGAATACAGAAGACACTTGCCATGGATCATCCGTTTTGGGTGGCTATCATCATGGGCTGTATAACAGGAGCCGCAGGCGGAGTGATACGTGACGTGCTATTAAATAATGTACCTGTGATATTCCATAAGGAGATTTATGCCATGGCGTGTGTAGCCGGAGGGTTGGTATATTGGCTTATGGCTGTTACGGGGTGTCCGTTGACATTGACAGTCATAGCGTCGTTCCTAACGGTATGCGTCATACGCTTCCTTGCCGTGCGGTATCATGTATCGCTGCCGCTATTGGGTAAAAATATGTGAAGAGACAAAAGAAAATCCGATTGATTTCTTTCGTATTACGCTAATAATTAGTAACTTTGCACCCGATTTATGCCGTTCGGGCTTGTAAAAGCGCAGGAAAGATGCTCTGCCGCCTGACGGTGAAACCCGTTTTACAATATAAATTAATGTACGCAATTGTAGAAATTAACGGTCAGCAGTTCAAAGCCGAAGAAGGCAAGAAGCTCTATGTGAACCACATCAAGGACGCAGAAGAGGGCAAGACTGTTGAGTTTGACAAGGTTCTGCTCGTAGACAAAGACGGAACAGTCACAGTAGGCGCACCGACTGTAGATGGTGCAAAAGTAGTAGCTGAGGTGGTAAATCCGCTGGTTAAGGGCGACAAGGTCATTGTCTTCAAGATGAAGAGGCGTAAGGACTCACGCAAGAAGATAGGTCACCGCACACACTTCACTCAGGTAGAAATCAAATCAATTAACGCTTAAAAAAGGAGGATTTATCAATGGCACATAAGAAAGGTCAGACCAGTTCTCGTAACGGTCGTGAATCACAGTCGAAGCGTTTAGGTGTAAAGATCTGGGGCGGTCAGAAGATTACTGCTGGCAACATCATTGTCCGCCAGCGTGGTAACAAGCACTATCCAGGTGACAACGTCGCACAGGGCAAGGACGATACTCTCTATGCTCTGACAGACGGCGTGGTTTACTTCCACAAGGGTAAGTTCAACAAGAGCAAGGTCTCTGTACTTTCCGAAGAGGAGTACGCTACAAAGGTTACACCGCAGGCGTAATACAAAACAAACAACTATTCCAAACAAACATAGAAGCCCGCTCCATTATGGAGTGGGCTTCTTGCGTTCAATATGTTTGATGCATTATGACAGATGTGGAAATTATTGCGATTTATAATGAAAAGCAATAAAAATGTTACGAATTATTTGGTTGTTAATTCAAAAACATATAACTTTGCAAATGAAATCAAATAGCAAGTATAAATAGATATGAAAAGTTTGTCAAGTCTACATCACATTATTATTAGTATCCGACTGCGTGTAGTTGGCGGAAGTGATAAGGTGTGCGTATAGTTTGACAGTTGTGATGCTTAAAGCCTTTCCCACTTCCCATAAGTGTGAAAGGCTTTTTTGATAGTGAGAGAAAGTAAAGACCAAATAATAGAAATATGAGCGAAAGACTTTATATTTTCGACACGACACTCCGTGATGGCGAGCAGGTGCCTGGTTGTCAGTTGAATACAGTAGAAAAAATCCAAGTGGCAAAGCAACTCGAACAGTTAGGGGTAGACGTTATAGAAGCAGGATTCCCAATTTCGAGTCCGGGTGACTTCAATTCGGTTGTCGAGATAAGCAAGGCAGTTACGTGGCCGACAATATGTGCCCTTACACGTGCGAAAGAAAAGGATATAGACGTAGCTGCGGAAAGCTTGAAGTACGCCAAGCGCAAGCGCATACACACAGGGCTTGGAACAAGTGACAGTCATATCAAGTACAAGTTCAATTCCAATCGTGAGGAGATCATAGAGTGGGCAGTATCGGCAGTAAAGTATGCTAAGAAATATGTCGATGATGTAGAGTTTTATGCGGAAGATGCCGGACGCACGGATAATGAATATCTTGCCCGTGTCATTGAGGCTGTCATCAAGGCTGGTGCGACCGTTGTGAATATACCAGATACGACAGGATATTGCCTGCCGCAAGATTATGGCAACAAGATAAAGTATCTCATGGAACACGTAGACGGTATAGAAAAGGCGCAAATATCGACTCACTGCCATAATGATCTCGGAATGGCTACCGCAAACACGTTCGAAGGTATCATCAATGGCGCACGGCAAGTGGAGGTTACTATAAACGGTATCGGCGAGCGTGCCGGCAATACCGCCCTTGAAGAGATTGCGATGATTCTGAAATGCCACAAGTACCTTGGCATAGACACTAATATAAACACCACAAAGATATATCAGACATCACGCATGGTGTCGTCGCTGATGAATATGCCGGTACAGCCCAACAAGGCGATAGTTGGGCGCAATGCCTTCGCGCATTCTTCCGGTATTCACCAAGACGGAGTATTGAAGAATGTACAGACGTACGAGATAATGAATCCGAAAGATGTCGGAATAGATGACAACTCGATAGTACTGACAGCACGTTCGGGGCGTGCTGCGTTGAAATACAGGCTTGAAATCAATGGCGTTGACGTGAAGGACGATGCCAAACTGGATAAGATTTATCAGAAGTTCCTCGCTTTTGCTGATAAGAAGAAGGAAGTGACGGACGACGATATTCTCATGCTTGCTGGTGCAGACACAGCCTCTGATCATGCCGTCAAATTGGATTATCTGCAAGTGACTACAGGCAAGGGCGTGAAGAGCGTGGCATCTATAGGACTTGACATATCGGGGCAGAAGTTTGAGGAAGCAGCTTCGGGCAATGGTCCTGTTGACGCTGCCATAAAGGCTCTTAAGAGGATTATAACCAAGCAGATGACGTTGAAGGAATTTACCATACAGGCTATTGACAAGGGGTCTGACGATGTGGGCAAGGTGCACATGCAGGTTGAGTATAACGGTCATGTGTATTATGGTTTCGGGGCGGACACGGATATTGTGACTGCTTCTGTTGAGGCCTACATAGACTGTATAAACAAGTTCAGGAATTGAATCCAACACCTATCATTCAATATTAATACCAAAGTATGAATACACTTTTCGACAAGATATGGGACTCGCACGTTGTGCAAGTAGTGCAAGATGGTCCCACACAATTGTATATTGACCGCCTGTATTGTCACGAGGTTACATCGCCACAGGCTTTTGACGGATTGCGTCAGCGTGGATTGAAGGTGTTTCGTCCGAAGCAGGTGACGTGTATGCCCGACCATAATGTGCAGACACACGACCAGGACAAGCCAGTCGCCGATCCGATAGGACGCAAGCAGATAGAGACTCTTGACAGAAACTGCGAGGAGTTCGGACTGACGGAGTTCAAGATGAATACTAAGGATAATGGCATTATCCATGTCATAGGTCCGGAAAAGGGACTGTCGCTGCCGGGCATGACGATAGTATGTGGAGACTCACATACGTCAACCCATGGTGCGGTGGGTGCTGTCGCTTTCGGAATAGGCACGTCGGAAGTGGAAATGGTGCTCGCGTCGCAATGTATACTCCAGCAGAAGCCAAAGTCCATGCGTATAAACATCAATGGAAAGTTGGGTAGGGGAGTGACGGCAAAGGACGTGGCTCTTTATCTGATGTCTCGGATTACTACGTCTGGTGCTACCGGGTATTTCGTGGAATATAGTGGTGATGTAGTACGAGATATGAGCATGGACGGTCGTCTGACATTGTGTAATCTTAGTATAGAGATGGGGGCGCGTGGCGGTTTCGTCGCCCCTGACGAAACTACGTTCGAATACTTGAAAGGTCGTGAGTATGCGCCCAAAGGTGAAGAATGGGATAAGGCGGTCAAACATTGGAGGACGTTGAAAAGTGGTGACGATGCCGTGTTTGATAAGGAACTGTATTTTGATGCTGCCGATATAGAGCCACGCATAACTTATGGTACCAATCCCGGCATGGGCATCGGTATATCAGAAAG
The DNA here is from genome assembly GCA_964523825.1 of uncultured Prevotella sp. Lineage (GTDB taxonomy): Bacteria > Bacteroidota > Bacteroidia > Bacteroidales > Bacteroidaceae > Prevotella. The sequence continues at coordinate 5,915 of CAZGAT010000039.1, read as the reverse complement.
AGTGCCGGAACTTGAAACCGTGCCTGATGAAGAACAGGCAGGATTTAAGAAGGCACTTGACTATATGGGATTTGCCCCAGGTGAGAAACTTGAAGGACATTCTATAGATTATGTTTTCCTCGGTGCTTGTACTAATGGAAGGATAGAAGACTTCCGCGCCTTTACGGATGTTGTAAGAGGAAGGCACAAGGCTGACAATGTTGTAGCATGGCTGGTTCCAGGTAGTTGGCACGTAAAACAGCAGATCGAGGACGAGGGTTTGGACAAAATCTTGTCTGCGGCAGGCTTTGAGATACGGCAGCCAGGGTGTTCTGCTTGCCTTGCGATGAATGATGACAAGATACCGGCAGGAAAGTATAGCGTTTCGACAAGCAACAGGAATTTTGAAGGAAGGCAGGGACCAGGTGCAAGGACTATACTCGCATCACCATTGGTGGCTGCGGCAGCTGCGGTAACAGGAAAGATAACAGATCCAAGAAAACTTTAATATGAAACAGAAATTCAACGTCATAACTTCTACTTGCGCCCCGCTTCCACTTGAGAATGTAGATACAGACCAGATAATTCCGGCAAGATTCCTTAAGGCTACAGACAAGAAAGGCTTTGGTGACAACTTGTTCCGTGACTGGAGATATAACAAGGATGGGAGCATTAAGCCAGATTTCGTGTTGAACAAGCCTGAATTCAAAGATGCCGTAATACTTGTAGCAGGCAAGAATTTCGGCTCTGGTTCCAGTCGCGAACATGCGGCATGGGCTATTGCCGGTTATGGATTTCGTGTGGTTATAAGTTCATTCTTTGCGGATATTCATAAGAATAACGAATTGAATAACTTTGTACTGCCTGTTGTAGTAATGGAGCAATTCTTGAAAGAGCTTTTTGAGAGTATAGATAACGACCCGTCAATGACCGTAACCGTGGATTTGCCGAATCAGACAGTCACGAATAATGCGACGGGAAATAGCGAGCATTTCGAGATAAACGGTTATAAAAAACATTGTCTGGAGAACGGACTTGACGATGTGGACTTTCTTGTGCAGAATCGTGGAAAGGTGGAGGAATTTGAGAAAAGCCATAAGCTATGAATCATGTTGAGATAATGGACTCCACCCTCCGTGACGGAGAACAGACTAATGGAGTGTCTTTTCTTCCTCACGAGAAATTGCAGATAGCTGCCATGCTGATGCGGTATGTCAATGTAGACCGCATAGAGGTGGCTTCTGCACGTGTGTCAGAGGGCGAGCGTGACTCGGTCAGCATGATATGCCGTTACGCTCGAACCATTGGAATGCTTAAGAAGGTTGAAGTCCTCGGATTTGTTGACGGACATTTGTCAGTTGACTGGATAACGGGTTGTGGTGGAAAGGTTATCAACTTGTTGGCAAAAGGCTCCCTTAAACATTGTACGCATCAATTGCACAAGTCTCCGGAGGAGCATATAGACGATATAAAGAAAGTAATTGACTATGCCGGCAAGCAAGGACTCGATGTAAACCTTTATTTGGAGGATTGGAGTTCTGGAATGATGGATAGTCCGGAATATGTCCGCCTCTTGATGGATTCATTAAAGGACTATAATATAAAAAGGTATATGCTGCCAGATACGCTTGGTATACTTAACCCGCTACAGGTTATGGAGTATATCAAGCAGATGACAGAATGCTATCCAGGCAAGCATTTTGACTTCCATGCCCATAATGATTACGATATGGCGGTGGGCGATTCGCTTGCAGCTGTGAAGAGCGGCGCGAAAGGCATTCATGTGACGGTCAACGGGCTTGGTGAGCGTTGCGGCAACGCGCCGTTGGCAAGCATTCAGGTCGTACTTAAAGACCAGCTTCATATAGCAACCAATATACATGAGGACAGATTGAATGAGATTTCCCGTCTTGTTGCTGGTTATAGTGGTATTCCTGTTGCGCCTAACCAGCCTGTCGTTGGCGAGAATGTCTTTACACAGGTGGCGGGCGTACATGCTGATGGCGACCGTAAGGATAACCTTTATAGCAATGACCTCGTACCAGAACGTTTTGGTCGTAAGCGCGAATATGCTCTCGGCAAGAATTCCGGCAAGGCCAATATTGCGCAGAACCTTAAGGAACTCGGACTTGAGCTTACTCCCGAGCAGACAAAGGCTGTTACAAAACGTATTACGGAACTTGGTGACCGCAAGGAGATAGTTACCCCTGACGATTTGCCGTTTATAGTGTCGGACGTGTTGAAGCATAATGCACCCGACAACCGTGTCAAACTGTTAAGCTATATGGTTACTACAAGCTATGGACTGAAACCTATAGCGAGCATAAAGGTGGAAATCAACGGCAAGAGCTATGCTGCTGATTCTACGGGAGATGGGCAATACGATGCTTTCGTAAAAGCCTTGCGGAATATATATAAGGTAAACCTTAACCGTACGTTCCCTCTGTTACAGGACTATCAAGTGACTATTCCACCTGGCGGACGTACGGACGCGCTCGTGCAAACTGTGATAACATGGCAGAACGGCGGTAACATAATCCGTACCCATGCCGTTGATGCCGACCAGACGGAAGCTGCAATAAAGGCGACCATCAAAATGCTCAACATAGTTGAAGACGAGATAGCCATGCCGTATAAGAAGCCATACAAGACGATATAGATTACTAATTATAAAACCTTTATAGATTATGAAATTAAACATAGCTGTTCTTTCAGGAGACGGAATAGGACCGGAAATTATGAAACAAGGTCTTGCAGTACTTGATGCTATTGCTGACAAGTATGGGCATGATTTTGAATATCACGAAGCTATAACGGGAGCACATGCCATTGATGCAGTAGGCGATCCATTTCCAGATTCTACTTTTGAGACTTGCATGAATGCAGATGCCGTGCTCTTTGCGGCAGTGGGAGATACGCGCTTTGACAATGACCCTACTGCGAAAGTAAGGCCAGAGCAGGGGTTGCTTGCTATGAGAAAAAAGCTCGGGCTGTTTGCCAATGTACGCCCGGTGGCTACGTTTGATTGCTTGCTGCACAAGTCGCCACTTAAAGACGAGCTTATCAAAGGCGCGGATTTCATAGTAGTCCGCGAGCTTACTGGAGGTATGTATTTCGGCGACAAGCATCAGGACAATGATGTCGCATGGGACACTGATATATACCATCGTCCGGAAATAGAGCGTATACTGCGTGTAGCGTTTGACTTTGCGCGTAAACGCAGGAAGCACTTGACGGTCGTTGACAAGGCCAATGTACTTGCCAGTTCGCGCCTGTGGCGTCAAATAGCGAAGGAACTCGAACCAGAATATCCGGACGTTGAGACGGACTATATGTACATCGACAACGCTTCGATGCGGGTACTTACGGAACCACGCTTCTTCGACGTGATAGTCACGGAAAACACCTTTGGAGACATACTCACAGACGAGACAAGTTGTATAACAGGATCTATGGGACTTCAACCTTCAGCATCGCTTGGAGAGCATACACCGTTGTTTGAGCCTGTTCATGGTTCATGGCCGCAGGCAGCAGGGAAGAATATAGCCAATCCGATAGCGCAGATATTGTCAGCTGCAATGATGCTGGAACATTTTGGACTTAATGAGGAGGGGACGCTTATCCGCAATGCCGTTATTGCAAGCCTCGACGCAAATGTGCGTACGCCAGAGATACAGGTTGATGGCGGCAACCATTATGGTACAGACGAAGTCGGGCGGTGGATAGTCGATTATATCAAGCGCCATTAAACTGCAAAGAATAGATAAATAAACATAAGAAGCGGGCGGTATTTATGTATCGTCCGCTTTTTTCTTGCTAACTTTGCCGAAAATTTGCATAATATGATAATATTGAATAAGCGTTGGGGGCTGATATTCCTGTTGGCCTTTCTGCCTTTTCTGCCAGTATTGGCACAGGGTGGCAATCCTTTGCGCGATTCACTTGCAAGGGCTGACGAAGCTTTGAAGCTGCACCCGGACAGTATAGACCTGAGGCTTAGAAAGGCGGGCTGGAATGTCGAACTCGGACAATGGGAATATGCAAAGGCAGAATATGATATAGTATTGAGCCGTCGCCCACGCAATATAGCGGCATTGTACTTTAGGGCGTATGTCAACGAGAAACTTGGACGCTATGGTTTCGCACGGCAAGACTATATGTCAGTGCTTGCCATAGTACCGGATAATTTCGAGGCAAAGCTTGGACTGGCGTTGGTTGACAACAAGGACAACAAGCGTACCAAGGCGATGGACGAGATAAACCAATTGGTTGAGGCTTTCCCTGACAGTGCGATAGCGTACGCTGCACGTGCAGATATGGAACGCGAGCGCCAGATGTACTTGCTTGCGGAATATGATTACAGCGCAGCCATTGTCCGTGACCCTGCAAACAAGGACTATATATTGAATCGCACAGATGTGCTTTTAAGGCTTGGACGTAAGCGAGAGGCGCAACGGGATCTCGAACTCCTTGTCAGGCTCGGAACGCCACGTCGTGCGCTTGATGAATATTTTGAAAGATTGAAAAGATAAAATATATAACAGTCCATTATACACGTAGACATGAAGACGGCTGATGAAAATATGAATGTGTTTCCAGAAGTACAAAGGCCTGCATATATTCTTGAAGAAGACAAGTTGAGGCATAACCTCGCCCTTATAAATAAAGTGGCGCATGAAGCAGGGATTGAGATAATACTCGCGTTCAAGGCTTATGCGTTGTGGAAGACGTTCCCGATATTTCATGAATATATCAACGCTACTACCGCAAGCAGCTTGTATGAAGCGCGTTTGGGGCGCGAGGAGTTTGGCGTTCCTGTACATACTTTCTCTCCTGCCTATACGGATAACGATATTGACATGATAGCGTGGTGCTCGTCTCACCTGACTTTCAATTCGTTGCCGCAATATGAGCGGTACCACGAACGTGCTAAAGTGGTGAATCAGCACGTGTCTTTCGGATTGAGGATAAATCCTGAGTATAGCGAGATAGCTACAGCCCTGTATAATCCATGTGCTCCAGGTACGCGGTTCGGCATCACGGCTGACAAGTTGCCAGAGCGGTTGCCTTCGGATATAGACGGATTTCATTGTCATTGCCATTGTGAAAGCGGTGCCGATGTGTTTGAACGCACGCTCTCGCATATTGAGGCGAAGTTTTCGCGCTGGTTCCCACAGCTTAAATGGATAAACTTTGGCGGCGGTCATCTGATGACGCGTCAGGACTATGATGTAGACTTACTTGTCAAGTTGATGCGTTCTTTCCGCCAGCGTTACCCAAATCTAAAGGTCATACTCGAACCTGGCAGTGCTTTCGGGTGGCAGACGGGCGAACTTGTCGCGCAGGTGGCTGATATTGTAGAGGACAACGGGATAAGGACGGCAATCCTAAATGTCAGTTTTACGTGCCATATGCCCGATTGCCTTGAAATGCCATATATGCCAGAAGTGCGTGGGGCGAAGGCGTTGCCAGAGGCATCAAGTGCAGAAAGAGAATCTTCAAAAGCTTATGTTGGCGAGCACGTGTATCGTCTTGGTGGTTGCTCGTGTTTGTCGGGCGACTTTATGGGTATGTGGGCTTTTGACCATGAACTTCAAATAGGGGAGAATATCGTCTTTGAAGATATGTTGCACTATACGACAGTCAAAACGAATATGTTTAACGGTATTAGCCACCCAGACATAGTCATGTTGCGTTCCAACGGTGAGTTTGAGCGACTTAGGACTTTCACCTATGAAGATTATAGGTCAAGAATGGATTGATGGACTTGTTAACAAAGGTTAAGCAGCTGTTTTTTGTTTGCAAATAGTTTCGGAGTTTAGCAAAAATGCCTTACCTTTGCAACCGCATTTAGAGAAATGCACTTGTGAAAGCAAGTTTAATGCGGCAATAGCTCAGTTGGTAGAGCGCGACCTTGCCAAGGTCGAGGTCGCGGG
>CAZGAT010000038.1:0-15390 GCA_964523825.1 uncultured Prevotella sp. | reverse complement strand
TTGTTGGCATTTTAGTAGCAAATAAACCGCAATATCTCTTGGCGTCCTGTTTTTTTCTATAACTTTGCAGGTGCGTTTGCTTACAGCTTGAAAGCAAACGCGCCATGGAAATAGATGGAATGTATATCATTGCAAAACCTGAATGAGTTATGTATAGACATTTGTTGACACTATTGGCAATGCTGTCCTTTATTGGCGTTTCGGCACAGGAAACGCACGTGATAGAACCAGCGAACATGGAGGTGAGGTACGTCTCCAAGTACGAGGGCGACTATATAAAGAAGTACGGCAGTCAGAAAGACGTGTTCGTGCTGCGCTGCGGCAGTACGGTAAGCCAGTATTTCTCACGCAATAAATTCCGCAGTGACTCGCTTTGCTCGACCAAGGAGGGATTCCACGTCTACTATGAGGAACATATGGCGGCATTGAAAAGGTATCAGGAGACAGGGGAGAAAATTACGTATCTGCCCGGATACGGGGATTACTATTATAGGAAAATGGCGGACGGCGTTGTAACCATGTATACTAATATGCTTGGCGAAGGCTTCTGTATTGTCGATACTCCGACGGTGGCGTGGAACGTAGTGCTTGATTCCGTGAAGGAGGTGGCTGGTTACGAGTGCCATTTGGCAACTACGAAGTTCCGTGGCAGGGAGTGGCACGCATGGTTTACGTTCGATATTCCCCTGTCCGTCGGTCCGTGGAAACTGGCAGGACTGCCTGGGCTGATACTCAAGGCCGAGGTTCCCGGATTCTTGGATATTGAGGCGGCGCAGATACTGACCAAGAACCTCCAACCCGTTACATTCTACAATTACTATGAGAAGAAGTTTACCAATATCGGTCGTATACGCTTCATGAAGAAACACAATCCCAGTGCTTACCCCAAGGGTACGCTTATGACCCCGGAATTTGAGGAAGAATAGATGCGCCGCTTACTATACCTTATTATATTAGTATTGGCGTCCGTGCCGTCGCTGGCGCAGAACGTTACCGTGTCGGGCAATGTTGTTGATGATACGGGCGAGCCTTTGCCGTCGGTCATAATCAAGCGTTTCGTTACCGGGCACAAGATGTGTGGCTATGCGAGCAGTGACAGCCGTGGCGGGTTCACGATAGAGGCTGCCGCTGGTGACACGCTGGAATTCAGTATGCTCGGCTTCGAGAGCCGGACGGTAGCCGTGAAGGACGGCATCAGTCCGCTGAAAGTCAAGATGCAGCCGGGCGCGATAGAGCTTAAGGAGGTGACGGTAAACGCTGACAAGATACGCGAGCACGGAGATACGGTGACATATCTCGTAGGGGCGTTCGCCAACGGTAATGACCGTTCGATAGGCGACGTGATAGCCAAGATGCCCGGTTTCGACGTAGACAAGGTGTCGGGCAGAATATCGTATGAGGGACGGCCAATCAGCAAGTTCTATATCGAAGGACTTGACATGCTCGGCGGCAAGTACGGCGTGGCGACCAACACGCTGCCACAGTCGGAGGTCGGCGCGGTGCAGGTTATGCGCAACCACCAGCCTATACGCGTGCTTGACGATTTCACGTTCAGCGACGACGCAGCCGTCAACATACGAATGAAGGACAGTGCAAAATCGCATTGGGTGACTTCGTGGCGTGGCGGACTCGGCATAGGCGCGTCGTCCGAGCCTGCCGATAATGGTTCGTCTGGTTATCAGACGGACGGCGGCAGCGAACTGCGTTGGAAGCTTGAGGGATTCGGACTACGACTGCGTTCAGACTTCCAATCCATGATTACGTACAAGACCAACAACACAGGCGATGACATCAGCCGTGAGTCGTCCAACCTGTTCGACATATCGGCATTGTCGACCCTCCAGCCACGTGACTTCATACAGCTTTCGCCGCCGTCGGTGTCAGGACTGTCGGCGAGCCGCAGCCTCATAAACCGCAGCCACGCGCTGACAGCCAACTTCATGAAGCGTATCGACGACGATTCGCAGATAAACCTGCAACTGACCTACAACAACGACCGCAACAAGGCATGGGGCGGACGCACTACGGAGTACTATCGCGCTGGTGGCAACCGTATGATAGACAACCGCAAGTCATGGAGCGACAACGACAATGAGCTTTACGCCCTCGTGAAATACGAGCACAACTCCACGAGAAGCTATCTGCGCAACTCGCTCTCGGGCGACATGAAATGGCTGTCGCAAAGGCTTGCGGAGACAGGCACCGATCCTCACCGCCAGCATGCGCTGTTGCCCGTGTTCGACATCCGTGACAACCTTTATATAATACGCCGTTACGGCAATACGCTTGTGTCATTCTATTCCAACAACACCATTCAGAACCGCCCGCAACACCTGTTCGTAGACTCGCTTGTCAGCCAGAGCGTGTCGCAGAGGTTCTACGCCACCGATACCTATGCCATGGGAGGCATGAAGTTCGGACGCTTCTCCATTAGCACACGCCTCGGAGTGAACGCCATGATGCGCTATATCAACGCGTCAGCCTACGGACTGCCAGACTCAATAGGTGCGCCGTCGGACAAGAGCCACTTCGGATTCGCCCGACTGTACGTGCGTCCGCAAGTGGAGTATTCTACCGACGAGGTAGGCGTTACGCTGTCCGTGCCAATAGAGAATACATATTACAAGTACAGTGCCGATGGCGGGCGTGACCGCGTTGACGTGTCGCCGTCGTTGAACTTACGTTGGAACGTAACCTCCCGCCTGCGTATGAGCCTGCGTGGCGGCTACAGTGTTGAGCCTGCCGACTTCAACCGCTTCTACGGCTCGCTCATCATGCAGGACTACATGTACCTAAACCGCGGGTATCGTGGATATGGCGTAACGCGTAGCAAGTCTGCCACATACAGCCTCGTCTACCGCAACAGCCTGCGCGGCACCCACGTGATGGCGACCGTCACACGCTCGTTCGATACCAATCCGTACACATATTCACGTACATTCCTTGGCGACTACATCATTATCGGCACTACCCCTGTAGAGACCAACAGCAACCGCTGGAACGCCAACTTCATGTGCCAGCAGGGACTGCCGTTCCTTTCCGGAAAGATAACCCTGCGCGGAATATACAGCCACGACAATTCCAAGATGTTCCAGGACGATGCTCTTGCGTCGTCGGAATACAACGCGCTGAACGCAACCGCGTCACTGTTCCTGTCGCCGTATAAGGACATGACGCTCGACTATTCGCTCCGATACTCATATAACGATATGCGCCTGTCGCACGGAGCGACTACCTCGTTCAATGCCTGGCGGCATACTGTCACAGCCGTCGTGCCGGCAGGTCGTTTCAAGCTGAAGCTTAATTGCGAGTACGACCACAACCAGATAACGGAAGACCGCTACAAGGACGCTTTCTTCGCCGATGCCGCCATTGGCTATTCTGCCCGCCATTTCGACATAGACCTCTCGCTGGACAACCTGTTGGATAAGAAAGTCTATGCGCGTTCCACGACCTCCGAACTGATGACCGTGCGTTCAGAGAGCGTTCTGCGTGGGCGCGAGTGCCTTTTGACGTTCAGCTACAAGCCGTAGCCGCTCCTTACGTTCCTGTTTCTTCTTACATCACGGCGCAATATTGACTGCCCAGTGCAATATCCCTGGCGGTTCTGCGTTTTAAGAGTGTTCGGTCATTATTCCGAACCAATGGCTTATTATGCAATGGACTGACAGGATTCGGCAGGTGAAGGTGCTCCTCGTGGCAGCCGCGGTGCTTATCGCCGTGGTGTCGCTCGTCGTTTCCCACTCGCTGATAAAAGACCTCGAAGCCGAAGAACGCAACCGTATGGAGGTTTGGGGCGAGGCTATGCGCAGTCTCAACAATGCCGACGAGAACACCGACCTATCGCTTGTACTCAAGGTGCTCAACGGCAACGACGCTATACCAGTCATCGTCGTGGCAAAGGACGGCACCGTTACAGATTTCCGCAACATCAAGATAGAGGGCAGGGACTATGCCGACAGCCTCCGCAACGCCTCCGCCATAGCCCGTCGTTTGAAGTCGGAAGGACGTTCTATCCGCATCAACCTCGGGCAGAAAGGCTCCGCTTCAGACTATATCGACGTCGTCTATGACGACTCGCTCATGCTCAAGCGACTTGCGCTGTATCCATTCGTGCAACTGGGAGTCGTCATGCTCTTTGTCGTCGTTGCCATATTCGCGCTGCTCACTTCCAAGCGTGCCGAACAAAACAAGGTCTGGGTCGGACTTTCCAAGGAAACCGCCCACCAGCTCGGTACGCCCATATCGTCGCTCATGGCGTGGGTCGAGATACTTCGCGAGAACTATCCTTCCGACGAGCTGATACCCGAGATAGACAAGGACGTGAAGCGTCTCCAGCTCATCGCCGACCGCTTCTCCAAGATAGGCTCGCTGCCAGAGCCTGTGCCCACCAACCTTAACGACGTGCTCAGCCATGTCGCAGACTATATGGATCGCCGTACGTCGCGCAAGGTCAGTATCGTGCGTGACTTTCCCAGCCACGGAATAACCGTCAACCTCAACGCCTCGCTGTTCGAATGGGTTATAGAAAACCTCATGAAAAACGCCGTAGATGCCATGGGCGGCGGTGCCGGCACCATAACCTTGCGCCTCGGCGAGACCGCCGGCAGAGTCGTCGTCGAGGTCAGCGATACCGGCAAGGGCATACGCAAGAAGGACATCGGCAACGTGTTCCGTCCCGGCTTCACCACAAAGAGCCGTGGGTGGGGACTTGGACTTAGCCTTGCCAAACGCATAGTGGAGGAGTATCACAATGGACGCATATTCGTCAAAAGCTCCGATACCGACCGTGGTGACGGCTCGCCGCATGGCACTACCTTCAGGATAGAGTTGCGCAAGCTGTAAAACGCCTATTTCAACCTTGTAAATAACCTTTTTCATCTTGCGGACAACCTGTTCCTGTCTATCATTGCCGATTATTATCCTTGCTGTTCACGTTATGTATTTACCACAATGTTTCCACTACAGTGGAAATACTGTTTCCATAGTATTGGTAACCTCGTTTCCATAGTATTGGAAATACCATTTCCAAAGTAGTGGGCATTTTCTGGAAATAGTATTGCTGACTGACTATGCCTAAATGTAGTTTGACGTTTAAAGTTGACTACTTTCAGCCTTACTTTTAAAGTTGGTTGACGCGTTTGAACTTTACTTTTATATTTAGTTGACATCTTTACGGCTTAGTCACCTTTTTGGTTGACCTTTTCGTTTTGTTGGCAGAAAACATTACAGGACAATAGAGTGGTTACGGCGGGACCCCCACATTCTGCTGATATTGGAATAAAAAAGTTGGTGCTACGAGAATTTTTGTTTAGTTTTGCAATTAATAAGTCTGCTATTGTAGGCTAATAGTAAATATGACGAAGCACTTATATATAATTGCTGGTTGTAATGGAGCAGGAAAAACTACTGCTTCTATGACAATTTTGCCAAAAAGTTTATTGGTAAAAGAATTTGTTAATGCAGACGAAATAGCCAAGGGACTATCGCCGTTTAATCCAGAAGGAGTAGCTATAGAGGCAGGACGGTTGATGTTGGAACGCATACAGATTTTGCTTGATAAAGGCGAATCGTTTTCAATAGAGACCACATTGGCTACGCGCTCGTATGTGAATCTTGTCAGAAAGGCTCATAGATTAGGTTATATGGTTCATTTAATATACTTTTGGCTTAATAGTCCTAAGTTGGCAATAGACCGTGTAGCTGAAAGAGTTAGTAAAGGAGGACATAATATTCCAAACGATGTTATATTACGTAGGTATTCCAAAGGTATAAATAATTTGTTCAAGATATTTATGGCTGAAGTTGATTTATGGGCAATATATGACAATAGTGAATATAAGAGGATGCGAATCGCTTTTGGCGGCAAGTCAATCCGCATCAGGATAAATGATGTTAGTCAATTTAATAAGATAAAAGATTATGTCAAATAAAGAAGTTGAAACATTCATAAAAAAATTAGATGAAGGATTGTCTTTAGCAGAACATGAGATGCTGCTTGATAAGGCTTCTCGTGGAGAGTCTATTGTCTATTCCGATAAAAAAGGCAACATAAAGCATGCGCTTGCCAGTGATGTACTTGCAGGAAAAATCAGCGGTTGAGCTTTTAGCATAGACGTAAACAGCCTCTGCACAACGTGCTGATAATTGTGCCATTAAGATATTTTTTAGTATTTTAAGTTGTTGGTTATCAGAAATAATTTGTAACTTTGCAACCCGATTATGGACTTGGAAACCTTGAAGTTGGATTTACACGGTATGCCAGAGGGACTTACGAGCCTTTCTGTCGATATTGACGATGACTTCTTCAAGGCTGTCGGTGGCGATGATGTCAATCGTGGCAGCGTGCATGTCGATATGGATATTGTGCGTACTGCCGACGACTTCTTCACGCTGGAGTTTCATGGGGCTGGCAAGGTGACGGTCATGTGCGACCGCTGTCTTGACGACATGGAGCAGCCGATAGAGTTTGAGCAACGCCTCAATGCCAGGTTCGGTGACGAATACTCAGAGGATGACGACCTCGTGACGGTGGCCGAGAACGAAGGAATGCTCGATGTCGCGTGGTTCATCTACGAATTCATTGTACTCGCTGTTCCTGTCAGGCACGTGCATGCACCTGGAAAATGCAACCCTGCTATGATACGGACTCTTGAAGAGCATACTGCCGCCCGAAGCGGTGAGGAGCGCGAGGCATCGGTGGATCCGCGCTGGGAAGTACTCAAGCAATTAAAGAATTAAAAATTAAAATTACACATTTAAATTATGGCACATCCTAAGAGAAGACAATCAAAGACTCGTACACTCAAAAGAAGAACCCACGATAAGGCTGTAGCTCCGACGCTGGCAAAATGCCCGGAGTGCGGTTCATACTATGTATACCACACGGTTTGCCCGACTTGCGGATACTATCGTGGCAAGGTCGCTGTTGTAAAGGAGACAGCAGAGTAATCGTCGGTAATGGGTAAAATCAATGCGATAATCACTGGAGTTGGCGGATACGTCCCCGACTATGTCCTCAACAACGAGGAACTGTCGAGAATGGTAGACACCAGTGACGAGTGGATTACTACACGCGTTGGAATCAAGGAACGCCGTATCCTCACCGAGGAAGGTCTCGGCACAAGCTATATGGCTCGCAAGGCAGCCAAGCAGTTGCTTCAGAAGACTGGCGTAGACCCAGATACCATCGACGCGCTCATCGTCACTACGACAACTCCTGATTACAAGTTCCCATCGACTGCGAGCATAGTCCTGGGCAAGCTCGGACTGAAGAACGCATTTGCGTTCGACTTCGAGGCGGCTTGTTGCGGCTTCCTGTATTCGCTTGACGTTGCGGCATCGATGATTCAGAGCGGACGCTACAAGCGCATCATCGTCATAGGAGCCGACAAAATGTCGTCACTGGTCGACTATACCGACCGTGCTACCTGCGTGCTGTTTGGCGACGGAGCCGGGGCGGTGCTCGTAGAGGCTACCGAGGAAGAAGGCGTAGGCGTTCAGGACTCTATACTTAGGACTGACGGCAAGGGACTTCCGTTCCTGCATATGAAGGCTGGCGGTTCCGTCTGCCCTCCGTCCCATTTCACCGTTGACCACCGCCTGCACTATCTCTATCAGGAAGGACGTACGGTATTCCGCTATGCGGTGACGTATATGAGCGACGACGTGGTTCAGCTGATGAAGCAAAACGGTCTGACGGCAGACAACGTGAACTGGATAATACCACACGAGGCCAACCGCCGCATCATCGAGGCAGTGGCAAAGCGTGCGGAGGTGCCGCTTGAGAAGGTGCTTATCAACATCGACCACTACGGCAACACCAGTGCTGCCACGATACCGTTGGCAATGTGGGACAATGAAGACAAGCTGAAGAAAGGCGACAATATAATATTTACGGCTTTCGGTGCCGGATTCGTCCACGGAGCCTCCTATTACAAGTGGGCTTACGACGGCGACAAGGCAGCAGTCAAGTAAATCAGTTCTATCACAGATACAAGAGAGTTAGGAGTCGTTAAGGTTTGCCTTTTGTCTTCTAACTCTTTTTTCTATTTTAAGGCGGACAATCATAATCCAAACCATTACTTTTTTAAATAAGGACGATGTTCAAGGCAGGATTCGTAAACATAGTAGGCAACCCGAACGTGGGCAAGAGCACGCTGATGAACCAGCTCGTCGGCGAGAAGCTATCTATCGCCACATTCAAGGCGCAGACCACCCGTCACCGTATCATGGGGATAGTCAACGAGCCGGACTGCCAGATAGTCTTTTCCGACACCCCGGGAGTGCTGAAGCCGAACTACAAGATGCAGGAGATGATGTTGCAGTTCTCCGAAAGCGCGCTGGCTGATGCCGACATTCTCCTGTATGTCACAGATGTCGTGGAGAATCCGGAGAAGAATGCCGACTTCCTCGCAAAGGTGTCGAAGATGACCATTCCTGTCATCTTGCTCATCAACAAGATTGACGAACTCGGTACCGGCACTACGGCTAAGGGAGAGAAATCCGTAAATCCTACGGCAATGCTTGGCGCGCTTGTAGACAAGTGGCACGGCATACTTCCCAATGCCGAGATATTGCCAATATCGGCGAAGAACAAGTTTGGCGTAGACGTTCTTATGAGGCGCGTCAAGGAACTGTTGCCGGAAAGTCCGGCTTACTTCGCGCAAGACCAACTGACCGACAAGCCGGCGAAGTTCTTTGTGTCGGAAATCATACGCGAGAAGATACTCCGCTACTACGACAAGGAGATACCCTATTCCGTCGAAGTCGTCGTGGAGCAGTTCAAGGAGGACGACAGGCGTATACACATCAATGCCGTCATCTATGTCGAGCGTGACTCGCAGAAAGGCATCATCATAGGTCATCAGGGACTCGCGCTGAAGAAAGTTAGCACCGAGGCACGCAAGAGCCTTGAGAAGTTCTTTGGCAAGAAGATATTTCTTGAAACCTTTGTCAAGGTAGACAAGGACTGGCGCAACAACAAGCGCGAGCTGCGCAACTTCGGTTACGACCCGGAATAAATCGAAATAATTTGGCTCTAACTGTATGCAGAGCATACTCTCCACGTAGTGTGGAGGGCCGAAGAATGTTAAACTTCAGAAATCAAACAAGGAAATGGCAAACTTAGTAGCTATTGTAGGACGCCCTAATGTGGGCAAGTCAACACTGTTCAACCGTCTGACACAGAGCCGACGCGCCATAGTCAGCGATACGGCAGGCACTACGCGCGACCGCCAGTATGGCAAGTGCCAGTGGAACGGACGCGAGTTCTCCGTGGTAGATACCGGAGGCTGGGTGGTAAAGTCAGACGATATATTCGAGGACGCTATACGGCAGCAGGTGCGTGTGGCGACAGACGAGGCAGACCTCGTACTCTTCCTCGTAGACAACGAGACCGGTATAACCGACTGGGACGAGGACGTGGCGAAGATTCTCCGCCGTGCCAAGATACCGACGATTCTTGTAGCCAACAAGGTTGACAATAGTGGCGAAAGCTATTCGGCTGCCGAGTTCTACAAGCTCGGGCTGGGTGATCCTCAGTGCGTAAGCGCGGCTACTGGCGGTGGTACTGGTGACTTACTCGACTTGGTATGCTCCAAACTCAAGGATATGCCCGAGGAATCTGTCGAAGACGACATACCGCGTTTCGCGGTCGTAGGTCGTCCTAATGCCGGAAAGTCGAGCATCATCAACGCTTTCATAGGCGAGGACCGCAACATCGTCACCGAGATAGCAGGTACCACGCGCGACAGCATATATACACGCTACACCAAGTTCGGCTTCGACTTCTACCTTGTCGACACCGCCGGCATACGCCGCAAGAACAAGGTCACCGAGGATTTGGAGTTCTACAGCGTCATGCGTTCCATACGCTCCATAGAGAACAGCGATGTCTGCATACTCATGATAGATGCCACCCGCGGTATAGAGGCGCAGGACATGAATATCTTCCAGCTCATTCAGAAGAACAACAAGAGCCTCGTCGTCGTCGTGAACAAGTGGGACTTGGTCGAGGACAAGAGCCAGAAGTCCATAGACACGTTCACCAACGCCATACGAAATCGCATGGCTCCGTTCACCGACTTCCCTATCATCTTCGCCTCCGCGCTCACCAAGCAGCGTATATTCCGTGTGCTTGAGACAGCCAAACAGGTCTACCTCAACCGCAAGATACACATCGGAACGACTAAGCTCAACGCCGTCATGCTGCCTATCATCGAGGCTACGCCGCCACAGTCGGTCAAGGGAAAGTTCATAAAGATAAAGTATTGCTCGCAACTGCCCAATACGCAGATACCGTCGTTCGTGTTCTATGCCAACCTTCCGCAGTACGTCAAGGAGCAGTACCGCCGTTTCCTTGAGAACAAGATGCGCGAGAACTGGTCTTTGCATGGTTGCCCTATAAACGTGTTCATACGCCAGAAATGAAGAAGATAATATTGTTGCTTATGCTGCCGTTGGTGGCACTTTCATGCAAGGACAAGCCTTCTGCGCCCGATCACGGCGAGATAGCAGGCAAGGCAGCCTTGCAATATTACGGCTGCCTCCTGCGCCATGACTATGCCGCCTTTGTCGACGGTATAAACTATCCCAACCCCATACCCGCCGATTATCGCGAGGCACTCGAAAAGAACGCCGCCATGTTCGTACACGAGCAGGACAGCCTGCGGCAGGGCATTAAGGCGGTGCGCCTTAGCAAGGCTGACATCATGCCCCGTGACACTGCCGCCGCTGCCGTTTATCTCACACTTTCCTTTGGCGACAAGTCGTCCGAAGAAGTCATTGTCCCTATGGTCTGCCGCAATGGTGTGTGGTATATGAAGTAATGTAGTGCTTTACCGCCTACAGCTATCCCTCCAACTCGGTGACTCCTCCGGAGTCAATGCTGATATATGTAGTTACCAGCCCGTAGTCAACCCTGACGGGTATGACTACGGGTTACGAGAGCGGCGACCTCTCCGAGGTCATGCCCGCCTTGCTATCCCCTACTCCCGAATCGGAGGAGCTTCCAGCTTCTGTAGTCCCTCACCGCACGGGAGGAATTGTGTAGAGGTTCATATATTATTAATGTGTTGCCCGATACATACTAATGCGTTGGCAAAGTCAATAGGTTGAAGTGTAAGAAATACATTCGTTACATGCTAAGGAATACAATCGTTACCACCTAAGGAATACATTCGTTAGACCCTAAGGAATGTATTCGTTAGAAATTCAGGACTGTAATTGTTGGATTTTTCGGATTGAAATGATGGTTTCGAGCGATTGTAACCGCAAGATTCCACCCGTTTCAATCCTAAAACGCGAAAAATGAAGTGTTAAATTCTGTGATATAATATTGACACGGTTCAAGCCTGTGCAAGGTGGTGTTAATGTCGTACGATATGGAGGAGAGTGAACGAACGCCCTCGAAAATGAAAGGATTGTGAACGGGAACCGAAGATACTACCTCTTTACTTTTTGCTTAAAGCCGCTCTTGGGCTGTAAAAAGATTATGGCAAATACAAAAAAGACAATCCCGACTTGTATACATCAGGTATATTGTGTATATTTGCAACAAAATAATGTAAGGCTATGGAAGCATTAGAAAAACGTTTGAGGAGAAAGAATATAGACCTAAAGGCAAACACTTTCCGTTCTCTGTCTATTATGGCAGCTAATCACGGCACAAACCTCAAGCTCATGATAGAGCACATACTCGATCACGTCGCAGAAGAATATGACGACAGCAAGGAGTATGCTTTCCTTTCCGAGAACTATCCTGAAGGTCATGAGCTTCTGGGCGAGCAAGAACAGAAAGATTTTGAACGCTGGCTTGGGCTATGAAGGTCAGATATTCAAAATATTTCGAGAAAGCTGTCAGAAAGCTGTCAGGCAAGCGTTTGGACAGCGTCAGAGACATGATAGCCGAAGTCAAAGCCGCGCAGGATATAAAAGAGGTGGCAGACTGTAAGAAATTGATCGGTTATGAATTTGTATATCGTATACGCGTAGGCAATTACAGGGCTTTTTTCAATCTTCATGTCGAGGTCATGGACGGTATGGTTACCTTCCTTTATCTTGTTCCGCGCGGACAAGCGTATGCGAAAAAAGTCATGTCAAACCTACGTCGCAACGACCTATAACATTCTATATCCTTTTCCTTTTCTTCTTTTTTTTGTCCGATTCGTGGGGACTGATTAGAACCACGTAAACCTCCCTCCCCTACTGGAGAGGGCTGGGGAGAGGCTCGCACTATCGTGCTGTTCTGCATCTTCGAAGCAGAAGCTACTGCGCATGGGACGTACCCCAGACTGCGCTTCGCTTAGTCTGGGGTTATCAAAGAGATGTACGTCTTCGACGCACTACAAGTGGGTATCAGTGGGGAAAGCCTCGGAGAGGCTTATACGTCCGTTTTGGAGGCAAGAATACGACGGTAAATTGCAGAAAAATTAATAATCGTTTGTTAATATCGGATATTTATTGTACTTTTGCGCCAACGTTTGTTGATAATACGACCAAAGAGTACCACGACAACGAATACGTGACACGGCAAAACGAATCAAAACAAAGCGACAATATATAATAGTCAAAGCCTCGGAGAGGTCTGCGCAATAGCAACGAGGCTTCGCAGTGGCAAAGCCTCGGAGAGGCTTAACTAAATAGTAACCCCGGACTAAGGGAGCGATAGCGACCGCAGTCTGGGGAACAGGAAAGCCCGAAGGCATGTGCCTCGAAGAGGTACAATAGCGGAACGCGCACTATCGTGCTGTCCTGCATCTTCGAAGCAGAAGCTACTGCGCATGGGACGTACCCCAGACTGCGCTACGCTTAGTCCGGGGTTATCAAAGAGATGTACGTCTTCGACGCACAGACCTACCCCTCAATTTAATGTTGAGTGAGGAATGAGTAATGTTGAATTGGTCGGCTTGCGCCGATGAAGAATGATGTAATGAACAATCGCACATTGAAGTGGGAAAGCCTCGAAGAGGCTGCGCAATGGCAATGAGGTTTCGCAGGGGCAAAGCCTCGGAGAGGCTTAACTAAATAGTAACCCCAGACTAAGGGAGCGATAGCGACCGCAGTCTGGGGAACAAGAAAGCCAGAAGACATGTGCCTCGTAGAGGTACAACAGCGGAACGCGCATAAAGACTATTTGAGAATTAATCAACTACATATTAACAAATTAAAAAGAGAAAGCAAATGACAGAAAATCAACGCTCACGCCTGGGCTGGCGGCTCAGGCATGTACTGGCATTATTGTGCCTGCTTTTCACTTCGCTTAACGCGTCGGCGTATGTGGTCGGAGACAAGATAACGCACGACAGTATCACATATAAGGTTACGAACGACGAAACTTACACTGTATCAGTCACTTCGCTCATAGGGGGGGTACGGTGTCAATCCCCGAAAGCTTTTATGACACCTACGGCGTAAAGTGGACTGTCACAGAAGCGAATTTGTACTATGGCGCGTCGACGGCGACCGACATTACATTTCCTAAAACTATTACAAGCATTAAATATTCAGGTCAATATTGCACGATCCATTTCCCCAAGTCCGTAAACTATATAAGTCCCGGCGGGGCATACTGTGATGGCTATAGCAACCTGGAAGTGGGTAGTGACAATTACCTGACTTACGAGGGGCTTCTATATAAGGTTAATCCATACACCCTTGTGTCCATTCCTACAGGCAAGGACTTTTCGGATCAGGACAGCACGCTTACCATATTGCCCGGCGTAAGGCGTTGCACGACCAGTTTGGGCAACAGTTCTATAAAGCGCGTGGTGATTCCCGCGTCGCTTGAGGAATTCCCTGACCATACAAGCGGTTTAAACCTTCAGGAGTTCGTGGTCGACAAGGGCAACGAGAAGTATTACGCAATCGACGGAGTGCTTATGTCAGGCACGACGCTCGTCTGCTATCCCTATGGACGCAGGGCTAAGTCATATACCGTCCCGGACACCATAGACACTATCAACAAACTATATGTCGCATCGGGCGCGCAGTTGAAGACGTTGAACACCAACAGGGTGAAACGAATCAACGAACTTGATACGTATTGTCTGGGCAAGATGATAATTGGCGACAGCCTCTCGTATGCCGGATTAATAGACATGCGCTGCATGTCTACAATAGAGGTGTCGCCAGGCAACGCGTGGTACAGTACTGACGACGGTACCGAGCTGTTCAACAAGGACAAGACAAAACTATACTGGGTGGCTTCCAAAAAAGTGCGGAAAAAGAACTACACCGTGCCGTCTACGGTGCAGGAAGTGACGGCACTCACGTTCCAAGGCTGCCAGATCGACACCCTTACCATTCCCACCAGCGTCACCACATTCAACAGCAACCTGCGCTGGACTTATATAAACACGTTGAAGTTCGAGGAGCCTTGCGCCATAACGTCGGTTGTTTCTCTTGGCGATGCCAATATAAAGTCCTTCAACGTTCCTGCCAGTATTACGAACCTAAAAACGATACCGCAAGGCACAAAGGTATTTGAGCTTGGCGAGGGCTCCCAAATCTCTATCGGGAGTCTGTCCAAAATGCCTGAGTCATTGGAGAGGCTGATACTGCGTGGTGGCAATATCGAGACAATATCCGAAGGTACTTTTAAGGATTACAAGAACCTGACGGAGGTGGTACTTCCTGCATCTCTGAAGTCTATCGGGCGCAACGCGTTCAACGGTTGTACGAACTTGAAGAGCCTCACGTTCATGGAGGGCTGCCAGGTAGAGACACTTGGCGACGGCTGTTTCGCCAACACAGGGCTTGACAGCATTACAATACCGGCATCGGTAAAGACTATCGGCAAGGAGGCATTCCGCGACTGCGCCGTCCTGACGCAGGTGAACCTTTCGGAGAATACCACCGACGTAGACCCTCTTGCATTCATGGGCTGCGAAAACCTCGAGGCGTTCACCGTAGACGCGGACAATCCTACATATTCCGCAGTCAAGGGGTACCTTTGCTCGAAAGACAAGTCGGAGCTCCTGATCTTCCCGCCCGCAAAGGCGAGGGAGGATATAACGCTCCTTCCTCCGTCGGTGACGAAGATAGGCGACTACTCGTTCTATGGCTGCGAGAACCTCAAGAGTATAGTAATCCCCAAGAAGGTGACGAAGATAGGTCAGAGGGCTTTCGGACTCTGCAAGAATCTGGAATCGATAGCGTTCCTGTGCGACTCTATCATTCCGTCAAGTGCCATTAATCAGGACGAGAATGAAATGGCGTTCGACGACGGTTCGAATGAATATCTCGGCAACGCCTTCGAGAACGTGACGCTATCCTGCGTGCGCGCGGATTTGGCGGAGCAATACGCCAGCGATCCTTTCTACTCCAAGTTCTCAAGCGGAATAAAGACCACGTTCGAGACCAAGCGTGAGGACGGCGGAACGGACGAGT
>CAZGAT010000037.1:0-16724 GCA_964523825.1 uncultured Prevotella sp. | reverse complement strand
CTCGTGACCTCCTGCGTGACAGGCAGGCATTCTAACCAACTGAACTAACGCACCTTGATAGTGTCACCGGGCTTTCTCCAAAGCCCTTGTTCGTTTTTGCGAGTGCAAAGGTAGTGTTTTTATTCTGTACCACGAAGGGTAACGTGGGAAAAGTTTACCGGGTTAATGTTCTTTAACAGATAGGGTGAGCTGCATCAGCTCCGCCGGTCGGTAGCCCTCGGGGCAGTGGAGCCAGTCGGCGAGCGTCGCCGTACGTCGGAAGCCAGCCGAGAGCAGTGTGGCTATGGAGGCACGGTTGGTCGTGTCGGCTATGGCGTATAGCTGGTGGAGGTGCAGGGTGTCCCGTGCGTAGGAGGCGATGCGGCCTATCGCCGCGGTGGCGAATCCCCGTCGGCGGTAGCTGTCTATGATGACTATTCCGAGCTCGGCGCGGCTGTGGCGTGGGTCGAAGTTCATCAGGTCTATTATGCCGACCACCCGGTCTTGGTGCTCTATCATGAGGCGAAGCTGACGGTCGGCGTATATGTCGTTGACGCTGTCGGCGATATAGTTGTGGAGTGTGAATCGGCTGTACGGCACGTTGGTCGCACCGGTGTTCCACAGCCGCCGGTCGTTCTCTATGCGGTAGAGTGTGTCGAGGTCCTCGGGTTCCATTGCCCGCAGGCGTATGTCGGGTGTGTCGTGGTTCATGAGTGGTATGTGTCGGTGGGTGTGATTATGGTGCGCGTACGCGGGTCGTACGTGGCTATGGTTATGTTTGGTCGCGGCTGCCGGTTGAAGTTGCCGAGTATGGTGGAGTAGGAGTATGCCGATATGTCGTATGCGACGCTGTACCGCTCCCCGTCGTCGAGGGTGGAGATTATCGACAGGTGCCCCTCGGGCAGCCTGTCCTCGTCGCCCTCTACGGTGGTGCAGCGCAGTCCGTTGCAGTCGGCTATCCGGCGGCATTCCCGTAGGGATTCTTCCGGTGCTATTATTATAAGGTGTGGCGCTGGCTGCCGGTGGCGGCGGAAGAAGCCGAGTACGTGGCGCGTGTGCGCCGCCGTGGTGCGCGTGAGCGCGCAGAGTGCCGAACCGATGATGGCTGCCTTGATGGGCAGCGACAGGAACACCGACAGTCCGTGGTAGTGCTTGCGGAGGAAGATGAGCATCGCACCGTAGAACACGTGTACGTAGCGGAACGAGCTGTGCTGGGTGCTCTCGCCCTTGTAGTGGAGTATGGTCGCCGGGACGTACCAGTTCTCCCACCCGGCCTTTAGCAGCCGGAAGGACAGGTCGATGTCCTCGCCGTACATGAAGAAGTCCTCGTCGAGGAGCCCGGTCTGCCCGAGTGCCTCGCGGCGCAGCATGCAGCAGGCTCCGCTCACTATGTCGATGCGCGCCGCCCGGTCCCACGGGAGCCAGCCCATATAGTACCGCCCGAAGCGGCGGCTGAGCGGGAAGCGTTGGCATAGCCCGGTCATCTTGTAGAACGCGGTCATGGGCGACGGCGTGCCGCGTCGGCTTTCCGGCGCGGGCGTACCGGTGGCGGTCAGCATGCGCAGCCCGCAGGCTCCCGCCCGGGGGTGGGTGTCCATGAAGTCGAGCAACTGGCGGAGGCTGTCCTCGGTGACTATGGTGTCGGGGTTCAGAAGGAGTACGTACTGGCTCTCGCTGTTGCGTATGGCTATGTTGTTCGCCCGTGCGAATCCGAGGTTGTGCGGACTGGCGGTGAGGCGCACCTGAGGGTGGTCGCGGCGTATGGCGTCTACCGTCCCGTCGTGCGAGTGGTTGTCTACTACGTATATGGCGGAGTCCGTACCTCGCGTGGCTTTGCCGACGCTGTCGATGCACTGCGACAGGTAGTGCCTGACGTTGTAGCTTACTATGATTATGGCGAGTTTCACGGCTTTTCTTCTCCTTCGTCGGTATCGGTTGCGCATTCTTCAATGCCGGTCTCCGCCATGCAGCGGCGGGGTGTCGGGTACACCATGAACAGGCACAGTGCGTTGATTATGGATAGGTAGAAGAACCTTACGTCCTCGGCATAGAGGTAGTACAGCGCCATGTCAGCCACCATTGGGACGCACAGCATTCCGATCCTGACCGTCCCCCAGCGGACGAGTCGGGTTCCCCCGTCTGCCGAGTGCAGCTGGTCGCTGATGTGGCGGAACTTGAACAGGTAAAGTGCCGTCGGGATAAGTGCGAGCGAGAGCAGCGTCATCGTGGTCTCGACGACGAACTGCGCCTGGCGGTCGCCGTAGAGCGCGCCGGGCATCATGACCTCGGTCTCGAAGACTATGACTATCGCCACGGCTATGGCGACGGCAGTCCACAGCTGGAGTTTCAGCTTCGTGGCACTGGTTATGGCGGTGGTTGTTGATGGGTCTTGTCTCATATCGTTAGTGGGTTGTCATCTCCGTGCGGTTCAGGATAGCCCGCCCGAGGGTTATCTCGTCGGTGTATTCGAGTTCGTCGCCCACGCTGATGCCGCGCGCTATGACGCTCACCCTCACTCCCGTGGGTGCGAGCCTCCGGGATATATAGTAGTTTGTGGTGTCGCCCTCCATGGTCGATGCGAGCGCGAGTATGACTTCGCCGACTCCACCTCCCGCCACGCGGCTGACGAGCGAGTCTATCTCGAGGTCCGAGGGTCCTATACCGTCCATGGGTGAGATGATGCCTCCGAGCACGTGGTACAGCCCGTGGTACTGCTGCGTGTTCTCTATCGCCATCACGTCCTGCACGTTCTCCACGACGCATACCGTTGACCGGTCGCGCCGCGGGTCGGAGCATATGGGGCAGGTGTCGGTGTCGCTGATGTTGTGGCACACGCGGCAGTACTTCACGTCGTGGCGGAAGTGGTGTATGGCGTCGGTGAACTCATCGATGTCGGCAACAGGCTGCCTCAACACGTGAAGTGCCAGACGCAGGGCGGTCTTGCGCCCCACGCCTGGCAGTCTTGAAAATTCTCCGACGGCTTTCTCAAGCAGTGCCGATGGGTATTCTTGCATCTGCCGTGTGGTTATTTGTCGTCGAAGAGGTATACCCCTATGCCTACCTTCAGACCTACCGTCGAGTAGTCGCTCTTCTTGAACGACTGGTCGTAGTAGACGGCTGGCTCTATGGTCACGGACCGGTTGATGAAGAAGGCGTATCCCACTTCGGCTCCAGGCATAAGGTCGTTGTAGCCGTGTTGCGCGTGCTGGTATTTGACGTTCACTCCGAGGTACAGCCCGTTCTGGGTTATATAGTACCGTCCGCCCACTCCGAGCTGGAGACGGTCTGAGATGTCGTCGTCTCCACTGTGCTGGTAGCTTGCCGTACAGAGGAGCATGAGGTTATCCCACGGCAGTATGCCTGCCTTGGCTTCTACCCCGAAGTTGAGCTTGTCGTTGCCGTTGTAGTGTAGGTCAAGTCCGGTGAGCGATGCCCCGAGGTATCCCTTGCCGGCTTGGAACTGTGCGTTGGCGGCTACTGTGATGAGCAGTGCCACGATGAGCAGTGCGGTCTTCTTTTTCATACGTTTTCTCTGTTTTGGTTCCTAATATACTGGTTTAATCTTTGTCGGTCTTTGCGGTTGTCGTCCGTCCGTGGTTTGAATACGAGTTCTTCCACCTTGCGAACCATGCCACGGCTATGACGAGGCAGGCGATTCCTATGGCGTAGCCAACCGGACGGGGTATCCAAGTGCCGAACGCCTGCCCGCTGACGAACAGGAATGTTGAGCACACTGTCGTCATGAACAATGCCGGTATGAGCGTTATCCAGAACGGCTTGTCCTTCTCGACAAGGTAGATGGTTATGGTCCACAGGGTGAAGACTGCGAGCGACTGGTTGCTCCACCCAAACCAGTTCCAGATGGTGTTGAAGCCGTTGGGATCCTCTATCTGCCACACGAGCAACGCTATGGCTGCGGCGAACATAGGTATGGCTATGTAGAAGCGGCGGCGTATGCCCTTCTGGTCGAGGTTGAAGGCTGCGGCTATTATCAACCGTGCGCTGCGGAACGCCGTGTCACCACTCGTTATAGGCGCGGCGACCACTCCGAACACTGCGAGCACGCCGCCGACCACTCCGAGCCAGCCTATGCACACTTGCTCGACGACCTTGGGCGCGGTGAAGAACTGTATCAGGCTCTTGCCACCGTCCGACTGTGCCATGAACTCGCTGGCTGTCGTAGCGTCTACCACGTCGCGCCACCCACCATAGTAGAAGAAGTACATCGAGACGGTTGCCCAGATGAGAGCCACGATGCCCTCGGTAATCATCGCTCCGTAGAACACGGGACGCCCCATCTTCTCACTCTTCAGGCAGCGTGCCATGAGTGGGCTTTGGGTGGCGTGGAACCCGCTGATAGCCCCGCAGGCTATGGTCAAGAACAGGCACGGGAACAGTGGGTTGCGCTTGAAGTATGCCAGCACGCCGAGCAGTCCGTCGGGGTCGTTGGAGGCACGGTAGCTGTCGAGGTTCGTCCACACTTCCGGCAGTGCCGGGTGCTTTATATACAGGCACGCCATCAGTGCCAGCGCCATGAACAGCAGGGCGAAGGCGAACAGCGGGTATATCTTTCCGATAATCTTGTCGATAGGCAGCATCGTGGCCAGTACGTAGTAGGCGAAGATGATGATGACCCACACCGTGGTCGTGAAGTCTATACCGAGGAAGTGTAGCTTGAAGTCGCCGAGTATCAGCGCGGGCGATAGCACGAACACCACTCCTACCATCATCAGCAGTACGACGGAGAAGACGAGCATCACCTTCTTGGTGGGCGTTCCGAGGTACGTGCCTACGAGTTCCGGCAGGTTGGCTCCCCCGTGGCGGACGGACAGCATTCCCGAGAGGTAGTCGTGGACGGCTCCGGCGAATATGCAGCCGAAGACTATCCACAGGTACGCCCACGGACCGTACCATGCTCCCATGATAGCTCCGAAGATAGGTCCCGTGCCGGCTATGTTGAGGAACTGTATCATGTATACCTTCCATGTCGGCATGGCTATGTAGTCCACTCCGTCCGCCATGGTCACGGCTGGAGTGGGACGGTCGTCGGGCTGGAACACCCGCTCTATATACTTTCCGTAGAGGAAGTAGCCCGCAATGAGGGCTATAAGGGCAATAGTAAATGAAATCATATTTCCAGTTATTGGATAAGTTTCTTGAGATTCTAAATTAGTCGCAAAGGTAGAGATTATATTTGAAACCGCCAAAAGTTTGCCGTCCTTTACCGCCGTGCAGTGTCATGCCGGCTGTACGTATCCGGTATGGGAAGGTGTGCTTCCAATAGCCGCCCTCCCGTGCCTTTAAAACGTTGCTATACTAACTCCGTAGCGTTACTATACTAACTCTGCGGCGTTAGTATACTAACTCTGGAACGTTACTATATTAACTCCGTGGCGTTGCTATACCGGCGCGGGAATGGAAATAAAACCGGGTGTTTTATTTTGTATTGTATGCGGTTTGCGGTATCTTTGCAACCTGTTTTGAAAACTAACGGATATATCATAATGGTAAGGAAAGCATTGTTGCTCGTAACTGTGTTGGCTGTGTCGTTCACCATGAGCGCGCAGACTTCGGAGGCTCCGAAGCGTGAGGTGCGCGCCGTGTGGCTGACCACGCTTGGCAATCTCGACTGGCCGCGAAGCCGCGGATGTGGAACCGCCGTGGCGGAGAGGCAGAAGCGGGAACTTCGTGATATTCTCGACCAGTACGTCCGTGCCGGCATCAATACGGTCATGTTCCAGGCTGTGGTGCGCGGCACCGCGGTCTATCCGTCGGCAATATATCCGTGGGACGGCTGTATGACGGGGACGCTGGGGAGGCAGCCGTCGTTCGACCCTATGGAGTTCGCTATAGCCGAGTGCCACAAGCGTGGAATGGAACTCCACGCCTGGGTGGTGACGTTGCCCGTTGGTGCATACGGCGGTGTGGCGGCACGCAGGTTGCGCGGTCGTGGGTACAAGATGATGAAGTTCGACGGCAACGCCTACCTCGACCCGTCGCAAGGCTCGACGGCAGAACTGGTGGCTTCGGTGGCTCGCGAGATAGCCACTCATTACGACGTTGACGGCATACACCTCGACTACATACGCTATCCGGAGATGGTGCCCGCGGCGAAGAATGCCTATGTAGCCCAGTGGCGGCGTGGCAAGATAACCGCCATTGTCGAGGCTGTCGGCAGGGCGGTGAAGGCGGAGAAGCCCTGGGTGAAGGTCAGTTGCTCGCCGATAGGCAAGTATGCGGACTTGCCCCGTCGCTCGTCACGCAACTGGAACGCGCGCGACCGTGTGAGCCAGGACGCGCGTATGTGGTTGCGCACTGGACTGATGGACCAGCTCTATCCGATGATATATTTCCGTGGCGACGACTTCTACACCTTTGCTGCCGACTGGAGCGAGCACAGCTATGGGAAAGCCGTCGTGGCTGGCTTGGGTACTTACTTCCTCAATCCACGTGAGGGCGGTCGCAATAGCTGGACTCTCGCCGATGTGGAAC
This sequence comes from uncultured Prevotella sp., assembly GCA_964523825.1. Taxonomy (GTDB): domain Bacteria; phylum Bacteroidota; class Bacteroidia; order Bacteroidales; family Bacteroidaceae; genus Prevotella. The sequence continues at coordinate 10,253 of CAZGAT010000037.1, read as the reverse complement.
ACGAGATGATGGCTTCACGCCGTATGGGGCTGGGTACTGCGCATTTCCGCTCGAGGTTTTTCACTGGCAACGAGCGTGGCGTATATGACTTCCAACGGCTGCGCTATGCTCATTATCCGGCGTTGGCTCCCTCTATAACGCCAGTTGGGGCAGGCAGTCCGGAGACTCCACGCAGTGTGTCTTTTGTCGGCGGGCGTATTACGGTCACTGGTTCGTCGCCTTATTATAATGTATACGGAAGCGACGTGTATCCCGTTGATGTCAATGATGCCCGCAACCTCATTCTTCCGCGCCATGAGGGTGGCGACATCGTTGTCGTAATGGAAGGTGGCGGAATCCCGAAGTATTTCGCCGTCACAGCCATGGACAGGTATGGCAACGAGGGCGATCCCGTGCAGTGCAGTCCGCAGCCGCAGCAAATGAAAGGGTTTCTGCCGTGCGAGGACGGCTATGTCGGCTTGAGTGTTCCGAATCCTTGTGGCAGCAAGTATTTTGAGGTTCGGAACATACAGGGGCAGGTGGTTCAACGCACTGTCGGTCGGGAACTTTCATCTCCCAACCGCCTCGATGTGTCACGCCTGCCAAAGGGCGTATACCAGGTGTACTCGGTATCAGAAGTGTTCAAGCACCGCCTGTCGTACCACCGCCTCGGCTACTTCGTTATCAAGTAGCTATTATCATAGATTTTTCATACTAGTCCTCATTCTGCTTTGCAAACACCTCGTTGACAGGCATCACTAAGACTTTTTCTTCATCTTCATTCGTCTTTTCCAGAGCTTTTTACTATCTTTGTAACTCCAAAAGTTGAAGCAGGGCGTGCCGGGGCTGTTCTTATGAGAGGCGCGGCCATGCTGGAACAACTCATTGGTGTGACATATGAAGCGTTTTCGCAAGGTTATAAATATCATAATATGCACGGTGGTGGCACTGTATGTAGCCGTCACTGTGGTGCTGCACATTCCTTTCGTGCAAAGGGCTTTGGGCGGCGAGATTGCCTCCGCGCTGTCAGCCAAGTTCGGAGGCACGAGGGTTGAGATAGGCAGTGTTGACCTGGGACTGCTCAACCGTGTGATAGTTGACGGCGTACACATCTATGACCAACGCCGGAAGCCCATGCTGGAGGCTTCGCGCGTGTCAGCCAAGATAGACATTCTTCCACTTTTTGAGGGTCGCATATCCATATCGTCGGCACAGTTGTTCGGCATGAAGGCAGTGCTTTACCGTCCTTCAAGGAATGCCGACACTAATTTTCAGTTCGTACTGGACTCTTTGGCTTCTAAGGATACCACCAGCCACACGCCATTGGACTTGAAGATAGGCAGCCTTGTGATACGCAACGGCAGCGTGAAATGGGACGACTGCTCAGCTCCACGCAGGGCAGGATTTGACGTAAGCCACATTGATGTGTCCAGCCTTAGCTCGCACATACTGCTGAACCACCTGACGGACAACAGCCTTGATGTTGCCGTAAGGCACTTCTCACTCAATGAGTCGTCGGGTCTTACGCTTAAAGAACTTGCTTTCAAGGCAGTCGTTGACGGCAGCCATGCCACCATACGCAACTTCACCATGCAGATGCCTGGCACAATGCTGGCGTTTCCACTCATTCAAGCTACATACCGCAAGGGCAGGGGCGGTGTTGACTTCCGCTCATTGCGCTACAATGTCAGACTGGCTGACAGTTATGTCTCGCCACGTGACCTTGCGTTCATAGAACCGGGGCTTGAAAGTTTCAAGGGCATGTTGCGCATGAGTGCCGACATTGAAGGTTCGTATGACGGGCTGAATGCCCGGAAGCTTGCGATGGAAGCCGACGACCAGAGCATAGTCCTGAAGGGCAGTGGCAGTGTGATCGGGCTTCACGGCACTCCGAAATGGAATGTCAATGTGGCTGTGTTGAAGACTGGCGCGGACGGAATACAGTTCGTGGCACGCAACCTCCGCAAGCATAATGTAACCATGCCTGAAGTTATAACCCGTCTTGGCTACATCTCGCTTCATGGAAGGGCGTCGGGACAGGGCAGCCACATCATGGCAAAGGGTGATGTGACGACAAGTGCGGGCAGTGTCGCCATAGATGCGGAAGTGGACAAGAACGCGTTTAAGGGATATGTGAAGACCGACGGAGTAGAACTCGGCAAGATACTTGGCAATGGCGATTTTGGAAAAGTCATCGCAGAGGTGAGCGCGAGGGGAGTGCTTCCGGCTCCTTTCAAGATAGACAAGCTTGACATTGCCGCAAAGGGTACTGTCAGCCGTTTCGATTACAAGGGCTATCCTTACAGGAACATCAGTGTTGACGGCAGTTTCCGCAACACAGTGTTCAATGGCAGCGTGTCTATGGACGATCCTAATGGAAAGGTCGCTGTTGACGGGCTTGTAGGCAGGGAAAGAGTGGCTGCCACTGTCGACGTGCGCCACTTGAACCTGCACAGGCTGAAGATAACCGATGCCTTGGGCAACCGTACGCTCGGTCTTCATGCCACTGCCGACCTTAAGGGCGCGGATCTCGACCACTTGAACGGCACTCTCGACATATCCAACCTCTCTGCCGTTGGTGAGGGGCAGAACTACAATTTGAAGCTCATTCATGCGTCGGTAAGGAACAACATGCGCCAGCGTTCTGCCGACATACAGAGTGACTTTGGCAGTGTCAGTATCAATGGAACGTACGACTACCAGACTATTCCACAGACATTTACAAGCATAGTGGGGCATCATCTCCCGAGCCTGTTCGCCTCAAGGAAACCTTCTGGAAATGCCTTCAGCGTCAGTGCCAGCCTCGTCAATGCGGACATATTGCGCAGGCTGTTCAATATTCCGCTTTCTGTTGGTGGGCTTGCAAGTATCGACGGACACCTTGACGACAGAACCCACAGCATAGACTTACAGATAGACGCTCCAAGCGTAGCCTATGGCGGCAACAACATTCGAAACGCCCGTATTGACGTTACGGCGCATGATGGAGTGATGCGGACAAGCATCAACGGAGAGCGCATTGACGACAGTGGCAGACCTCTGTCAGTAGGCATAGCAGCCACAGCCCATGACGACAACATCAGCTTCCAGGGCAACTGGAACCTCCATGGCGGCAGCCCTGCCTATGGCAATGCCAATGCTGCGGCAAGGCTGTTCCGCAACTCGAGGGGGAATCTTGGATTCGACATTGACATACTGCCTTCCGAGGAAGTGTTCGACACAATACGCCTTGCCGTCCAGCCGTCCCATGTCATGTACAGCCACAACCTGCTTGACATAGACCACTTCGAGGTTTCCAACGGCGACCAGAGGGTGACTGTCAACGGGCAGACAACTGGCAGTGACGATGATTCGTTGCTTGTAGACTTCCGCAACATCAATCTGAAGTACGTCTTGGACTTGGTGGGGTTCAACTCCGTCGAGTTCACCGGGCTTGTAACGGGAAACGGATACGTAAAGTCTTTCTTCAGCAATCCTATGGCTTACGCTACGTTTGATGTCGACGACTTCCGCTTCCAGGGCGGAGAGTTTGGCACACTGCGTGCCAGAGCCACCTACGACAACAACTTGCAGCGCATCAACGTCAATTCAGTTGCTGACGACGGTCCCGACAGCTACACTGACATAAACGGCTATGTGTCTATAAAGGACAACTATATAGATATGCCAATGCGTGCCCACGGTACCAAGATGCAATTCCTTGAGGGCTTTGCCGGTGCGGTTATTGGCGACGTGAAGGCAAGGGGCGACGGCTGGTGCCGCATCTTCGGCGACCTTTCAAAGGTGAACCTTGAAGGCGACATGCGCTGCAATGGCGATATGCGCATCAAGCAGACCAATACCGTCTATACCATGCGCAACTCGCTCATACACATGGTGCCCGACGAGATAGAGTTTGCCAATGACACTGTCGTCGACCGCAACGGCAACATAGGCATTGTCACAGGCGCGCTTCACCACAAGAACCTCCACAAGATGACATTCGACATACATGTAGATGCCGACAACCTGCTTTGCCTCAACCTGCCGGAGTTTGACGGTAACACGTTCCGCGGGGTAATCTATGGTACTGGCGGCTGCGATGTCATAGGGCGTAGCGGCGAGACTACAATCAATGCCAACATAACTCCGACACGCGGCTCCTACATGGAGTACAACGCAGGCTATTCCGGCTCGCTCGACGACAACAGCTTCATACATTGGAAAGATGTAACGCCTATTGACTCCGATTCTATTCGTTACTTGTTGGCTGTCCAACCAATAAACGCCACGCAAGTAGCGAATACTCCCGACATACCGAGTGATTTCACGATGAACCTTATAGTGAACACCACTCCCGACTTCACACTCCGTGTGCTTACTGACGAAAGCACGGGCGACCATATGGACTTCCATGGTGACGGAGTTATCCGTGCCACCTATTTCAACAAGGGAGCGTTCCAGATGTTCGGCAACTACAATGTGGAGTTCGGCGACTATACCATGACCATACAGAACCTTGTGAAGAAGGTGTTTGAGTTCCAGCCAGGCTCCTCTGTGACGTTTGGTGGCAATCCGTTTGATGCCAACCTTAACCTGAAGGCGCAGTACACGGTCAACGGCGTAAGCCTTGCCGACCTGCAAATGGGGCGCAGCTTCACTTCGAGCAACATACGCGTCAACTGTTTGATGAACATTGCCGGCACACCGTTGAAGCCAAGCGTGACGTTCGACCTTGACATGCCGACACTATCCACCGACGCGCTTCAAATGGTACGCTCCATAATGAACTCCGAAGAGGACATGAACCAGCAAGTGCTCTATCTGCTTGCCGTCGGACGGTTCTACAACCCCGGCAGCAACAATGCCGAAGTAGAGACCAATGCCTCGCAGAGCCGTACGTCGCTTGCCATGCAGAGCGTCCTGTCGGGCACACTCTCGCAACAGATAAGCAACGTGCTGTCAACCGTGATTCACAACACCAACTGGAACTTCGGAGCCAATATCTCTACTGGCGACGAGGGTTGGAGCGATGCCGAGTATGAGGGACTGCTCAGCGGACGAATGCTCAACAACAGGCTGTTCTTCCAGGGGCAGTTCGGCTATCGCGACAAAGTGACGACCAACAACAGCTCGTTTATTGGCGATTTCGACCTCCGCTATTTGCTTACACCAAATGGCAACTTTGCCGTGCATGTCTACAACCAGACCAACGACCGCTACTTCACCCGCAACTCGCTTACGACGCAAGGTCTCGGCTTCATCATAAAGAAGGATTTTAATGGCTGGAAAGACTTGTTTAAGAGAAACAAAAACAAGCCCAAGACGAAAAAAGTAGAGAAAAGTCATTGACAATCAATATTTTATTTGTAATTTTGCGCCCCGAAAGGCGAAGTGTGCCTTTCAAAAGACAATTAATCAACATAAAGTCAAACTTTATTAATTAAATTTTTATCAAACATTTATGGCAAATTTAGAAGACGTCAAGAACGTTCAGCCCTTAGCTGACTTCGACTGGGACGAGTTTGAGAACGGTGCCAAGACTTCTTGCAGCAAGGAACAGCTGACCGAAGCCTACAACGAGACCCTCAACAAGATCCAGGAGCATCAGGTTGTAGAGGGTACTGTAATCTCCATCGACAAGAAAGAGGTAGTCGTCAACATCGGCTACAAGAGCGATGGCATCATTCCCTCATCTGAATTCCGTTACAATCCAGACCTCAAGGTAGGCGACAAGGTAGAAGTCTACGTTGAGAGCCAGGAGGACAAAAAGGGTCAGCTCGTACTCTCTCACAAGAAGGCACGCCTCCAGAAGAGCTGGGAGAAGATTAACGCAGCTCTCGAGAACGACGAGATTATCCAGGGCTACATCAAGAGCCGTACCAAGGGCGGTATGATAGTCGATGTATTCGGCATTGAGGCATTCCTCCCGGGCAGCCAGATTGACGTCCACCCAATACGCGACTACGACGTATTCGTAGGCAAGACAATGGAGTTCAAGGTTGTCAAGATCAATCAGGAATTCCGCAACGTTGTCGTTTCGCACAAGGCTCTCATCGAGGCTGAGCTTGAGGCACAGCGCAAGGAGATTATCTCCCACCTCGAAAAGGGTCAGATCCTTGAGGGCACTGTCAAGAACATCACCTCTTACGGCGTATTCGTCGATCTCGGCGGTGTTGACGGACTCGTACACATCACAGACCTTTCTTGGGGTCGCGTAAGTGATCCTCATGAGGTAGTACAGCTCGACCAGAAGATCAAGGTCGTTATCCTTGACTTCGACGAGGAGAAGAAGCGCATTGCCCTCGGCATGAAGCAGCTCACTCCGCACCCATGGGACAGCCTCGATCCAAACCTCAAGGTTGGCGACCACGTTCATGGCAAGGTTGTCGTTATGGCAGACTATGGCGCATTCGTAGAGATCCAGCCAGGTGTCGAGGGACTTATCCACGTTTCGGAGATGTCTTGGAGCCAGCACCTGCGTTCAGCCAACGAGTTCCTTAAGGTTGGCGACGAGGTAGAGGCAGTCATTCTGAGCCTCGACCGTGAGGACCGCAAGATGAGTCTCGGCTTGAAGCAGCTGAAGGAAGACCCATGGGAGACCATAGAGGTCAAGTACCCAGTCGGCTCTAAGCACACTGCAAAGGTTCGCAACTTCACCAACTTCGGTATCTTCGTCGAGCTTGAGGAAGGTGTTGACGGACTTATCCACATCAGCGACCTCTCTTGGACTAAGAAGATCAAGCACCCGTCAGAGTTCACTCAGGTCGGTGCCGACATCGACGTTGTTGTCCTTGAGATAGACAAGGAGAACCGCCGCCTCAGCCTCGGTCACAAGCAGCTTGAGGAGAATCCTTGGGACAAGTACGAGCAGATCTACACTCCGGGTTCTGTACACAACGGCAAGATTACCGAGTCTATGGACAAGGGCGCAGTCATTACTCTCGACGAGGGTGGCGAAGGCTTCGCAACTCCTAAGCACCTTGTAAAGAAGGATGGCACACAGGCACAACTCGGTGAGGAGCTTCCGTTCGTGGTTATAGAGTTCGTAAAGGACACCCGTCGTATAATCCTCTCTCATTCACGTACGTTCGAGGAGGTCAAGGATGACTACAAGCCACGCCACGAGCACAAGACCCGTCGCAGCGAGACTCCTAAGATTGAGAACGTACAGGCTGGTACAAGCCTTGGAGATCTCGACGTACTCGCCAAGTTGAAGGCAGACATGGAGAAGGGCAAGTAATCCTTGCTTTCGATAGAAATGATTGCAGGCGTGCGCGTCACAAGTTGGCGCAATCCGCAGGCAGAACATAATCAGAGGCTGGTTCCTTATGGGAGCCAGCCTTTTTTCATGCCACTTTCAGACAATTATATAGCCGGATTTATATTGTTTGTTGGATATATTTTGTAAATTTGCAGCCAGACTAAAGCGAAAACGCCAACTACTAAAACAAACCAACACGATGAAAAAGCTTTTCTTAGCCCTATGCCTCGCAATAGGCACCGGACTTCCGGCAGAAGCCAACAGCCTTGTGGCTTCGCAAACAGTCACTATCAACGGGCAGACTGTTGACGCGACAGCCATTGAACTGACGTTCGACGGCGACAATGTAATCCTCCATTTCTCCGACGGCACCTCGCAGACTGCCGACATGGAAGCTGTGTCGATAGCATTCGGCATGTCGGCAAACATCAACGAAGTGCGCACGTTCCAACTTTCCAGCCTTACCGACGGGCAATTGCACCTCGGCGGACTCACGCCCGGGCAGGTCGTACAACTGTATGACACTTCAGGACGGCTGTTGTATGGCTCCAAATCGACATCTGACAGTATGACCGTCGACATGCAAGCCATGAAGGGCGGAGTGTACATACTCCGTGTGGGAACCGACATCATCAAATTCGTAAAACGCTAAACCTGCATCGAACATGAAACTACCGCACAACACCAATATCGCATTGCTTGCCACGGCAATGCTCGCCACCGCAACGGCTACGGCGCAGAACAAGGTCAGCATAACCGCAATCGACGGCACCGTGAAGACATACAACACTGCTGACGTTGACCGCATACGCATATCCGGCTCCACCCTTACCGTGCTTCCACAGAACGATAACATCACGGCAGCCCGCATGAACTTCATGAAAATCTCCACCGGGGCTGTCGAAATCCGTGAAGCCAACGGATGGCTTGAAAGCGCGTATGTCACGTGGGCACCGCTGACAGGAGCCACAAGCTACCACGTATATATAAAAGGTGGCGGCTATACTGACTATACCCGCCTTGACGACTGCCTCGTACGCGATTACGGTACTTACGGACGTGCCGATGCTGTCGGCTTGCGGGCTGGAACATACACAATGAAGGTCGTCCCCGTCATCAACGATGTAGAGGACGACGGCAAGGCGAGCGAGGTCGTATCATTGTCAGTCTCCAACTACGACCGCCACGGCTTTGCCCACTTCAACCGTACCGAGGGCGTCGGTGCGTACAACAACGACGGGACGCTGAAGCAGGGGGCTGTGGTGTTGTATGTTACGAAGAATACTGCCAAGACCGTTACTGCCAACTTGGTCGTAGGCAAGACCACGCAGACAGTCACGGGATTGCAGGCAATACTTGATGCCTACCAAAAGAAAAACGTAACGCAGCCACCGCTTGCGGTTCGTATCATAGGAACTATAAAGCCCTCCGACCTCGACAACATGAGTTCCTCCTCCGAAGGTTTACAAATAAAGGGGGCTTCGGCCGACACCCCGATGAATGTCACCATTGAAGGCATTGGCGACGATGCCACGATACATGGTTTCGGGTTCCTTGTGCGCAATTCGGCAAGCGTTGAATTCCGCAACATTGGTATCATGCGGCAGATGGATGACGGTATTTCACTTGATACCGACAACAAGAACATTTGGATACACAATGTGGACGTTTTCTATGGCAAGTCGGGTAGTGGCGACCATGCAAAAGGCGACGGAAGTATCGACATAAAGGCGGATTCCAAGTTCGTGACTGTTGACCACTGTCATTTCTGGGATACAGGCAAGTCGAGCATGTGTGGAATGACGAGCGAGACGGGACCGAACTACATCACGTATCACCACAACTGGTTCGACCACAGCGACAGCCGCCACCCGCGTGTGCGCACTATGAGTGTACATCTCTACAACAACTATTTCGACGGTTGCGCAAAGTACGGCATAGGCGCGGCTAAGGAATCAGACATCTTCGCGGAGCAAAACTATTTCCGTGCCACAAAATATCCAATGACGATAGCAAGCCAGGCTCACGACATAAAGCCTGACGGTTCTTCGGTTCTAAGTGGTGAGAACGGAGGCATCATCAAGTCGTATGCCAACATTATGACCGACATTCCCAGTACAGGGGGGTATACTCCGTGGACTGCTGGCAGCATTGAGTTTGACGCCTATGAAGTGTCGGCGCGTGAGGAGAAAGTGCCTTCGACGGTTGTTGCCAAGAAAGGCGGTCATGCCTACAATAACTTCGACACAGACCCAACGCTGATGTATGCCTGCACTCCCGACGATGCTGCCGAAGTACCGTCAAAGGTGACGGGATTTCTCGGCGCAGGTCGCATCAACCACGGCGACTTGCAGTATACGTTTGACAATTCCGTTGACGACAAAGCCGACACTCCGAATACTGTCCTCGCTTCCTTGCTTGACAATTATGCTTCGTCACTTGTCGGCATCTTCGGAGATGAGTACTCTGCCAGTGGGGAAACTGGTGAAAAGGGTGATTCCACCATTACTGGTGGTGACTCTACCGTCGTACAGCCAGAGGGTACTGTCATTATCAGCTTCGAAGGCAAGAAACCTTCCAATTCGATAGTCACCGTTACAGGCAATTATTCCACGAGCAAGGGCACTGCCACCTATGGAGGCGTCACCTATGGCACGTGCGTCAAGCTTGAATCGTCTACAAGCATAGTCATCAACGCCACAGGGCAGTACAATATGACGCTCGTCTTTGCCGACAGCGAGACTGCTTCTGCCAAGATTAACGGTGCGAAGATAGCAGGTACAGGCTCTACATACACACAGGCAATTTCGGGCACGACGACTATCACAAAGGTAAATTCAGTCAACCTGTTTGCGATAGTCCTTGAACCTGTTGAAAAATAATTTCAGAAAAAGGCGGTGATATATTTTGCCGAATGGCAAAAAAGCACTACCTTTGCACTCGCAATCAAGAAATGAGCGCCCTTAGCTCAGCTGGTAGAGCAACTGACTCTTAATCAGTGGGTCTAGGGTTCGAGTCCCTAAGGGCGCAC
>CAZGAT010000036.1:0-17428 GCA_964523825.1 uncultured Prevotella sp. | reverse complement strand
AACGCCCGTCCTTGACGTGCTTCAAGATAATTTATATTTTTGCAACGAAAGAAAGCTTCCCTTTATGCGTGCATAATGAGACAATGCAAAGGTATAAAAAAAGGACTACTAACAAAAAGAATTGTGGATATTTTTAAGCACTATCGGGTGAAGGACAAGGGATATTGACAGTCACCTGCCACTGTACGGTCTTGTACTTGACAGGACTATTCTGGCACACATGGACGGAAACATTGGAACGCTGAATGCGCAATGGTTGCCTGGCAGTCATGGGCTTACGGACTGCACGCGCGGAATGGCGGTTGCCCAGACTTAGAATATCGAGGACTGACTGGTTGACACGTGACGGAACAGTGGTATCAAGGTCGCGGAGGTATATCTCGGTGGTACGTATAGAGGTGTGCCCCATACACGTCTTGATGTCTTCGGCACGGTTGCCAGCCATAAGCGCAAGCGACGCAAAGGTGTGGCGGGCGCAATAGCAGGTCAAAGGAAAGGTAAACCCGAGAGCTCCCCCAATCTGGTGTATGGCGCGGTTGACCGAACGCATCATAGAACGGTACTTGCGATAAATTTCCTGTACCGTACAACCCACAGGGTCGATGAAGTTGAATAGGAACGGCGAGCGCGGATCGTCGGAACGGTATTCGTCGATAAACGGGAACACCGTCGCACTAAGCGGAACCGAGACAGCTATGCCCGACTTATGGCGTGTGAACTCGAGACGGTCATGCTTGAACGCCGCCTTTGGCATATAGACTATATCGACGGCAGCGGTACCGTTGAGGAGGAGCATCATGAGAAATATGTCCTTGGCACGCCGTTGCTGCGGTGTGGCAGGCGGATATGCCATGACCTGGCGTATCTGAACGGGAGTGAGGCTGCGCTTGCGGGTACGGCGCGGATTGGTGGTTATGCCCTGGAAGACTGTCGGGTCGGATATTCCGTCACGAACCATCGCGCGGAGGTTGCGCATATAAGCTGACATGGTGTTGGTACATACGCCAGTGGACTTCAAACGCTCACGCAGGCAGAGAAGCCAGTCATGGGTGATGCAGGATAATGGACTGTTAGCGTAGTCGTGCATGAGGCGCAGGACTACACGGCAGGTTGTAGTATAATTTGCAATAGTGCTCGGACGCTTGGTGGTACGGGCTTCTGCCAAAGAACTATATAGGAATGTTTCTACGGTCTGCATCAAGTTTTTGAAGTGCAAAGGTAGCCAACAATCCGCTAATCGCAGCACACCTTTGCAACTTAATCGACCGACAATGTGATGTTATTTCCGGGTACGGATAGTGAATTCGGTCACTTTGCTGATGCTTTTCTTCCCTTGCAGTACGGCAAGGGCGAAATTGGCAGTGCCATTGCCCAACCGCTTGTCCGCACGGACAAACGCCGTATATACGACGCCATGCCCCGGGGCAATGCTTTCGATGATGATGCTCGGCGTAATTCGGATATGGCGGTTGGAGGTCGTCTCTATGACAGACGGTATGACACGGTAGAGAGTCTGCGTGCCACGGTTGTAAATCTCGAAGGTTACCTTTGCGCTTTCACCACGGGAAAGGAATCCGTCACGGTTGTCGTCGACGAAGCGTGGATTGGCAATCTCGATGTTGGGAGTATAGGATACTCCGACTGGTATCTCACGAACGTCGGACTGCGACGGCAGCGAAGTCTGCGGCTGTGCAGCGGAATAGTCAGCAACGGTATCAGGAGTGAAGACTATGCGGTCGTCGCCACGGTTGTTAGAGTCGAATCCGCTTTCATCGATGTTGTAGCCTTGTTGCGGTGTGGCATAAACGTCGTTCTGCCGTTGTTGCCGAATGCGCTCGTAACGGTCGTGAATACGTTGTGACTCGGCTTGGTCGGCTGCCGAGCCAATAGCTGCGCCTACAGCCGCGCCACCAGCCATACCTACGATTGTACCGATGTCAGAGCCACGCGGACCGCTGGCTATACCGCCTATGGCAGAACCGAGAATACTTCCGAACGACGCGCCGGTGAATGCACCCGCACCTTCATAGGTGCCACAACTACAAAGAAGAAGCGAGGCGCAAACGATGTATATAATACCCTTCTTCATGTCTTTATGTTTTTAAATTGGTTGGAACAGTGGTAAATATCACGGTGCAAAAATAGGAATAAAGACGGCAAGGCGCAAGCCTAAAACCCTACGAAAGGTGGGGAAATCCCTATTTCGACACTGCGAGCACGACGTTACAACTCTAATCGAAGAGGCTTGTAACGCCGTTCTTAATACGGTCGAAGAAGTTGCTCCACGAACTGCCGTCTTCCTGCTTCGGCTTGTGGCGTTGAGGTTGGCGACGCTGTTGCTGCTGTTGTTCTGTGGAAGTATGCTGCTGTGACTGTTGCTGCCCCTGCGCCTGCTGTTGTGCTGGTTTGCGCGTGGCAGGCTTGGAGTTGCGGCGCGCATTGGTATTGACCTTGCGTGGCAGGCGGCGTGGCTCAGGCTTCACCTTCTCCCATTCCGGCATATACTCATAGCATACGCCGACGGAGCCATACTCGACCTTAGGCAACTGTATGACCTCCGGATTGCGATACGGTATTTCGGTCTCCTTGGGAAGTATCTCGATTTGCACCATGGCAACGCCACTGCGTAAGGTTCCGAGACGAGACGCGGCTGCATAAGACAAGTCTATGACTCGTCCACGGACAAACGGTCCTCGGTCGGCAACACGCACGATGACCTGCTGCCCAGTCACTGGATTGGTGACACGGAGGCGTGTGCCGAACGGCAACGTACGGTGGGCGCAAATCATGCTGTCGCGATTGTAACGCTCGCCGTTAGCCATCTTGCGGCCGTGAAGGCTGTTGTGATAATACGAAGCCCTGCCGTCCATGTGCACGTTTTGCGCACAGACGACAAGACTCACAAATGCCAGTATCGTTAACATCAGTATAAATTGGCAATTGAGAATTGGGATATGATAATTACGATTATTTCTAAAGCCCATAATTATCCTATCTAAAGAAGAAAGGTCTGATTCCCTCGTTTGTCATTGTCTTCATAACCATTCTAATTTCAATTGCCAATTGTGAATAATCAAACTATGCCCTGCGCGAGCATAGCCTTTGCCACCTTCATGAATCCGGCGACGTTGGCTCCGCGCACATAATCGATATAGCCGTCAGACTGCTGACCGTACTTTACGCACTGCCCGTGTATGGACTGCATGATGTAGTGGAGACGCTGGTCTACCTCGTCGGCACTCCAATGCAGGCGCATGATGTTCTGTGACATCTCCAGTCCGCTTGTAGCCACGCCGCCGGCATTGACAGCCTTGCCCGGAGCGAACAGCTGGCGTGCCGCAACGAACTTTTCAACAGCCTCGGCAGTACAGCCCATGTTGCTGACCTCGGCGACACATACGGGGTGGTTGGCGAGTATCATGTCGGCGTCGTTGCCGTCAAGCTCGTTCTGCGTGGCGCAGGTAAGGTATATGTCCGCCTTGCGCTCCCACGGCTTCTTGCCCGCAAAGAACTCCGAACCAGGGAACTGTTCGGCATACGGCTGGCAGATGTCGTTGCCACTTTCACGAAGTTCAAGCAGGTAGTCAATCTTCTCGCCGCTGATTCCTTCGGGGTCGTAGACATATCCGTCAGGTCCGCTAATGGTAATGACCTTTGCGCCGAGCTGCGTAGCCTTCTTGATCGCGCCCCACGCGACATTGCCGAAACCGCTGACGGCGATTGTCTTGCCGCTGATGTCTATGCCACGGGTGTCGAGCATGTGGTGTACGAAGTAGAGAGCGCCATAGCCGGTAGCCTCCGGACGGAGTACGCTTCCGCCGTATTCCAAGCCCTTGCCTGTGAGCGTCGCGCCTTGGAACATGCTCGTCAGACGCTTGTACTCTCCGAACAGATAGCCAATCTCGCGTCCGCCGACACCGATGTCGCCAGCAGGAATATCCATGTCGGGACCCACGTACTTGAACAACTCCTGCATGAAGCTCTGGCAGAAGCGCATGATCTCCGCATTGCTCTTGCCGCGCGGAGAGAAGTCGGAACCGCCCTTGCCACCGCCCATAGGCAGGGTCGTCAGCGCGTTCTTGAACGTCTGTTCGAATCCGAGAAACTTCAATATCGACAGGTTGACAGACGCATGGAACCGCAGACCGCCCTTGTAAGGACCTATGGCAGAGTTGAACTGCACGCGGTAGCCGAGGTTCACCTGTACCTCGCCCTTGTCGTCAACCCACGGCACGCGGAATGTTATTATTCGTTCCGGCTCTACAAGCCGTTCGATAATCTTCGCCTTTTCGAACTCCGGGTGCTGGTTGTAAACGTCCCTTACGGACAGCAACACTTCGCGGACGGCCTGCAAATATTCAGACTCACCCGGATGCTTCTGCTCTAAGGCAGACATGATTTTCTGGACTTCCATAGTAATGTTGGTTTAAAGTTGATGTGTATAGTTTTTAAAGTTATCGTTCGACTGCTTCAAACATGCCCCGCCATACCGCAACAGTTGCGAAGCAACACCTGCCGTTTTGCTTGGCAACACCTGCCGTTTTGCCCATGGGCTGTAATACTTTCCATCGTGGGCAGTGCCTAATCCGAGCGTCGAATCAGGCTCATTCGACTGTGGGATGTGCCTGATTCCATCGTCGTCTGTGCCACACCCGACTGACGAATGAGCCTCAGTTGTCCGACGAATGAGCCTGAGTTGTCAACACGGTGTACGACAGGCGGCACGCAAGCATGGCAAAGACCTCGGAGGTTAACCGTTGCAAATGTATTTTATTTTATCGTAACCTCCAAAGAAACGTCGTTGAAATATGTTAAAACAAAATACAGGCACACCCTCGAGCATGCCAGCGGTGGCATAAGGAATGCGTATATGGAGAATCCTGCACCAGCCTTTCCAGCAAGCCAACAATTGGCAGGACATAAAAAAGGCTCCCACAACCTGCGTTGCGGGAGCCTTGTAAAGAGAATATTTTTGACTAAACTTATTCAGCCTTTGCCTCGTCAGCCTTAGGAGCCTCCTCTGCTTTCGGAGCTTCCTCAGCCTTAGCCTCGGTTGCAGTCTCCTCTGCCTTAGGAGCTTCAGCGGTTGCAGCGGCCTTCTTGCCACCACGACGGCTGCGGCGGGTCTTCTTCTCTGCCTTCGGAGCCTTTGCCATGTTCTCATCGAAATCGACAAGCTCGATGAAGGCTATAGGAGCGGCGTCACCCTGACGTGTGCCGAGCTTGATTACGCGGGTATAGCCACCAGGACGGTCGCCGACCTTTGCGATGACGTTGCCGAAGAGTTCCTTGATGGCTTCCTTGTTCTGAAGCTTGCGGAACACCACGCGGCGCGAGTTCGTCGTATCGTTCTTAGCCTTTGTAATCAGTGGCTCGACATATTTCTTCAGAGCCTTTGCCTTTGCGAGGGTCGTAGTGATTCTTTTGTGCTCGATCAGCGAAACTGCCAAGTTTGCAAGCATAGCAGCACGGTGGTCAGCAGTACGGCCCAGATGGTTGAATTTCTTGTTGTGTCTCATTTTTGTTTTTACTTAGGAGGGGAATGTTACTTCTCGTCCAATTTGTATTTTGAAATGTCGGTTCCAAACGACAGATTCAGACTCTCGAGCAAATCATCAAGCTCGGAGAGCGATTTCTTACCGAAGTTGCGGAACTTCAAGAGGTCGGTCTTGTTGTACTGTACGAGGTCGCCAAGTGTCTCGACATCGGCTGCCTTCAGACAGTTGAGCGCGCGGACGCTCAAGTTGAGGTCGGTCAGCTTCGTCTTCAGCAACTGTCGCATGTGCAGCACCTCCTCATCAAACTCCTGATTCGTATCGGTATCAGGATTCTCAAGCGTGATCTTCTCGTCAGAGAAGAGCATGAAGTGGTAGATGAGGATTTTCGCAGCCTCTTTCAGCGCGTCCTTCGGATGAATGGAACCATCGGTTGTAACTTCGATAACGAGTTTGTCGTAGTCGGTCTTCTGCTCGACGCGGTACGGCTCAACAGTGTACTTTACGTTACGTATCGGGGTGTAGATAGAATCGATTGGGAGTACGTTGACATCGGTGCAGAACTCACGGTTCTCATCAGCAGGGACGTAACCACGTCCCTTGTTGATAGAGAGGTCTATCTGCATCGTAGCCTTTGCGTCTAAATGACAAATCACCAAATCAGGGTTTAACACTTCAAATCCAGTCAAATACTTGTTAAGATCACCTGCTTTGAACTCCGTTGTGTTCTCTACGGTGATACTAACTTTCTCACTCTCGAATTCTTCTACTACTTGCTTGAATCGAATTTGCTTGAGATTCAAGATGATATTTGTGACGTCTTCCTTTACACCAGGCACAGAGGAGAACTCGTGCTCAACGCCAGCTATACGGATGGTGTTGATAGCGAAACCCTCGAGCGATGAAAGAAGGATGCGGCGCAGGGCATTGCCAATGGTAACGCCAAAGCCAGGCTCGAGCGGGCGGAATTCAAACTTTCCGTAGTGCTCGTTAGCCTCTACCATCACAACTTTATCAGGTTTTTGAAATGCTAATATCGCCATTAATTTAATGATTTTTATTGTTTTGAGTACAACTCAACGATTAACTGCTCCTTGATGTTCTCTGGGATGTCGGCACGCTCCGGCCTATGCAGATACTTGCCGCTTTTTGAGTTTTGATCCCACTCAAGCCAAGGATATTTGCTGTGGTTGAAACCAGCAAGGGCTGTGTCGATGACTTCCAACGACTTTGCCTTCTCGCGGACACCAACAATCTGTCCAGGCTTGACCGAATAAGAAGGGATGCTAACCACTTGGCCATCCACCGTGATGTGCTTGTGGTTGACAAGCTGGCGCGCAGCAGCGCGCGTCGGGGCAATGCCAAGGCGGTACACTATATTGTCGAGTCGGCTCTCAAGCAGCTGTAGAAGCACCTCACCAGTGATGCCGTCGCTCTTGGCTGCCTTGTCAAACAAATTGTGGAACTGACGCTCCAGCACTCCGTATGTGTATTTAGCCTTTTGCTTCTCAGCAAGCTGCGAACCATACTCAGAGGTCTTGCGGCGGCGGTCATTGCCATGCTGCCCCGGAGGGAAGTTGCGCTTTGACAGCACCTTGTCAGGACCGAAGATAGGCTCGCCGAAACGGCGTGCAATTCGAGATTTAGGACCTATATATCTTGCCATAATATTATTTGAGTTTTTAATTTTGAATTACTAATTACTAATTGTCGCTATCGCGATTACTATTACTCATCACGAAGTGATAATCGGTAATTCGTCATTCGTAATTAGTAATTATTATACGCGGCGACGCTTTGGGGGACGGCAACCATTGTGCGGAAGCGGCGTAACGTCGACTATCTCCGTTACCTCTATACCTGCACCGTGCACGGCACGAATGGCACTCTCGCGGCCATTGCCTGGTCCTTTGACAAATGCCTTGACCTTGCGTAGACCAAGCCCGTAGGCGACTTTCGCACAGTCCTCTGCAGCCATTTGCGCGGCATACGGAGTGTTCTTCTTCGAACCACGGAAACCCATCTTGCCAGCCGACGACCATGAGATAACCTGACCATCGTTGTTGGCAAGAGATACAATGATATTATTGAAGCTGCTGTGCACATGGAGCTGGCCAGTAGCCTCAACACGGACATTTCTTTTCTTGTTAGATGTTGCTTTCTGTTGTTTTGCCATAATTCGTTTCCTCCTCCAAATTACTTAGTAGCCTTCTTCTTGTTAGCAACAGTCTTCTTCTTTCCCTTGCGGGTGCGAGCATTGTTTTTTGTGCTCTGACCACGAACCGGAAGACCATTACGGTGGCGAACGCCACGATAGCAGCCAATATCCATCAGACGCTTGATGTTCATCTGAATCTCTGAACGGAGGTCACCCTCCACTTTGAATTCAGCACCGATAATCTCACGGATCTTAGCAGCCTGGTCGTCAGTCCACTCGCTGACTTTCAGGTCACGGCTCACGCCAGCTTTATCCAATATCTTTGCTGAACTACTTCGACCTATACCATATATATAGGTCAATGCGATCTCGCCACGTTTATTCTGGGGCAAGTCTACTCCAACAATTCTTATTGCCATTTAGTTGAATAAATAATTTGAATAAAAATGATACTTAAGTGTCTTATTGCCTAAAAAGCGTACAAAGTTAGCAATAATCCCTTAACAAAGACTATTGCCAGCTAACTCTTTATGCAACTTTAACATTAGCCCTGGCGTTGTTTCATCTTAGGGTTCTTCTTGTTGATAACGAACAGGCGACCCTTGCGACGGACAATCTGGCAGTCGGCTGAACGTTTCTTGATTGATGTTCTTGTTTTCATATCTGTAAGATATATAATTGAAAAATTACTTGTACCTAAACTCTATTCTACCTTTTGTAAGGTCGTAGGGACTCATAGCCACCTTCACCTTGTCGCCAGGGAGAATCTTGATGTAGTGCAAACGCATCTTTCCAGATATGTTTGCTATTATTTGCACTCCGTTTTCCAACTCTACACGGAACATTGCATTAGACAAACTTTCTATGACTGTCCCGTCTTGCTCAATCGCTGACTGTTTTGACATAAGTATTTTCTTTCTTGATTTCTATATCCTCAAACGTTGACAAAATCTCAGCCTGCCCGCGCCTTACCACTATCGTGTGCTCGAAATGCGCCGCAGGCTTCCCATCCCAGGTAATGATGCCCCATTTGTCAGGCAACAGCCCAATGTCAGGCTTGCCCATTGCTATCATGGGCTCAATCGCGATGCACATACCCTCCTTTAATCTCAAGCCCCTCCCATGCTTACCACAGTTAGGGACGAAAGGATCTTCATGCATCTCGCGTCCAATGCCATGACCTCCAAGGCCTTTTACCACACTATAACCGTGTGCTTCCACATAGCCTTGTACAGCCGCTGCGATGTCACCGAGATGATTTCCTGCGACAGCCTGAGAAATGGCATTGTAAAGGCATTGCTTCGTCGCCTCTAACATTTTCTCCGTTTCTGGAGAAATCTCGCCAACTCCAAATGTGTAACAGCTGTCACCATTAAAGCCATCCAAGATGACACCACAGTCAACAGAGACTATATCACCTTCCACAAGTACATCTTTGTCAGACGGAACGCCGTGCACCACGACATTGTTGACAGACGTACAGATAGAGGCTGGAAACGACTCTCCAAAAGGATTGGGAAAGCCCTTGAACGATGGCACTCCACCATTGTCAAGAATATACTCCTCCGCAATCTTATCCAGTTGGAGGGTCGTTACACCTGGTCTGACATGTTTTCCGACCTCTGCCAAGGTTGCGCCAACAAGTTGGTTGGCCTTGCGCATAAGGTCTATCTCATCTTCTGTCTTAAGGAATATAGACACTTCCAAAGACCTAATCAATATGCACTTACAGCTCCAGTCCTGCGAGTATGACCAGAATTGAGCAAACCATCGTAATGGCGCATGAGCAGATAAGACTCTATCTGTTGCAAAGTGTCAATGACGACACCCACCGTGATAAGCAACGACGTACCTCCAAAGAACTGTGAGAACGCCTGCTGCACGTTCAGCAATCCTGCCAAGGCTGGCATTATGGCAATGAACGCGATGAACAGCGACCCCGGCCACGTGAGGCGCGACATGACATCATCAATATATTCGGCTGTGTCGTGTCCAGGCTTGACTCCTGGGATGAAGCCATTGTTGCGTTTCATGTCCTCGGCCATCTGCTGTGGATTGATGGTGATGGCAGTATAGAAGTAAGTGAAGGCAACGATGAGGACAACATAGACAGCATTGTACAGGAAGCTACGGTTGTCCATCAGGTTGCGAACCAGCCAGCTCGCATTATCACTCTGGTACTGCACTATTGCCAACGGAATGAACATCAATGCCTGAGCAAAGATGATAGGCATCACGTTCGCAGCAAAGAGTTTCAGAGGAATGTACTGACGGGCACCTCCATATTGCTTGTTGCCCACAAGACGCTTCGCATACTGGACGGGCACCTTGCGGACACCCTGCACCAACAATATCGACGCGCAGATGACAGCGTAAAGAATTAGAATTTCGGCGATAAACATCACAAGTCCACCGCCTGAGATGGCGGTGAACCTCGAGCTAAGCTCCTGGACAAAAGCCTGGGGCAAGCGCGCGATGATACCAATCATGATGATGAGCGAGATTCCATTCCCTACTCCCTTGTCGGTGATGCGCTCACCCAACCACAGGATGAACATGCTGCCTGCCGCCAGGATGATGGTGGCAGGTATCATGAATACGCTCCATGAGATGCCACTTGCCAATGCCTGGCCAGCCTGCATCTTGAGGTTTATGAGGTAGCTCGGTGCCTGGAAAAGCAGTATTGCCACTGTAAGCACTCGAGTGTACCACTGTATTCTTTTCCGGCCACTCTCACCTTCGCGCTGCATCTTCTGGAAATAAGGCACAGCGACGGCAAGAAGCTGCATGACGATGGAAGCTGAGATGTAAGGCATAATTCCGAGCGCGAATATAGACGCGTTGGAAAATGCTCCACCGGAGAACATGTCAAGCAGTGACATAAGGCCACCAGCAGTTTGCGACTGCAGTTGGTCGAGCTTGGCAGGGTCAATTCCTGGAAGTACGACAAACGATCCAAAACGGTATATAGCCGTAAACAGGAGAGTAATCAGCAGTCTCTGGCGAAGATCCTCCACCCTCCAACAGTTCTTCAGTGTCTCAATTAGCTTTTTCATCTTTAGATTTTAGTTGCATTACCACCTGCTGCCTTGATAGCTTCTTCAGCAGTCTTTGAGAAAGCATGTGCTTCAACATCAAGCTTTGCCGTCAGCTCACCCTTACCAAGAATCTTGACGAGTTCCTTGCCGTTGGTGACACCTGCCGCCACAAGCTCGGCGATTCCAATCTTTTCGAGGTTTTTCTCCTCAGCAAGCTTCTGAAGAGTTGAGAGGTTTACAGCAAGATACTCGCGGTGGTTGATATTCTTGAATCCACTCTTCGGGAGACGACGCTGCAAAGGCATCTGTCCGCCTTCGAAACCTATCTTTCTCTTGTATCCGGAGCGAGACTTCGCACCCTTGTGTCCTCGTGTTGATGTGCCGCCCAAGCCTGAGCCTGGACCACGGCCAATACGACGACGTGAATGGGTAGAACCCTCTGCCGGTTTCAAAGTGTGTAATTTCATGATTACGTCTGTTTTTAAAGTTTATTATTTAACGATTTCAACAAGGTGATGCACTTTGCGCACCATGCCCATGTTGCTGGGAGTATCCTCTATCTCAACAACCTGGGAAATTTTGTGAAGTCCCAAGGAAAGAAGAGTACTCTTCTGGTCCTTTGGAGCACCTATACGGCTCCTGATTTGCTTTACCTTAATTGTTGCCATTGCAGATCTTCCTCTTAACCGTTAAACACTTTGCTCATATCAATGCCACGCTCACCTGCAACTTGATATGCATCACGTATCTCAGACAGTGCAAGCACAGTCGCCTTTACCAGGTTGTGCGCATTGGACGAGCCTTTCGACTTTGCAATCACGTCCGTGACCCCAGCACTCTCCAGAACAGCACGCATGGCACCACCAGCCTTCAGTCCAGTACCTGCAGCAGCAGGCTTTAGGAGGACGCGCGCCCCACCATATTTCACTTCTATCTCGTGTGGGATTGTGCCATTCAACACAGACACCTTATAGAGATTTTTCTTGGCAGAATCGGTGCCTTTTTGGATTGCCGCCGTCACTTCGCCAGCCTTGCCCAAGCCATAGCCAATGATGCCCTTGCCATCACCCACAACGACGATGGCAGCAAATGTAAAGGTACGACCACCTTTGGTAACCTTGGTAACCCTGTTGATGGCAACCAAGCGATCCTTCAATTCTGTGTCACTACTTACTCTTACTTTATCCATTGCCATTATCGTTTAGAAATTAAGTCCTCCTTTGCGGGCTGCGTCAGCAAGTGCCTTCACTCGGCCGTGGTAAAGATAGCCGTTACGGTCAAAAACCACGGCCTCAACGCCTACAGCCTTGGCCTTCTCAGCCACAAGCTCACCCACCTTCTCTGCCTGCTGAATCTTCGGCATCTTCTCCAAGCCAAGAGAAGAGGCAGAGGCAAGTGTCCTGCCCTCAACGTCATTAATAACCTGAGCGTAGATTTGCTTGTTGGAGCGGAACACACTTAAACGAGGACGCTCTGGAGTTCCGTTGACCTTCTTGCGAATACGGAACTTTATCTTGATTCGCCTTTCTATTTTCTTTGTTGTCATAATCTTGTATTCACTGTTAAAAGTTACTTAGCTGCAGCTGTCTTGCCAGACTTCCTGCGAATGACCTCACCCTTGAAGAGAATACCCTTGCCCTTGTACGGCTCTGGCATACGGAAAGAACGAATTTTTGCGCAAATAAGACCAAGCAGTTGCTTGTCGGCGCTCTCAAGAAAAATCTGAGGGTTCTGGTTGCGCTCCGACTTTGTTTCCACCTTCACCTCAGCAGGGAGCAACATGTAGATAGGATGGGTATAGCCGAGAGAGAACTCCAGAAGGTTGCCCTGATTGGAAACACGGTAACCAACACCCACAAGTTCCAGTTGCTTCTTGAAGCCCTCGCTCACACCAACCACCATGTTGTTGACAAGCGAGCGGTAAAGGCCATGAAAAGCCTGTTTCTGCTTGTAGTCCACAGGACTGTTCTCGTCAACCTCAAAGGTTATCTGACCATCTTTCTGGTTGAACTTGATTGAGGGATTTACATACTGCGAAAGCTCACCCTTGGGACCCTTGACTGTTACGACATTTTCCTTGTCGTTGAATGTCACGGTTACACCTGCGGGAACACTAATTGGCAATTTTCCTATTCTTGACATATAAAATCCTCCAATTAATACACATAGCAAAGAACCTCACCACCAATCTTGAGCGTCGAGGCCTCTTTGTCAGTCATTATACCTTTGGACGTAGACAAGATGGCAATGCCCAGTCCGTTGATAACTCTCGGCATGTCCTTGTAGCCTGTATAACGACGAAGGCCTGGAGTGGACACACGCTTTAAGCACTTGATAGCGTTTTGCTTTGTTTGGGGGTTATACTTCAAGGCGACCTTGATAGTACCCTGAGGACCATCCTCTATGAACTTGTAGTTCAAGATATAGCCCTTCTCGAAGAGAATCTTTGTGATAGACTTCTTCATGTTCGACGCAGGAACCTCAACCACACGATGATGAGCCATGATGGCGTTTCTGAGCCGTGTCAGATAATCTGCTATTGGATCTGTCATAAATGTATAGATGTTTAATTAATCGGGGCTGCCCCGACAATATTAAATATGTGCTTTACCAGCTTGCTTTCGTCACTCCAGGAATGAGGCCCTGTGAGGCCATCTCGCGGAACTGAATGCGGCTAAGACCGAACTGGCGCATATACCCACGCGGACGCCCAGTTATCTTGCAGCGGTTGTGAAGCCGTATGGGGTCAGCATTCTTCGGGATAGCCTGCAACTTGCGGGCTGCCTCGTAAGCCTCGGCAGGGTCGTTGGAAGTAGCAATAATCTTCTTCAGAGCCGCACGCTTTTCGGCATAACGGGCAACGAGCTTAGCACGCTTTACCTCGCGTGCCTTCATTGATTCTTTTGCCATATCTTTTTAATCGTTATTAGCATTTTTGAAAGGAAGGCCAAAAGCCTTAAGCAGCGCATAGCCCTCCTCATCAGTGTTTGCCGTTGTGACGAACGTGATGTTCATTCCCTGAATGCGATCTACCTGGTCGATGTTAATTTCAGGAAAGATGATTTGTTCCTCAACACCCAAGGTATAGTTTCCATGTCCGTCAAGCTTAGAGTTGATACCCTTGAAGTCGCGAATACGGGGCAAGGCTATCTTCACAAGACGCTCCAGAAACTCGTACATTCGCTCGCGTCGAAGCGTCACCATCACACCGATAGGCATCTTTTTGCGGAGCTTGAAGTTGGCGATGTCCTTCTTTGAGTATGTCGCCACGGCTTTCTGTCCCGTAATGGCGGTGAGTTCGTTGACTGCCACGTCAATGATTTTCTTGTCTTGCGTAGCACCACCCAGACCCATATTTATGACGATTTTCTTCAGGACAGGAGTCTGCATCGACGAAGTATAGTTGAACTGCTTGTGCAGAGCCGGGGCAATCTGCTCCTTGTACTGTTTCTTTAACTGTGCTGTATCCATTATTTAATCTCCTCCCCTGACTTTTTTGCAATGCGAATGACGTTCTTGCCGTCGTGCTTTATAGAGACGCGAGTGGGTTTACCACTCTTGGGATCAATAAGGCTCAAGTTTGAAATATGGATTGGAGCCTCACGCTTGATGATGCCACCCTGGGGATTCTTTGCCGAAGGCTTTGTGCTCTTCGAAACCATGTTGACACCCTCGACAACCGCGCGGTTCTCCTTGACAAGCACCTTGAGCACCTTGCCAGTCTTACCCTTGTCGGCTCCGGCAATGACAACGACGTTGTCGTCTTTTCTGATATGTAACTTACTCATTACTTGTAATCTGTTTTATTGTTTAAAGAACCTCGGGAGCCAAAGACACCACCTTCATGTTGACTGCGCGTAGCTCACGAGCCACTGGGCCGAAAATGCGGCTGCCACGAAGCTCACCAGCATTGTTGAGCAACACGCAAGCGTTGTCATCGAAACGGATGTAGGAACCATCGGGACGGCGGATTTCCTTTTTGGTCCTGACGACCAAGGCCTTAGATACCGCACCCTTCTTCAAGTCGCTTGACGGAAGAACGTTCTGGACTGCAACGACGATAACATCACCGACACTTGCATAACGACGACCAGTGCCACCAAGAACACGAATGCACATAGCTTCTCGAGCACCGCTATTGTCTGCTACTATAAGTTTTGTTAATGCTTGTATCATAATTACTTAGCCTTTTCAATGATTTGTACTAACCTCCATCTCTTGGTCTTGGACAGAGGACGTGTCTCCATGATTTGAACGGTGTCGCCAACGTGGGCTTCCTGTTTCTCGTCGTGCACATGATATTTCTTCGTCTTCTGGACGAATTTTCCGTAGATGGGGTGCTTCTCCTTGAACTTAGCAGCCACGACGATGGTTTTCTCCATCTTGTCGCTAATAACAACACCCTGCCTGACTTTTCTTAAATTTCTTGTTTCCATTTGGGTAATCATTACTTGTTAAGTCCAAGCTCCCTTTCACGGAGCACTGTCTTCATGCGTGCGATGTCGCGACGTGTAGCCTTAATCTGTGATGGATTCTCGAGCGGAGAAATCTGATGGTTGAGCTTCATCTGCTTGTAAGCTGCCACGGTCTGCTCCAGCTTCTCGCGCAGGTCCTTGTCGGCGAGTTCTGTAATTTCTTTAATCTTCATAATTAAGCATTTTTATCATAGTCACGTCTTACGACGAACTTGGTCTTTACCGGCAGTTTCTGGGCTGCAAGGCGCAAAGCCTCCTTTGCCACGTCCAAGCTGACCCCCTCTACCTCGAAAAGGATACGGCCAGGGGTAACAGGAGCCACCCATCCAGCAGGGTCACCCTTACCCTTACCCATACGCACGTCAGCAGGCTTGCGGGTAATGGGCTTGTCGGGGAAGATGCGTATCCACACCTGACCCTCACGGTTCATGTAGCGGTTCACTGCCACACGCGCTGCCTCAATCTGACGGCTGTCGATCCATTTGCGCTCAAGGGTCTTGATACCAAATGAGCCGAAAGCCAACTGTGTGCCGCGGTGGGCGTTGCCTTTGTTGCCACGCCCGTCTTGCGGCCTTCTATATTTTACTCTTTTTGGCTGTAACATTGTAGATGATTCCTTTAACGATTATTGTTTCTTCTGCGGCCTCCACGGTTGCGGCGTTCACCATCTCTGCGGGGACCGTTGGAACGGTCTTGCTGGAAGTTTGGAGCCAGCTCCTTCTTGCCATAGACCTCACCACGCATAATCCAAACCTTGATGCCAAGCAGACCGACCTTTGTCAGAGCCTCAGTCTGCCAGTAGTCGATGTCAGCACGGAATGTGTGCAATGGAGTACGTCCTTCCTTAAACATCTCCTTGCGCGCAATTTCTGCACCATTCAAACGACCGCTAATCTGCACCTTTATGCCCTCGGCACCAGCACGCATGGTGTTCTGCACTGCCATCTTGATGGCACGGCGGTAAGCCATGAGATGCTCAATTTGTCCAGCAATGTTCTCACCGACAATCTTGGCATCCAACTCTGGGCGCTTCACCTCAAAGATGTTGATTTGAATGTCTTTCTTGTAGAGCTTCTTGAGCTCTTCCTTCAGCTTGTCGACATCCTGTCCTCCCTTTCCGATGACAATACCCGGACGGGCTGTGCAAATAGTGATGGTGACGAGTTTCAAAGTGCGCTCGATGACGATGCGCGAGACCTGGGCCTTCTCAAGACGCTTGTGAAGATACTTGCGTATTTTCTGGTCCTCCACGAGATTGTCGCCGAAGCTCTTGCCACCGAACCAATTAGAATCCCAACCACGGATAATACCAAGACGGTTGCTTATTGGATTAACTTTCTGTCCCATTCTATTTAATCTTTATCATCGTTAGTTTTGGCATCGACAAACAAAGTGACATGATTAGAACGTTTGCGGATTCTGTAGCCACGGCCTTGCGGTGCCGGCCTCATACGTTTCATCGTCACGCCTTCATCCACGAAGACTTTGCTTACATAGAGTTCTCCTTCTTCCGCCTTGCGCTCGTTCTTGGCTTCCCAGTTGGCAATGGCCGAACGTAGCAACTTCTCCACATCCTGGGCTGCATGCTTCTTTGAGAACCTGAGCACTCCGAGAGCGCGGTTTACCTCCATGCCACGTATCATATCTACTACATAGCGCATTTTGCGGGGCGAGGAGGGTACGCCTTTGAGCTTGGCGAAATATTGGGTCTTGCGGGCTTCCTTTATCTTTTCAGCCGCGATATGTTTTCTTGCTCCCATTATTGTAATGCTTGTTTAAAAATGGTTTCCCCGATTACTTCTTGTTGTTACCAGTGTGGCCGCCAAACCTGCGTGTGAGAGCGAACTCTCCAAGGCGATGGCCGACCATGTTCTCAGTAATGTAAACAGGGATAAATTTGTTACCGTTGTGAACTGCAACTGTATGCCCCACGAAATCGGGGGATATCATTGAAGCTCTGGCCCATGTCTTAACGACACTCTTCTTGCCACTCTCGTTCATGGCGAGAATTTTCTTTTCGAGCTTGACGTTGATATACGGACCTTTTTTAAGTGAACGACTCATAGTTTGCTCTGTTTTTACTTAAGGTTTACTTCTTGTTGGCTCTCTCAATAATGTACTTGTTGGAAAGCTTCTTCGGCGAACGAGTCTTAAGACCCTTTGCGTACAAGCCCTTGCGCGAACGCGGATGTCCGCCGCTCTGGCGGCCTTCGCCACCACCCATCGGGTGGTCAACAGGGTTCATGACAACACCACGGTTGT
>CAZGAT010000035.1:0-18493 GCA_964523825.1 uncultured Prevotella sp. | reverse complement strand
CCTGCTCGGGTATGAGTGGGGGTTATCATAGCGGTGAGCCTTCCAGGCTCACGGGCATCGCCATACACAAATCCCCGTCAGAAAGACCTACACCAGCCCCTCCTTGCGACCTCCACAGTCCACTAAGGGTAACCACCTTCACCCGCTCCGTCAGGAGGGGCGTACGGGGACTCCAAGTGTCAGAAACATATTAGAAACAGTCTAAATAGACCGGTACGCGGCAATTAAGTCGCGCACGATGCGACATCGTGTCCGATAATTAACTATATTTGCAACCAGAGCCAACGACGACGCGGAAAGGGGGCATTCCCGACACGTGTATACGGGCAGACCCGGACGGCGCGGACCGGTGGTAAAAAATACCGACTACCGGGAACCCGCCGGAAAGGCACCCGGGAAACTCTATCAGAGATACCCGGTCAACTCTATGTGAGTTACCCCACTAACTCTAATAGAGTTACCCCACTAACTCGAAACACGCCCCCGGGAGCCGCTTCCGGCATTGGCGGATATTTATTTACAATCTAAACCCATCAACTACTATGGCCAAAGTCAAGTATTATGTAAAGGAGAGCGTAATCAACGACGTGCACTGCTGCTACGCAGTCCCAATACCGAACGGCACTCTCTCGTTCGACGAACTATGCGAGGAGGCATGTGAGAACACCAGTATCGAGCCCTCGATAATGCGGGCTGCGATAACCGAGTACATGAAGGTCGTGAGGCGCAACGTCCTCAAAGGCTTCCGCGTGCCACTGGGCGAGAAGTTCATAACAGTCTACCCCAACCTGCAGGCCTCCATAAGGGACCACAAGGACGAAGACGGGAACACCGTGGTCGTCAAGGCCGACGACCTGAACGCCAACAAGGGGCGAAGCCGCCTCGGAGCCACGGTCAGCATCAAGTTCAGCCAGCAGTTCGCCAACGACGTGAACTGGCAGAGGGTGGACAAGGAAACCGGGGCAGCCATAGACTCCGAGGATATCACAGACGACGCTTCTGACACACGTTCCGGCACCGACACCTCCACCGGCTCCGGCACCGACACCGGGTCAGGCACAGGCACCGATACCGGCTCCGGCAGCGGGTCAGACTCCGGCTCCGGCAGCGGCTCCGAGGAGGAAGGCGGCGACAACTCGTAGGCATTGACGACCTCACCCGACCCTTCCGTTCGGAGGGGAGACCCGGCTGACTGCAAGCCCCTCCACCCAGTCCCCCTCCCAAGAAGGGAGGGGGAGAGAGTGTGTGTTACCAGCCTTGTCCCCTCCCCGTCCGGGGAGGTCGGGTGGGGTCTCACGGGGCAGCCAGGTGGGTCTTGCTTGGGAGTATTAATATAAGTTAACGGTTGGGCGCGGGCAAAAAGTTTGGCGCGCGCATGAAAAGTCAGTACCTTTGCACTGCCAACCGCACCGGGGGCGGAGGCGGCGGAACGCCGCCGTGCCCGACAGCGGAGACCTACTTGCAATGCGATACGAAGACTACAGACAGCTAAGGACTTACTCGAGATACGACGGCGTGTACCTCGCCATACTCTGGGCGGCAAGCTTCGCCCTCACCATAATCGGAGACCCGGGATCGCCGCTTCCAGCCGCGGGCAGCCTGATAGTGCTCGCCTCGCCGCTGTTCGTCGCATACCGGCTGGGAAAGTTCCGCGACGTGGGTCTCGGAGGGTACATATCCTTCGGACGCGCCGCGCTGTACTCGGTACGCGTGTTCGCGGGAGGCGGTCTGTGGTTCGCGCTTGCCCAGTGGGCGTACATGCGGTTCCTCGACGGAGGCAGGCTCGCCTCCCTATACCGCGCCACGCTCGAAGCCCCGGAGACACAGGCAGTGCTCCGGCTCTACGGCATGACGGAAGCCCAGGTCGAGCAGGTGGCGGAGCAGGCATCGTCGCCCGTGGCGGTAGCCTCGCAGTCGTTCGTAATGGCGGTGCTCGCAGGAGCGGTACTGGGCGTAGCCATAGCGGCGGTGATGCGCCGCGCGCCGCGCCAGGGCGGGCGTCCGCAGGAGAGTTGACCAGGAAACCAAACTACACAAGACATACGATGGACATATCAGTCATAGTACCCCTCTACAACGAGGAGGAGAGCCTCCCGGAGCTCCACGCCTGGATAAGGCGGGTCATGGAGGCCAACAAGTTCACATACGAAATCATATTCGTCAACGACGGATCTACCGACCGTTCGTGGGACGTGATAGAGGGTCTCGCGGGTGAGAATCCCTGCGTCAAGGGCATCAAGTTCCGTAGGAACTACGGCAAGAGTCCGGCACTGTACTGCGGGTTCGAAGCCGCCCAAGGCGACGTGGTAATCACCATGGACGCTGACCTCCAGGACTCGCCTGACGAGATACCGGGACTATACAAGATGATCACGGAGGAGGGCTACGACCTCGTCTCCGGGTACAAGCAGAAACGCTACGACCCACTCTCCAAGACCATTCCGACCAAGCTTTTCAACGCCACGGCACGGAGGATCTCGGGCATACACAACCTGCATGACTTCAACTGCGGGCTGAAGGCGTACCGCCGCGAGGTGGTCAAGAACATCGAGGTATACGGGGAGATGCACCGGTACATACCCTACCTGGCGAAGAACGCCGGGTTCACCAAGATAGGCGAGAAGGTGGTCCACCACCAGGCGAGAAAGTACGGACACTCGAAGTTCGGAATCAACCGTTTCTTCAACGGATACCTGGACCTGCTGACCCTCTGGTTCCTGTCCCACTACGGCAAGAAGCCCATGCACGTGTTCGGGTTCCTCGGGTCAATCATGTTCTTCCTGAGCTTCGTCGCGCTCATAGTCATGGGCGTGGAGAAGTGCGTAGACCTGGCCAACGGCATCTACGGACCCCTGGCTTCGTCAGCGTGGTTCTTCATCTTCCTCGTAGGAATGCTCATGGGTCTGCAACTGTTCCTCGCCGGTTTCATAGGCGACTTGATCAGCCGCACCAGTCCGCGGCGCAACGACTACCAGATAGAGAAGACTATCAAAGTCGGCGGCGGCCCGCAGGCGAACTCATAACCACCAGCCCGGGGAACTCCATAGCTCCCCGCCCGGCAACTCACAACCCAAAGACCCACCAACCAGCATGACGCTCCGCAACATATTCATAGCCGCAACCGCGGCAACAGCGGCACTCATCGCCGCCGGCTGCACCAGCCTCGACTGCTCTATCGAGAACACCGTGGCACTGAACGTAGCCATACCTGACACCCTGTCGGACGACACGCTGTCGGTCAGCACCACCGTCGGCGACCGGGACACCACGCTATACAACCGCGGGCACGGCATAACGACTTTCTCGCTGCCCGTGAGCCACGACGGCGGGGAGGAGGTGCTGTACCTCGCCTTCACCGACACCACCGGCACCACCATAACCGACACGCTAACCCTGGTGAAGACCAACGAGCCGCACTTCGAGAGCGTGGACTGCACGCCCCAGTTCTGGCACACCATAGAGGGGGTGTCCGCCACACACAACCGCCTCGACTCGGTGGTAATAACCAACAACTTTGTCAACAATGACCAATCAGCGCAACATATCAGCCTATATCTGCGTACTGCTCGTTAGCCTGCTCTTCCTGCCATCGGAGGCTATGGCGCAGCACTACGGATTCCACCGCCGCCAGCGTACGGCTGCCGAGCAGGCTATGGAGGATTCCATACCACTGTACCGCGGAGTGTCGGTGGGAGTCGACCTCGTAGGCCCGGGTATGCTCGCCTTCGGAGACTACGGACAGGTAGAGGCGGTGGCGAGGGTCAACCTCAAGGACCGGTACTTCCCGGTGGTCGAAGTGGGCTACGGAAAGGCGGACCACCAGGACGAGCAGACACTCATACGGTACAAGACCGGTGCGCCGTACTGGAGGATCGGAGTCGACTTCAACGTCATGAAGAACAAGCACGACATATACAAGATACTTGTCGGAGCCCGGTACGCCCACACGTCCTTCACCTACGACGCGGGTCCGGTCGTCGTATCCGACCCGGTATGGGGAACCGGGGCTGTGTGGGAGGCGAAAGACCAGGATTGCACGTACGGTTGGCTGGAGGCAGCGGCAGGAGTTGACGCGAAACTGTGGAAGTTCGTCCACCTCGGCTGGACCGTCCGGTACCGGGCGCGGCTGCATCAGAAGTACGGCGACGCAGGTGAGCCGTGGTACGTTCCGGGGTTCGGCAAGAGCGGCAGCTCGCGCATCGGAGCCGAGTTCAACCTGATGTTCGAGTTCTAAGGAAGCGCATACGGATACCCGGGCATTCCGAATATGAATCCTATGGTTTTTGTATATGGAATCCCGGCGAAGCGAATATGAATCACCAGACCAAGTGTATATGAATCACCAGGCTAATTGTATATGAATTACGGGCGGATCGCACCTGTCCGACCAATGACTAAAGACTAACGACACCCACCATGGACGAAAAGAAACGCAAGAAACTCGTGTGGCAGCTGCCTATCCTCGCGCTGCTCATCACCGGTACGGTCATCATCGCCTCGCGCCAGCGCGCCATGCCATACCAGCATGATACCGGAATGGTCTTCGGCACGGTTTACAACATAACTTACCAGTACGACGAGGACCTGAAGACCGGGATAGAGGCAGAGCTTCAACGGGTAGACAACTCACTGTCCCCCTTCAACAAGAAGTCTATTATCTCGGGTATCAACCGCAACGAAGACCCGGAAGTCAACGCCATGTTCGCCGACGTGTTCGACCTCGCGGGTGAGGTTGCGCGCCAGACCGGCGGGGCGTTCGACATCACGGTAGCCCCGCTTGTCAACATGTGGGGCTTCGGTACCAAGCAGTTCCACCGCCCGGCACGCGAGAGCGTCGACAGCATCATGGAATACGTTGGTTACCGAAGGGTCAGCCGCCGCGGAAGGCACATTCTCAAGCAGGATCCCCGTACCCAGCTCGACTGCTCGGGTATAGCTAAGGGGTACGGCTGCGACGTGGTGGCGGACTACCTTAGTGGGAAGGGCATAACCAACTTCATGGTCGAGATAGGTGGCGAAGTGGTGACCCGCGGCAACAGCGAGCAGCGGGTTCCGTGGAAGATAGGGGTAACCAAGCCTACCGACGACAGCCTGCAGGAGAACCAGGAGTTGGAGACCGTCCTCAACCTCACAGACCGGGCAATGGCTACGAGCGGCAACTACCGCAACTTCTACATTTCCGGGGGACGCAAGTTCGCCCACACCATAGATCCGCACACGGGATACCCGGTGCAGCACAGCCTGCTCTCGGCGACAGTCATAGCAGACAGGTGCGCCACCGCCGACGCGTATGCCACGGCGTTCATGGTCATGGGCATAGACAAGGCGAGAGAGGTTCTCCGGAAGCACAAGGAGCTGATGGCGTACTTCATATACGCGGGTCCCCGGGGAGAGCTGGAGGTCTGGTTCTCGCCGTCGCTCAAGGACAAGATAGTGGACCAGCAGTAGCCTTCCCGGTATGCAGCTATACGACCAGATACTGAGCCTGCCGCTGTTCCAGGGACTGAGCCGCGCCGACCTGGACGGCATAGTCGCCCACGTCAGGCTGGGATTCTCAAAGGCGGCTCCCCGGACAACCATAGTCCGGGAGAACGGGGCTTGCCGCCAGCTCCTGTTCATGCTCAGCGGTACGGCTGTGGTACGGAGCTATGCCGACGGAAGGGGGTTCTGCGTGGACGAGTATGTGGGCGCGCCGTACGTGTTCGAACCGGAAAGGCTGTTCGGACTCACCCAGTATTACGCCCACACCGTCACGGCAGACTGCGAGTGCGGACTCCTGGCTCTCGGCAAGGACGAGGTGGTGGGGCTGTGTGACAGTTACCCGATCTTCCGCATCAACATGCTCAACCTCCTCGCCACCGACGCCCAGAAGGCGTCGCTGCGGCAGTGGAAGCGGCGTGCAGCCACGACCGGTATGCGCGTACGCAGTTTCCTGGGCGACCATTCCCTGCGTCCCGCGGGGCGCAAGGTGTTCCATGTCAGGATGCAGCAGATAGCTGACGAGACCGGAGACAGCCGCCTCAACGTATCGAGGCAGTTGAAAAAGTGGGAGGCTGACGGACTGATAATCCTGGGTCGCGCCAGGATAGAAGTCCCGCATCTCGAATCACTCCTGCAGGCATAGTCATGCCGCCATGCCCGGGAAGGTCATGTCGGCAAAGTAAGCAATGTCATGCTGACACGGTAGGCAGAGTCATGTCGCCACGACCGGGCAACACGTATAATGCCGCCTATCTGCCATAAAACGTTAAAATGATGAGGATAACGTCTGTTTGTCGGTTTTTTGCCATAACTTTGCACTATTAATAATGTATAGTTAGTATGGGAGAGAATATATCAGATAACCGGAAACACGTAAACCCCTTCCTCCACCCTTATGATACGCCTCACGGCACAGTGCCGTTCGACAAGATAGAGCTTGCCGACTACGAAGAGGCCATGCTCGAAGGCATACGCAGGGAGGACGAGCAGATAGAAAAGATAGTCAACAATCCCGAGGAACCTACCTTTGACAACACCATCATTCCCGAGGACGACGTAAAGGGTCGCAAGCACTACTATGACCTGCTCGACCGGGTGACGACGGTATTCTTCAACCTTCTCAGCGCCGAGACAACCGACGAGATGGAGGCACTTGCCCAGAAGATGAGCCCCATACTCACCAGGCACGCCAACGACGTAAGCCTCAATCCGCGGCTGTTCGAACGTATCAAGAGAGTGCACGACCACCACCGCGAGCTCACACCGGAAGAGGGTATGCTGCTCGAGCGAAGCTACGACGGCTTCGTACGCAATGGCGCGTTGCTCGACGAAGAAGGTAAGGCAAGACTACGCAAGTTGTCCGAGGAGTCGAGCCGCTACAGCCTGCTTTTCTCACAGAACCTTCTCAAGGAGAACAAGGCGTTCACACTCGACATCACAGACGAGCGGCAACTGGACGGACTGCCCGACACTGCCCGGGAGGCGGCACGGCAGACCGCCGGGGAGCAGGGCAAGGAAGGCTGGGTGTTCACACTCGACGCACCCAGTTACAACCCGTTCATGATGTACTCAACCAACCGCGAGTTGCGTAGGAAACTATACATGGCACGCAATACCCAGGGCATACACGACAACGGGTGCAACAACATCGACATCTGCCGCCGCATCATAAACCTTCACCGGGAGACCGCACAACTCCTCGGCTACCGGACGTATGCGGATTACGTGATGAAGTACCGCATGGCTTCCAGTGTGCAGAACGTCTACAAGCTGCTCGACGACCTCATCGCAGCCTACAAGCCTGCCGCCATAAAGGAGCAGGAGGAGCTGGAAAACCTGGCACGCGAGGAGCAGGGCGGCGGCTTCGAGCTTATGCCCTGGGACAATGCCTACTATTCCCACAAGCTAAAGCTCCGCAAGTACGACCTCGACCCGGAGATGCTCCGCCCGTACTTCGAGGTTGGCAACGTCATAAAGGGAGTGTTCGGACTAGCCACACGGCTTTACGGAATCACCTTCAGGGAGAACAAGGACATACCCGTCTACCATCCAGACGTCAAGGCTTACGAAGTCTTCGACTGCGACGGCTCATACCTCGCCGTGCTCTACGTGGACTTCTATCCCCGCAAGGGCAAGCATGACGGAGCCTGGATGACAGAATACCAGGGGCAGTGGATAGAGCGCGACGGCACCAACGTGCGTCCGCACGCAAGCCTCGTGATGAACCTCTCGAAGCCTACCGCCGACAAGCCCGCCCTGCTGCGGCTCGGAGAAGTGGAGACTTTCCTACACGAGTTCGGGCACGCGCTGCACGGAATATTCGCCAACACGCGCTTCGAAAGCCTCTCCGGCACCAACGTCTGGTGGGACTTCGTGGAGATGCCGTCGCAGTTCATGGAGAACTACGCCGTGGAAAAGGACTTCCTGCACACGTTCGCCTTCCACTACAAGACGGGCGAGCCCATGCCTGACGAGCTGGTAGACAAGATTATAGCAAGCCGCAACTTCAACGTTGCCTCGGCATGCCTGCGGCAGGTAAGTTTCGGGCTGCTCGACATGGCGTACTACACGCAGGACAAACCATTCGACGGCGACATCATAAGGTTCGAGAAGGAGGCATGGAAGGACGCGATAATAGGCAGGCAGTTGCCCGACACCTGCATGACGACACAGTTCTCGCACATCATGGCAGGCGGCTATGCCGCGGGTTACTATAGCTACAAGTGGGCAGAGGTACTCGATGCCGACGCGTTCAGCGTCTTCAAGCGCAACGGAATCTTCGACCGCAAGACGGCGCAGTCGTTCCGCGACAACATATTATCCAAAGGCGGAACCGAGCACCCGATGACGCTCTACAAGCGTTTCCGCGGGCAGGAACCGACCATCGACGCGCTGCTCGAACGCAACGGGATAAAGAAGGATTAAGGGCAAGGCACATCAGCTTTGCCGGGAACGACAATATGGAAAGCAACATGGAGGAAGGCAAGAACCAGGCAAAGGCACAGTCCGCAGGCCTGCAACGCAAGGAGCGCAAGCAGCTTCTTCTGGACTACCGCTACCTGCGCATGGCACGCATCTGGGCGGAGAACAGCTACTGCCGGCGGCGGCAGGTGGGCGCGCTCGTGGTCAAGGACAAGATGATCATCAGCGACGGATACAACGGCACGCCCAGCGGGTTCGAGAACGTATGCGAGGACTCCGACAACGTAACCAAGCCGTACGTGCTGCACGCCGAGGCCAACGCCATCACGAAGCTCGCCCGCAGCGGCAACAACAGCGACGGCTCCACGCTATACGTCACCGCCTCGCCGTGTATCGAATGCGCCAAACTCATCATACAGTCCGGCATACGGCGGGTCGTCTACGGCGAGAAGTACCGCCTTTCCGACGGCATAGACCTGCTGCGGCGCGCCGGGATAGAGACCGTATACCTCGACCCCGACGACGCGCCGGCAAGGGAGGGCGAGTGACGGCAGCGGGGTAACTATATTCGACTATCCCGGGAAACTACATCCGACTATAAAGCAAACTCTGATATAAATGGAAAAGAACAAGTCCAACAGGTTCATGCCTCTCATGATGGCAATCTGCGTAATCATAGGCATCATCATAGGCACCTTCTACGCAAACCACTTCTCCGGCAACCGTCTGAACATCATCAACAATGGCAGCAGCCGCCTGAGCAACCTGCTGCACATCATCGACGACCAGTATGTAGATTCGGTCAATATCAACGACCTCGTCGAGAAAGCCATACCGCAGATACTCGCCGAGCTTGACCCGCATTCCGTCTATATCAGCGCGAAAGACGTGGAGACCGCCAACGCCGACCTGAAGAGCTCGTTCTCGGGAATAGGCATAGAGTTCGTAATACGCCAGGACACCATACAGGTGCAGAACGTCATCAAGGACGGACCTGCCGAGAAGGCGGGACTGCTCGCAGGCGACAAGATAGTCACCGTAGACGGCAAGCCGTTCGTAGGAAAGCAGGTGACAAGCACCGAGGCGACCCACCGCCTGATGGGACCGAAGGACACGAAGGTGCGCGTAGGCGTGCGGCGCTATGGCGAGAACAAGGTCATCGAATACACCATAACCCGCGGCGACATCAAGACAAAGAGCATAACCGCGACATACATGCTCAACGACTCAATAGGCTACATGCGGATAAAGAACTTCGGCGAAGCCACATACACGGAGATGCTCTCCTCGCTCGCCGAACTCAACTCCGAGGGAATGCGCGGGCTCGTCATAGACCTCCGCGACAACGGAGGCGGGCTTCTCCAGGCGGCGGTCAACATGGCCAACGAGTTCCTGCCCGCCAACCGCCTCATAGTATACACCCAGGGACGCAAGAGTCCGCGGACCGACTACAAGAGCGACGGGCGCGGGCAGTACCAGGAACTCCCGCTCGTCGTACTCATAAACGAGGCGTCGGCATCAGCCTCGGAGATATTCTCGGGCGCGATGCAGGACAACGACCGCGCGACAATCGTCGGAAGGCGGTCGTTCGGAAAGGGGCTCGTGCAGTCGCAGATAGCCTTTCCCGACGGCAGCATGATACGCCTCACGATAGCCCGGTACTACACACCCTCAGGCAGATGCATACAGAAGCCATACCAGCCGGGCGACGAGGCAGACTACGAAGCCGACCTCCTCAACCGATACCAGCACGGGGAGTACTTCTCGCAAGACTCCATAAAGCACGACGGACCCGCCTACCACACGACCAACGGGCGGACCGTCTACGGCGGCGGAGGCATAACCCCCGACATATTCGTGCCCGAGGACACTACCAACTACACCTCCTATTACAAGCAGGCAGTCATGAGCGGGCTGATACTCCAGTTCGCCTTCCAGTATACCGACGCCCACCGCCAGCGGCTCTCCTCCTATACCGAGATGGAACCGCTCGCCGACTATCTCCAGCGGCAGAGCCTCGTAGAAGACTTCGCCGACTACGCCTCCGACAACGGACTCCGCCGCCGCAACCTCATGATACAGAAGTCGCACACACTGCTCCAGCGGTACATCGAGAGCCGCGTAGTCTACAACATACTCGACGAACAAGCCTGGACGCAGTTCGTCAACCGCGACGACCCGGCAGTGCGCACCGCCATAGGCGTATTCTCCACAGGCGCGTTCCCACGCAAGAAATAGCCCGCCGCCACCACGCATACGGGCACACCCACACCAAAAAACGATGGAAAAGGACGAGATACGAAGCCTCGTGCGCCGGCTCAAGCGCGCCCACACCGCAGCACAGCTCGCGGCGATGTCGGAGGCAGCCGTCAGCCGACTCATGTCGCAACCAGCCATAAGCCGCGCGCGCACGGTGCTGATGTACTACCCACTCGCCGACGAAGTAGACGTGCGAACCGCCATCGACCGACTCGCCGACGGCGGCAAAGCCGTACTCCTGCCCCGCGTCACCGGACCAGCGACAATGGAGCTCCGCCGCTACACCTCCCCCCGAAGCCTCGCGCGCGGAGCCTACGGCATAATGGAGCCAACGGGCGAAACCTTCACCGACCTCCGCGGCATCGACGCCGCGGTCGTCCCCGGAATGGCATTCGACACCTCGGGCAACCGGCTCGGGCGCGGGCGCGGATACTACGACCGGCTCCTGCCAACCCTGACCCGCGCAACCACGATCGGAATATGCTTCCCCTTCCAGATCATGCCCCACATACCCACCGACCCGCATGACGTTCCCGTCGATCTTGTCATAACTTTTCCCGAAACCCGAAAATAGCCCCGAAACAGCCCAAATAGAGTTACCCACTAACTCTATTAGAGTTACCCACTAACTCACTTTGAGTTACCCACTAACTCTATTACACTTCCCCACCCCCCACATTCACGCCTCCCCCGCTTGTCATATATTTTCCCCAGGGCAAGCCGCACCGCCCCCGCAGGCATTACAATATATGCCAGCTTGGGTTCACACATATTCCCGCGGCGAATCACACTTATTCCCACGGGGTATCGCACATATGCCCAAAGTGGGTTCGCACATACGCCATCTGTGGTTCGCACATATTCCAGCAGGGAATCGCACATATTCTCACGGGGCATTGCACATATGCCAGCGGTAGAACCCGCATATCTTTGACCTGCACTGCACCTGCGCCGGTGGGGAAACTATATTTGTGTCGATGGGAAACTATACCTGTACTGGTGGGAAACTATACATATTTTAGTAGATAACAAAAATCATCGTCATAGGCAAACTGTGTCTATGACGCTGGGAAACTGTGTCTGTGTAGGTGGGAAACTATACAAGCGCCGGTGGGGAAACTGTACCTATATTAGTGGCCAACAAAAAACAGCGTCGTAAGCTAACTGCATCTACGAAGGTTGGAAACTGCATCTATGTAGGTGGGAAACTATACTTATAATTGTGGCTAACAGCCATCAGCGTCATAGGCTAACTGCATCTACGAAAGTTGGAAACTGCATCTATATTAGTAGCAAAACCATACTTATATTAGTGGCTAACCACGACCATATACCCAAGCAGGTACATCGGAGACAACTTTTTCACATAATCCTTCGGCAATCTCGGAATAATTGCGTACCTTTGCATCACGATACAAGGAGAGTTGGCAGAGTGACCGAATGCGCTGGACTCGAAATCCGGTATACCCCTTTCGGGTATCGGGGGTTTGAATCCCTCACTCTCCGCAAAATAGGGGAACCCATACAGGGCTCCCCTATTTCTTTTCCCATACACGGGACTTTCCGCCTGTCTCTTGGCATCCCCTTTGAATGCCTTTATTACCTCAAAAGTATTACACTGGTATTACACAAACAGACCATGGTATTACACATGTCATTATTCATAGACAGTTAGTACATGGATAATGCAACTTTAACAACAATTAATAAAGACGGCATGGATTTTCCAAAGATAGCATTCATATATGACAGACACAAGACAGCTTCCGCAAGCAAGCAGGCTTCCTTAGAGATAAGGATTACATACAACAAGAGCCAGAAGTACATAAGCACAGGCATCAAGCTGTACCCCAACCAGTGGCAGAATGGTACAATAACCAACATCCCTGACGCTCCACAGTTGACACAGATACTTGACAAGATGGTCATAGAGGTAAGACAGATACTATTGGAGATGGCAGACGAGGGGGATATAGACATATTCTCTGTTCCAAAGAGGATACAGAGGAAGAAACAAGGCAAGGTAACTCTGTATGCCTTTATGAGGCAGAGGGCGGAGATAAGGAAATATGGGAAGTCCAAGGACAGCTGTGAGAGGTATGAAAGGTTCCTAAGGCTGTTCAAGGCATGGGGAGGCATAAGGTCATTCAGCGATATAACAGAGGCTAACATCATCAAGTATGACAAGTACCTGTCAGCAACAGGAATGAAGCCATACAGCAAGTGGAACAACTACCACAGGTTTTTAAATTCCTTCATAATAGACGCAATAGACGCTGGGTATATCAAGAAGAACCCTTACAAGTGGGTAAACATAGACAAGGACAAGACATCACATGGATTGCAGAGATGCCTCTCACCAGAGGAGTTCCATAGGATAAAGAGAATAGAAATGCCCGTAAAGAGCCTTGAGAAAGTTAGAGACTTGTTCGTATTCCAGACATACACCTGCCTTAGCTATGCAGACCTGAGGGACTTTGATGTAGAAAAGATTATCACAGTAAAAGGGATGAAGGTATATACTGGCAAGAGGGACAAGACAGGCAAGCGATTTACCATACCATTGGTAAAGCCCGCACTTGAAATCCTTGACAAATATGATGGCAAGCTGCCTGTCATAAGCAATGCAGATTACAACCGTTCCCTAAAGGCTGTAGCAAGCGCAGCCGGCATAGACAAGCCTGTAAGTACCCATTGGGCAAGGCATACAGGGGCTACAATGCTGTTAAACAGCGGAGTGCCGATGCAGGTAGTCTCAAAGATATGCGGTCATTCATCTACAAGGATAACAGAACAGGTCTATGCCAAACTGCTCGACGAGACTATTGTTGATGCTGTAAGGAACGTACATAATAAAAGGTCATCAGTTAACGAAGGCTGATGACCAAATCTTAATTACATGTAGCTTTCCTTATTTGTCATTATAATGTTCCTCGACTTGAATGACAAGGACTGTTATCTCATTATCGTCTATATAGTATATAAGCCAGTTCTATAGCGTAAATCATAGGGAATCCAAAAACGAATGGAGTTCTTCCAAAGTCTCACACCTGACAGTCTTGCCTGCCTCATGCTCCTGCCGTGCTTTAGAGAAAGCCGCCATCAAATAAGAAATAGTCATATTAACACCCTTCTATTCATTGGTGCAAATATACGAAGTAATTTTCAGTCCCACAACAAAACTAAAATATTTAATGTTACCTTATTATCTCCACATACCTGCTCTCCTGATTGGCTATATAAGGATTCTTCTCTATAACATCTATGTTCAAGACAGTGTGCTTCTTTTGGAACAGCCTTAGGAGCCAGCACTTCTTTGGAGGATTCACAGTCTCCCTCTTGGTAGATACGACTATGCTTTTCTCACTCCTTACTACTGGGGTGACTATGAATGTCGAAGGATAAGCAATGCTGAGCCTCATGCTGAACCATGTGTCCCCCACAACGGTATCAATCTTTAGTGGCTGTTCCCTTACTGTTTCCTGGAAAATAGTGTCATTCAAAGTAATGGTATCAGTCCTTAAGAAGGTAGAGGATATATACTGCACGGACTTGAGATTCTTGTCCTTCACTTTCAGCCGCTTCCTTGTGTCATCGAGCTTTTCAAGCAGTGAGTCCTTTGCATTTGACAGCTGGTCAACTGTAAGCTGATATGCCGCATTCTTATCATTGGTCTCTGAGAGCAGTTGGTCATAAGCCTTGACATTGGCCTCTGCCGCCTTCCACTTTTCCTCAGTCCTGTTATTGTTCCTTAAAGCGGCAGCCAATGCCGCTATAAGCACCACATAGGAAAGTATGATTATAATCCACTTTTTCATAGTCTCGTTTTTCATGCAAAAGTATCATGTATTATGATTGGAGGCAAACACCTAAATGGATTTGCTAAATAGTCTTATCCATTTGCTTATACATATCATTCCATATTCCAAAACAAGTACTTTTGTAAGAAAATAAATAAAGAATGATACTATGAATACGACCATCTTAACAGCCCTCTTGGGGCTTTTCACCACAGTCACTGGCAGCTGGGTGTCATGGTTCTTTGCCAGAAAGAAGTACAATAGTGAGGTAGACAACAATTTGATAGAGAATATGAGGAAGTCACTGGACTTCTATATGAAGCTTTCCGATGACAACAAGAGCAGGCTTGACGAGGCTTTGAAGAGAAATGACCAGCTTGAAGACGAGGTGGCGCAACTTAGGCAGCAGGTATTCGAGCTTATGCATTCAATGTGCGTTGACATAGCCTGCAAGCACAGGAAGACACTCCAACAGGAAAATACAAGAAGGAATGGAACTGCAAATAGTAAGAAAGTATAAGAAGGACACATACACCATAGGCGGGCTGTATGTAGACGGCAAGTGGTTCTCTGATACCCTTGAGGACAAGGACAGGGGACTCAGGGACACCATGCTCCCAGAAGAGATAAGGAGCAAGAAGGTGTATGGCGAGACAGCCATCCCTACAGGCAGGTATGATGTCAGGATGACCTATTCAGTCAGGTTTGCTTCCAGGGCCTGGGACAGGAAATACAATGGCAGGGTTCCTGAAGTAGTCGATGTAAAGGGGTTTGCAGGCATAAGGATTCATCCTGGAAACTCAGACAAAGACACATTGGGCTGCATACTTGTAGGTAGGAATACCATCAAGGGCAGGATAACACAGTCAACAGATTACTATTACAGGCTACTTGACAACTATATAGTTCCTGCCATAGAAAGAGGTGAGAAAGTAACATTGTCCATAAAGTAGATGTTATATAATATCGCAAGGCGTTTTAGCTTATAATTGTTTGTTTTAGTTGGTTGTTAGCAAGGGAAGTCAGCAATGGCTTCCCTTTTTTGTTCTATTACATATATTATTACTTATCACTATAATGCCCTTCTATCTGTATAACGAGGACCGTTACTATATCGTCATATATGTCATAAATAATTCTGTCATGTCCTGACAGGTGTCTGGAATAAGTAATACCATTGCCTCCTCGCAGAGGTTCAGGATGCCCTATGCCAGTTCTTGGGTGTGCCATTAACTCTTTATAAAGTTTCTTATATTTCGCTATAAGTTGGGGATTTGATTTTTTCCACTTCTTTAGAACCTTATTTGCACTTGATGAAACTTCTATATTGTACATTATTACAAAGAATCAAAATATGTGTCAATATCCTTGTAACTTTTCAAGGTTACTGTTTTCCCCTCTTTAAATTCTTTCCTTGCCT
Source organism: uncultured Prevotella sp. (assembly GCA_964523825.1). Classification (GTDB taxonomy): domain Bacteria; phylum Bacteroidota; class Bacteroidia; order Bacteroidales; family Bacteroidaceae; genus Prevotella. The sequence goes on along the minus strand of CAZGAT010000035.1, from coordinate 2,611 downwards.
TCCTTGCTATAGTGACAAGGGGATATGAATGTGCCAGCTTGTCTTTTGGAGCTACAGGAACCAACTTGACATTGCCACTCCTTGATGTCAGTACTATGTCATCACCCTCATAAGCAGCCCTGATATATTTACCAGAGTTAGCCCTAAAATCCCTTGCCTTGATTAACATAACCATAATTGTTTTGTGCAAAGATAACCATATTATCCCTAACCACAAAATAATCTAATGTAATTTTAACAAGCCTGTTGTACGTGCAAAAGTGGGAATGTAAAAATCAACTGTATGTGTAAATGTGGGTGATAAATACACACACCACCCCCACCATATTTTGGATTGGGTTTATCCCCCCATGGCGATTCTGCCAATGGGAAAATCCAAAATTATAAAAGGATTGCAATGCCTTGCTGCACCTTGCAATCCATAGTACAACCAGCAGCACATACAGGTAAATAGAGACCTGTTACAACTATGTCACAGAACAGCAATACCAACAAATCAAAAGTCGTAGCTTCCTGGTCACTCATGAGCTTTGCAATAAAGCATGGTCCCAAAATGCAGGTTGGTACCTTCACCAACAGTACTACAGGAAGCAAATTCAAAGCCTGCGTCTTCACTCCAAAGGACAATCCTGATGACATGAAATTCGTCTCATTCTCCAGCAACCTCGGAGAACTGACTCCAAGAGAGATTGCCGCACAGAAGAACGAGCTTAGGGTAGTGGAACTTGAGACCGAGGGTTATGCAGAACATCACTTCTCACTCTGCAAACAGGGTGAGAACAGCTGGGAAGACGTTGACCTCGGGCTGTAATATAGCAACAAGGGTAAGGCAAAGAGCCTTGCCCTCCTTTAGCCATTAACAAAGAATCGGAATGAAAACAGCAATCACCATCTTTATGGCAATAGCAGCCATACTAACGCTGTCATTGTTCTTCCACGACATCGAGAACAAAGACTGGCAACCATCAACTACACAGGAATTAGTGGCAGGAATACTTGCTACTATGGTAACGGCGTTTATGACATTCCTTTAATTATTACAGCTATGGAAGGATTTATTGTAATACTAACTATAGCGGCTATAGGCTTGCCCATACTGCTATTAGTCAAGAAACAAACAGATGACATAGAATGCAACCGCAAGAATGAGCAGATTGCAATAGCAATACACTTATTGCTATTCTTCTATGTTACATGGACATCATTGGCACTCGTACTTGCCAATATATAACTAAAGTAAATCAATTATCATTTAAACAATGAAATACAGGATATTTGACAGTGTGGGGAAATTCATCAAGAGTTTCCCCACATACATTCAAGCATTAAACTTCAAGTATGCCTTTGGAAACAAAGGCTGGTATATAATCCAAAACTCCAGCTATCATGAAACAAGAAAAGCCTCCTAAAATAATATACTTATTGCCAGTACTGTTCCTACTGACATTTGTCCTGGGCATAGTACAAACAGCCATGCTGCCTACTGGCGAAATGGCATTTACAATAGCATTGGATGCCATAGGTATTGCAGTACTCACAGTATACCTATATATTAAAGACCATACAGAGCAACAACACTGAACTACCCTTTTACACACAAAAATAGCCAAGGTTATCCATCCTTGGCTATAAGACATTCTTATCCTTATTCCTGATTTAAACTCTTTCAATCAATATTCCTTTCAATCAATACTTCTTGATATTAAACGGTTCTTAATTTAATATCTACATACGGGGGCCTCCCCCACTCACCTGCTCAAAGGGGAAGGTTGAGGTTTTACCCTCACCACAACACAGTTTTGGAACCAGTCTATCCTTCTTGTACTTAAATACAACATAAGTATAGTTCTCTCTCGCTACTCCAGAGATTGGACACCTGCAACTTCTTCCATTATGGAATACTCAAATGCCTTACATCCTTTCACTCCAGGTTTAGGACTTCTCACCCCGTTGACCCTGGGCATCACAGCCAATCCATGACTTCCATGCCCAACCATATTTCTGACCTTGAAGAATAACAGTCTGTCTATCCTTTTTAACAGCGTGCTGTTTAATCGTCCTTTTTTATCTACTTTTTTACAAGCAATCAAATTTACAATAAATATTATATAGATTCTGTAATATATTGATGTTATGATATTTACATATTTTACAAAAGTAATTAAATTTGCTATACTATACCACCCTCCCGCACAATCAACCACTTCCACAACCTCACACTTCCAAAAACATATAAAAACATATAACCGTTTCTACTGACTACCGTACGGCAACACAACCACCGACTACCCTGTTCCAGCCCCCAAAACATACACTTCCAACCACTAATTATTACATTTTACATCTAAGACCTTTATCAATCTTACAAATATTCAAGTAACACATCACCCCTACTATATCTTGAAGGAAAGGTTTCATCTACTTTAATGAAACTTTACAAACTTCGCAAGTCTAAAATAGGATTTTGTAATTACTTGATAATCAACATATTTTTATTTATTACACAAAAACGAGAAACAACACAGAAACAAAACTAACAAGAAACACGATTCTGTGTCTTCCTCTGTTTCTCTTGGTTTCTTCTTTGCTCCTTGTATTCTTTTTGAAGTAT
>CAZGAT010000034.1:0-20230 GCA_964523825.1 uncultured Prevotella sp. | reverse complement strand
GTAGGTCGCCTTCACGTTGTCGCTTTTAATGGAGCCATTTTGATCGACAACGTAGATTCCTACTTCGTCGCCAGACTCGAAGGAGGTCTTCGGTATGACGGCGTTCCAGTCGGAGTTGTTGGCGAAGTTGATTGAGCCGAGTTCGAGGGTCGTTATCTTTGAGGACGAGATCTTGTAGGTGACGGTCTTGCCTGCCTCCCACTGCGTGCCGTTGAGTGGTACTTCGAGGGTGTAGTCGCGCTCGGTGTCGTTGAAGACGATGGTGATCTTGCAGTTGTCGGAGTTGAACGTCTGCGGTATCATCATGAATGTCTGCTCGGCGGTGTTTATGGTCTTGCTCTCGGTGTCGTCGCCTGTCATCTCGGTGTTGAAGTCGTAGGAGAATTCGGTGGTGGAATAGTCCTGGTCGAGCGTCCACGAGCCTGCGGCGGTCTCGTTGTTGATGGTGTAGTCGCCCTTTAGGATTACTTGCGAGAACTTGATTGACTTGATGGTGCCTGGTATGAGGTCTTTGGCTACGACGAAGTTGATAGCCGTGAGTGCGTGGTTGAAGACGAGGGGCACGTCCTGTGTGCCCTTGACGGTGTTCTTGACTACTTTCTTGCAGGCTGTGATGAGGTCGACCTGCTTTGTTGGGTCGTCGGTGGGCACGGTGTAGGATATGACCTGGTCGCCTGCCTGTCCGGTCTTGAGGGTTGGTCCGTTGGTGTCGTCGCCCTTTGGCGAGTAGGCGTAGAAGGATAGGTGGTCGTCGTTGCCCGGCCAGAGGTATGTGGTGGCTGTCTGCCACTTGTTGCTTCGCTTGGTGACTTCCTGGTCGTTGATGAAGTTTGGTTCTGTGGTGGCGAGGTCGTCGTCATTGGTGGTGCGTATGGCGGTGACGTAGAACGATGAGAGGTTTGAGGCGGTGGTGACCGCTCCTCGTGTCTCTGCCGCGGTATTGTCGTCGGTGGTGAGCCTCTGCACGAGCTGGTGCATGTATAGTGGCTTGGTGTAGCCGCTGACTTCTATCGGTTCCTGGAATCCGTCGGTCGGGTCGGCGACTGCGGCGCGTGTCTCCTCGGAGTTGACGTCGGCTGCGTCGGTGACGGTGAATCCTATGGTGTTGGTTGACAGGTTCTCGTAGTCCGGCTCGAATGTGTCGGAGCACCCTGTGAGTGCCATTGCCGCTACGGCTATGGCTGTGAGGGAAAGGTATGTCGTCTTCATAGTTGTATGGTATTTTAAAATTGAAAATCGTGCAGCTTATATGGAGTTGTGCATCTTCGAAGCACGTTGCTTTGAACTTGTTTTCCGATTCATTCAACATTCAACACTCAACATTCAACATTATATTGTTATCTGTTGAAGTCGGTCGGGTCGATGTCGCCGCCACGGTCGGTGGTTTCGGCAGTCCACTCGTTGATGGTGATGTTGTCGAGTGACAGCTCTGTCGGCGATACGGCGACGTGGAACGTGTAGTAGTAGCCGCTCTGGAGTGTGAGGTCTTCGGATAGCGCAGCATAGAGCTTCAGACCGTCGTAGTTGCCTGCGGTGTCGTTGATGGTGACGCGTATGACGTTGCCCGCTGCGAGTGTCTGCGGCGGTACTACGGCATGGTCGCCGTCGGACTCCCAGGTGGTGGAGCTGGTGTTGCTCGGTGAGATGACGGTGTTGAGCTTTATGGTCGTGGCAGCGACGGACTCGTCGAGTGTCAGCATTGCCGCGCGCTTGGTCTGGTCTGCCATGCCTGCGTCGTCTGCTCCATACTTGACGGGCAGGAAGCTCGTAGTCGGCCGTATGTTGAGCAGTTCGACGGTTGCGAGCTTAAGCAGCGAGTCGGATATGGCGGTTGAGGTGGATCGTACCACGACGCGTATGTTCGACAACATATGGTAGAGCGTTATCGGCACGGAGTCGGTGGTGTGGGTTATGCCCTGCACGCATCCGTATAGCAGGTCGCTCTTGGCATAGTTGGCGATTGTTGTCTGGTCTGCCTCGACGGTGTGTGTATATGCTGCCGTCGGGAATGCGGACTGTCCGTCGGTGAACGTCTGCGCTCCGTGAATGGCGTAGAAGTTGACCTGTGTGCCTGACTTCGGCGGGTAGTACTTCTGCTCTGTCGATGTCAGGTGGTTGTTGCCGTCGGCGGTGAGTTCCCACGAGTTGAACCAGTTGGCGTTGGTGGATGTCCGGTCGCACCATACGTAGACTTTCTCGTCCTTTGCGACGCTCGTGTTCTGTGCCACGGCGCGCGTTGGCTGCTGCAACTGTGTAGCCAGACGGATTGGAATAGCACTATCGTTGGAGATGCCGTTCATATCCGTCTCATCGCTGCTGCATGACGCGAGCAATACAGCTGCGAGCGGTACAATAAAAGCAATTTTGTGTTTCATAATCGGATAGTGTTATTTATTCCTGAATTGGTGTTTCTGCTGATGTCTCCTTGGTGTCGCCCTGCGTCCAGTCTGATACGACGGACTTGACTGCGAGTTCGTAGCGTGAGGTGACGGAGAGTTGGTAGGTGACGATCTTGCCCGGCTCCCATGTTGCCGTTGTCGCAGACGGCGTGTAGGTTCTGGTGAACTGTGTGCCGTCGGTGTCGGTGTAGCGTACGATGATTGTCGTGCGTGCCGATTGTGTCTCGTCTGTGGTCAGCGTCTGCGGAAGGAGCAGGAACGGCGAGCCGTTGCCGGCGAATGCGTAGCCCTCTTCTCCCGTGGTGACGTTCGGTGTCAAGGTGTAGGCTATCTGTGCCGAGCGCGCAGTCCAGCCTGATCCCATGGTGTACGTGCCCTGGCTGTAGATGTTGGTTATCTGTATGCTGTTCCACGTGACTGCCTTGCTGTCGGCACCGACGACGAACTGCACTCCCGTGAGCGCGTGCTGCAGGGTTATGGGTATGTCGCTGTGCTGGTTGGCACTGATGTCTGACACGGTTCCTACGATGAGGTCGTGCTGGCGTGTGGTGTCGTTAGGTACGGTGAAGGTGAACTTCTGCGGTCCCTCGTCGCCCACGAGCGTTGTCGGCGTGAGCTGTCCCGTGGTGTTGGTGGTCGTACGCACGAGGCTTATCGGTCCGTACATGAAGAACGACATTAGGTTGCCGTTGTTAGGCCAGCTGTACGACGTGGTGAGCTTGCCGTCGGCATCGATGCCTACGTGATTGTTGTAGAAGAAGCTGACCGGCGCGGTAGTGGCGAAGTCGGCTGCGGTGGCGTACTGCCAACCGGAGAGTACGAGCGAGTCGAGCTGGCTTAGCGCGTCGATGCGCGTGGCTCTCGTATCGAGCTTGGTCTGGAAGGAGATGAGGTTGCTGCCCGTGGTCGGGTTGGCAATGTCATCATCGGAGCTGCACGCTGCGAGTGCTGCGATGAGCGTCAGACCGGTTATATATCTTATGTATTTCATATCATGAAGGGGTTTAGTTAATTAATAATTGAAAATTGACAATAATGATTACTCTGTGGTTCTACATTCGTCGTTGAGTTTTTATGGTTGTGCATCTTCGAAGCACGTGGCTTTTGGCTTTCTGCTTCCCCAGACTGCGCTTTGCTTAGTCTGGGGTTACTGATAATTAAGCCTCTCCGAGGCTTTGAACCTCACCCAGTAGGGAATTGCAAATTGAGAATTAATAATTGAGAATTGTTCATCGGCGGAGCCGAGTAACTTTTCATTTTTAACTTTTAACTATTAACTGATTTAGAGGTCATCGAACGTGTCGATAGGTCCAGTCTCCCACGGTTCGAGGGTGAACTGTCCTGTGAGCTTGTCGGGCTGCACGCTGATGTTGAACTTGTACATCTTTCCGCCTTGCAGGGTGAGGTTGGTGTTGAGGGTGTAGTAGAGCGTCATGCCCTTGTATATGCCATTGTTGATGGTAAGCGAGAGGAACTTGTCGCCCATGCTGAAAGATTTGCGCGGAACGATGGCTTCAGTCCAGTAGTCCTGTACCACTCCCTCCTGGAAGTTGTAAAGTATTCGGTTGTTTATCTCTACCGACGTGGTGTCGGAGCTTGCGCCTATGGTAGCGTCTCTTGATGCTTGAAGCGCAAATGTCGTGGAGTCGGTCTTCGAGAGCGTGAACGTATACGTCTTTGGCACTCCAAGAACCTTTATGGTGCTGCCTTCAAGTTCCTCCTGCGTGAATCCTCCGGTAGCCGGCGCGATACGGAACTGGAGCTTAGATAGCATATGGTACATCTTGATGTTGACCGTCGCGCTGGTCTGTGCCTGTGCGGTCTTAACTCCGTAGAGCAAGTCGGCATTCTGCAGCTCTGCATCGGTGGTCTGCTTCGTGGTAGTGTTGATAGTCAGGCTTGACGGCATGGCTGCGCCCGTCTCGAAGAAGTCGCCGTTGGCATCACCGCCCGGCCAGTTGGTCGCGTAGATGTCTACATGGAGGTTGTGGTGTGGATAGGCGTGCGAGTCGTAGGTGACCATGTTGCCATTCTGGGCTGTGAACACCCACGCCCCGAAGTATGGAGCCGCAGCGATGGTGCGGTAACCGCCCTGGTCGTGCTGCGAGCTGTCGCAGAACACTGCCAGCTGTGTGCCGTCGGCAAACGTGGAGTCTTGTACGCTCCTTGTCGCGATGTTGCCGAAGCTCAGCTTTATGGGCAGTGAGGTTTCCTGTCCGCTTGTCGCGCCATTGTCGGGAATGTCGCTGCTGCAAGCGGCTGTGAGAGCCACGACTGTTATGCCCGTGGCAATCGCAAAAATGATATTCCTTCTCATGATTATGTTGTTTTTTGTTTATTCTTCTACTTTGGCATCGCCGTCTATCGTCGTAGTGCGCGCGTCCTCCCATTTCGCAAGTTCGAACTGGAGGCTAAGCTCGTAGAGCGAGTTGATGGTGACGGTGTAGACGACATGCTTGCCTTCCGGCCACGACGTGCCTTCGAGCGACTTGCTGAGTACGTAGTCCCTCTGTCCGTCGTTGAAGACGAAGCTGATAGTCTGTGACTTGCTGGTGAAGTCCTGCGGAATGAGCAGGAACGTCTCGCCCTTGCTGTCGTCGGTCACGTCCTGCGACCTTTCGGCTATTACGCTCTTGTTGAGGGTGGTCGAGTAGTTGGTCGGCGCGTAGTCTGTGAAGTCCCACGTGTCGTCGGCTATGTTGTACTTGCCCTGCATCTGTATGCCGTTGAAGGCGATGCTCTTGAGCGTTCCCTCCGGCATTGACGCTATCTTGAACGAAATGGCCGTCAGCGCGTGGGTGAAGTTGAGTGTGACGTTGGCACTACCGCCAACGACGAACCTCTGGTTCTTACGTACCGCCGTCATGAGGTCGGTCTGCTCGCCAAGCGTCGTCGGTACGGTGTAGTCTACGACCAGCGGACCAGTAGCGTTGCCGTCGGTGTTGGTGCCAGTACCAGTGAGGTGGATACCTGCCGAGTCTTTCGACGCGTAGGGGTAGTAGGCGTAGAACGACAGGAGGTCGTCTTCCGGCCAGAGATACTGCGTATCAGTTAGCCATGTGCCTGTCTCGTGCGACGCGCGTATATTGTACATGTTGTTGAAGTTGGTCTGTACGGAGTCAGCCACTTGGTTTTCCGTATGGTGCAATATAGCCGTTATGCCGAAACACTGCTTGTCAAACGTGCTGCCGGTAATCATGGTGCCGCGCGTATCTGGTACGACCACGTTGTAACCTATCGCCGGCGTGCTTTCCATACCCGCCGGGACGGAGTCGTCCTGCGAGCACGCAGTCAGGGCTAACGCCGCGACTGCCATTGCCAGTATTGATTTAATATACTTTTCCATAATCGTTGTAGTGTCTTTATGGTTGGTAATATTGTGAATTCTTACATCTCTATAGTACGGTTGTCCTCGGAACCCCATTCGGAAACGGTCACCGTTCCGGGATTAATCGACCAGTTGGAGAACTCTCCATCCTGCGATTCCTCGTCCCATTCTGTGATTGTCACGTGTCCTATACGCAGGAACGCCGGGGAAACGGTTATGTGGAACGTGTACTTGTAGCCGCTTTTCAGCACCTTGTACACGTCGGCTACGAGCACCATGTTGCGGAACACTCCGTAGTCGGGCATCTTGATGATGAACGTCTGCAATTCCTGTGGAGGAATTACGCAGTCGCCATTGGAGTTGCGCACCGTCCACGTGCTCGATCCGTACGGAGCGACGACCGTTGACATCTTCACCGAGTCAGGCTCGTCAGTGCCGATGGTCAGCATATTGCCACGGTTGTCGAAGTCGGCGAGATCAGTTTCGTTTATCTTTGCCGGAGTGAACGTCACCTGGCGGTGTACGTCTATCAGGCATACAGACGCTTGCTGCAAGTAGGCATCGGTCAGAGCCGCGCTTCCCGACTTGATGACGACTTGGACTTTCGACAGCATGTGATACATCGGAATGTTAACTGTCGTCGTTTGCCGTGGCACATTGTACAGAGTGCCATATAGCAGGTCGCTGTTCAGATAAGCCGTATCGGGCACCTGGTCTCTCGACACCGTGTGTACATATCCCGTTGCAGGGAACGCGTCGTTGTTCTCGAAGTGTTGTTTGCCGTGCACTGCGAAGAAGTTTATTCTCTGTCCCTTCTTTGGGAAATACCTCACGTAGTCGCTTGACGACAGTCCGTTGCTTCCGTCGGCAATGAGCTGCCAGGCTCCGAACCATTCTGTATTGTCAGCGTTGTAGTCTGCCCAGGCATAGACGGTGTCGTTGGCGGCGAGTACCGTTGACTGGCGTGCGCGCGTTGTAGTGGAAGTGCCTTGCTGGTCGTCGAGTGATAGTTGCAGCTTTATAGGATATGCAGTATCGTCATCGGTCTGCACGTCCGACGTGCTGTCGGAGCCGCACGCTGTCAGCAGCAGTGCTGCCGCAAGCGGAATCAATGTCAGTATCTTATTCATATCCATGATAGTTGTTAATTATTAGCCTCACCCCGACCCTCTCCAGAAGGAGATGGAGTTGGGACGATTGTAGGGTTAACTCTGTTAATTATTCGTTATATCATTGTTCATCGGCTGAAAGCCGACCAAATTTTCATTTTTCATTTTTTAACTTGTAACTTTTAACTCTTCATTCCATTAATATCCTCCCTTGTTGGGATCCCAGCCTGGTTTTCGTTTGCCGTTGATGCCGTCGGTATCGCCGCCATCGCCCCATTCGGGTATCGAGTCGCCGACAGTCAGTCCAGTAGGATAGTCGCCACCAGTCAGCTCACGGTATTGCTCACTCTCGGAGAGTCCCTCGTTCCAGTCCTTCAGGTCGGTGCCAAGATTAATGATGTAGAGGAAGTTGCCATGAACCTCGACTTCGGTCGTGTCTCCCTCGTTCCAGTCGTATAGCGTCGTGCTCAACTGCACTATTGTAGAGTAGTCGCCGTAGGCGTTCACGTCCGTTGCCTGTCCGTCGTTCCAGTTGTAGAGTGTTGTAGCCATTTGGTGCTCGGCTACGTTTATGGTGTACACATATATTATTCCCTCTTTCCATTCCATGCCCTCAAGCGGACAGTTGATGAGGTAGTGCTTTGTTCCTTCCTTGTTGGTGTAGTATATGGAGAAGTGTGCGTTCTCAGGAAACTCCTGCGGCATAAGCAGCGACGCTGTTGCCGGTGTCGTCGTTACGAAGGAGTCCTTGCCCAGTCCGTCCGGGTCTGTGTATACTGTTGATTGCAAATCCCAGCCAACACCCGTGGTGTATGTTCCATGAGTATAGAATCCGGAGATTACCACCGAATCGATCGTGCCTCCGTCCTCGGCAGCCACCTTGAACCGCGTAGCCGTCAGGAAGTGGCGGAACGGCAGGAGTACCGTCTGCCCAGGGCTGCTCACATAGTCGGAGCTTTGAGCCACGAGCAGGTCGTTCTGCAGGTCAGGCTTCGCCAAAGGATAGTCCATGATCTTCAGCGGTCCTGCTATATTCTCGTCGGAGGCATAGGTATTGAGGTCGCTGTATGGTCCGTAGGCATAGAAGCGCACGCTGACGTTCTCCTCAGGCCAATAGTATATCTGCGATGTAGTCACGATATTGTTGTTGACCGACGAGCGGTCTTTGATTATAAGGTCAGGAACGGAGGTCGTATTTGAGAACGACCCCGAAAATGTGTAGGCGCTGATGCCTATCACGTTTGGCACAGCCTCGCTCGTAGCCGCACGCGTGCCGCGTGAGGACGTAGCCATGTTGCTTGTACCCACTGAGAAGTGGATCTCATTGTCGTCGATGCCCGTACCGGTATCGTCGCCATGGGAGCAAGCCGTGAGCAGCAGCGTCGTTGCTGTCGTCATCGCCATTACCATATGAATCCAATTGCTTCTCATAATTTATTTAAGTCTTGTTTGGGGTTGTGCATCTTCGAAGCACTCGCCTTTTGTCTTTTTTCGCTTTCCCAGACTGCGCTCCGCTTAGTCTGGGGTTACTAATGGTTAAGCCTCTTCGAGGCTTTTCACTTAACTCCTAACTTTTAACTTGTAATTCCTAACTCTTAACTACTAACTACTTTATTATGTCCCAATAAACGGTGTCGTTCTGTTCCGTCCATGGAGTTACTGCCGTGCGTACGTCGGTGATAGAGCGATCGCGGTCGTCCTGCCAGTTGTCTCCAGGGTGGTCGAGTCCCTTGCCCGTGATGGTAAGGTCAATCATGTAGACCTTGTTTGCTTCAATCCTCGAGTCGTCGGGATAGTACGTCGTCGGGTCGTACGTCGTGGAGTTGGAGCCTTCGGTAACAGTCAGCGCGTCGTAGACGTGGTTGACGATTATCGGGTAGTACGTCGTACTGACATTGCCCTGCGGGTCTTGCCACGAGCCTTTTAGTACGAGCTTCGTCGGACTGCCGAATCCGTGCGGATAGACATAATAGACTATCTTTGTCTTGCCGTCGGTAGAGCTTGGCAGTGACAGCGAGCTTGTCAGCCTGTTGCCGAGATACGTACGGAGTGTGTCGCCACCCTCGGTAAGTTCGCCAGTTATCACTCCGTCGGTAGCGGCTACACTGTTGCGTCCCTGCCATAAGTCGTCGAGGTCGTACCAGAAGTGCAGGTCGTTGACGCTGTACATGAACACCTCCTGCGGGGTCAGCGTTCCTACCCATGCCGGAATGTTCAGCGTAACATTGTCAAGTCCCACGCGTGCAACCACGCGGCTCAATGCGATAGCTATGTCCGTCGTTCCGCCACCAATAAGTGTGAGGTCGGTATTGCCGACCATTGGCAGTTCGTCATATCTTACATCGCCCAATGCGAGTGAATTGCCCGAATTGAGGTCTGTTATATTGGTGGCACCGAGCAATGCCGAAGTGGCGACATTGCCGAGTACCATCAAGTGAGTTGCCGATGACGATATGCTGAACTCGTATGTCTTTCCGCTAACGAACGTATCGTAGAATATATCCAGTATGTTTCCGCTTGCGTCGGAGAATACGAACGTCAGATTGCCGAGGTTAGCCTCATTATCATCGAGAGTCACGGTGACGACGATGCTTGCCTGCGGCTTCGGAGCCTCAATGCTTGCGACATCGTTGTCCGACGAGCAGGCGGCAAAAGCCGCCAGCCCGAAGGCAACTATCATGATATGAAATATCCTCTTCAACATAATATCGTCACGAAAGTGTATTTCTATTTGTCCTTAAACAGGCTGCTCTTTAAGAGCCGACATTTACGTTCTGGTGAATATACGAAGCCCACGGCTTAACAGTTACAGTAACCCTTACACGCTCTGTGTCTTTCGGGTTGCCACCACCACCGTATGTAGGACCGTCCTGTCCAGGACCAATGATTGTAGCCGCAATGCTGTAAACACGGTTTGGCTGTATCTTGCCAGTTCCGTATTCACCCGCAACACTGTTGGTGTAGTTCGTGTTGTCGTCGGTCTTGACTTCATTGACAACTATAGGATAGAACTCTTCCTCGTCGATGCTACGCGCATTCTGTGATGCATCCCAACGTGTGTACCATACCCTGATTACGAGTTGAGTCTGATTAGCAAATACGGTATTCTGGTTTGGGAACACATAGAAGTAGGCTTCCTTGTCCTGGTTCTTCCATACAGAGTCTGGCTCTGTGGTAGACGCTGTCCTTTGTAATGGACTTGTAGCGTAGTTGTTGCACAACCATTCATAGCCAGTATACACCTCTTGGTCAACTGCGCCAGAAACGTTGTAACCACAGAAGTTCTTGTCGGTAGTCGGCGTACCGCTCAAGGTTTCATGTCCTGTTGAACTTGCCAAGTCTGGGTGTTGAATAGTAGAACGGGTAAGCGCATGGCGAATAAATACGCCAGTTACGTGAACACTGTCAGTTGCAGGCAACTGTGTGCGGTCAACTGTTACATTCGTCAAATCTACACGTGCCACCATACGGTTCAGCTCTACCGTAGCTGTGTATTCGTTGTAATTGCTGTTAGCAACGGTGGTAGGTGTCAGCGTGGTGGTACTGCCAATCATAGGAAGCTGAGTGCCGTCCTGTGTAGAGCCGCTTCTCGTAACGCCCAAGTTGACAGTATCAGCTTCGAGGGCTGTCTGGTTCTGTCCTGGAGAGAATGTAGATGTAGGAACATTAGCCATAACGATAATTGTTGGATCCGAGGTCTGGTATGTAATAGACAACGAATATTCTCCATTGTTTGGCGTAAGTCCACTAAATGTCTGCATCGTTTCCAAAATTGGCGTGGTTGCAGCATTGTCATATACACCGACTATAAAATTGTTGATGTTAGCCTCATCGACACCGCTAATCTCGTCATTTGCGATGTCGCCGACCGCACGGGTGGAATTGGCATTCTTAATGGTCAGTGTCAGACGCTTGGTGGTGTTACCTTGAGATGTCGGACTCGTTGCAGTACCGCTGTCGTCGTCGCTACTGCTACTGCAAGCGGTCAAAGCGAGTGCTGCCGCAAAGAACAGTGCTAAAGTTTTAATCGTTTTCATAACCTTAAAAATTAAGTTTGTTAATTATTCATCTTATCTTTTAGAAGTCGTAGTTGCCGCTGCCGTCGCCGCCAGATGTGTCGTAGTCGGTGGTGTGCGGTTGCTCGTCTTCGGGTATGTCGTTCAAGTCGACACTGGAGTGCATGGTCTGCGTCCCGCTGGCTGCAAGGAAAGGCTCGGAGTCCTCGACCCGGCATGTCCTTATTGTTGGTTTCGTATATAGTCGTTTCATAGTTATTGTTATTTATAGTGCCGAAGTTCCGTCTGCATAGTATCCTTTGTATACGTTTAGCCGTATGTTGTACTTCTTGTTATACTCAAACTTGAAATCATTAGGGAAAGCAAAGTAAAGACCCGTTATGCATCTGTTTTTGCTATAATCCCAAATTATACCAGCCTGCTGCAATATGGTTGCCAAATTAGTATAGTATGAACCTGTAGCATTAAATGGGGTTCGTGTATTCAACTTGTAATTTGTCGTACCAATCTTAACTGTCTTATTAGGATTCCAGCATATTCCGTGTATCTCTATATATGAATTGGTGCCTGTGGTGAATCCGCTTGTAGAGACATCAGCCACGTTGACCGTCTGCGGGATAATCATAATAGATGAGTCTCCCGCGACGAGGTCGTTGTATGTAGTCGTACTACCAGCGGTAAGTATCAGCGGATTGGACTGTCCGTAGACTATCTTTATATCGACGGGACTGCCGGAGGTCGTCCATGCGGAGTCGGCGAAGCTGTATGTGCCGGTGGTATAGATGTTGTGGAACGTGATGGTGTCGATGCCATACTTGTAACCTTCGGATATTGAAGTCTGTGAGTCGGACTGCTTGCCTGTGCCAGTGCCGTCGTAGCGGAGCTGGAGGGTGACGTTGGCAAGGGCATGCTTGAAGCCGAGAATGATCGCGCCGTAGTTGTCTTTCTGTTTGGAGTCACGTACGCTGGAGATGAGCAAATCTTTTTGGTTGCCGGCTATCGAGGGTACGGTGTATGTGAGCTTCGCATCATCGCTGCCCATTTCGGAGAAGTCTACGGTGGTGGCAGTCAAACGGAGTGCTTCGCCAGTATCAGGATCGCGGTCGGCATCGGCTACGGTGTCGGGAGTCTCGCCCTGAATGGCTATGCCGTAGAAGTCGTTTGACATTACGGTATCGGTAGGCCATGCGGCAATGCCGCTGGTAGTCCACTTGCCCTCGCTGTCCTTGGAGTAGACTACGCCGTTGGTAGTACCACCAACAAGGGTGTCAACCTTCAAGATAGGTTCAAGGTACTTGTAGTTGCCGAGGAAAGCTCCGTGCTGGCTTTCCGGACGGTTGGGATTGGTGCGGTGGTTGCCGAAGAGGCGGAAGCCCGTAAGCCCGTCGCGTCCAGCGGCTACGACCGTGGAACGCGTACCGTCCATGCCGGCATAGACCGTCAGCGGATTGTTCGTAGAGACGGATACGCCCTGCCGCTCTGGCTGTACGACGGTTGCCGTATAGTCATCGTCGGTGCTGCACGCGGTGAAGGCGAGCAGCGACGCAAGCGCAAGTAATGTAAAGTCCTTAGTCATGATATATAAGAGTTTTAGACCTTCTCCGTCCCCTCCGAACGGAGGGGTGTTGGCTGTACTTCGTGTACAGTTGGGTCGGGTTGGTTATTGTCCTTTCTTAGGTTTGCCACCGATGTCTACCGTGCTGTGGGAGGCTTTCGTCCAGTCCTTTGTGGTGACTGTCACCTCGCTGATGGTCGGCGCGATGAGCGATAGCGTGATGGTGTACTCCTTGCCAGGCTCGAGCTTGAACTCCTGTAGCGGCACATATTTGAATATGTGGTGCTTGCAGTTGACCTCGTCGTTGACAAGTACCTGTATGAACGGCAAGTCCTTGCGTATGGTCTGCGGCGGGAGTATCAGCTCCTGATAGGCGAGGTTGGCAGTGTCGGGCACGTAGGCGTATAGGTGCGTAGTGTCGGCAAGGGTAGTTATAGGGTGGAACTGGTCGGAACCCTGAGTCTGGGTTAGGAAGCTCGCTGCGTCGTAGGTTATCTTGTCAGCCACATAGCTTACCTTGACCTGCGCGAGGTCGGCGAGCATCTGCTGGGTGAGCACTTCGTCAAGTCCCTGAATATAGTCCTTGTCGTTGGCTACAAGTTCAATATCGAGCTTGCAGAGCTGGTGGTTGAAGGTGATAGGTATCTTCTGTACCGTGGAGCCGGGGACGAACGCGGGGTTGTAGTAGCTCACGAAGTCGGAGGAGTCGAGTCCGTACTCCTGGTGCTGGCGTACCTGGAACGGCAGTGCCGAAAGGTCGGCAGTGGAGGTTATGCTCTGGTATGGCGCGTAGGAGAGTATGGCTGCCGCGTCGGTGGTGTTGCGCCATTGCATGGGGTTGGTGCCCTCGGAGACTTGTGTCCACAGTGGCGATGCGTCGTGGGGTATGTTATCCCAACGGACATTGGTACGTGAGTCTGTGCCGGTGAGTCCGGAGGTTGATGCGTCGTAGAGTATTGAGAGGCTTAGGTTGGTGCCGGTATAATCGCCCGTGGCACGGGTGTCTGCCGTGGCGCGCGTGCCTGCCTCGGAGACTGATATTTCGACTGGATAGGTGACCGTACGCTCGCTGTCGCCTGCCTCGTCGCCGCCGCTGCACGAGTTCATCGTGAGCATCGTCAAGACTGATATGTAGATTATCGTGCGTACCTTCATAGTCTTATCGTGGTTAATGGGTTTATATATAATGTGTATTGGTCTACTGTGTCACTTGTGTCGTCGTTAAAGGTTTGATGTTAAACGTTGTGTTTCTTCTCTATTGGTTTGCCGAGTGCGTACTGCCTTTCGCTTGTTGACGGTCGGGCTTGTCGTCGCCGCGACTGCGTTAGCCTTGGGTGTCGGTCGCTTGCCCGTAGGACGGCGTAACCGTCGAACGGTTTTAACCTACCTTTTGTTAACGTCCGCCAATGTGGTGATTGTGCTCCAGAACTGGCGGTTTCCGCTTTGAGCAGTGGGGATTTTGGCAGTTGTTTGCCTTGTCCCATTAACAACTCTCGGTGTGGCAAAAATATAAATTATCTCAATATGCGCAAACAAACGGACTTGTTTTAACGCGTCTTTTAACTTCTTTTAATAAAAATAATGTTTGTGTGCGATAACAGGGGGAATCATTTTTGGCTTCCGTCCACAATTCGTTCATCTTTTATGGGCGTTCGTTCATAGCTTCTAATGTCGTACGGCATTAATATAATCCTGCTTATCCCTTAGTCTGTGTCAAATTTATATCACGGAATTTAACACTTCGTTTCTTGCGTTTTAGAATGAAACGGGTGAAATCTGGCGGTTATAATTGTTCTAAGATAGGATTCCGAACTGAAAAATCCAACAATTATAGTCCCAAAATTCTAACGAATACAGTTCTTAGGGTCTAACGAATACATTCCTTAGGTGGTAACGAATGTATTTCTTAGGGTGTAAGGAATGTATTCCTTAGGAGGTAAGGACTGTATTCCTTACACTGCAAGCTATTGATTTGGTCAACACATTAGTATGTATCGGCTAACGCATTAGTATGTATCAGCCAAAACAACGCATTGCGTTTTCGCCTCCAAAATATTGAAATGTACAAGTCGTTGATATTCAACGGTATAGCAAACTTGCTCAAAAACCGCGTATTTCACGGCGAATTGTCCGTTGGTTGCTGGCAACGCAATTATGAGAGACCGTTTGTCAGATAGTTTCCTACTTTTTAACAGTTTGCCTTATACGTGGCGTACTTTATCTGTTGTTGCAGATGCATTATTCCGCAGATAATGTTAAGATTACTCAGCTGTCTTTGCCATTCCACTCGTTTGCACTATCTTTTGATAAGACAGGCTGCGCCTCAACAATAAAAATCAATAAATTAATTTTGTATTGTCTTCGGTTTGCACTATCTTTGGATAAGATTGGCTGCACTCGGCAATGGAAAGAAAAGTCTTGCTTTTCTTTGCCATTCCACTCGTTTGCACTATCTTTGCGGAAAGGAATGACAAAGAACGGCTTATGATACACGAGGGAGAACGATACATCAATCTGCTCGAGCGTCCTGCCGAGTTGCAGGGACGCGTGTTCGAGAGGTTGTTCCAAACGGCGGAGATAGCGAAGTTTGACGAGAACGAGCTTCGCGAATACGAGCAGAGTGTCAACGCCTATCGTGACATAAAGAACGGCATTGATACCGCCAAGGCTGAAGGAATAAAGGAAGGTATGGAGAAAGGCAGGGAAGAAGGTCGGGCTGAAAGAAATACTGCCATAGCAAGGAATCTTAAGAAGATGGGCCTGGCGACAGAACAGATCGCACAGGCTTACCGGACTCCCACCCGAGGACATCGAGGCTTTATAATTATGTTATACAAGGGCTGACCGTGACATAAAGAACGGCTACCGCCTTGCATTCTTCCACTTTTTCCACGCATCATACGTATTGAGCACCTGCTCGTGCAGATAGGCAATGTTGTCCTCTTGCGTATCGGGAGTACACGGAGCCGTACTCGGACACAGGACAAGGCGCAGACCGTTGCATTCGGGAAAGAACGCACACTGCCCACACGACGCGGGCAATGCTTCCGACTCCTTGAACGCCTGAATCTCGCGCTGGTTGAAACCATCACTGTATATGCTGCCGACAATGTGGTCTTCGGAATAGTTCTCGCACTTGCCCAACCGTCCGTCGGGCAACACAGTCACCGAATGGTCGTTGTCAGCCATGCACGCTACTAACTTCAAATCTTTCTTTACCGTATATTTCGTATCGTAACCATAACTGCCGACACGGCGCATTATCGCCTTGCGGTCGGCTATCATCCGGCGTTTTTGCCCGTAGTCATACGTCATGTTGCTTTCAGAACCGTCGTATAGTTCGTGCGCGTACACCGACAGGTGTTTCTGCTTGCCAAACCGTTCGTGCAACTCGTCGACAAGCCGCAGCAAGTCATCGCCGTTCTTTGTCGATACGTTGAGGCGTATGCTCACGTCTATGCCCACGGCTATAAGGCTGCCGATGTTGTCGAGCACACGGGCATAGGCGTTTACACCTTTATATATAAAGCGTTTAGAACGGTTATACACCGTCTGCGTGCCGTCGAGGGTTATCTGTATCCACGAGAGATTCCACTCCTTGCGTGCCTTTGCTACGAGTTCGGGCGTGAACAGGTAGCCGTTTGAAATCATCTTGGACTTGAACTCCTGTCCCTCCGCACGCATTATGCCCGCAATGGTGTCTATGGCAGGCTGGTTGTAGAGTGGCTCGCCGCCAAACCACGTTATATCAACAGGCTTTCCACCCGCATGGGCTATTATATAGCGCGCTGTGTCTTCGGCAACTTGCCGCGTCATCGGACGGCGTGGACGACCAAGCTCAAAGCAATAATAGCACCGGGCGTTGCAGTCGGTAGTGGTGAATATGGTGTAACCCGTTATCGTACCGTCATTGCCTTTGTTGCCGAGCATAAGTCCGAGCCTGCGTATCTCGCGGCAGAACTTCCCGTCGTCGAAGTCGTCGGGCACAAGGAACCACTGTTCCTTCAGCTTCCTTACTATTTCTTCAGAGCCAAGCTCGCCGTCGCCAACGAGCAGCAACTCGCGTGTCAGCACATTGTACAGCAGTGTTCCGTCCGCCACCCTGTCCTTGACAACATAATGCAGGGGACGAACCTTGCCGTTCCCTGCAATCTTCTGTTTGCCTATGGCCTCGCGTAGCAGCTTTACCGCGGGATTTATCGTTTGCATCGTGTATTTAAAAGGGACTGTTTCGTTAATTGTTCATTACTATTTGCTCATTGGCGACAGCCAACCAACTCAACATTCAACATTGGAGAAATTCTTGATTGGGCTTCAGCCCAACCAATTCTTCATTTTTCATTTTTAACTTTTAATTCGCAGTTGCGCACAGTGCGCGTTGCGTTACCATGCCACAGGCGTACACGTGGGGCACAACTCCTCTTTCTCCCAGTCGTTCAACTGTACGTCAAGGGTGGTCGTAGCGTGCATATTAGTGAAAGCAATGTTTCTTATAGAATTGCGTGACAGATAACCATTGTTTTGTGTAGCTGTTCTATTTCCTACATATAGATTACCGTCAGAATCCCAAAGATACAATGTCATATTATGATCGACAAAGTTTGTTTCAGGCACGGCAAAATAGCAAGTTAACACACGGTTACTATTATCGTTAGGGTCCCGCTCTACGGGCTCATCAATATCTAGTGTAATATGGTCGGTATGTCCTAAAGCATGGAACGGTTGATATGTTACAGGAATGGAGATAGCGTAAAGGTCTGAAAAATCCACTTCTCCTCCTGTTTCATCAAACAAATCGAATGTTCCGTGGGTGGCAAAGAGTGTATCATCAGCTACCAACATCTCTCTAACATATGTCGCTTTTGCAGGAACTATGCACTGGACACGGGAAATAGCACCCATAATATGCAAAACAGCCAAGAAAGAAGCTGTTCCGTCATCATTGATGGTAGGTGAAACGTTGTTGGCTCCTATAAACCAATACTTTCCAAGATGGTCACGGGTATCATGTGTGCGCTGATGTTGTATCTTGCGGTAATCCCATGGTACAGCTCTGTCGTTATTGCTTTCTACATTGTAACGGTTGTATGGATAGTATACAGAATATGTTATACCTGTTCTCGTACTCCAACCCTGTGCAAGTATGTTGGAAGAACTTACAGTTTGTCCTTCTTCTATAGGCAATGCAAATGGTATTTGTGCACCGCCTTGTGGAAAAATGCCAACGGTGTCAAGATGTTGAAACCCGACTTGGAACACGGTACCACTTCCTTGTGCGATTGAGCGTGTTGGACTTTGATTAAAAACAATACTATCCGATAAATCTGGTATTATTGGCTCCGTAGTTATAGTTATATTACGCACAGAGACCAAACTTGTAGTTGCTTCAGTGTCGTCGCTGTTACTACAAGCTACAAGTGTAATAGCTAACAATGCTATTATCATTTCAGATTTCCGTTTCATAAGCATATTATTTAAGGTCAATCATATATTGTGATGTTACACTAGAAATTCCACTTCTTCAAAATGGTAAAAGCATATAGCCCTTAGAAAATCGGGCAGTGGGTGCACCCACTGCCATAATTGCCTTAGTCGCTCCAAGTCGTACTATTGTCACCAGGACTATAATCGGTGTTTGGCTTGGCAAGATTGTCGGAGCAATCAGTCGTACATCCTGAAGGTGCTGTATACACTCCGCCTTCTCCTGGATTGGAGCACGAGCCGCTCCCAGCCATCATCGCTTCTGTCTCTACCTCCATGACTCTCATGTTCGGCTCAACATACGTTTTCTTTTCTTTGTTCATAACTTTACGAATTCGTTAGTCGTCCGCCTCCGCCGGACTATACATTATTATATATAGGCTTTTCGGAAAGTGGAGGTGCCGGTACTGTGTCGTACTACTTCCCTTGCCCTTTTATTTCTGTCTTCATAAGCCCTTGCGCATATTCTGCCCGCCACCGCCACATTGGTATCCCAATGTCATTCTGCCCTCAACGCCTTGTGGCATATGCCTGCGATGCGCTTTTAGCAAAGCAATGGCACTGCAACGTTAATGTTTTTTCGCAATATCAATCAGCGTGGCTATTGCTATACGTACAGCGTCTTCGTTTCCTAAATATAGGCATTACGCAGCTTTATTTGTGTCTCATTATGTATTTGTTATGAGTTACTACGTAGTGCAAAAATATAATTTATACCAATACAAAACAATAATGCGACACGATTTTAACTCGTTTATTAACCTTTTTTAATTATACATCAGCCTTACGTCTCAAACTTGGTAATTAGCCCTTTGCAAAATATCAAAACTTATTCAATCATTGCAAATACAGATTTCTTCAACGCCTTTGCCTCATTCTCCGTCTGCAATGCCTGCATTCAACCAGCATTTCTATTATCCACGCCTCGCTTGACACCCGCTTTCAACCAGTCCGCAAGCCACGTCATACAATTCTGCCATCTACGTGACATCAGTCCGTCAACTTCACAGCACAAGTTTTCCAACTACATCACGCATATCAGCAAACCATGTCACACAAGCTTTCCAACTACGCCGCCAATGTCGGCGAGCCATGTCACGCAAGCCTGCAAGCCGCACGACACGAGTCTGCCAACTACGTCATACGAGTCTGACCGATTACACTCCGCGAGTCTGACCGATTAGATTACGTGAGTCTTGCCGTTAGACTCGGGCAGTCTAATGGCTACATTAAGGCAGTCTAACCGATTACACTCATGCAGTCTAACCGATTAGACTCGTCGAATCTAAGCGTTACACTCGCCGACTCTAACCATTACACTCGTTCAATATAGCCATTACACTCATTCAATATAGCCATTACACTCGCCGCGCCTGCACGTTCCACCCGTTTCTTGCTGCGCTACACCAGTCAAATTCCAGTCTTTACCCTCATTCAATATAGCCGTTACACACGCCACGCCTGCACGTTCCACCCATTCCTTGCAATGAGTAGGCTGGGAATTGGCAAAGCCTCGGAGAGGCTTAACTAAATCCAACTGTTGTTTGCTTATCTGCTGAACACAAAGCCTCGGAGAGGCTTAACTATCAGTAACCCTAGACTAATCGAAGCGCAGTCTGGGGAAATATGTACCTAACGAAAGTGTGTGCTTCGAAGATGCACACCCCTCGCTTGAATGTAGACTCGCTTATTCTGTCCTTCCGTTACTTTGTGTTTTCTGCCAGTCCTGGTAGTTTGTGAGAGTTGGTTCCAAAGCCTCGGAGAGGCTTAACTATCAGTAACCCCAGACTAAGCAAAGCGCAGTCTGGGGGACGTAAGCCTAAAATTCATGTGCTTCGAAGATGCACACCGCATATTTTACTGCGCCCTGTTTCGTCTGCCCTTCTGTCTTTTATTGCAGTTCGAATGCCATATGCTCATTCTGTTATCCCAATCCCCTCCCTACGGGGGAGGGTTAGGGAGAGGCTTATTCCCCACTTTTTCATCGATTTTAGCCTTGTTTTTCGCACCATTTCATTCAAAGTCTTAAAAAGTATCAAATATGCATCAAAACTGTAACAATAATTAACTTGTAGTATTCAATCATAACAGCCATACTGTCACTCGGTTACACACAAAACCGATGCAAAACAGCGACAATGTGACAACCATATAAAAAACGAACGACTCGATGCAAACAACAATTTTATATCAAAGGCAATTATCCGTCAAAACGTCACATATAGCGCGATATATAAAACAAAACTGCCGCAAAGCGCATATTAAGTCTTGCAAAATCACACTTGCCCAGTTGTCGATCAAAATGGCTCCATTAAAAGCGACAACGTGAAGGCGACCTATGA
>CAZGAT010000033.1:0-22570 GCA_964523825.1 uncultured Prevotella sp. | reverse complement strand
GTCATCTCATATCAAAATATGCTGTTTGTTTCCCGAAAAGCGAGTGCAAAGGTAAGCACTTCCCGGCTCACCGCCAAACTTTACAAAGAAAAAGTTGCAAAATCAATGAAAGTTTTCCAATTAATTGACAAAAGAAACACATAGACAAGAACAACACATTATATATAATATAGCGCAGAATGCCGAACGTGAAGTGGGAAGGGATTATAATGATGGGGGAGAAAAGAGGAAGTGTTGAGTGATTCTAATACTGAATGGGGAATGACTATAACGACAAAAAAGTGAATGGATTGGGACGGAACTGGCACACCAGCTGGAGGAACAAAATAGCAACGCATTGCCTTGAAACAGGCAATGCGTTGAGTCTGGATATTCAATGCGCTGAATCGGATATAGCAAAGCTTCTTATTTAAAGTATCTGATTCTTATGACTTGCTTGCTGTTGTCTACTTCGACAGAGCCGAGCCTTGCCAATATCGATTGCCCAAGTAATAACGGAGCGCGCAGATTGCCCACAACGCTTGCCTTGACATTGGTTAACTCACAATCTCCAAATTTTACAGTACGCAAATTAAGTATCGTGCCCTCGTTGACATTGCCATTTGCGTCAAGAAAATAGGAACTGCCAACAACATCGTCTTTCGTAATGTAACCATTCTTAATCATGAAAGTTGCCTCCACCATAGACAATGACACATCGCTTGCACCAGTATCAAGCCAGAAGTTCAATGGTAAATCATTAATTGTACACTTTACTTTGCAAAGCCCACCTGATTCACGTGTAAATGGGATCTCACTTACATGTTCAGACATCGATACGCCATCTTCCATTGCTTCCTTAATAACTGTCAGATCTATCGGTTGCTTGCCCCCTTCATTCACTTTATCCTTGTATTCTGTTATTAAAGCTTTAAAGTCCTCACGGTTTCTAATTCCGTCCAAATCATGATCATTCTTAATATGTGTAAATCGGCGAAATCCCTTTTCCAAAGACTTCTTTAAATATTCCACCGCTTGGTCATATTCGCCCAAACGTGAATAAAGACATGCCGCATCATAATATGTGCCATTATCGTGATAGTGACTTAGAATACTGTCCATCACTTCTTTTGCCTTTGCATTTTCACCAAGTCCCTCATAAGCATAATGAGCCTCACTGTCATCATCGTACACGGTATCTATTTCCAAGTCTTTTTTGAAGTCTGCAATAGCAGCAGCCTCATCTCCTTTCATCTTATAACATTGTCCACGCTCGACTAAGGCATAATTAAATGTAGGGTTAAGTACAAGTGAAGTCGTGAAATCCTCTATCGCACCATCAATGTCATCTGTGCAATATTTAAAGAAGCCACGCCTGTAATATCCAAAATAGTCATCAGGATTTTTCTCTATATATTGTGATATTGCCGTAAGGGCATCCCGTGCAAGTCCCAGCTCATATAGAAAACTTCCTTTGTAAAGCAGATAACTACTTTCAGTAGAATCCATAACCATGGCACGATTAATATAATCCAAGGCTTCTTTATAGTTGCCAAGTTCTGCATAACAATCTGCTATCTTTGAAATAAAAATGTCACTGGCATAACTTTCATTTGCTTGC
This sequence comes from uncultured Prevotella sp., assembly GCA_964523825.1. GTDB lineage: Bacteria > Bacteroidota > Bacteroidia > Bacteroidales > Bacteroidaceae > Prevotella. The sequence continues at coordinate 20,970 of CAZGAT010000033.1, read as the reverse complement.
TCATAGGCAGAAATAGCCTTACCGTATTGCTCGTTATTTGCAAGTACAGTGCCTTGGAAATACGCCCAAAGATAATTGTTCTTATCCTTAGCTTGCTGTATACGGAGCTTTGCCAAAAGTAAATCCATACTTGAATCGTCAAACTTGTATAAGATGCTAAAGGATTCTCTGGGGTCAATTGCCAAAGCAGATATAGCATCATCACTTGCCTCATTGTACTTCTTTTCTTCCAAATAAATAGCAGCCCTCAAGGAATAGGCCTTGGCTTCTGACGGATTCAACTTGATACTATAGGAGTATAGTTCCTCCGCCTTGGGGTAATCCTTCAACATAAACCGCACAAGACCTTTGTTTAAGTATCCGGTAATATTTCCTGGCTCATTTCTAATCATTGCATCATAATCAGCCTCCGCTAAAACATATTTGCCTTTATTATAATGATAAAATGCCCTATCGTTAAGGGTATTATTGTCTTTCGGATTTACCTTCAAGGCTGCCGCCCAGTCAGCTTCAGCTAACTCACCATGCCCCAATTTCACATATACAGCTGCACGTGCCCTGTATACATATGGTATCCATTCTTTGTCTTTTTTGAGCAATTTGACCGCCTTGTTAAGACTCTCCAATGCGTTGCCTTCCTGATTATTATTGTTATAGATAGCTCCCAAATAATAATGGGCATAACCATTTTTAGGAAACTCGGACACTTCTTTCTTGAAGCAATCCAATGCACTGCTTTCGTCAGGCGTGTCACCATAAAGATATTCTATACCACGCTTGAAGTTATAACTGTTTTTGAAATCCTCTAATTTCTGTGCAAAAGAAGATAGAGGAATAATTAGAGCAATTACAAATAAAAAGTTTCTCATATTCATTTATTTTATCATTAGATCATTAATGTCTTCTCTGTCAAGGACTATAGATATTGTCTTACCAGTGTTCTTACCGACGTATGTATACTTGAGGCATTTCCCTGTATTCTTCAATGCAGTAAGCAAAGATGCAAATTCCTTTCTTGGACTTGTTATCATTGATGCTTTCATATTTGATTTCATAGTCTTGCTAAGGTTGGCGAAGAACTCGTCTATATCGATAAAACTATCATCAATGATATAGTGAAGCTCGACACAGTCATCATGAATCTCTGCCGTTCCATTTGTAGTTATCTCGTCTACGGCTGTGCCCTCATCCAAATTCGCAAATAGGACTTCCTTGTTTAATATCATCATACTTGGCGACATTGAGCCGTATTGCCGTACGGCGTTTCTTAAGTCTAATGGTGTTAAGACTATAATAATCTTCTTGCCGCTATACTTCTCTTTTAATACAGTCCTATAGTTTACCTTTTTAGCAATCATTCTGTTAATAACATACGGCATTGACTTATGGAGAATCTTTGCTCCAATCGATGTTGCCGACAAAATGTAGTCCCAAATAGACAAGAAGTAAGACTGCTCCAATCATAAAGCCTATCATGATTACTGTCCCCCCCTCCCCAAGAGATCCATCATTTGTATAATCATCTAATTCTTCGTCTGAATCTGTATTCTTTATAAAAGTGTACGTCCTTGTAAGGACTTCCCCCAACACCGCTACAATTAATCCAAAAACTACATATATCAACCCTGTTAACAGACTTGCTGCAAAAGGCACATTGTTTATAAACAAATCCCATAATACAAATGCTCCATACATTGCAAGTATCATTAATACAGCCCTTATACGTGCTTTCTTAGAACTAAACCTAATCAGAGATATAAAACCTACGCTTATTACACCAATTGCCAAATAATACATATTATTATGATAATTTATTATTACCAAGTTAAAACTCACTTATTGCCTTCTGAAGATAAGTTGATTATTATCTTCTCAAACTTGACATTGTCATCCCAGAATGAGTCTTCGGCAACGTTGATGTCGGGAAGCAGGAAGTCCTCCTTGTCTGGTTGTTCTTTAAGAATGACCTCGTCACTTATAGAAAGACGGGAGCGTATTTTCTTAAAGAATTTTACTTCGGAGTATTCAATCTTGTTGTCAGCTTCAATAGCTTTTATGGCTAAGTCTACAACCATCAACTGTTCTTCGTCGGAAAGTTCTGCTTCAGAAAGCTCATTCAGGTATGTCCGTAGGAACAGAGTTCCATTGTCGTTGATTTCCGCAATCCACTTGTCAAGAAGCGGCTTAACATCAACGCCATGAAAGATCTTGTCCTCGGCGGTCATCTTACCGACAAGTTCAACTTCCTCGGGTGCAATATCGCCGTCACAAGCTATGCAGCTAAATACGGTTTTCAAGTATAATTCTTTTGTTGTCATAATCATTCCGTTTTATGTGAATCCTATATGTGATGTGGTCTTGAATTAGTTTGTACTTTACCTTCCATTTGTGCTTTTATCTTGTCATATTTCGCAAGTTCTACCGAACTTAAAGATGGTTCAGTTGCACGAATTGTATCCTCCAAAATCTGCATAGTGATTCTACTATGTAGTTTCAATGCCTTACGTGAAGCATCATTGACAATCTTGCTTATATCGGCAGAGACATAGTTTTTTGTCAAATCTGATAGTCTGTCATAGTCAAGCCCGAAATCATATGGGCGTTTTTTAAGGTATAACTGAAAAAGTGCCTTGCGTGCCTTTTGGTCTGGTACGCCGACATAATACTTGTTTTCGAGTCGTCCTGCTCTCAATATAGCTGGGTCTATCATGTTGGGGTAGTTGGTGGCACCGATAATAAACACGCCTTTCTCACCCGTTCTATCCATCTGTGCAAGCATCTCGTTTACCGCACTACGAGACATTTCGTGAATATCGCTTTGCCGGTTGGGAACCAACTCGTTAATTTCATCAATAAAGATTATTGTCGGAGCATTTTCTTCAGCTTCCTTAAACATCTTGGCAATATTCTCTTGAGTGGCATTAACCCACCTGCTTTTCAGATTTGCTGGAGTAATCAACATGAAGTTAAAGCCTACTTCCTCTGCAAAATGCTTTGCAAAGAATGTCTTGCCACATCCGGGCGGACCATAGAGAAGCATTCCGTTAGGAATACTTATCCCATAGCGTTTGTATTCTTCAGGATTATGCAATGGCTCTATGACTTCTTCACGCAATCGCTCTTTCAACTCATCCATACCTGCAACAGCGTCGAAGCCTTCACCTTCTTTCTTGACTGGGTGAGGAATATCGTTACCTCTATTTTTCCCCTCATAAAGAATCTTACGACGTGTTGACTGCCGTTCTACCTTTATCTTTCCATCTATGGCTGCAATGAATTCATTAGCAGATTGGAATCTGTCATCTGCGTCATAGCTTAATGCTTTGGCGATAATGTTCTTCAGTTGGTCATCCAATTCAAACTTGTTAATATCAGGAAAAACCAACTCCTTGTCACGTTCTGACAATACTATTTCAATGCGTTCTTCATCAGATAATCCGGACAGGTCAACGAACCAAGGCAACCTGTCGTATAACAGCTGATACATTACTGCGCCAACAGAATAAAGATCTGACTGTACGGTACTCACCCCGGAAAGTCTTTCTGGCGACATGTAGAATACATTTAACTCCCTAACGTCCGGTTTTACTGGTTGCATATTAAGGAATCTGGCATGACCGAAATCGATAAGCTTCAAGTCTTGCAGATTGCCCGCAAGATTAAGCATTATGTTCTGTGGCGTAACCTCGTTATGTATTATCGGAGTTGGCTTTAACGTATGAACGAATGACAAAGCTGACAAAACCGAACGAACAATGGATTTTATTTCATACACACTTAGATCGCCGTCTCGTTCCACTTTCGTGCTAAGAGTCTCTCCACTGACGAAATCTGTCACGAAGTACGCATATTGACGACCATTCTTCATAAATGTATCCGAGTCTATGAAAGTGCACAAGTTATGATGATTGAAACGTTTTGTCGCCTCAATCTCAATTACACGTCCCCTATCGTCCAATTGACTTGGTCGCAGTTTGCTATAGTCAATCAGCTTCAGAAAGCACGTCTTGCCATTTGTGTCCTTCACACGGTAAGTCTCCGCATAAGAACCTTGCTTATGCGGAAACCTTACCGTATATGAACCTATTATGTCGCCTTTGGAAAATAACATTATTATATTTACTTTTTTAGTTCCGGTCCTGGCTCCGTAGGCTGCTCTCCTGGTGGCAGTAGCTTAATGAGCTCTTGAACTATAGGTTCCAAATCATCAGCAGTCGGATTGGTGCCTATAGTGTTTATTCCTTGATTTATCAACTGGTTTGCCCTTGTACGGTCGCGCCAATTGATAGAGCCGAACCTGTCATGCCAATTACGAATCCATACGACGAAATAGACCACACGAGCCAATGTGAATTGAAGGCTGCCAACTTGTTCAAGTGTCTCTTGCCCTATCTCAACATCTTTCTTTAATATGGCATTGTCAACCTGTGCACGCAGTTGCTCCACGATTTGAGAACTCTTGGAATTGCCATATTTCTCTTGTGTACGCTCAAGTCGTGAGAACTCTTCACGAAGTTTCTTCTCAAGACGTTGCCACTCTGTTTGTTCTTCAAGGTCTGCAATTTTGCGCAAAACTTCCTTAAGATGTTGCAATACAGCCTTCTTTTCAGCACTGTTGGCACTCTCCGTCTTTACTGCCTGAAGTTTTTCCTTAATTTCTGAAGAATTGATGCCGTCATCTGCCAAAGCTGCAAGGCTGTTGTTTGCAGTCTTGAAACCTTCATCAATCTGTTTAGCTGCATCGGCTATGGATTGTTTCTTGGTCGTGTCCAGCTGCTTCTCAACTGTTATGTCAGAAGCAAGGAAGTGTGCTTCAAGAGTCATCTGTTCGGAAGAGTCAACCTTAAGGGTAAGGTCTACCAGACTGTCTTCGGGTATCAACTGGTCAACATCTTCACCTGTAATATTCACGTCGGCAACATATTCGTATAGAGCTGCTGTACGACCTTCTGCTTTTTCAAAGTCGTCAACTTGATAAATGGGGACACGCACAGTATCATCTTCGACTCCGGGGCGCAGTTGGTGTGAAGTCCTCAAATCGTTCACCACACCAGTAGCTGGTAAAGGCTTGTTCTTTTCCAACCCTTTCGCCATACTGAACACAACGCGTTGTTTCCGCTGATCCCAAACCCCTATACCTATATTATAAGGTAATGGAGCGGAACCAACTTTTGTCCCTTGAATGATTGTTATTTCAGCAGGAAAGCATGGAAGAAGATTGCCTTTATCGTCATACACCTTGATGGAGAAAGAATTAGCTTTGGATTCGACCAGATTTGTTTCTATTACATTGCCAGTTTTGTCAACCTCAACTCGACCGCTTGACCAAGTGTTATCAGAACGCACAAGTTCAACTTGAACTTTCTCATAAGGAGAATCCGACGAAAGACTTGCACTAATCCATACATCCGTTTCAACTGTTGTTGGATCATAGGTAAAGTCTAGTTTTACTGTATCAACATTGATTTCATCATCGCTGATGTCTGCATCAAGTGTAGAAGCATATAGTGCGGCTCCTGTAGCCACTGCTGTCATCGGATCAATACTCGTGTCTACGTTTTGAGTAATCTGGTCTTTCAGCATCTTACGAATAAGAGGACTATGGGTAGGGCCGCCAACAAGAATTAATTTGCTTACTTGAGTACCAGATAGATTGTTGCGTTTAAGCAGATCCTTACAAATGTCAACTGCTTTTTGAAAAAGAGGTTGCATTACCTTGAAAGCTTCCTCTTGACTTACTGCAAGATCGAGCTCGATTTCCTCACCTTCATCATCATCGCCCAAATCGCCCAAATCAGAGAGAATGTCGTAAGTGTCCTTGAACGATAGTTGGTTCTTAGCATCTTCGGCATATGTCTTCATGGCATCACGAAGAACAGCTTTCTTTTTGTCATCTGAAAGTATGTCGTCAATGGAATAGTGCTCCTTTATATAAGGAATGATAATCTGGTCTACAATAGCATAATCCAAGTTCTTTCCTCCGAGGTAGTTATCTCCTTCGGTGTCAAACACTTGCATAATGCCATCTTCTACTTTCAATAAAGCTGCATCAAAAGTACCACCACCAAAGTCGAATACCATCCAAATGCCCTTCTTCTCATCTGTGCTCAAACCATAAGCCATTGACGCAGCAATAGGCTCTTGAAGAAGTTCGCAACGTTTGAAGCCAGCGAGCTTGGCAGCTTCTAATGTCGCTGTTGTTTGGTTTACTGTAAATTTTGCAGGTACTGTGATAACGGCATTATTTACAGTTTCGTCGGTAATAAACGATTTTAATGTTTTAAGTACTTCTGCAGATAACTCTTCCGAAGACCAGTCACTCTTTAACCCTTTCTTCTGCATATTAGAACTGTGGTACACAGTGTCCGTACCCATCGTGCGCTTGAACTCGACAAAAGTATTTGAATTATCAGCTTTCCATGATTTTGTTGCACGCTTCTTGTCGCTCTTCATGGAACTGTATGCACTTGCGCCAACAACAATAGTACCTTGTCGATTGAAGTAAACACATGATGACATTGTATCATCAGTGACTTCAATTTTCTTTGTTACTGGTACGCCTTTCTCCATTCTACTTATGGCTGAATTGGTTGTACCAAGGTCAATGCCATAGTCTATTTTCTGTCTTGCCATATCCTATATATTTTGAGAAACTTTAATGGTTGCTTTTTGTATAAGTTCCCCGTTATAAACTACTTGGGGTTTTGTAATTCCCGTAATAATTCTTTCACCGGGTTTTAAATCTTCGTCAACAACGAAATCTGCATTAACACGCATGCCTTCGTTATAAGGTTTGCCGAGCATGTCTGCTATCTCATAGCCATTTGCCTTATAATTGTCTTTTATTCGTTCAACCGCTTTCTTTAGTTGCTTGAAACCCTTTACCGATGGATCCATTCGAGACATATTCATTTCAATACGTGCGACCTCATCAGCTACTTTTAACGCAAGGGAATGGTCTACAACTGTTCCAGAAGTGGAAGAATCTTTCTTTTTATCATCTAACTGTTGTTGAGCAATATCAAGCAACTTATTGTCAAGCTTTATAGAATCCTCCTGCAACTTTTTTTGTGAGTTTTGCAAGGACACTTGTGCTTTGCAAACTTCATCAATAGTAGATTCTATGGAGTCACTTCCTGTCTTTACTTTCCTTAAAATATAATACACGGCTATAATCACAAGGATTACAACAAGAACTATTATAGCTATTCCCCATGTCGTGCGATTAGCAATAGTCGATTGACTTGAAGCAACATTCTTGTCAGTATTGCTAATTTTGTTGTTTATAGTATCGTTATTGGCAGACTGTGTGTTGGCAAGTACGGCGGTAACGTTACTAAGACTATCAACTTTTGCTTGAAGTCCAGCATTCTCCTGCTTAAGAAGCTTTATAACTTTCTTGCTCCTACCAGCGTCATACGTTGCTTGCTGCAAATCTTTTTTCAATTTGCTTTGATTTGCAGACAATACATCTACTCTTCTCTTTAAAACAGAGACCTCATTACTTTGGCTATATGCGAAAGAGATGCTTCCACATAAGCATAATATTAGAAATAATATTCTTTTCATTCTAATAAGTCATTTATGGTTAAAAAGCTTCATTTTCATCGGCATTCATCAATGTAAGATTGCCATTAGATACAGGGTACAAGGTATACTGACCGTATTCATTATTAAGAGAAACAGCCACATCTTTCTCAATGTGGTCATTTTCAGTAAAACCACCTTTGACTTTACCCATGTCTTTAGTTGGATCCCAACTTCTGCCAGAATAGAAATATATATCGTAAGTTCCATTTGGCAAATTCATAGTAGCATTCTCTCCACCACGAATATAAATATGATTCACGACCTTGTCATCTTCATGCCTTTTTGCTATAACAACATAATCATATTCTCCAGAAGTGTTAAATTCCAAATAGTTTATGCCTGTCCGCCCTTTACCATACACAGACTTGTAGGGTTTTGCCCCTGTTTTTAGCCTGTTTCCCTCATATGGATTAGCTGTTACGGAATCTTCTTGTGGATATATAAATGCTGTATCAGGTTCTACGACTGTGGTATCAGCAACAGCACTATCAAGAATAGAATATGGATCATATATTGCTGTATCTACCGCTATGGAATCCGCTGAGGAGGCGTTGTCAGTGGTATTGTTAGCCGAAATCACAGCAATGATAATCACTACTATAAATATGACTACGACAATACAGCCGCATGATTTCCAATTGTCGTCCTTACCTTTAGATCCCAGAGTAGGTGTCTGCGGAGGTCGTGGTGGTGTATACGGTTTTGTTTGTGGTTGTGGAGATTGTGATGGTGTATAAGGTTTCTTAGGTGGCTGTGGTGAAATAGATGTTGGTATTCCAAAGTCTTCACACATTTCTTTCAGAGTAGACCGGTTCGGATTGTATCTGCCAGACCTAAATGCAGACTCCATGTCAAAGCCACCCATAAGCTTGGTCGCGTCCCAAGCAGACCTCAACACAGATTTTATATGTTCCAACTCAGTATCGGTCAAAGGAAGGCCTAATCGCAACTTGGATGAAATACCAGGATCGTTTTGTGCTACATTGACCGCATATATTACATCTCCTAAAGCATTGCTGACAACAAGCGTTGATATTTTGAGGTAATATGAATTACTTACCCCCAATTTGTTCTTTATAGTTTGCAAATATGGCTTAGTATAGTTAAGCAATGAGATTACGTAGCTAATATTTGCAGGCTTCCTCCTAAACCTAATGAGATGATCTTTTATGGCTTTGTCCTCAACCAATACCTCTTTTGGAGGGAATCTGGCAATTATCTTATTAAGAATGTCTACATTTGCATTACAGCGGTCTTTAGCTATCTGACCAACAACAATGGACAGGGCATATTTTTGCAGTTCCATTGCATTCTTGGCATCATCAGCCTTCCGTTCTGACCCATTGTAATAGTCTATACCACACTGAAGAATCTCCAAACCTAATTTATCAGCTATCATCTGATACTGCAAATCGGTTGTTGGCAATAACTCTTTTAGCTGGGTTAAAGACATCCTTGTATTATTCATCAGATTGACACCGGCATCATATCTGGCTTTCGAACCTTTACCACGGGTAGCCTTTGCAGCATTGATTGCTGATTGCAAATGTGTTATAATAGGAGTGACAGCCTTTTCTGAAATATGCTTCTTCCACTCGCTGCTGGAAACACTATTCCGCATTACGTTCGTGCCAATCTCATCGCATAAGGCATCGAGGAAGTCGTATTCCATGTTCTTTGGAACAACGTTCCCTGCGCCAGTTATGCTTGCAACGAATTGAGTTGAATATCTATGATATAGGTATTCGGCCAAGCTTAACGCTGTCTTGTATTCCTTCTTTATGAGCGCGCAAGTGATACGGTTTTGCAATGAGGACGCATTCGTCTGCTTGCTCCAAAAGTCAATGGCTTTATCCATGTCGCCTGCAAGAAGATGCTTGAAGGCAACATCGTCAATCGGAGTTACTTTCAGAAACCAAAATTGTGCATACTTTATTTGGTCGTCAGGCAAAGTAAGTTTTGACTTAGCATCAGCGATAGAACCTAACGTCCTACTGATATTAGGAAGGAATTGTGGCAAATCTAACGGGAAAGTAACAGCCTTATGCACTTTTAGAAAAGCCTTGGCTTTCCCTTCATTTGCAACAATATCCTTCATTGGAGAGTTTGCATAAACTCCAAGTATTCGGTATGGATTATTGTTAATGATGTCCATGTCGGTTTTAAGTCATTCTTGCCGACAGGCTGCCATGCCGGTAGTTTAGTTATTATAGGTTGGCTTGCAGTGTAATATACGAAAAAAGCGTGGAGCCTTTCTGTTACTCGTTCCACACACAGAGGCTCTGGTATTGCCCATCGAAGTCGGAACGAGCAACACCAGAGCCCACGCTGTTGTATATACCGCTACCTTTGGTATACCTTATGATAATATAAGGCATACCGCAGGCTGGGTGAATACACACCAATGGACATCTATCGTTGCATTTGTCCTGTGACTTCGATTGAAATTTACCAGATTTCTGTATGTCAAGAACAAAGCGTCAGATAAACGCCTTAATCATATATGATCCCCATTGTCGAAATGCTCACACATGAGCAATTTCTTCCCTCATCTTGCGGGCTTCCACTATTGAATAACGTTTTGCCCACTGGGTTGTGACATGGTTCACGCTTGCAAATTTAAATCAATTTTCACATACTTCCTAATTTTTTAATCGCTTTTTTATCTTAATTTGTGGGCAAAGTTATTGCCGTTCGTTAGTAGATGCAAGCGGAAAGGACTTGCAAGGCTTGCAAAAATTGATTTTTTAACAAAAAAGGGTATAAAGCTACCATTGGCGGAATTAACTAAGTGCGTACTTAATTCTGCCGATGGGTTATACCGTATAATTAAGTATCTCAGGCATAGATCTTGGAAAACGGCAATAGAATAACAGACACTTCCAGCCGTACATTTAGATAAGGTATGCTATATTCGGACATACAACGAAAAACAGGGAAACGTAACGTGTACTGTTACTAATATGTACAGCCTAACGGCAGTTTCCATTGCTTCCTAACAGTTGTCTTTCATGCTTTCTAACGGATGTTTTTCTTGCGTTCTACCGACTGTATTCCTTAGGTTGTAAGAAATGTATTCCTTAGACCGTAACGAATACAATCGTTAGACCCTAAGGAATGTATTCGTTAGATTTTAATGATAGTTGGCGGAAAATTCCGTGTACAGTCCGTCTCCAGTCAATCCACAGTCAATTGTATTCCGCAATGAAGCCATATGGTGTAAAAAATACATTAGTATGCATCGGACAACGCAATAGTATGTATCGCCCAACACATTAGTATGTGTTGGGCAACGCAATAGTATGCACTGGATTATTCAACGCTTTGCCTTTTTGGAGTGGACTGACTTTTCAATTTACACATAATTCTCTTATTGCATGGGCAGCAGTTGGCTGAGCTGGCTGAACGACTCAAGGCGCACAAGGCGGTCGTGGGCATGTTCCTCGACGACTTCATGCTGCCACACAGTATGGAAAGGTATGTGGACGGCACTGCCTCCGAGTTGCAAGACTGGCTCTATGTCGGAACGGAACGAGTCGCCTATCATAAGCAGCTCCTTTGGAGCCACACCAAACCGCCGGCACATACGCAGGTATTCATCACGAGTCTTGTCTGCCACTACTATTACATCGTCGAAATATCGAGCCAGCCCCGAACGACGCAACTTGTTCTGCTGGTCGAGGATCTCCCCCTTGGTAAATACGACCATAACCCAACGACCGACACCACGCAGTAGTTGCAGAGTCTGCTCCACTCCACGCAACGGCGTTCCTGGCAATTGCAACAGCGATTTGCCAAGTTCGATAATGCGCATGGTTTGTGCTGCCGTCAGTTTTCCACAACTTATGCGTACGGCATTCTCGACAAGTGAAATAGTGAATGCCTTGCAGCCGTATCCCAAGAGCGGCATATTGGCTGTTTCCGTGGAGAAAAGGGTACGTGACACCGCATCGGCAGGCGCATAATCAGCCAGCACGCGGCAATATTCCTTCTCGACACGGTCGAAGTGGCTTTGGCAATCCCAAAGAGTATCGTCGGCATCGAATGCCAACAGCCGTATGTCCTGTAAATCTATCATCGGTGAAAACATATTTATAAACACAAAAAGTTGCGGGTCTGCCTCACGGCAAACCCACAATGCAAACTTAAACAACCAATAAAAGAAATAGATTCTTCGTGTGTGATATTAACGTATGAACAGCAACTCGCGATACTTCGGCAGAGTCCACAGCTCGTCACTTACGACAAGCTCGAGCTTGTCTATCTGATACCTAATTGTGTCGAGTTTAGGCTCAACGGTGTCGTGATAAGCGACTGCCTTCTCGCGTGCGTCTTCAATCTTGTTGGCTACCTTGCGCGCGTTGACAAGTTCCTCCACGCCCTTCTCTATGGTTTCTGTGCGCTCGGCTATCTCGCGGATAAGCTCGACATTACGGCTTGAAAGCTTCTTAGCCTCTTCCTTGCCGAAAATGTCAATCATGCCCTGTACGTTCTTTGCCAGCTGGCTCTGATAGTGGGTAGCGACAGGTATTATATGGTTCATAGAAAGGTCGCCGAATACGCGTGCCTCAATCTGAATCTTCTTGGTGTAAGTCTCCCATTTCACCTCGTTGCGTGCCTCAAGCTCATGACGGTTCATAACCTTCATAGCCTCGAACATCTTCACGCTGTCGTCATCGAGATAACGATCGAAGATAACAGGACATGATTTCTCCGTGTCAAGGCCACGACGTTCTGCCTCTGCCACCCATTCGTCAGAATATCCGTTCCCATCGAAGTGGATAGGCTCACAGGTCTTAATGTCGTCTTTTACAACGGAAAGTATAGCGGCAAACTTCTCCTCGCCTTTGGCGATAAGTGCGTCCACACGTGTCTTGAAGTCAGCAAGAGCCTCTGCGACAGCAGTGTTAAGAACTATCTGCGCACTTGCACAGTTAGCCTCAGAACCTACCGCACGGAATTCAAAACGGTTGCCGGTGAACGCAAATGGAGAAGTACGGTTGCGGTCGGTATTGTCGCGCATGATGTCTGGAATCTCCGGAATGTCTATCTGCACACCTTCCTTGCCCTTTATGACCAGCGCGTCCTTGTCCGACTTCATGATATGGTCGAGCACGTCGCTTACGGTCTTGCCAAGGAACGACGAGATGATAGCAGGAGGAGCCTCGTTAGCACCAAGACGGTGAGCATTGCCAGCGTCCATTATAGAAGCCTTGAGCAATCCGTTATGGCGATAAACGCCCATCAGTGTCTCAACGATGAATACCACAAAGCGGAGGTTGTCCTGTGGAGTCTTGCCAGGACCATGAAGCAATATGCCGGTATCAGTAGCGAGGCTCCAGTTGTTATGCTTGCCAGAGCCATTGATGCCGTCAAACGGTTTTTCGTGTAGCAAGACTTCGAATCCATGCTTATGGGCAACACGCTTCATAATCGACATGAGCAGCATATTGTGGTCGACTGCGAGGTTGGTCTCCTCGAAGATAGGAGCACACTCAAACTGGTTTGGCGCAACCTCGTTGTGGCGGGTCTTTACAGGAATGCCGAGTTCCAAAGCCTGGATTTCCAAGTCCTTCATGAAAGCCTGCACGCGCTCTGGAATAGTTGCGAAATAGTGATCGTCCATCTGCTGGTCCTTTGCAGAAGAATGTCCCATGAGCGTACGCCCGGTAAGGCGCAAGTCAGGACGTGCCGCATACAGTTCAGAATCTACAAGGAAATACTCCTGCTCCCAACCGAGATTGGAAATCACCTTCTTCACGTCTGGATAGAAATAGTGTGCAACGTCTGTCGCTGCCACGTTGACTGCATGGAGCGCACGAAGCAAAGGAGCCTTGTAGTCAAGAGCCTCGCCCGTATAAGATATGAAAATCGTCGGGATACAAAGCGTATCGTCCATAATGAATACCGGCGACGTCGGATCCCATGCAGAATAACCTCGAGCCTCAAACGTAGAACGGATACCGCCCGAAGGGAACGAGCTTGCGTCTGGTTCCTGCTGTACGAGCAACTTGCCAGAGAACTCCTCTATCATTCCACCCTTGCCGTCGTGTTCTATGAACGAATCATGCTTTTCAGCCGTACCCTCCGTAAGAGGCTGGAACCAGTGCGTATAGTGGGTTACGCCATTCTCATCAGCCCACTGCTTCATTCCCTTTGCCACTTCGTTGGCAATGGAACGATCAAGTTGCGCGCCGTTGTCGATAACGTCGATAAGCTGCTCATATACCTCACGTGGAAGGTATTTATACATCTTCTGACGGTTGAACACTTTCTTACCGAAGAATTCCGACGGACGGTCGGTAGGAGTGATTACCTCGACAGGTCTCTTCTTGGAGGCCTCTGCTACTGCTTGAAATCTCAGATTTTCCATATTGTCTATTATTCGATTGGTCTAATATATAATGATTGGTCTAATAAATGTATGTGACTACTATCTTATTTCTTTATCCATTCCCTTATTCTGTCCATCGCCTCGATACAGTCATCACGGTCGCCAAATGATGTCAGGCGTACAAATCCCTCGCCCGAAGGACCGAACCCCACGCCAGGAGTACACACGACCTGTGCGCCATAGAGCAATTCCTCAAAGAATTTCCACGACGGCTTGTTTTCCGGAGTCTTCACCCACAGATAAGGAGCGTCTGTTCCTCCATACACCTTGAATCCAAGCGAAGAAAGAGCCTTGTGCATTATATCGGCGTTCTTCATATAGTACTGTATCGTGCGGCGTGTCTGTTCCTTACCTTCCGGAGTATATATAGCCTCGGCGGCACGCTGCGATATATAGCTCGTTCCGTTGAACTTTGTAGATTGACGGCGAAGCCAATATTGGTTCAAAGGCAATTGTTGCCCGTCCATAGTAGTTGCCGTAAGCTCCTTAGGTATGACGGTATAACCACATCTGACACCTGTGAACCCAGCGGTCTTTGAATAGCTGTGGAACTCTATTGCCACCTTCCGCGCGCCACGAATCTCATATATAGAATGTGGAATGTCGTCATGCTGTATATAAGCCTCGTATGCGGCATCGTAGAAAATAATAGAATCGTTATGTATGGCATAGTTCACCCACTTGCGCAGTTCCTCCTTGGTTATTACCATGCCCGTGGGATTGTTAGGATAGCACAGGTATATCATATCGACACGGTGGTCGGGTATCTGTGGGATAAAATCGTTCTTGTCGGTACATGGCATATATGTCACGTTGCTCCACTTGCCATCTTCAAAAACGCCTGCACGCCCGTTCATGACATTCGAGTCTATGTAAACAGGATATATCGGGTCGGTAACCGCCATAGAATTGTCCCAACGTACAAGCTCGCCGATATTGCCAGTGTCGCTCTTTGCGCCGTCATTGACGAATATCTCGTCTGGATCAAGGTGTATTCCACGTGGCAGGAAGTCGTTCTTCACGATAGCCTCGCGCAGCCACAAATAGCCTTGTTCTGGTCCATAACCGTGAAAGGTCTCCTTGTCAGCCATGTCGTCAACCGCCTTGTGCATAGCCTCTATTACGGCTGGGCACAAAGGCTGCGTTACGTCTCCTATTCCGAGACTGATGACTTTTGCCTTCGGATGAGTAGCCTTGAAAGCATTTACCTTCTTTGCGATGTCCGCAAAGAGGTAGTTCTTTTGAAGCTTCAAGAAGTGTTCGTTTATTAATGCCATAATCCTTTATTGTTGTTTGTGATTGCTTGTCTGTTATTCGGGCAACGCCACTGTTCCATCAAATGCGAACTCTGCAGGTCCTGTCATGTATACATGATTGTCTGCACGCCATTCTATCATAAGCGTACCGCCGTCCATGACTATCTCCACAGGCTTGCTCCTATCCGCACGCCTGGTGGCTATAGCGGCTACCGCAGTAGCGCAAGCCCCAGTACCACAAGCCATTGTTATTCCGCTACCACGTTCCCACACGCGTGTGCGGAAACTGTTGTTTCCAATTGGCACGGCATATTCTATATTGCACCGTTGCGGGAAAGCATTGTCACGTTCAAGCCTGCTGCCGTCAGCCGTTAATTGCTCTGTTTTCGGCTCCTTGTCGGTGAATATGACGAAATGCGGATTACCCATGGATACAAAAGTGCCGTCACTACGCGAACCGTCATACTGCGATTCATCAGAAAGCCGTGGTTCAAGCATATCGACAGTAACACTCTCCACGTGCAAGCTGTCATGCTTGTCTATATTTAGATCGAGCGTCTTTATTCCACTTTCTGTCTGCAACCGTATAACCGTCTTGCGCGTCACGCCTTTTTCATACAGGTATTTTCCGATACAGCGGCTTGCGTTTCCACACATCATAGCTTCCGAACCGTCGGCATTGAAGATGCGCATACGATAGTCAGCACCATCTACCGTTGGCTCACATATAAGCACAAGCCCGTCGCTGCCTATACCGAAATGCGGGCGGCTCCATTGCCGTGCCGCCTCCGAAGGGTCAGGTACACTATATAATAATGTGTTGACATATATGTAATCATTGCCAGCACCATGCATCTTAGTAAAGGCCACGGTCTTTTTCATTTTGCTTGATATTGGGCTTAATATATTTCTTTTTGCTTTTTATCGGACGCAAAGTTACCGCTTTCTGCTCAATCATTATATATATTCATTGCATATTTCTTCTTGTTTTTTAGTCTTTATTTCATTTTAACAGATTTTTGGCTTTATTCTACTCATACTGTAAGCATTCAGTATTTACAACCTTACAATATGAAAATAAAACTATTATTTTACTTTCAAAACGTCGTAACAATATTGTTATAATTTTCATTTTGTCGTACTTTTGCAGCATAATCATTACAAAACGACATCAAAACAGCGTTTTATTAACATTAAAGAGAGAGGCTAACATGAAGAAGATTGAAGCAATTATCCGCAAGACCAAGTTTGAAGAGGTCAAGGAAGCACTCCTTCGTGCAGACATCGAGTGGTTCTCATACTACGATGTCCGTGGCGAGGGGAAGATGCGCCAGGCGAGAATCTACCGCGGTGTAATGTACGACACAAGTTCTATCGAGCGTGTATTACTTAATATAGTAGTACGCGACAAGAACGTAGAGAAGACCGTAGCAGCCGTACAACAAGCTGCTCGTACTGGCGAGATTGGCGACGGACGTATCTTTATACTTCCTGTCGAAGACACAATACGCATACGCACGGGCGAGCGTGGCGACATCGCACTATATAACGCAGAGCAGGAAAAGTAATCAATATATAGGAGTATAAACAATTGTTTATATATTTAGATTATAGTTTGTCTATATAAACACAGGGTAACAACAACACACAAGTTTAACACATATAATATAATTAATGTATAGAACTGAAGCCACGAATATAGCTACAAGTTGCTAATATTATACGTTATTATATTATGGTATAAAGAAAAAGGCTATGACAATTGAAGATTTAGGAATATCACTGAATACAGTCTGGCTGCTTTTAGCCGCAATGCTCGTATTCTTCATGCAGCCGGGATTCGCGCTGTGCGAAGCCGGGTTCACACGCCGTAAGAACACCGCCAACATACTTTTCAAGAACTTTGTCGACTTCATGATTGGTTCGATACTGTTCTGGTTCGTAGGCTTCGGATTCATGTTCGGAAGCGACGGACAAGGATTCGTAGGAATGCCGAACTTCGGCGACCTCTCTTTCTACCACAACGCCGCGGGACTTCCAACCGAAGGCGAGCTTATATTCCAGACCGTTTTCTGCGCTACATCGGCAACAATCGTATCTGGAGCAATGGCAGAACGCACGAAGTTCAACATGTACTGCGTCTACTCGTTCTTCATCTCACTGCTCATCTACCCTATCGAGGGACACTGGTCTTGGGGTGGCGGCTGGCTTAACGCCGCCGACGGCAACTTCATGATGAACGTCTTTGGTACAAGCTTCCACGACTTCGCAGGTTCTGCCGTCGTCCACTCCGTTGGCGGCGTGCTCGCACTCATAGGCGCGATAGCCCTCGGTCCGCGTATCGGCAAGTACAAGAAGGACGGAACAAGCAACGCAATCCCAGGTCACAGCCTCGCAATGGCAGCCCTCGGCGTATTCATTCTGTGGATGGGCTGGTTCGGATTCAACCCAGGTTCGACGCAGGCAGCGGCAGGACTGGAGGCACGCACTTCCATTTCACACGTATTCCTCACCACCAACCTCGCAGCCGTTGCAGGCGGACTGGCTACCATGTTCTTCACTTGGATCAAGTACGGCAAGCCTTCCTTCTCGCTCACACTTAACGGCGTGCTCGCAGGACTTGTCGGTATCACCGCAGGCTGTGACATGGTCTCACCGGCAGGAGCTGTAGCAATAGGACTTATCTGTGGAATAATCCTGCCTATAAGCGTTACGTTCATCGACCAGAAACTGCACATTGACGATCCTGTTGGCGCAAGTTCCGTACACGGAGTGTGCGGTATCACTGGTACGATACTTACAGGATTCTTCAGCACTACCGAGGGCTGCCTCTATGGAAACGGCTTCGGATTCCTCGGAGCGCAGGTGTTCGGAATCATCGTCATCGATGTTTGGGCAGCCATATGCGGCATAATCCTCTTCTACGGAATCAAGAAGACAGCCGGTCTCCGAGTAGACAGGCGCATAGAGGAAGAGGGACTTGACATCTACGAGCACGGCGAGAGCTGCTACACCGCGTAACCTTTAAACCAGTCTGGCAATCCGTCAGACTGGTTAACACATAAGACAACAACACAAAACCACAAGCTTATGAAGAAAATTGCATTGGCATTAGCCGCAACTATGGCACTGTCGGTGACAGGAGCCATGGCACAAGACAAACTTGAGGGCACAATCGGAGCCGACATCGTAAGCCGTTACTACTGGCGCGGACAGGCACTTGGAGACGGAGCCATACAACCCACGCTCGGACTCTCATGGAAAGGGCTGTCGCTGACGGTTTGGGGAAGCTACGGCTTCGTAGATACCGAGGACGCAAAGGAATTCGACCTCACTCTCGCATATGCCATAAAGGGATTCCACATAGGCGTGACCGACTATTGGTTTGACCGTGGTACCGATTTCGACGGCAACGAGATAAGCGACGCAAAGTACTTCAAGTACGGAACACACGGCACCACACACGTATTCGAGGCCAACATCGGCTATGACTTCGGTCCCGTAGCATTGAACTGGTACACCAATTTCGCCGGCAACGACGGAGTGAACAAGGACGGCGACCGGGCATACAGCTCGTATGTAGAAGCCACCGCACCGTTCAAGCTTGCAGGTCTTGACTGGACGGCAGCCGTCGGAGCAGTCCCATACCGGACGAGTTTCTATTCCGACGCAGACGGTTTCGCAGTCACCAATGTTTCTGTCCGTGCGACAAAAGACATAAAGGTTACAGACAAGTTCGCCGTTCCTGTGTTCGCGCAGGTAGCTGCCAATCCGAGCAACGAGAAAGCATATTTCCTCGTAGGATTCACCTTGCAGCCATAACAATACTTGCTTAAAATTTCATATCACCTGAACTTATGTAACCGAACGGCATGTTTTGGAAAGTAAAACCTCACGTTTTGCCTACTAAAACCTGCCGTTTTACTTAGCAACACCTGCCGTCTCCGATTTCCAAAGAACAAGCCACACTATCTAATACCTAAATGTAAGTATATCAACAAAGTTTCAAATCATTACTTTCTGCCATAATACTAACGGTAAAAATATCAATTTGTAACCTCTATAAGCTTTTAGACTGTCACATTAAACAGAAAATAAGATTTAAACAACATATTCCTGTATTCATTTTGAAAGCGTTTTAGTACTTTTGCAATCAGTTTGATAGGAAATTCACGTATTACCGATTAATTTGAAATATATATGGGAAAAGGTTTGTATAATCCCGGGTACGAGCATGATGCTTGTGGCGTAGGCATGGTCGTAAACATTCACGGCAACAAAAGCCACGAGTTGGTTGACAATGCCCTTAAGGTACTTGAGAACCTTCGTCATCGCGGTGCCGAAGGCGCAGACGGCAAGACTGGCGACGGCGCAGGCATCCTGCTTCAGATTCCCCATGAGTTTATCCTCTTGCAAGGCATACCGGTACCAGAGAAGGGCAAGTATGGCACAGGGCTGGTGTTCCTTCCGAAGGACGAGGCACGCCAGCAGGAAATACTCTCCATAATGATAGAAGAGATAGAGCGCGAGGGGCTGTCACTCACGCATCTGCGTACCGTACCTACAAACCCTGACTGCCTTGCCGGTGCGGGACTCGCGTCAGAGCCTGCCATAAAGCAAGTATTCGTAACCGGCGTTACGGACGACAAGGTACCGGTCTTCGAACGCACATTATATATAATACGCAAGAAGATAGAACGCCGTGTAAGCGACAAGAACTTCTACATCTGCTCCCTGTCAAGCCGCCTCATAGTCTACAAGGGTATGCTCTCGTCACTGCAACTGCGCCAATACTACCCCGACTTGACTAACAACTACTTCACTAGCGGTCTTGCAATAGTCCACAGCCGTTTCTCCACAAACACATTCCCGACATGGAGCCTCGCCCAGCCGTTCCGGATGCTTGCACACAACGGCGAGATAAACACCATACGCGGCAACCGTGCATGGATGCAGGCACGCGAGTCGGTACTGTCTTCCGAGGCATTAGGCGACATACGCAAGATTTCCCCGATAGTACAACCGGGCATGAGCGACTCGGCAAGTCTCGACAACGTGTTTGAGTTCTTCGTCATGAGCGGACTTTCACTGCCGCAAGCCATGTCGATTATGATTCCTGAAAGCTTCAACGACAAGAACCCCATAAGCGAAGACCTAAAGGCTTTCTATGAATACCATTCCATATTGATGGAACCCTGGGACGGTCCGGCAGCTCTGCTGTTCTCCGACGGGCGGTATGCCGGCGGTATGCTTGACCGCAACGGACTGCGCCCGGCACGCTATACGATAACCAAGAACGACACAATGGTCGTGGCGTCAGAAGTCGGAGTAATGGACTTCGACCCTACGGAGATAGCCGAGAAGGGACGGTTGCAACCTGGCAAGATTCTCCTCGTGGACACCCAGGAAGGCAAGATATACTATGACGGTGAGATAAAGGACCGTCTCGCAAAGGAACACCCATACCGCCAATGGCTTTCCACCAACCGCATACAACTTGAGAAGCTGAAGTCGGGACGCAAGGTTGACAATGGCGTAGACCACCTGTTGCAAAAGGAAGTAGCCTTCGGATTCGGCGAGGAAGACATCGACGACACCATTATCCCGATGTCGGTGAAAGGACAAGAGCCTACGGCCTCCATGGGCAACGACACCCCCCTGGCAGTACTTTCAGACCGTCCCCAGATATTCTTCAACTACTTCCGCCAGCAGTTCGCCCAGGTCACCAAC
>CAZGAT010000032.1:0-24083 GCA_964523825.1 uncultured Prevotella sp. | reverse complement strand
AAAAGTTAGTCGGCGTTGCGCCGATGAACAATTAGTAATTACAAATTTGTAATTAGTAATTAAGAATAGACAATTAGGGCGTGTCAAGGTTGCTTGACGCGCCTTTTTCGCTTCAAGCCACTGACGGACGTGGCGGGTGAATAAAGTAATGAAAAAACAGGCGGGCTTGCACAAGTAATAAAAATTATGTGCAATCATTTGCTTTTAAAATAAAATATGTTACCTTTGCGCCCAAATTATAATAACGTATTGTTTTAAGACTATGTATTGGACACTTGAACTTGCTTCAAAGCTTGAAGATGCACCTTGGCCTGCAACTAAGGACGAGTTGATTGACTATGCCACCCGTTCGGGTGCACCGGCAGAAGTACTGGAGAATTTGCAGGAGATAGAGGATGAGGGCGATGTCTACGAGAGTATCGAGGATATATGGCCTGACTATCCGTCGAAAGACGACTTCCTATGGAACGAAGACGAGTATTGAGACAAATACCCGTACCAAAGGGGCGTGGCGCAAAGGTGCCATGCCTATAAAGAGAGAGTATAGCGGTCATCGGTTTTACAGCCGGCGGCCGTTTTTTGTTTTACTACGGCAATAAAAGCGGAGGCAATGCGTTATAAGGACGTGTTCAGACGTTTAAGCATCATAACAGCAGCCATCATTCTGTCGTGCGGACGGTCGCTGGCACAATACGATCCCTCGTTCAGCCATTACTTCGATATGGAGCCGTCGTTCAATCCCGCATCGGTTGGTAAGGAAGACAAGCTGAACGTGGTGGGTGCGTATGCCATAGACTTTGCTGGTTTTGAGGATAATCCGCGCACGTTCTATGCCGGTGCCGACATGCCGGTGTACTTCTTGAAGAACTATCATGGCGTGGGGCTGTCGCTGATGAACGACAAGATAGGACTGTTCACCCACCAGCGCATAGCAGGGCAGTATGCCTACCGTTTCAAGATGCTTGGAGGGCGTATGGCTGTCGGGGCACAATTGGGGCTGATACTGGAGAACTTCGACGGCAGCAAGATTGATGTTGAGGAATCCAACGATCCGGCACTGCCCGCATCGGAGGTTACGGGTAATGCCCTTGACGTGGGATTGGGGCTGTACTATACGCGGAAAGACTGGTATGCGGGACTGTCGGCACAGCACATAACGTCGCCTACGGTAGACCTCGGCGAGACCAACGAGCTGAAGATTGATCCTTCCTATTATTTGACTGGAGGATACAATATAAAACTGCGCAATCCGTTTATAACAATACCGGCATCGACGCTACTACGGTATGACGGTACGGACTTCCGTGCCGACGTTACGGCGAGGGTCGTGTACAAGAACGACAAGAAACGGTTGTACGCTGGAGTGTCATACAGTCCGACCAATTCTGTGACGGGCATGATAGGCGGCAGCTTTCATGGCGTGAACATAGGATACAGCTATGAGTTCTACACCTCTGCGATAAGCCCTGGAAACGGAAGCCACGAGCTGTTCGTAAGTTACCAGACGGATATAAACCTCCAAAAGAAAGGGCGCAACAAGCATAAGAGCGTGAGATACCTCTAATGGGAGGAAGAGTTAAAGGTTTGGAGTTAAGAATTTGTAAGTCCATGAGTTCTGGAGTTGGTAAGTTTAGAGTAAGATAGAAATATGAGAATGAGAAGATATATATTATCATGCTGCATAGGCTTGGTGATGATAGGCGCGTTAGACAGTTGTTTCGGCGGACGTGCGGCATCATCGTCGGGTCGTGGCGGCGAAGTGGTAGGCGTAGGAGGCGGCAGAAGCTTCAGAGAACCGACACCGTACGGTATGGTGCTCGTGAAACGCGGCTTCCTGAAGATGGGACTTGACAAGACAGACAGCTTGTGGGGTAAGCAGACTCCGCGTAAGGATATATCCGTGGACGGTTTCTGGATGGACGAGACAGAGGTGACGAACTCGGAGTACAAGCAGTTTGTGGAGTGGGTGCGTGACTCGATATTGCGCACGAGGCTTGCCGATCCGTCGTATGGTGGTGACGAGACTTACATGATAACGGAAGACCGCAACGGCGATCCCGTTACTCCGCATCTTAACTGGCGCAAGCCTCTGCCACGCAAGCCAAATGAGGACGAGCAGCGTGCGTTCGAGAGCCTTTACGTCACCAATCCCGTGACAGGTGAGAAACTACTTGACGCGCGCCAGATGAACTACCGCTACGAGATATACGACTATACGGCTGCGGCACTTCGTCGCAACAGGCTCAATCCGTCGGAGCGCAACCTCAACACCGACATAACCGTCGACCCTAACCAGGTCGTGATGATTTCGAAGGATACTGCATATATCGACGACGACGGCAATATACATAATGAGACTATCAACCGTCCGCTGTCGGGACCGTGGGACTTCCTCAACACATACATCGTCAACATATATCCAGATACGACGTGCTGGGTTAACGACTTCCGCAATTCCGACAACGAGATATACATGCGCAACTACTTCAGCAATCCTACATACAACGACTATCCAGTAGTCGGTGTGACGTGGGAACAGGCCAACGCATTCTGCGCCTGGCGTACGGAATACCTGTTGAAGGGGCTGGGGCGCGAGGCACGCTACGTGCAACGCTACCGCCTGCCGACAGAAGCCGAATGGGAGTATGCCGCACGTGGACGCGCGCAGAACGAGTTTCCGTGGAGCAATGAAGATGTGAAGAACGGCAATGGCTGCTTCTATGCCAACTTCAAACCCGACCGTGGCAACTACACCAAGGACGGCAACCTGATAACGAGCAAGGTCGGCATATATTCGCCGAACAGCAACGGACTGTACGACATGGCTGGCAATGTGGCAGAATGGACGAGCACCGTATACACCGAAGCCGGCGTGGGTGCCATGAACGACTTGAACCCGCAACTATCCTACAATGCCGCAAGGGAAGACCCGTACAGGCTGAAGAAAAAGAGCGTGCGCGGTGGCAGTTGGAAAGATCCGGAAAGCTACATACGCAGCGCATGGCGCACATGGGAATATCAGAACCAGCCGCGTTCGTATATAGGGTTCAGGTGCGTACGCAGTCTTGCAAGCTCGTCGAGTGAAGCGGCAAAGCAAAGCCGCAAGGCAACGAGGAAGTCGCGCAAGCGTTGAAAACTTACAAACTCATAAGCTTAGGAAACTGATAATCTTAAGTAACTCAAGAACTCACATATAATGGCAGAATACAGCAAATACAACATCATATACCGTCTGCAAAAATGGATGGACAGCGTGCCCGGGCAGACATTCCTCAACTATGCCTACAGCTGGGGAGCGTCGATAGTCATTCTCGGAACACTTTTCAAACTGACACACCTGCCTGGTGCCAACATCATGCTGTTCATCGGTATGGGTACGGAGGTGCTGGTGTTCTTCATATCGGCGTTCGACCGTCCGTTTGACAAGACCGATGACGGCAAGCGCATACCGACGCGCGTGACGGAAGAATATCTAGAAACTGGCAAGGTGACATACGATGGCAGGTATGAGGACGAAGACGACGAGCAGCCGGCAAGTCCGCGGGTAGCGTCAACGGCATATCCGTCAGGCAGCCAGCCTGTGGCAGGTGCGGAGCAACCGGCATCAGTGCAAGGAACTCCAACGCCGCAGCAGGCAGAAACAGCAAGTGCGTTGCAACAGTCGACACCGGAAATGGCAGAGGCGCAAGAGAAATATGTAGACGCTCTGCAGAACCTGACAGAACTACTTGGCAAGGTCAGTGAGCAGAGCACGCGCCTCACACGTGACTCCGAGGAAATGGAGAATCTGAACCGTACGCTGACAGGGATAGCCAAAGTGTACGAGCTTCAGCTCAAGTCGGCAAGCCAGCAAGTCGGCACCATCGACCAGATAAACGAGCAGACACGCAAGATGGCAGGGCAGATAGACCAGCTCAACAAGATTTACTCACGCATGATAGAAGCAATGACTGTCAACATGCGCGCTGTCAACAACAATCAAGAACCAAACAGCTAATGGCAATCATAAAAAGGAAAATAAGTCCTCGCCAGAAGATGATAAACCTCATGTATGTCGTCCTCATGGCTATGCTTGCCCTCAACATATCGACCGAAGTGCTCAACGGCTTCTCCATAGTCGAGGAAAGCCTGAACCGTACGACGCGCAACTCGTCGACGGAGAACAACATGATATACGGCGAGTTGTCGGAGATGATGAAGGACAATCCGGCAAAGGTGCGCGAATGGTTCGAGATGGCTACCGCCGTCAAGGACGCGAGCGACTCGCTGTACAACTACGCGCAGGATTTGAAGGTGATGATAGTGCGCGAGGCTGACGGCGACGACGGCAATCCTATGAATATACGCAACAAGGACGACCTTGAGGCTGCCGACCAGGTCATGCTGTCGCCGGTATCTGGGCAGGGACGCAAGCTGTTCAACGCCATAAACAGTTACCGTGACAATATACTGCGATTCGTCACTGACCCGGTACAGAAGAAGATAATAGCAAGCAACCTGTCGACGGCAGTTTCAAATGGTTCTGACAACATGGGAAAGTCGTGGGAGGAATATATGTTTGAGAACATGCCAGCTGCCGCGGCTGTCACGTTGCTGTCGAAACTACAGAGCGACGTGCGCTATGCCGAGGGCGAGGTACTGCACACGCTGGTCGCCAATGTCGGATTGAAGGACGTGCGTGTCAACGAGCTAAAGGCATTTGTAGTGCCGAACCAGTTGCGCCTGTATCCTGGCGAGACGTTTACAGCCAATATGTTCATGGCTGCTGTCGATACCACACAACGCCCAGAAGTCTATGTCAACGGGCAGAAGATACAAGGCAATACGTACAGCGTCAAGCCTACCAGGGGTGGCGAGAACCGGATAAGCGGCTATATACTGATGCGTGACGCTGCCGGCAACGTGCTGCGCCGTGACTTCACGCAGAAGTTCTGGGTTATAGGTGGTTCAAAACCTGACGACTTCATAGCCGAACCTTCGCCAGAGGCAGGTACGGTAGCTGCCGACCTTATGAACGTACTGTATGCAGGGTTCGACAATCCCGTCAGCATAAGCATTCCTAACGCCGCCCCCGGGCAGGTGACGGCTTCTGCAAGTGGCGGTTCTTTGCGCCAGACACGGCCAGGACACTATATAGCACGTCCGAATGCGGTAGGACATGACATGACGATAAATGTAAGCGCCAAAGGAAATAGCGTTGGGCAATACCGATTTCATGTGCGCAAGCTGCCCGATCCGACGGCATATATAGCAATAGGTACCGACAGGTTCAAGGGCGGCGGACTTGCCAAAGGCTCGCTTATGGGCGCAAGCGGCATTCACGCGGCTATCGACGACGGACTGCTCGACATTCCATTCCGTGTGGTCAGCTTTACGGCAGTATTCCACGACAACATGGGTAATGCCGTACCTGTGGCATCGTCGGGCGCAAACTTCTCGAACGCGCAGAAGGAACAGTTCCGCCACCTGGCACGCAGCCGTCGTGTATACATAACAAACGTAACAGCCATAGGTCCCGACAATATAACGAGGCATTTGCCTGGGGCAATGGAGATAATCGTAAGGTAATAGATATTCCGATGGGTTTGAGCAGGCTTTGCAGTCTGCTTAAACCTATTTGGATTAAAAGATAAAAACAGAATGAAGAAGATACTGATTATATTCTGGCTTGCCTGCCTGTCTATATCCGTAACGGCACAACCGGCACGCCGCCGTGTACAGCAACAGCAGCCGTCGCAGAACAATGCCAACAACGTCACGCTGCGCCAGCAGATAGATTTCCCCGTGGCACAGCCAATGCCGGAAGATGTGGTGTGGAGGCGCGACCTGTATCGCGAGCTAAACCTGACTGACGATGCCAACGCCGGACTGTACTACCCTGTGGAGCCTATCGGCAGCCAGATGAACCTGTTTACATACCTGTTCAAGCTGATAATGAGCGGACGCGTACGTGCCTACGAGTATCGTCTGGACGGCAACGAGTCGTTCACCGACAGCGCACGCATCAAACCGTTGCAGTTTCTCGACAACTACCATATATACTATGAGCGCAAAGACCGTCAGGTACATATCGACAACAGCGACATTCCTTCACGCGAGGTCAAGGGCTACTATCTGAAGGAGAGCGCGTACTACGACCAGAATACGTCGACGTTCCACCGCAAGGTCATTGCCTTGTGCCCGATAATGTACCGTGAGGACGATTTCGGAAGCTTCAGTGGTGGAGCGGAAACGAAGTACCCGCTGTTCTGGGTCCGTTACGACGACGTGGCTCCATACCTCAGCAAGCAGATGATAATGACAAGCGACATCAACAATGCCGCTACGATGAGCATTGACGACTATTTCACCACCAACCAGTACAACGGCAAGATATACAAGACGACCAATATGCTCGGGCGGACGCTGGCACAGTACTGTCCCACCGACTCGGCAATGGCAAAGGAACAGCGCAAGATAGAGAAGGAACTCACGGACTTCGAGAAGAACATCTTTGGTGACAGCGATAAGAAGGACTCCCTCGACAGCATTGCACAGGCGCAGGCACAGGACGGAGGCAAGAAGGTGAAGCGTACGCGCAACCGCCGCCAGTCGTCTGGTACTACCGCACGCCGTACACGCCGTTCGTCGGGTGGCGGTACAAGTGGAACTGCCGCACGTGTGACTGTAAGGAGGGAAAGACACTGATTCAATTAAAGATTAAAAGTTATAAGTTAAAAATTGGATACAGCTATGAAGAAAGTACTAACCCTGGCACTGCTGGCACTGGGACTAATGACCGCCACGCCTGCTGGAGCACAAGTGAAATTGGGAGTAAAGGGCGGACTAAACGTAAGCGACATACATTTCAGCAACGTCGAATCGAACTTCGACAAAAAGAACCGTGCCGGCTGGTTCATCGGACCTACGTTGAAGCTCACCGTGCCTGTAACTGGACTAAGCTTCGACATATCGGCATTGTACGACTACAAGTCCAACAAGCTGTCAACTACCGATGAGGCTACGGGTGGATACGTAACGGCTGAACAGACCGTGAAGCAACAGTCTATCGACGTGCCTATAAACGTACGCTATGGCTGGGGACTCGGTTCGGTAGCCGACGTGTTCCTGTTTGCCGGACCGCAATGGGCGTTCAACGTTGGCGACAAGCACTTCTCATGGGAGACGGTCACTACAAGTTCCAACTACAGCCTGCGTTCAACCAACTTCAGTGTGAACGTAGGTCTCGGGGTGACAGCACTCAAGCACCTGCAACTATCCGTCAACTACAATATAGCTTGCGGAAAGACTGCCGACCTTACCGTGTGGGACGCTGCCAGCACGGCATACAAGAACTCCACCAAGGGGCGCAATAACTCGTGGCAGATTGCCGTAGGGTATTATTTCTAAAGTGAAACACGCCGTATTATGAGACCATTCATGCCGTTTTACGCACTGATGACAGCCGTTTTAATGGCTATTCCGATGACAGTCGGCAGTCAGACTGTGCAAGGTTCCGACGCAAGCAAATGGGGAAAGAGGCTGCCGATAGGCGAGCCTTCAGAGTTCTACGCATCGTCCGAAGCCCGTCGCATAGGCGACCAGGTGTTGCTTTACCAACGCGTCACGGGTGGATGGCCCAAGAATATAAACATGAGCCTTCCGCTCAACGACGGGCAACGCCGCCAGCTATTGAGCGACAAGGCAAGGCGTGACGACTCGACGACGGATAATGGAGCTACGTCGATGCAGATGGCATACCTCGCACGGTTGTGGCAGGCTACACATGAAGCGAAGTACAAGAAAGCATTTGGCAAGGCCGTGGAGTATCTTCTAAGCGGACAATACGACAATGGTGGCTGGCCGCAGTTCTGGCCGGAGATGCGCGGATACCAGGAACACATCACGTATAACGATGATGCCATGGTGAATACCATGAATATGCTGCGCGACGTGGCACAGGGAGTACGCCCATACGACGGACTTGCCGGCAAATCGCTGCGCCGTCGCTGCCAGAAGGCTTTTGACAAGGGCGTGGAATGTATATTAAACACGCAGATGTATTGCGACGGCGAGTTGTCGGTATGGTGCCAGCAGCATTACCGCGAGACCTTGAAGCCGGCTCCGGCGCGTGCCTACGAGCTGCCGTCGTATTGCTCTATGGAGAGTGCGTCGATAGTGCGCCTGCTCATGCAACTGCCCAATCCAAGTGAAAGGGTTAAGAAAGCAATACGAGGCGCTATGGCATGGTTCGACAAGCACAAGCTGACGGGACTCAGACTTGTCCGTACTGGTGACAAGGACTGTCCTGACCGTGATACCAGACTCGTGGAAGATTCAACCGCGTCACCATTGTGGGCGCGCTTCTACGACCTTGAACATTGCGAGCCGTTCGTTTGCGACCGTGATGGAGTACCACGCCGCAGGTTAGAAGACATCGGGGCTGAACGCCGTAACGGGTATTCATGGTTCGGCGACCGCCCGGCAATGCTGTACCCGCTTTATGACAAATGGGCTGACAAGTACGATCAGGGACACAAGCTGCATATCAGCCTCACCACCACACGTTGATATATGCCGACCTCATATTGCCGTTGCCGTTGGAAGGAATGTTCACCTACGGCGTTCCATCCTTGCTCGACGGCAAGGTAAAGGTTGGTATGCGCGTACTCGCGCCGCTTGGAAAGTCGAAGAAGTATATCGGGATAGTGGCACGGCTGCACACAGACAAGCCAGACTTCAAGGTCAAGGACATTGAGGACGTGCTCGAGGACTATCCTGCCGTGCTCGCCCAACAGCTGAAGTTGTGGCAGTGGATAGCCGACTATTATCTATCGCCCATAGGCGATGTCTACAAGGCGGCGATGCCGTCAGGACTGAAAGCCGAAGAAGGCTACCGACCACGTACGGAACTCTATATTGAACTTACTCCACAATACCAGGACAGCCAGGCACGCCAAGTCGCCACAGGCTTGTTGCACCGTGCGCAAAAGCAGCTCGAGGCATTCAGTACGTATCTGCAACTGTCGGCTGCCAACGGCGCGGCAGGCGTTACCCGTGAGGAGCTGATGAACCAGTCCCACGTGACGACGGCTACCATAAAGGGACTCGTCGATAAGGGAATTCTGCGGACATATAAGAAGGAGGTCGGACGGCTAAACGCCGTCGGCGAGCCACACCCAGAGCGTATAAAGCCGCTAAGCGACGCGCAACAGCAAGCTTACAACCAGATACTCCGCCAGATGTCCGGCAAGAACGTCGTTCTGTTGCACGGCGTAACGTCGTCGGGCAAGACGGAAATATACATCCATCTCATAGAACAGGCTATTAGAAAGCATCAGCAAGTGCTATACCTGCTGCCAGAAATAGCGTTGACCGTGCAGATAACGCAGCGCCTCCAGAGCGTGTTTGGCTCCCGGCTTGGCATATACCACAGCAAGTACAGCGATGCTGAACGCGTGGAGATATGGAAGAAGCAGCTGTCCGACAGCCCGTACGACGTGATACTCGGCGCGCGCAGTGCCGTGTTCCTACCGTTCCAGCGTCTCGGGCTCGTCATCATAGACGAGGAACACGAGACCAGCTTCAAGCAGCAAGACCCCGCGCCACGCTATCACGCACGGTCGGCGGCAATCATGCTCGCCCAGATGTACGGTGCGAAGACATTGCTCGGCACTGCAACGCCGTCCATGGAAACATGGCACAACGCGCAAACCGGAAAATACGGCTACGTGCGCCTCGACCACCGCTACAAGGATATTGAGCTGCCGGCAATAGAGGTGGTCGATACGAAAGACCTGCATCACCGAAAGATGATGACCGGGGCTTTCTCGCCACAACTGCTCGCCGCAATACGCGGTGCGTTGAAGGACGGTCGCCAGGCGATAATATTCCAGAACCGTCGCGGCTTCGCGCCGATGATAGAGTGCCACGACTGCGGTTGGACTCCCAAGTGCGACAACTGTGACGTGACGCTCACTCTGCATAAGTCGACAAACCTCCTCACGTGCCACTACTGCGGAACAGTATACCGCGTGCCCGACACGTGTCCCAACTGCGGGGGAAGTGACTTGCGCGGGCGCGGCTTTGGAACAGAGAGGATAGAGGATCAGATACGCGACATCTTCCCCGAGGCGCGGGTGGCGCGTATGGATCTTGATACCACTCGCACTCGCAACGCCTACGAGCGCATCATAGACAGCTTCTCGCGCGGGCGTACCAACATACTCATCGGTACGCAGATGGTCACCAAGGGGCTCGACTTCGACAATGTCAGCGTCGTTGGCATACTCGATGCCGACTCCATGCTCAACTATCCCGACTTCCGCGCCTACGAGCACGCGTTCAACATGATAAGCCAGGTCAGCGGTCGCGCCGGTCGCAAGGGCAGGCGAGGACTCGTAATCCTACAGACAAAAGACCCTTCGCTGCCAGTCATCGGCCAGATAGTGCGCAACGACTACCGCACGTTTTACCGCCAGCTCGCCTCCGAGCGGCGCGCGTTTCGCTATCCCCCGTTCTGCCACCTTACGACCGTATACCTCAAGCACCGTGACGACCATGTCGTCGATTCCGCCGCATTGGAACTCGGCTCGCGCCTCCGCCAGTTGTTCGGAGATCGTGTACTCGGACCCGACAAGCCAGCCGTCGCCCGCATAAAGTCACTGTTCATACGCAAGCTCGTCCTGAAGCTTGAGAACTCGCTTGATTACCGCCGTGTGCGCCAGTCGCTGCGCCAGGTACAGCAGGCACTTATGAAGGACCGTCGCTATTCTACGCTCCAGGTCTACTACGACGTAGACCCGGAATGACGGCAATTCCAAATACTTTCACCGTACTGGTACAAACTGTGTCATGGTACATTCTCTGGTTTGCACTACCTTTTGATAATGCAGGCTGCATATCAGCAATAAAAATAAAACTAAAGTTTCATTTTGTATTGTATTCGGTTTGCACTACCTTTGCAGTCCGAAAACGAACAAAGATTGGTGATGATTTCATTTGAGAGCGACTACAACAACGGGGCGCACAAGAAGGTGCTTGAAGCCTTGGTGAACACTAACGAGGAGCAGACGTTGAGCTACGGCTTCGACCGCTTCAGCGAGGAGGCTAAGGAGAAGATACGCAAGGCGTGCGGCACGCCCGATGCGCAGATATGGTTTCTGGCAGGAGGCACGCAGACAAACGCCACGGTCATCGATTCGATACTACACACGTACGAGGGAGTGGTATGCGTTAACACGGGGCATATAGCCACTCACGAGGCGGGAGCCGTTGAGTTTACCGAGCACAAGATTATAACCATCGACGGCAAGGACGGCAAGATGGAAGCTTCGACGCTCGACAGTTTCATGGACGACTTCCTGCACGACGGCAACGCCGACCACAGCGTCTATCCCGGACTCGTGTACATAACGTTCCCCACGGAGCTTGGCACGCTGTATTCGGCTGCCGAACTCGACAGTATATATAATGTGTGCAAGAAGTACGGTCTGCCGCTATATATCGATGGCGCGCGCCTCGGCTATGGGCTTGAGGCTCCTGGCAACGACATAACGCTGTCGTACCTCGCAAGCCATTGCGACGCGTTCTATATCGGTGGAACGAAGATTGGCGCGTTCTGTGGCGAGGCTGTAGTGTTTCCGCGTGGCAACGGACATCCGCACTTCTTCAGTATAACCAAGCAGCATGGCGCGCTCATGGCGAAGGGACGGCTCATCGGAGTGCAGTTTGACGCGCTGTTCACTGGTAACCTATATTTCGAAATATCCCGCCACGCCATAGAAATGGCGATGCGCATGAAGGAGATATTCCGCTCGAAAGGCTACAAGTTCTATATCGACTCGCCTACGAACCAACAGTTCGTAATCTTAGACAACGGCGAGGTGGAGCGTCTTGCAAGAAAGTTCATCTTCACCCGTTGGGGCAAGTATGACAAGGAGCACACAGTATGCCGCTTCGTCACCTCGTGGGCGACGAAGGCTGAAGATGTCGAAGCTCTCAAAGACTGACTGTAATAAATGAAAAGTGATAATTATGACTGCCAACATAGCGACGGCTTGCGCGGCATAGTCATAATTATCAATCCTGTATTCTTAATTCTCAATTACTGGTTGGCTGCGATATAGTTTATCGCGGGATTGGCGTACATTGTCAGTATACGCTCGCGGAGGAACGGTACGTCCTTGTCGGGCAGGTCTATCTTCTGCAACTGCCCTTCAAGGTAGGTGTCGAACGTCCGCTTATCGTTGTCCGTGTACTTGTCGGCGTAGTCGGTGATGCCGTGAAGCTCGTCGAGGGCTACGTAGTTGTTGGGGTATAGGCGGTAGTTGCCGTGTATTTCGTGGTCGATGTGCGTCGCTATGGTCTCGAACAGCTTGCCCTTTGGCATCGCCGGATCAAGGCTGCGCAGATAGTCGTCGATGCACGGCGCGCAATGATAGTGGACGCGTCCCTTGTAGCCGAAGATACCTGTGCGCATACTTGTAACGTCGTCCAACGGTCCCTTGTGGAAGTCGACAGTGTCACGTCGTTGCTGGAACTCCTTTGCTTTAAGGAAGTCGCACGGATCGAACTCGTACGATATTGCCAGCGGTACTATGTGGAGGCTTGTCAGACGGTCGACAGGCGAGCCTTCGCCTCCCATTGCCATCATCTGCAGTATGCTCTTCTGCGTGCGGTCGTCGGAGTCCTTTGCCCGTCCTTCACGTTGCGCAATCCAGATGTTGTCGTGCTTCTCGTTTATGGCATAGTGCATGTAGTCTGACAGCCGCTTGCTCGCCACGAGCAGTTGGCGCATTGGCAGATCGCGTTCCACGATGAAGCTCTTGTTGAGGCGTACCACGTCGCGTATCCACTGATACTTCAGCAGGTTGTCGCCGATGGCAATCTCGCACGTCGTAGAGAACTTGTTCTCCACGAGCAGCATATCGAGCAATGCAGAGTCGAGCACGATGTCGCGGTGGTTGCTGACGAACGTATAGCTTGCCGACTTGTCAAGCGAAGTGGAGTCCATGTCGAATCCATTGCTGGCTTTCGTCATGATGCCTTTCACAAGTCCGTAGATGAACGTCAGTTGGAAATCCATGAGCGTCTTGCAGCCCATGAGCTTTTGCCGTATCGCGTCAAGTGACACACTTGGGTATATCGCCGCAAGCACTTGCTGGAACTGTTTGTCGGCAAGCAGCCTGTCATAGACTTCCGGTAATTCCTCTGGCTCGAAAGGTCTGATTTGGTCGTACTTGTGCAATTCTTCGTCCATAATAATAAGGTTTAAGGAATAAATAAGCCCCCCTTGCCTTTCGAAATGTTTTTTGGGAAGGTCTTTCTCTTAGAATTGGTTTTCTACGATGTCGCTTAGCACATCCTTGATGTCAAGTCCGGCTGCGCGCACCTGCTGTGGAATGAAGCTTGTCGGTGTCATGCCCGGCGTGGTGTTTATCTCCAGCATATTTACTTTGTCGTTGCCGTCGGCATCCTTCGTTATGATGTAGTCGATGCGGATAATTCCGTTGGCGTGGAGAATGTCGTATATGCGGCTCGTAGTCTCAGCAACGTTTTTGGCTGTTTCTGGCGCAAGGCGTGCCGGCGTTATCTCATCAACCTTTCCGTTGTATTTGGCATCGTAGTCGAAGAACTCCTGCTTGGTTACCACTTCCGTTGCCGGCAATACCACGGTCTTTTCCTTTGTCTTGTATATGCCCTGTGAAATCTCGGTGCCATTCATGTATGCCTCAATCATCACCTCGTTACCTTCCATGAATGCGACCCGCAGTGCAGGGGCAAGCTGGTCAGTGTTCTTAACCTTGCTTACGCCGAAGCTGCTGCCGTCAGCAGCCGGTTTGACGAACACGGGCATTCCGAGACGCTTCTCTATCTCCTGCTCGTCGTATTTCTCACCACGGCGCAGGAGTATGCTGTCGGCAACGTTGATTCCGAAACCACGAAGATAGTTGTTCAGCACGTATTTGTCGAACGTCATAGCCTCTATGAGTACGCCACTTGTCGAGTATGGCACGTGTATCAGGTCAAAGTAGCCTTGGATAGGTCCGTTCTCGCCTGGCTGTCCGTGAATGGTAATATATGCATAATCAAACATTACTACCTTGCCGTCCTTACCGATGAACGAAAAGTCGTTCTTGTCTATCTGGGCGGTCTCGCCGTTCTGGAAGTCTACGTGCCAGTCCTGTCCCTTTATGTCTACAATGTAGATGTCGTACTTTTCCTTGTCGAAGAAAGAGTAGAGTCCCTGTGCGGAACGCATGGAAACATCGTGCTCTGAAGAATCGCCACCACAGACGATGGCTATCGTTCTCTTTAAATTTTTCATCTTATTATAATGTTAACGTTCTTTTCCTTGTTCATACTTCATTCTTCATCAAGAGTCCTTGTCGTGCCATTGATGAACGCGCGCCACTTCTCTATGAGTTGCCTCATGTCGTCAGGCCATTCGCTCGTAAAGTCCATCTGCCTGCCGGTTCGTGGGTGGACGAATCCAAGCGTCTTGGCGTGCAGTGCCTGTCGCGGGCATAAGTTGAAGCAGTTTTGTATGAATGCCTTGTAGGTGCTGCTGCGCTGTCCGCGCAGTATTTCCGTTCCGCCGTATCGCTCGTCGCCGAACAGCGGGTGGCCGATATGCTTCATGTGTGCTCGTATCTGGTGTGTACGTCCTGTCTCAAGCACGCATTCTACTAGCGTCACATATCCGAAACGCTCCATCACCTTGTAGTGCGTGACGGCATTCTTGCCTATTCCAGAGTCTGGTGCAAACACTTTCATTCTTAGGCGGTCTTTAGGGTCGCGGGATATGTTGCCCTCTATCCGTCCCTCGTCTTCGACGAAGTTCCCCCATACGAGGGCGTTGTAACTACGGTGGGTAGTCTTGTTGAAGAATTGTGATCCAAGCCCCGTCTTCGCCTCGGGTGTTTTTGCTACAACCAGCAGTCCGCTCGTATCCTTGTCTATGCGGTGTACAAGTCCAACTTCTGGGTCGTTGGGGTCAAACGACTGCATGTCGCGCAAGTGCCATGCTACGGCATTGATAAGTGTTCCGTGAAAGTTGCCTGCTCCAGGGTGTACCACAAGACCTGCGGGCTTGTTCACCACCATGAGGTCGTCGTCTTCGTATACGATGTCGAGTGGAATATCCTCTGCGGTAATTGTGTTGTCGTGGCGCGGACGGTCGAACATCAGGGTAATGATGTCGTCGGGACGTACCTTGTAGTTGCTCTTTGCTGGGCGGTCGTTTACGTGAATGAATCCAGCATCGGCAGCCTTCTGTATGCGGTTGCGGCTGCTGTGCTGCATACGCACGGACAGATACTTGTCGATGCGTTCCTGCTCCTGTCCCTTGTCCACCACGAAACGGAAATGTTCGTACAAGGGTCGTACCTCGTCGTCAAGTTCTTCCTCTTGAAAGTCGTTAGCCGCTCCGGCTATTGCCGTATTGCCGTTTAATATGTCGTTCTTCACTTTTCGTTCTTGACTGAACTTTGCTCCTCTGGTTCCGTAGCGTCGGTTACAGGTCGTTCCTCTATTGCGTCTGGAACATCCTGGTCTGCCGGCACTTTCTCCCAACGGTACTCATATTCATAATCGTCCTCGTCTGACTCGTTGTCCTCTGGCACGTCGATGCCATCGTATTCGTCCTGGTCTATGAGTGTCGTGTCAGCATAGTCGCGAGTACCGTCGCCGACTTGTATGACGAGTGTCGCGTCTTTTGGTATGCGGTCGCCAGTGTGTACGGGACGACCGTTGACGGTTATGCCATAAATCCAATCCTTCTCGCCTGGACGGTATTCTGGCTCGCCGAGTTTGAAGCCCATCGAAAGCAACTTCGCCTGTGCCTCGCGCAGGGAGCTGTTGTCTATAAGGTCTGGGAGAATGAGTGAGGGAGCTGTGGCAGCATTGATAGTAACGTAAATCACATGGGTTGACTTTACACGCTTGCCCGATACTGGAGATTGCTCGAGTATGCAGTCAGGTGGAAGCTCCTTGATGTATCCAGTATCGCTAACCTCGATGGTTAGTCCTACTTTCCTTGCCATGTCCACAGCTTCGTCGTATTGCTTGTGTACGAAGTTCGGTACGACGATTGATTCGCCGTGATGGGTATATACGCCCATTCCGTACTTTATGCCAATGCCTATTAGGGCAATGACGATAACCATGGCGTAGACATTACCACAGACGTAGGTGCTGAAGAACTTTCGTACGTAGTTTCCCATCCGATTAAGATTTACGGAGCAAAGGTAATAAAAAAACGGAAAGACACAAAGTAAGTCCCTGCATCTTTCCGTATTTAGCTAAATTATCTCTTCAGAGACGGATTACTTACCGTGGTGCTCGTCAGAAACTGTCAGCTTCTTGCGTCCTTTGGCGCGACGAGAAGCTAATACACGGCGACCGTCCTTAGTTGCCATTCTCTGACGAAAGCCGTGCTTGTTGACGCGACGGCGGTTGTGCGGCTGAAATGTTCTTTTCATTTTCTTATATGTATTTTATTGTTATTGTGCTACTTACACGCAACGTGTGGATATAGTTCGCTCGTTACGGGCTGCAAAATTACATAAAGTTTTGGAATTAGCCAAGAGATAACTCATTTTTAGGCGATTAATTTAGGTTTTTTTCTGAAAATACAGTAACTTTGCACCCGCAAAATGGAGAATACAACAAATTAGATATTAGCAAATTATGATTAATTCACAGGAAATCAAGATTGGAACCTGTATCCGTATGGACGGCGGCATTTGGAAGTGCATAGACTTCCAGCACCGCAAGCCGGGCAAGGGTAACACCGTTATGAACACCAAGCTGAAGAACGTTGCTGACGGTCGCGTGCTTGAACGTACCTTCCAGGTAGGATTCAAACTCGATGACGTACGTGTGGAGCACCGTCCTTACCAGTATCTATATGAGGATCCGACGGGCTGCATATTTATGAACCAGGAGACATTCGAGCAGATTCCTATCGCACGCGGCATGATAACTGGCGGCGAGTTCATGAAGGAAGGCGACGTGGTCGATGTCCAGACCGATACGCAGACAGGTGACATCCTTTCTGCCGAAATGCCAGACAAGACAAACCTTAAGGTTACGCACAGTGAACCTGGCGTTAAGGGCAACACGGCGACAAACGCGACAAAGCCCGCTACGCTTGAGACAGGTGCAGAAATCCGCGTTCCGCTTTTCATCAACGAGGGCGAGACGATTACTGTCAAGACATCTGACGGAAGCTACGTCGGACGTGTCGCAGAAAAGTAAATAAAGGCAAAGCTATAATTAAGGTAAAAGGCTGTTGGCTCCATACTGGGAGCCTGATGCTTTTTACCTTTTTGTTTTCCGCTTTATTCTTTATACTCGTTCCTTATACTCCCTTATTTTCGCCTTTAAATGAAATACTCAATTATCGTACCGGTCTATAACCGTTCTGAGGAAGTCGACGAACTGCTTGAAAGCCTGACGCGCCAAACGGAACGCGACTTTGAAGTCATCATCGTGGAGGACGGTTCTTCAAATCCATGCAAGGACGTGTGTGGCAAATACACGGACTGCATTCCTATACATTATTACTATAAGGAGAACAGCGGACCGGGGCAGAGCCGCAATTACGGCGCAGAACGTGCCAGCGGCGACTACCTCCTCATTTTGGATTCCGACGTAGTCGTACCGGAGGGCTATCTTGCCGCCATTGATGAAGAATTGAAATGCGATCCGGCAGATGCCTTTGGAGGTCCCGACCGCGCGCATTCGTCGTTCACTCCAACGCAGAAGGCTATCTCGTATTCCATGACGAGCTTTTTTACCACGGGAGGAATACGTGGCGGAAAGAAGAAGCTCGACAAATTCTATCCGCGTTCTTTCAACATGGGCATAAGGCGCGACGTATACACCCGCCTCGGCGGTTTCTCGAAGATGCGCTTTGGCGAGGATATAGACTTCTCGATACGCATATTCAAGGCAGGTTGCCGTTGCCGCCTGTTTCCTGGAGCGTGGGTTTACCACAAGCGGCGTACCGACTTCCGCAAGTTCTGGCGGCAGGTCTACAACAGCGGCATCGCACGTATAAACCTCTACAAGAAGTATCCCGAGAGTCTCAAGTTCGTCCACCTGCTGCCGATGGTGTTTACCGTCGGAGCGCTCTGCCTGCTGCTACTATCTGTATGCGGACTTGGCTATGCCGTAGGAAAGGCGATGACAGGCGGCGGTTTCTCGACGGGCATTGCTGTCAGCGTGGCTGCTGTTTCCCCGCTGCTGCTTTACAGCCTCCTTATATGCATAGACTCCTCGCTGAAGAACCACAGCCTGCGCATAGGATTGCTAAGCGTGCGCGCGGCGTTCACGCAACTTGTGGGGTACGGCTGCGGATTCATCTCAGCATGGTGGCAACGCTGCGTCAGGGGCAGGGACGAGTTCTCGGCATACGAAAAGAACTTCTATAAATAACTGGCAAGGCGGTAGTCTTGAGATTACGAAGCCGCCATACGCCTATACCTGATTACTACAAAACGATGAACATCAACGAATGGTCGATAGAGGACAGGCCGCGCGAGAAGCTTGAGAGGCTTGGCGCGGCGGCGTTGAGCAATGCCGAGTTGCTCGCCATACTCATAGGCTCCGGGTCTACGAGGCAGAGCGCCGTGGATCTGATGAAGGAGATACTGCACGACTGCAACAACAACCTGAACACGCTCGGCAAGATGTCCGTCCACGACTTGGAACAGTACCACGGCATGGGACCCGCCAAGGCGATAACCATCATGGCTGCCTGCGAGCTTGGCAAGCGGCGCGCGGCAACGGCTGCCGAAAGGCGTGAGGATCTGGGCTCTGCCACCGCCGTGTACAACTACATGCACCCTCGTATGCAGGATCTCGACGTGGAGGAGGCGTGGGTTCTGCTCATGAACCAGAGCTTCAAGCTCATTAAGGCTGTCAGGGTCAGCCACGGGGGCATAACGGAGACAGCCGTCGACGTGCGCGTGATAATGAAGGAGGCACTGCTATGCAACGCCACCGTCATGGCGTTGTGCCACAACCACCCGAGCAACAACACCCAGCCCAGCCGGCTTGACGACAAGCTCACCGAGCGTATGCGCAAGGCGTGCGACATAATGCGCATATACTTCCTCGACCATGTGATAGTCTGCGACGGCTCCTACTACAGCTACCGCGAGAAAGGGCGGCTGTAGGCTCCGCGGAGGCGCATGTTTTTGCGCCGATATGTTGGCAGTCTCGGAAAAGTAAAGTACATTTGCACAATCAAAGTAAAGGCATTATGACGCAAGAAGAAAAGACAAGCATAGAGGAGCGCATCGTCGACGTGCTCAAGACCGTATACGACCCCGAAATCCCGGTCAACATCTACGACCTCGGAATGATATACAAGATTGACGTCAAGGACGACAGCACCATAGAGATAGACATGACGTTCACCGCTCCGAGCTGCCCTGCCGCTGACTTCATACTGGAGGACGTGCGCACGAAGGTGGAGAGCGTGAAGGGCGTCAAGTCGGCAAGCGTGAACCTCGTCTTCGAGCCGGCATGGGACCAGAGCATGATGTCGGAGGAGGCACGCGTGGAACTCGGATTCGAATAAAGAAAGGCATACTGCAAAATGGGCAAGAACGTTTATTTCCTCAGCGACGCGCACCTCGGCTCGCTCGCCATAGAGCACCGGCGGACCCAGGAACGCCGCCTCGTGCGGTTCCTCGACTCCGTCAAGGACAAGGCGTCGGCGATATACCTGCTCGGCGACATGTTCGACTTCTGGGACGAGTACCGCTATGTCGTGCCGAAGGGCTACACCCGCTTCCTCGGCAAGCTGTCCGAACTCACCGACATGGGAATCGAAGTACACTTCTTCACCGGCAACCACGACATCTGGACCTACGGATACCTCGAGGAGGAATGCGGACTCATAGTCCACCGCAAGCCCTTGACGACCGAGATATACGGCAAGGTCTTCTACCTCGCCCACGGCGACGGGCTCGGCGACCCCAGCCGCTCGTTCCGCTTCCTGCGCGCCATGTTCCACAGCCGCACGTGCCAGCGTCTGCTCAACTTCATGCACCCGTGGTTCGGCATGAGGCTCGGACTCAACTGGGCGAAGCACAGCCGCCTGAAGCGCGCCGACGGCAGGGAAGCCCCGTACATGGGCGAGGACAGGGAGTACCTCGTGCGCTACACCAAGGAATACATGCGCACGCACGCCAACATCGACTACTTCATCTACGGGCACCGCCACATAGAACTCGACCTCAACCTTCCGCGCGTGGAGGGGCATACGGCGCGTATGCTCATACTCGGCGACTGGATATGGCAGTTCACCTACGCCGTGTTCGACGGCGAGCATATGTTCCTCGAGGAATACGTCGAGGGCGAGAGCCGCCCGTAGCCTGCGGCTCCCACCGCCAAAAGGCATTTATTTCCACAACATACAAAAGCCATTGCGTCAAGGCACCCACAGCCTCCGCAATGGCTTTTTTTATCGTCCCTTTCGTTCGTTACACGGAACCATTCCCGATGTCCGCCTCGCTGCCATTATTGTGTGATTGCGCCAGCACGATCGGTGCCGGTGCCGCTGCGCTTTTGCTGCCATTACTCTCATGGAATAAGGTAAATACCACGGAAAGTTAAAAAATGACTTTTGTCATTAGTTAATTTGACTTTTGTCATTCAAACAAATGACTTTTGTCACTGAATCAAATGACTTTTGTCATTCATTCAAGTGACTTTTGTGAATTAAAATAATGACTTTTGTCATTTTCAAAGTTTCCATGGACTTTGCCCGGTTTTAGGAAGAATTGCACAACATTATTAATTAATGAAAGTAAAAAAGTTTGGCTGTTCCGTTTCTTTCTCCTACATTTGCGGGCAAAACAGTTAGGAAACTAATTAAAAACGAAGATTATGGAATACAACAATTTTGCGAGACCTGTCGACGAGAAGATGCGCGGTCTGGACATGGCTGTCGCTTTTCCCGCACTCATGAGGAAGGTATATGGCTGGATGGCACTGGCTCTTGCCATTACGGGGCTGACGTCGCTCATGGTCGCATCGTCGCCAGGACTGATTCAGGCTATCTATGGCAACGGCGTGGCTTTCTGGGTGCTGGCTCTTGCCGAGCTTGGCATCGTGTGGTACGTGTCGGCACGGATAGACCGGCTGTCGCTCACTACGGCTACGCTGTGGTTCGTCGTCTACTCGGTGCTTAACGGCGCGCTGCTGTCGTTCATATTCGTGGCATACACGATGACGAGCATCACGAGCACGTTCTTCATCACCGCCGGGACGTTCGCGGCAATGGCGCTGGTAGGCTCCACCACCAAGCGCGACCTGACGAAACTGGGCGGAATATGCTTCATGGCACTCATCGGACTGATTATCGCGACGGTGGTCTACGCGTTCACCGGCGGCAGCACGTTCGGGCTTATTATAAGCTACGTGGGAGTGCTCATATTCGTGGGATTGACGGCGTGGGACGCGCAGCAGATCAAGCGCGCGCTCGCCATGGCTCCCGATGCCAACGAGGGAGCACAGAAGATTGCATTGCTCGGCGCGTTGAACCTGTACCTCGACTTCATCAACCTGTTCCTGTACCTGCTCCGGATATTCGGAAGGAGTAATGACTGATTGTGGGTTGATAGGAAGATATGGTTAAGCCATAGGAAAGCAATATAAGCCGGACGGTTGGCATCCGGCAGGTGGAAGCCCTTGATTGCATACGCTGGGTAAGAATATGCAATCAGGGGCTTTTTCTTGTACCTTTATTCAACTTTATTCGCTTTTTGTTTGCATATATGCAGAATAACGTATATCTTTGCAACCGTAAACGAATAAATATCCCGTATGATAAAGATAAAGGCAAACAGGCTTGAGACATTGAAGATGATAATATCAAGCCAGGAACTCAGCTCGCAAAACGAATTGCTCGAAGCACTCGCAAAGGAAGGCTACACACTGACGCAGGCTACACTGAGCCGCGACCTCAAGCAGTTGAAGGTGGCGAAGGCTGCGTCGATGAACGGCAAGTATGTCTACGTGCTGCCCAACGAGACGATGTACAAGAGGGTGAAGAACCCGCAGAGTGCCGGCGAGATGATGCTCATAAGCGGTTTCGTGTCGATAAACTTCGCCGGTAACATGGGAGTCATCAAGACGCGTCCCGGATACGCCAGCAGCATAGCGTACAACATCGACAACCACGACATGCCCGACGTGCTCGGCACCATTGCCGGCGACGACACGATATTCATAGTCATAAAGAACGGCGCGACCTACGCCGACGTAATCGACGAGCTGGGCTACGTCATACCGGACATAAAGCCGAAGGCGGAATAAGCAACTTAAAGACAACATACAAAGACATTACAGGAAAGGTGAAAGACAACATTCAGGTCATCGTAGCCGACGCATCGCACGAGAAGTACGTCGACACGATTCTAAAGACAATATCGGACGCGGCGAAGGTCCGCGGCACGGGCATCGCGAAGCGCACGCACGAGTATCTCGCAACGAAGATGCGCGAGGCGAAGGCGGTCATCGCGCTCGACGGCGACAAGTTCGCTGGGTTCAGCTACATCGAGACGTGGGGCAACAAGCAGTACGTCACCACCTCGGGACTTATAGTACACCCCGACTACCGCGGGCTCGGACTTTCGAAGCGCATCAAGAACCTCACGTTCACGCTCGCACGCGTGCGCTGGCCTCAGGCAAAGATATTCTCGCTCACGTCGGGCTCCGCGGTCATGAAGATGAACACGCAGCTCGGCTACCACCCCGTGACGTTCAACGACCTCACGGACGACGAGTCCTTCTGGCGTGGCTGCGAGGGCTGCATCAACGTCGACGTGCTGCACCGCACCAACCGCCGCTACTGCATCTGCACGGCAATGCTATACGACCCGGAGGAGCACCTCCCGGCAAAGCTGGACAAGGAAGTCATAGAGAGGATAAGGAAGATAGACGATTCAAAATAAAACGATACACATATAACATGGCAAAGAAAGTAGTTGTCGCCTACAGTGGCGGCCTTGACACAAGCTATACGGTAATGAAGCTCAGCCAGGAAGGCTGGGAGGTCTACGCGGCTTCGGCCAACACCGGCGGCTTCAGCCCGGAGCAGTTGAAGAAGAACGAGGAGAACGCGTACAAGCTCGGCGCGAAGGAGTACGTCACGCTCGACGTGACGCAGGAGTACTACGCCAAGTCGCTCAAGTACATGATATACGGAAACGTGCTCCGCAACAACTGCTACCCGATCTCCGTGTCGTCGGAACGCATATTCCAGGCCATAGCCATAGCCCGGTATGCCAACGAGATTGGTGCCGACGCCATTGCCCACGGCAGCACCGGCGCGGGCAACGACCAGATACGCTTCGACATGACGTTCCTCGTGCTTGCGCCTGGCAAGGAGATTATCACCATGACGCGTGACAAGTCACTTAGCCGCAAGGAGGAAGTGGACTACCTGAACGCGCACGGATTCACAGCCGACTTCGCCAAGCTGAAGTATTCTTATAATGTAGGCTTGTGGGGCACGTCCATCTGCGGTGGCGAACTGCTCGACCCGACACAGGGACTGCCCGAGGAGGCATACCTCAAGCACGTCACAGCCAAGGAGCCGGAGGCGACGCTCAAGATCGCGTTCAAGCAGGGCGAGATAGAGGCTGTCAACGGCGAGCACTTCGACGACAAGGTGGCTGCCATACAGAAGATTGAGGAGATAGGCGCGAGCTACGCCATCGGTCGTGACTGCAACGTCGGCGACACGATAATAGGTATAAAGGGGCGTGTCGGCTTCGAGGCTGCCGCGCCAAAGCTGATCATCGAGGCGCACCGGCTGCTGGAGAAGTCGACGCTCTCGAAGTGGCAGCAATACTGGAAAGACCAGATAGCCAACTGGTACGGAATGTTCCTGCACGAGAGTCAGTACCTCGAGCCGGTGATGCCCGACATGGAAGCCTTC
The DNA here is from genome assembly GCA_964523825.1 of uncultured Prevotella sp. GTDB lineage: Bacteria > Bacteroidota > Bacteroidia > Bacteroidales > Bacteroidaceae > Prevotella. Next base: position 139 of record CAZGAT010000032.1, on the reverse strand, counting down.
CTCGCGTCGTCGCAGCGCCATGTCAACGGCACGGCCATCCTCAAGCTCCGCCCCTACGGCTTCCAGACCGTAGGCGTGGACTCCGACGACGACCTCACAAAGTCGAAACTCGGCGAGTACGGCGAGATGAACCACGGCT
>CAZGAT010000031.1:0-24160 GCA_964523825.1 uncultured Prevotella sp. | reverse complement strand
TGATTGATGTGAGATACTTTGCGCCTTCAAAAGTTCCATCGAATATCACCTTTGTCCCGTCGGCTATGTCATAAATTGTTGCTGGGTTGTCAGTCGGATACCTTATGATAGAGTCATTACTCTGTGTATAGATCACGCCGTCGACAGACTTGTATATCGGGTTGGCAGCGTCAACGTCGATTTCTTTATTTCCACCGGCGAAAGCTCCTCCAAGTTTCTTCACGTATGCAGACACAGGAAACTTTTCGAAACCAGTACAACCTCTAAAAGCATAACTACCAATTTCTGTCACTGTGTTCGGAATCGTGAAATTATTTGGATTTAGATCCCTACAATAGGCGAAAACTTCATCATTGATTTTCGTAACAGAACTTGGTATAGTTATACTTGCCAAGCTGCTACAATAGCTAAAGGCACCAGCTCCAATTTCAGTCACAGTGCTTGGTATGTCAACAGACGTAAGATTATAACAACCGTTGAAAGCATCACTTGGTATTTCTTTTATGGTATTGGGGATTGTCACACTCTCCAATAAATAGTTCCTGTAAAATGCATATCTATATATTGACGTTACTGTACTTGGGATAGTATAGTCCGTGGTTGTTCTTGCTATTGGGGAAAACAGTAGTGCGGTCTGGTTCTTGTCGAACAGGACGTTGTCAACAGCCGAGAAATATTGGTTGCCGGGATCAACCATCAACTCGCTCATATTGAAGTTGTCTAAAAAAGCATATTCGTAATCTATAGTTGGGTTATCGAACATGTCATTATTATATGGATCAATAGATCTTACGGATGCTGGTATGTTCAAAGACCGCAGGTTCATGCACCTGACAATGCTATGCCTTTCGATTCTTTGCAGTGTGTTCGGCAGTTCGAGATATGACATCTGTCAGTTCTCAAACGCTCCAGTTCTAATAGAGACAACCGTATAGGTGTGACCATTATATTGTACATAGTCGGGGATAACCACTTCTCCGGTATAACTCTCGTCGATACATGACGTGGAGGCATAATAATCCAGCGCGTTGCCGCATTCGGCATAATAAAAATGTTTGCCTTCGTCTTTTGTGTCAACCAGTCCATCGAAGTCATACCCTGAAAACGTCATGTACAAAGGATCTAAGCCCTCAAATTGTGCATTGACATTGACCGTAAAGACAGTATAGTCTTGCGCCACACTCGTGACTGGTACAAACTACATCACGAGGGTTAGAAAAGAAAGAAATAACATGGAGGTTGTCGTCCTCCTTGTTGTTGTAATGTTTTTCTTCATAATGTATTGATTTTAGTTGGGCGATAAATATGGCTTGTAAACCCTCTTGTGGACTGATGCACAGTCCTGCGAGACACCCACAATGTGCAGTGGCGGTGCCTTGTGCCCGCCCGATTGCCTTGAAAAGGCAAATGACATTTGCAACGGTTTCCTCTGATCTTATGTCTGTCATTCCATATATATCCGAACGGGCGGGCACATGGCATCGCCACTGCATATTGTGGGCAACATCTCTCCTGCTGAAAAGGAGACCAGTGAAACTTTTTACACGCCTAAAGCGTCAAACTCAATGGCAAATATAGGCGTTATTTCTTTAGGTTGCAAGCTTTTATGCGAAAAAATTGCACAGGAATCCGCTGTGTGCGTAAACAATTCCGATTACCGTGCCACGGAACTGCTATTTGAATGTCGGTAATGACATACAGGCACTATATATAATAAGGTATAGGACAGCGCGGACGCAGTATGACACTTTGGCAGAGCGTCCGCACAGTGTCAGTATGTTGGCACAGCGTTTGTTATTTGTCGTGCGGACAAAAGTCCGGGAATAAACACGAATAATAAAAACAAAAAATACAAATAGAACTATGGGAAAGATTATTGGTATCGACTTAGGTACAACTAACAGCTGCGTTGCAGTATTTGAGGGCAACGAGCCTACCGTCATCGCAAACTCTGAAGGCAAGCGCACCACACCTTCCGTCGTCGGATTCGTAGACGGCGGCGAGCGCAAGGTGGGCGACCCTGCAAAGCGTCAGGCTATAACAAACCCGAAAAACACGGTATATTCCATCAAGCGTTTCATGGGCGAGACCTACGACCAGAGTCGCAAGGAGGCAGAGCGCGTGCCTTACGAGGTTGTCAACGACAACGGCTATCCACGCGTGAAGATAAATGACCGCGAGTATACTCCGCAGGAGATTTCGGCAATGATTCTCCAGAAGATGAAGAAGACCGCCGAAGACTTCCTCGGTCAGGAGGTTACGGACGCAGTCATCACCGTTCCGGCATACTTCTCCGACTCGCAGCGCCAGGCTACCAAGGAGGCTGGTACGATAGCCGGACTGAACGTGCAGCGCATAGTCAACGAGCCTACGGCGGCAGCACTGGCATACGGCGTTGACAAGGCGAACAAGGACATGAACATCGCAGTGTTCGACCTCGGTGGCGGTACATTCGATATATCAATACTGAACTTCGGCGGCGGCGTGTTCGAGGTTCTATCTACCAATGGTGACACACACCTCGGCGGTGACGACTTCGACCAGGTTATCATCGACTGGCTTGTCAAGGACTTCAAGGCAGAAAACGGCATCGACCTCACTGCCGACCCTATGGCAATGCAGCGTCTGAAGGAAGCCGCAGAGAAGGCAAAGATAGAGTTGTCAAGTTCGACGACTACTGAAATCAACCTGCCGTACATCACAGCAGTGGGCGGTACTCCAAAGCACTTGGTGAAGACACTGACACGCGCACAGTTCGAACAGTTGGCACACGACCTGATACAGGCATGTCTCGTTCCTTGCCAGAATGCGATGCGCGACGCAAAGCTTTCGACAAGCGACATCGACGAGGTGATACTCGTAGGCGGTTCGAGCCGTATACCTGCCGTACAGCAGTTGGTGAAGAACTACTTTGGCAAGGAGCCTTCAAAGGGTGTGAACCCCGACGAGGTGGTAGCCATGGGTGCTGCCATTCAGGGCGCAGTGCTCAACAAGGAAGCCGGTGTTGGCGACATCGTATTACTCGACGTAACTCCGCTGACCCTCGGTATTGAGACCATGGGCGGCGTTATGACAAAGCTTATCGATGCCAACACGACCATACCATGCAAGAAGAGCGAGGTGTTCTCTACCGCAGCCGACAACCAGACGGAAGTGACCATTCACGTGCTCCAAGGCGAGCGTCCTATGGCAGCGCAGAACAAGTCTATCGGGCAGTTCAACCTTACGGGCATAGCACCAGCACGCCGAGGCGTTCCACAGATCGAGGTGACGTTCGACATCGATGCCAACGGTATCCTCAACGTGTCTGCCAAGGATAAGGCCACGGGCAAGGAGCAGAGCATTCGCATCGAGGCTTCTTCTGGTCTGAGCGAGGACGAGATAAACCGCATGAAGGCAGAGGCAAAGCAGAACGAGGAGAACGACAAGAAGGAGCGTGAGAAGGTAGACAAGCTCAATCAGGCTGACTCTATGATATTCACCACCGAGAACTTCCTCAAGGACAATGGCGACAAGATACCGGCTGACAAGAAGCCGGCAGTAGAGGACGCGCTCAACAAGCTGAAGGATGCCCATAAGAGTGGTGACGTTGCAGCCATCGACGCAGCCATTGCAGCCCTAAACACCGCAGTACAGGCAGCAAGCGCGCAGATGTACCAGGGTGCAGGAGCACAACAGGCAGGAGCGCAAGGTGCTTCTAATGCTGGTGCACAGGGTGGTTCACAGAGCACAGGCTCAAACACCAACTCCGACGACAACATTCAAGATGCCGACTTCGAGGAGGTGAAGTAATTTCTTAAGAACAACAATAAGCGAAAATAGTGAATCCCGTGTAACCATCAGAGTTACACGGGATTCTTATTTAATATCTTCTATTGTCAGACAAAAGAATCAATAACTTAGCATGGCTTCTGGCATAATTCCGAGCGCATGGCAGATACGCCCTGCCACACTTAGTCCAGGCTCGCTCTTTCCACTGACATAAGCATTGACACGACTTGGACTGACACCAATTTCCGCAGAAAGTTGTTTTTGAGTCATATGCTTATCCTCAAGACCAGCCTTTATAAGTTCTGATGGTGTTGGCTTCTCTATTGGATAGTGAATTTTCTCATACTCCTCGACGATATCGCTCATTAATGCCAGCTCTACGCAGAGCGGATCGTTTGTAGGTGTTAAGTCATTGACAAGAGGCAGTAGTTCCTCTATTCGTTTCTCTGCCAACTCATACTGATTTTTTGGAATCTCTTTCATCAAAGTTCCTCCTTATATTGTTGTTATGTCCTTTATCTTATCATATTGTTGGTGAGTACCGACAAATCTAATGTAAGTTCTGCGAATAGTAAATTGTATTACTACGACCAACCTGTATTTGTTACCATGAATATTGAACACGTAACGCTGGTTGCCAACCATGTCTGCATCGCCATAATCCTGCCGTATATCACCAAGGCTATGCCATTCACGCTGACAGGCTATATAGTACCACCTCTCAAGCGGTATTCGCGCATCGGCGTATTTCGGCTGTTCATAGAACAGTTTTAGCTTTTTATGAGATATAATACTCATTCCTTTTTAATCTTATGATGCAAAGATACAATAAAATTTCGCATCACAAAATTATTCCCCATAAATTATTTCTGATTCAGCAATTATTTACAAGACAAAACTTGTAGTCTGCAACGATTTCACAAGATTGTGATTCACAAAGTTGTGAAAAAGGAATATTATAATTATCTTTGCGCTGTCTATTGTAACGAAAATCAGAGATAATGGCAGAAAGTTTTGTATATGGCAAGTCTGTGCCCGAAGCTAATTTCATTGGAAGAAAGAAAGAAACAGCACTACTTGAACAGAATTTCCACAATGGGATAAACACTATCCTCATATCGCCACGCCGGTGGGGAAAGACATCGCTTGTAAATCACGTTTGCAGACACATTGCCGACAAGGATTTGATAATAGTAAGCCTTGACATCTTTGGCTGCAAGAGTGAATATGAATTTTATAATATGCTTGCATCTTCTATTTTACAGCAGACCGCAAGCAAGAGTGAATTGTGGATGGACGAAGCACGGGATTTTTTATATAGACTGTCACCAAAGATATCCATTTCCCCAGAGCCCAATTCTGAATACAGTGTTTCACTCGGCATAACTCCAAAGACCCATACCTATCAACAAGTATTGTCTTTAGCTGAGAATGTTGCTAAAAAGAAAGGCAAGCACATTGTCGTGTGTATCGACGAGTTCCAGCAGATAGGCGAATGGGCATACTCAAAGTCCATTCAAGCTCGCCTGCGTTCCATATGGCAATTACAAGAACACGTTAGCTATTGCCTTTATGGCAGCAAGCAACATCTGATGACTTCCATATTCGCCAACAAGAGTATGCCGTTCTATCAATTTGGAGACATAGTGTGGCTCAATCGAATTACGACGAAAGAATGGGTACCTTACATAATCAGACAGTTCGCTGAAGCAAAGCGCACTATTACAGAGGATCTGGCTTGCAAAATTTGCGACATTGTAGAAAACTTCTCATCATATGTACAACAGTTGTCTCGTTACCTCTTAATCAGAACACCTGAAGGGCAAACCGCAACAGAACAGGCTCTAAATGACGCGACCCAGCAATTGCTCGATGTCAATGAAATATTGTTCATGCAACAGATAGAGCCATTGACGGCATACCAAATGAATTTTCTCCGTACAATAGCATCTGGTATTCATGACGGATTTTCCGAGAGCGCAGTTCGCAGCGATTTCACCCTCGGTAGTCCATCCAACATTGTACGGCTAAAAAAAGCCCTTGTGGAAAAGGACTTAATCTATATTGATATGAAGAGAGCATATTTCTCCGACCCTGTATTTAAACTATGGTTTAAAAAGAAATTTGCTTAAAGACGACACTCTACCTACCACAATAGCAATTCCATTTTCAATAAACGCAACGAGGGCTGGAACCGTAATGGTTGCAGCCCTCGTTGCGTTATTAAGAGTTTGTCGTTTTCTACGATTTCACAAGATTGTGATTCACAAGGTTGTGAAAGACATTTATATGTTCCCAAACTTGCGTGTAATTGCACCCTATCGCTATTGTATCTTTGGAACCTGCTGCCCAGGCTTATAGAAATCAACGAGGGTAATGTCGAATATAAGGTTGGAGTACGGCTGTATGCCAGGTGTTGACGACGAAGTTGTCGTGGTGTAGGTATACCCCGTACTGCTTGACGTGCTCGTGCTCGGAGTGGAACTACCATAGGCAAGATTGTATGGTACGTATACCGTCCAACGGTCGCCGCGGTGCATATTGAGCAGAGCGGTTGTAAATCCTTTGATGAACACGCCTGCAACTGCGTCCATTGGGCGCATGGTGCTGAGGTTGTACGGCTCGTTGTAGTTGTAGCTCGCGTCGAAGATGTAGCCGTCGGTATATGTCGGCGAAGGTATCATGCGCCCGAGATAGTGTATGCGCACGCTGTCGGTGAGCATGGGCGACGTTGGGTCTGTACCGCTGTCGACCACGTGTACGATGATATAGTCCGTGGGATCGTAGGTGAGCGTTATGCTGGAGTCGAACGGTTTTTGGTTGGCAAGCGTCCAGCATGGTATAATCTTCCATGTGGTATCGCCTGCGGCTATGTTCTGTTGTGCCTGCGCATACAGGTCAGTCCAATACGTGTCGTTCTTCGACTGCCAGTTTGCCCACTCGTAGTCGTCCTCGCTGTCGTCCGAACAAGAGACAAGGGACACGGCAAACAGCAAGCTTGCCAGTGCCCATACGAAGTGGATGCCTCTCCACACAGAACTGGTGTGGAGCTTGTCCGTAATGCTATTTGTGCGTTTTGTATCCAATGCTTGTTTATTATATGGTCAGTTAATATTGTCAAACGCACTGTCTCACTTTGCAAAACAGTGCCTTTCTGACTGTAAAACAGCCTATACGTCAAGCTTCTTGAGCAGAGACGTTATAGACACGCGGTCTTCGATGATGCCACGCAGGTTGTCGATTGGCACGCGTTCCTGCCTCATCGAGTCACGGAAACGAATGGTTACGGTGTTGTCTTTCAACGTGTCGCCATCTACCGTCACACAGAACGGCGTACCGATTGCGTCCTGGCGGCGGTAGCGCTTGCCTATGGAGTCCTTCGACTCAATATGAGTTGTGAAGTGGAACTTCAACTGGTCTACTATCTCCTGTGCCTTTTCCGGCAGTCCGTCCTTGTTGACAAGCGGCAGGACTGCACACTTTATCGGTGCCAAAGGTTCTGGCAGATGAAGTACTACACGTGTAGACCCGTTGTCGAGCTTTTCCTCTTCGTAGCTGTGACACATCACAGAAAGGAACATACGGTCAACGCCTATCGAGGTCTCGACATCGTAAGGGACGTAGCTCTCATTTGTGTCGGAGTCGAAATAGCGCATCTTGGTACCTGAATACTTCTCGTGTTGCGAGAGGTCGAAGTCTGTACGTGAGTGTATACCCTCGACTTCTTTGAATCCGAACGGCATACGGAACTCTATATCCGTTGCGGCGTTGGCATAGTGGGCAAGCTTCTCGTGGTCGTGGAAACGGTAGTTGTCATCACCCATTCCGAGTGCCTCGTGCCACTGCAGGCGGTGCTTCTTCCAATACTCAAACCACTTCATCTCGGTTCCGGGCTGGCAGAAGAACTGCATTTCCATCTGTTCGAACTCACGCATACGGAACACGAACTGGCGGGCAACTATCTCGTTGCGGAACGCCTTGCCTATCTGCGCAATGCCGAAAGGCAGCTTCTGGCGTGTGGTGCGCTGTACGTTGAGGAAGTTTACAAATATTCCTTGTGCCGTCTCCGGGCGCAGGTATATCTTCTTCGCGGCATCTGACGTTGAGCCCATCTCTGTTGAGAACATAAGATTGAACTGGCGCACGTCAGTCCAATTCTTGGTTCCAGATATAGGATCGACTATTCCCTCGTCGATGATTATCTGCTTCAGTGCCTCAAGGTCAGGTCCCTGCATGGCAGCAGTATAGCGTGCGTGCAAGTCGTCACGCTTCTTCTGATGTTCAAGCACGCGCTTGTTGGTGGCACGGAACTCAGCCTCGTCAAAGGCATCGCCATACTTCTTGGCTGCCTTCTTGACCTCCTTCTCTATCTTTTCCTCGTATTTCGCAATCTGGTCTTCAATGAGATTGTCGGCACGATAGCGCTTCTTTGAGTCACGATTGTCTATGAGCGGGTCGTTGAACGCGTCTACATGACCGCTCGCCTTCCATACTGTCGGGTTCATGAATATGGCTGCGTCGATACCGACGATATTGTTGTGGAGCAGCACCATAGAGTCCCACCAGTATTTCTTTATATTGTTTTTGAGTTCAACGCCGTTGGGTCCGTAGTCATAAACAGCCGCGAGACCATCGGGATAAATGTCAGAACTTGGAAAGACAAAGCCGTACTCCTTGCAATGGCTTACAATCTTCTTGAATACATCTTCTTGTGCCATGATTGTATATAGTATATATGTTGTTAGCGTTTTATTGAAGTGCAAAGATAAGTGTTTTTGACGAAGTTGCCAAAACAGTCATTCAAAAGTTAAGTTTCGCTAAGGTTTTGGAGGCTTTTCCGAAGTTTTTTCACTACTTTTGCAAGGCGTTAACAACACCCACCAATCAAAGAAGGACACTGAATGGACGACGACAAGAAGACAACAGAGGGCTTGCAGCCGGAAGATTCCGCCAACGACGATAAGAACTTAGAACAGGAACAGCAGGACGAACTTACCGTGGACGAGCACAGCGACTACAAACCAGCTGACAGGTTTGACGCTTCGGCGGTACACCACCTGTCTGGAATGTACAAGAACTGGTTTCTCGACTATGCGAGCTACGTGATTCTGGAACGTGCCGTGCCGCATATCGAAGACGGACTGAAGCCTGTACAACGACGCATACTGCACTCCATGAAGCAGATGGACGACGGACGCTACAACAAAGTGGCGAACATCGTCGGACATACCATGCAGTACCACCCTCACGGCGACGCTTCAATTGGCGATGCCCTCGTACAGATGGGGCAGAAAGACTTGCTCATAGACACGCAGGGAAACTGGGGAAACATACTTACCGGTGACTCTGCCGCCGCTCCACGATACATAGAGGCGAGGTTGTCGAAGTTCGCACTTGACACCGTATTCAACCCGAAGACCACGGAGTGGCAGTTGTCCTATGACGGGCGTAACAAGGAACCGATAACGCTTCCTGTCAAGTTCCCGCTATTGCTGGCGCAAGGTGCCAACGGCATAGCGGTAGGATTGTCGTCACGCATATTGCCACACAACCTCAACGAAATATGCGAAGCTGCCATAAGCTACCTGAAAGGTGAGGAGTTCCACCTCTATCCAGACTTCCCTACGGGCGGCAGCATCGACGTGTCGAAGTACAACGACGGACAGCGCGGCGGTTCGTTGAAGATACGTGCGAAGATAGAGAAACTTGACAACAAGACCCTCGTCATACGCGAGATACCATATACCAAGACTGCCAGCACGCTCCAGGAAAGCATAACCAGAGCCGTAGAGAAAGGAAAGCTGAAAATACGCAAGGTCGAGGACATGACGGCTTCGGAAGTTGAGATACAATTGCATCTCGCACCGGGAGTGAGTTCCGACAAGACCATTGATGCCCTGTATGCCTTTACCGACTGCGAGATAAACATAGCGCCAAACTGCTGCGTCATCGAAGACAACAAACCGCAGTTCCTCACGGTAAGCGACGTGCTGCGCAACAGCGTAGAACGTACCAAAGGACTGCTAAAACGCGAACTTGAAATACGCAAGGGCGAACTTGAAGAACAATTGTTCTACGCATCACTCGAACAGATATTCATAGAGGAACGCATATATAAGGGCAAGCCGTTTGAGAATGCCAAGTCAACCGACGAGCTTTGCGAATACATAGACGAACGCCTGACCCCGTTCTATCCACAGTTCATACGTGAGGTTCGCAAGGAGGACATACTCCGACTGCTCGAGATAAAGATGCAGCGCATAGCCAAGTTCAACAAGGACAAGAACGAGGAGATGATAGCACGCATCAAGGACGAGATAGCCGGTATAGACAAGGACCTTGCGGAGATGACGCGCGTAACCATCGAGTGGTTCCAGTTCCTCCAGAAGAAATACGGCAAGGACCACCCACGGCGCACGGAGATACGCTCATTCGATACAATAATCGCGTCGAAGGTGGCAGAAAAGAATGAGAAGCTGTACGTTGACCGGAAGGAAGGATTCATAGGCTACGGATTGAAGAAGGCTGAGTTCGTACAGAACTGTTCCGACCTCGACGACGTGATAATATTCTACAAGGACGGAAAGTTCAAGGTCATACGCATTCAGGACAAGGTGTTCGTAGGCAAGAACATACTGCACGTGCAGGTGTACAAGAAAGGTGACCGCCGTACCATATATAACGTAGTGTACCATGACGGAAAGACGGGACCATACTATATCAAGCGTTTCAACATACCGACGGTAACGCGCGACCGCGAGTACGACCTCACCGCAGGCACGCCAGGTTCGAGGGTAGTGTACTTCTCTGCCAATTCCAATGGTGAGGCGGAGGTTATCAAGGTTACCCTCAATCCCAATCCAAAGAAGGTACGCCAAAACATATTCCTTGAAAGGGACTTTTCCGACGTACTGATAAAGGGACGTACCGCACGTGGAAAACTACTCACACGCGACGGCATACACCGCATATCGCTGAAGAGCCACGGACACTCTACGCTCGGCGGACGCAAGGTGTGGTTCGATCCAGACGTTAAACGATTGAACTATGACAACCACGGAACGCTGCTCGGCGAGTTCTACGATACAGACGAGATACTCGTAGTGCTGAAAAACGGCGAATACTATTTCACCAATTTCGACCTCAACAACCACTATGAGGACAATATACTGCGGATAGAGAAGTTCGACCCGAAGAAGGTATGGACAGCCGTACTATATGATGCCGACAACCAAGGCTATCCGTATCTAAAACGGTTCTATATGGAGGATAGCAAGAGACGGCAGAGCTTCATAGGCGACAATCCTGAATCGCAGCTTGTACTGCTCACCGATGCAGTATATCCACGTATTGACGTAGTATACGGCGGAGCCGACTCTGCGCGCGGACATGAGGAGATAGACTGCGAGCAGTTTGTTGGCGTCAAGGGATTCAAGGCAAAGGGCAAGCGCATATCCACATGGCAGACAGACCATATCGACGAACTCGAACCTATACGGTTCCCAGAACCTGAAAATGAAGACGATGCGGAAGACGCAGGCACAGCGGACAACAACGACGAACCACAAGAGAACCTTGACCCTGATGCGGGGAAATCACAAAGGCAGGTTATAGACGAGATTACCGGCCAATTGGAGCTGTTTCCCGACGAAGGATAGCCGTCACGGTGGCGTTCGTTGAACGCAAATGCGTTTTGGTTGAATGTTTTTGGACGTGTATCCCCAAAGGCATTACCTTTGTGCGTTGGTATAAAGACTAATTCCGCAGCAGGATGAAAGCAATGGCACATATATTACGCAAGAAAGGCGAAGGCTTGGTGTATGTCTTCTTTTGGCTATTGGTATTCGTAATACCGATACTGATGATGTACGTACGCACACGCAACCATACCGACGAGATGTTCGCATGGGGCGAGATATTCCACGTATGGAGGATAGAGGGCACGTTTCTCGTCATTTTCCTCGTCCACGACATATTCCTCGCGCCATTGCTCGTGTACAAACGCCGGCGCGTACTGTATTTCGCAGCGGCAAGCGTAATGGTACTTGCATTTGCGATATACCAGTTTACGGCAAAGCCACAGCGTCCGCGCCGCAAATACAAGGCACGTATGGAAATGGTGGAAAGGAACCGCAACGTGCCACCGCCTCCAGGTCCACACAGACGACCGTTCATAGTAGACCAGTTCGACTTCATCAGCGTAGTCGTGCTTATACTCATGCTGGGAATGAACGTCGGCGTCAAGTCGTTGTACAAGCAGGACGAGGACGAGAAGAAGCTCCAAAAGCTGAAGAACGAGAACCTGCACCAGCAACTGGAGTATCTGAAATACCAGATAAACCCGCACTTCTTCATGAACACCCTCAACAACATTCACGCGCTTGTAGACATAGACCCCGAGCTTGCCAAGCAAAGCATCATAGAATTGTCCAAGCTCATGCGCTACGTACTGTATGAGGGAAACCGCCAGATGACTACGCTTGCGAAAGAAAGCAACTTCCTCAGCAACTACATAGAGCTTATGCGGCTTCGCTATTCCGACAAGGTGGACATAAGCGTAGACAGTGACGACAAGATGTCAGACGCACTGATAGCTCCGCTTATAACCATAACGTATGTGGAGAACGCGTTCAAGCACGGCGTGAGCTACCAGCAGAAGAGCTTTATACACATCTCCGCACATGTCAATGGAGACAGGTTCATGTTCTCATGCTCCAACTCAAAGCACAAGGAGAGCACTGCCGAGCACGGCGGCGTAGGGTTGGAGAACACGCGAAAGCGCCTCGACCTGATATACGGCAATGACTACCGTCTTGACATTGACGATGAAGAAGAAACTTACAGTGTCAAACTTGATATACCACTTAAGGCATGAAGATACGAGTACTTGCAATTGACGACGAGCCGTTGGCACTGCGCCAGCTTGCCACATATATAGGAAAGGTGGATTTTCTCGAACTTGCCGGGCAATGCCAAAGCGCGGCCGAGGCAAAGACCGTACTTGATACGGAACAGGTCGACGCCATGTTCATCGACATAAACATGCCGGACGTCAACGGCATGGACTTCGTCAAGAGCCTCGACGTGGCTCCGCTCGTAGTGTTCACTACGGCATACAGCGAATACGCCGTGGACGGATACAAGGTAAACGCAGTGGACTATCTGTTAAAACCGTTCTCGCTCGACGACTTCAGGCGCGCCGCCGACAAGGTGAAGGCACAGTACGACCTGCTGCACCAGGAGCCGGTGATGTCGCAAGTGGACGAGGATGACTCGCTGTTCTTCAAGACCGAGCACCGCATCGTGCGCATAAAGATAGACGATATAACATATATCGAGGGTATGAGCGAATACTTGAAGATACACACCGACGGCAGGAAGAAACCCGTAATAGTGCTCTTGAGCATGAAGAAGCTGGAGGACAGGCTGCCAGGACGCAAGTTCATGCGCATACACAGGTCGTACATAATCAACGTTACAAAGATCCAGGAGGTCATAAAGAACCGGGTCATCATGGACGAGGACACGAACCTGCCCGTCGGCGACATGTACAAGGACGAGTTCAACAAGTATATAGAATCCAAATTTCTTGGGAAATAGTTATTAACACATAAAATAATAATCTGAGATGAGAAAGAATCTGACTCTGATGGCGGCAGCCATCGTAATCGCAAGCGGCATAGCCGTGGCAGCAACCAACGCGCAACCAGTTATGCGCCGTGACGGTAAGACTTACATTGTGAACACCACCACGCTGTGCAACACGCGCGGTTTCCGTGGCACCACGCCACTTGAAGTATACATCAAGGGCAACAAGGTCGTAAAGGTGGTCGCGCTCCGCAATCAGGAAACGCCAAAATTCTTCGACAAGGTAAGGAGCGGGCTGCTGCCAAAGATGGTCGGCAAGAACATCAACAAGGCCGCGTCGGTAGACGGAGTGACGGGAGCGACGTTCTCATCACGTGCTGTCAAAGCCAACGTTGCCGCCGCAGTGAAGTACTACAAGGAGCACAAGTAGAATGAAGAATTAAAAATCAGAAGTGAAAAGTCAGGAGTTGCAGGCGGCGCAATTGCCAATAGGCAAACAAGGATTGGCTATCGCGCACAATTGCCGACAAGATGACACGAAGAAAGGGTTAGCGGTAGGGCATGAGCCTGCCGTTAACCCTTTGTCTTTCATGCTGATTTTGGCGGCGTAACAATGCCATTCACCGCCAAAACACGCTGTTTAACGTTTCAATTTCGGGTCGTTCTGTATAAGGTATTCGGCTATCTGCACCGCATTGAGAGCCGCTCCCTTGCGTATCTGGTCGCCCGTAAGCCACAGGGTATTGCCATTTTCGTCGGCAAGATCCTTACGTATGCGGCCTACAAACACGTCGTCCTTGCCCGCGCTTTCAAGCGGCATGGGATAGACATAGTGCTGCGGATCGTCTACGAGGGTCACTCCCGGCGCGTCTGCCAACGCCCTGCGTATCTCATCAACGCCCAACGGACGCTCCGTCTCGAACCATACGCTCTCGGAATGGGAGCGCAACGACGACACGCGCACGCATGTAGCACTCGTACGAACGTCGGAATGCATGATCTTGCGCGTCTCGTTGTACATCTTCATTTCCTCCTTCGTATAGTCGTTAGGAGTCATCTTGTCGATTTGAGGAATGACGTTGTAGGCGAGCTGATGGGGGAATTTGCTGACCGTAGACACGTGTCCCTGCTCGACCATCTCCTTGTATTGCTGCTCCAGTTCTGCCATAGCGGCGGCACCAGCACCGCTCGCGCTCTGATAGCTCGACACGTGTACCTTCTTTATATGGCTCAGTTTGTCGATCGGGTTCAGCACTACGACCATCATAATCGTGGTACAGTTAGGGTTGGCTATTATCCCACGCGGACGCTCCAGCGCGTCTTCGGGATTTATTTCCGGCACAACCAACGGCACGTCGTCGTCCATGCGGAACTGCGAGCTGTTGTCTATCATCACCGCGCCATACTTCGTTATAGTGTCGGCGAACTCCTCCGACGTACCGCCGCCGGCACTCGTGAACGCAATGTCAACGCCCTTGAAGTCGTCGTTGTGCTGAAGTTCCCTGACGGTATACTCCTTGCCCTTGAACGTGTACGTGCGTCCGGCGGAACGCTTCGAGCCGAACAACAGCAAATCGTCTATTGGAAAGTTTCTTTCCGCAAGTATGCGCAGGAACTCCTGACCTACCGCGCCACTTGCTCCGACTATGGCTACTCTCATAATTTCAGTCCTTTCTTATTTCTGTTTTAGTATGTTGCGATGTCCACGCGGCTACGAAGTCCGCCTGTTTCTTTACCTATGCAAAAGTAGATATTTCCTTTCGAAACGCAAAATTTAGGAGGGTAATATGTTCGGTCAGTCCGTTTTTTCGTAACTTTGCACAAAATTTTGGCAGCACGCCACACTGTTGCCGAGCCACGCAAGCAAACCGCACGATGCCAGACCTGTCGCAATACTTCCCCATTACAGACCCGACGCTGATATTCTTCGTCGTGCTGCTGATTATCCTTTTCGCGCCGATAATCATGGGACGGCTGCGCATACCTCACCTCATAGGCATGGTGCTCGCCGGAATAGCCATAGGCAAGTACGGATTCAACATACTCCAGCGCGACGACTCGTTCGAGTTGTTCGGGCGTGTGGGACTATACTATATCATGTTCCTCGCCGGACTGGAGATGGATATGGAGGGACTGAAGCGCAACCGCGCCCGCATCGGGTTCTTCGGACTGCTGACTTTCGCCGCTCCTTTCTTCCTTACGTGGTGGGCAGGCATATCGCTCTTGCACCAGAGCACGCTCGCGGCACTGATGTTGGGGTGCATAATGGCCTCCAACACGCTGATAGCCTACCCGATAGTCGGGCGTTACGGACTGCAACGCCACCAGGGTTCGACGCTAAGCGTAGGCTCTACGATGATCTCGCTGTTCCTCGCCCTGGTGATACTCGCAGCCATAGTCAACTCGGCAAGCGGCACCGGCGGCTGCCTGTTCTGGCTGCTGTTCGTGGCGAAGATAGTAGCTTTCTGCGCCATAATGATATTCCTCATACCGCGGCTCGTACGGTGGTTCCTGCGCAGATACAGCGATTCGGTCATGCAGTTCATATTCGTGCTCGCGGTACTGTTCCTGAGCGCGGCACTGTCGGGATATATAGGACTTGAAGGAATATTCGGAGCGTTCTTTGCAGGGCTGGTGCTCAACCGGTTCATACCAAAGGTATCGCCGCTGATGAACCGTATCGAGTTCATAGGCAACGCCCTGTTCATACCCTACTTCCTTATCGGCGTGGGTATGCTCATCAATATCCGGCTGCTCTTCCACGGCGGCACCGTACTGTGGGTAATGCTGTGCCTCGTCATCGTCGGAACGTTCGGCAAGGCTCTCGCAGCCTACCTGACCATGGCGTTCTTCCGTATGCCGAGGCTGTCGGGACACCTGATGTTCGGACTTACGTCCGCCCACGCCGCCGGAGCGATAGCCATGGTGATGGTGGGCATAGGGCTTGAGGTGTCGCCGGGGCGCACGCTGCTCGACGATTCCATACTCAACGGAGTGGTGCTGATGATACTCTGCACGTGCATAATATCATCGGTAGTCACCGAAAACACAGCGAAGAAGATACGCCTCAACGGGCGCGACGACGCGTTGGAGCACAAGACCGGCGACGACGAGAAGATACTCGTGGCGGTGAAGTATCCCGAATACGCCGACAGGCTGATGATGCTCGCCATAATGATGCGCAACCCGAAGCTCAACCGCGGACTTATAGCTCTCAACGTGGTGTACGACGACATCAACGCCGCCAAGAACCAAGCCGACGGACGGCGGCTTTTGGAACACATAGAGCGGACGTGCAGCGCGACAGACGTGCCGGTACAGACACAGGTCAGGCTCGCGACGAACATTGCCAACGGCATACGCCACGCGTTCCGCGAGTACCAGGCGAGCGAGATAGTCATGGGACTGCACTTCCACCCGGAGGAGACAAGGGACTTCTGGGGGCGTTTCGCGCAAAGCCTCTACAACGGACTAAGCCGGCAGATAATCATAGCACGGCTCAAGCAACCGCTCAACACCATACGGCGCATAGTCGTAGCCGTGCCGTCACGGGCGGAGTTCGAGCCAGGATTCCACCGTTGGATGGAGCGGATTACAAGGCTGGCGGGCAACCTCGACTGCCGCGTATCGTTCCACGGACGTACCGACACGCTGGCGCTTATCCGCGAGTACGTGCACAACCGGCACCCGAACGTACGGGCGCAGTACGCCGCCATGGAGCACTGGAACGAGCTGCCAAAGCTCGCCGCGACCATACGGGACGACCATATGTTCGTCGTCGTCACCGCGCGAAAGGGAACGGTGTCGTACAAGACCGCGCTCGAACGGCTGCCACAGGAGATAAGCCAGTATTTCAACGGGCGCAACGTGATGATAATATACCCGGACCAGTACGGCGAGCCTATGGAGCACATGACGTTCGCCGAACCACAGCACACCGAAGAACGCTCGGCATACGACTGGTTGAGGGAGAAGATAAAGGGAATGTTGAATGTTGAGTGAGGAATGTTGAATGTTGAGTGAGGAATGTTGAATGACTTTAATGCACAATGGATAATTATTAATTGTTCATTCTGCATCGGCTGAAAGCCGACCAATTCAACACTCAACATTCCTCATTCAACATTAGAATAAAGACTATGATTGACGTAAAGAATATAACAAAGAGCTTCGGCTCGCTGCAGGTGCTCAAGGGCATAGACCTGCACATCGACAAGGGCGAGGTGGTCAGCATCGTCGGTCCGTCGGGGGCGGGCAAGACCACACTGCTGCAAATAATCGGCACGCTCGACAAGCCCGACGGAGGCACGGTCACCATAGACGGGACCGACGTGGGAGGACTGTCGTCCAACAGGCTCAGCGACTTCCGCAACCGCCACATAGGGTTCGTGTTCCAGTTCCACCAGCTGCTGCCCGAGTTCACGGCTATAGAGAACGTGATGATACCGGCGTTCATAGCCGGGACGGGCAAGGCGGCGGCACGCCGCAGGGCGGCAGAGTTGCTGGAGTTCATGGGACTTGCCGACCGCGCCGGGCACAAGCCCAACGAGCTTTCGGGCGGAGAGAAGCAGCGCGTGGCAGTGGCGCGCGCGCTGGTGAACAATCCCGACGTGATACTCGCCGACGAGCCGTCAGGCTCGCTCGACTCCAAGAACAAGGCGGAGCTGCACCAGCTGTTCTTCGACCTGCGCGACAAGTTCGGGCAGACGTTCGTCATCGTCACCCACGACGAGGGGCTCGCCGCCACCACCGACCGCACCATACGCCTCCGCGACGGACTGATCATGAACGACGGGAAGGCAGCTGACGGGACGATAGGAAAGTAACGGGGAGAAGGCAGCCATGCAGAATCAGTTTTCAAGGACGCAGCTATTACTGGGCAAGCCCGCCATAGACACGCTCAACGGCGCGCGCGTGGCGGTGTTCGGGGTAGGCGGAGTCGGCGGATACGTCGTAGAGGTGCTGGCGCGGAGCGGAGTCGGCGCGCTCGACATAGTGGACGACGACCGCGTGTGCCTGACGAACGTCAACCGCCAGATACTCGCCACGATCTCGACCGTCGGCAAGCACAAGGTGGACGTGGCGGAGGCGCGCATACACGACATCAACCCGCGCTGCATCGTGCGCAAGTACCAGACGTTCTACCTTCCGGAGAAGGCGGACATGTTCGACTTCTCAGCCTACGACTACGTGGTGGACTGCATCGACACGGTGACGGCGAAGCTCGACATCATACAGCGGTGCCACCGCCTCGGCGTACCCGTGATCTCGTGCCTCGGGGCAGCCTACAAGCTCGACGCCACACGGTTCGAGGTGACCGACCTGTTCAAGACGAAGATGGACCCGCTCGCCAAGGTGCTGCGCAAGAAGCTGCGCAAGACCGACGTCCGCCACCTCAAGGTCGTGTACAGTCCCGAGGAGCCGCTGGAGAGCATCGACCAGCCGGAAATATCGTGCCGCTTCCACTGCATATGCCCGAACAAGGACATGCGCAAGTGCACCGACCGCCACACCATACCGTCGTCGAACGCGTGGGTGCCCGCCACGGCGGGGCTTATCTGCGGCGGCGAGGTGGTCAAGGACCTCGTCAACCGCGCGCACACCATGCGCATAGACCTCGACCGCGACCCCGACAACGCCTACGCCGCCGAAGCCCGCCGCCGTGCCGAAGCACGGCTGGAGGAGTACAGGCAGACGCGCAAGGCAGCCGCCAACCAATAGGCAAGCCCCACACCGCCCTCCCCCACCCAAGGGGGAAGGCATTTATAGTTTCCCTACATCTTTATCACCGTAAAGCCCGCCTTGTGACATACCGAAGGCGGGGAAGGCTTTTATGGCTTCCCAACATTCTTGTAATGACTTTTCCAAGCACCCGGAAACAGCCCCCCGGGTGGGGATTTCGAGTTACCCGGGTAAGTCTATTAGAGATACCCGGGTATCTCATATAGAGTTGACCGGGTAACTCATATACGGTTGACCGGGTATCTTGTACAGGCTTCCCCAGTTGTCTGATATTTTCCATACCGGCAGACTATGCACGCGCAGGCAGACAAACTATACCCGCGCAGGCAGCCGGGCATACCGCAGCCACTATACGAAGCCGGTACGGACCTGCCGGTACGCGCTCGCCGTAGGCATAACATTCCATACCATGCCTGACTGCCGGACAGGCACGAAGAAAGCCGGACTTCGCAGCCCGGCTTCCCAAATAAAGATATGATAGATGTCCGACTTAGAACTCCGCGTTCTTCGGAGTCCGTGGGAACGGAATCACGTCACGAATGTTCTGCATACCCGTCACGAAGAGTATCAGACGCTCGAATCCGAGCCCGAACCCGGCGTGCGGGCAGGAACCGTACTTGCGGGTGTCGAGATACCACTCGTAGGTGCTCTCCTTCATGCCGCGCTTTTCGATCTCGTCGAGCAGCTTCCGGTAGTCCTCCTCGCGGACCGAGCCGCCGATGATCTCGCCGATGCGCGGGAAGAGCACGTCGGTGCCCTGCATGGTCTTGCCGTCGGGGTTCTTCTTCATGTAGAACGCCTTGATCTCGCTCGGGTAGTCGGTCATGATGACCGGACGCTTGAAGTGCTCCTCCACGAGGTAGCGCTCGTGCTCGGAGTTGAGGTCCATGCCCCACCCCGTGACGGGGTTCTCGAACTTGCGCCCGTCGCGGACCGCCTGCTGGAGTATCTCTATGCCCTCGGTGTATGGCAGCCGGACGAACTTCTCGCTGACCACGGAGCGCAGCGTGTCGAGTAGCGTCTTGTCGATCATCTTGTTGAGGAACTCCAGGTCGTCCGCGCAGTTGTCGAGTGCCCACCGCACGCAGTACTTTATGAAGTCCTCCTCCAGGTCCATCAGCTCGTCCTTGTCCATGAACGCCACCTCCGGCTCTATCATCCAGAACTCGGCGAGGTGGCGCGGAGTGTTGGAGTTCTCGGCGCGGAACGTCGGTCCGAACGTGTAGATAGCCCCGAGCGCGGTGGCTCCGAGCTCTCCCTCAAGCTGTCCGGAGACGGTGAGGTTGGTCTTCTTGCCGAAGAAGTCGCGCGAGTAGTCCACCTCTCCGTCCTTCGCCACGCGGTCGAGGTCGAGCGTGGTCACCTGGAACATCTCGCCCGCGCCCTCGGCGTCGCTGGCGGTGATGAGCGGGGTGTTGAAGTAGTAGAACCCGTGCTCGTGGAAGTACTTGTGAATGGCAATAGCCATGTTGTGGCGTATGCGGAAGACGGCTCCGAACGTGTTCGTGCGCAGCCGCATATGTGCGTACTGGCGCATGTACTCGAAGCTCTGCCCCTTCTTCTGCATCGGATAGTCGCCCGGGCACAGTCCGTAGACCTCGATGTCGCGGGACTGCACCTCGACGGTCTGCCCCTTGCCCTGGCTCTCGACGAGCACGCCCGTCACGCCTATGCAGGCGCCGGTGGTTATGCTCTTGAGCTTGTCGGCGTCGATGGTCTCCGGATTGACTACGACCTGTATGTTCTTGATTGTCGAGCCGTCGTTGAGTGCTATGAAGTCAACAGCCTTGCTGCTCCTGTGCGAGCGCACCCAGCCCTTTACCAAAATGTCAGTTCCATAGTCGGTGCTCCTAAGCGCATCGACAACTTTTGTACGTTTCATCTGCTTAGTAAAATTCATTATTCAAACGCGCCCATGCGGAGCATCTCTACTTCCTTCTCTGTCAGGAAGCGCCAGTCGCCGCGGCGGACGTTCTTCTTGGTGAGTCCAGCGAACTGCACCCTGTCGAGCTTCACGACGCGGTAGCCGAGGTGCTCGAATATGCGGCGCACGATGCGGTTCTTGCCACTGTGAATCTCAATGCCCACCTGGCGCTGGTCCTCTGGATCAGGATACTCTATGGCGTCGGCCTTTATCTCGCCGTCCTCCAGCTCTATGCCGTCGGAAATCTTCTGCAAGTCGTTGGCTGTAACAGGCTTGTCGAGGAACACGTGGTACACCTTCTTCTTCAGGAACTTCGGGTGGGTAAGCTTCGATGCCAGGTCGCCGTCGTTGGTAAGGAGAAGCACGCCGGTAGTGTTGCGGTCGAGACGGCCAACGGGATATATCCTCTCCGGGCACGCGCCCTTGACGAGGTCCATGACCGTCTTGCGGTTCTGCGGGTCGTCGCTGGTGGTAACGTAATCCTTCGGCTTGTTGAGCAGCACGTAGACCTTCTTCTCAAGTGATACGGGCTGGTCGCGGAACGTCACCGTGTCCGAACGTAGCACCTTGGTTCCAAGCTCGGTCTTGACCTCGCCGTTCACCTTGACTGCGCCAGCCTGTATGAACTCGTCAGCCTCGCGGCGCGAGCATACTCCGGCATTCGCAAGATATTTGTTAAGGCGTATAGGCTCGTTCGGATCGATGTGCTCTTCCTTGTACTCTATACGCTTCTTCATCGAATACTTTGCATTCGGGTCGTAGTCGGCAGTATGGCGGCGGTAACCACCCTGCTGTCCGTAGCCGCCGCGGTTCTGGAATCCGCCCTGACGGTTGCCGTAGCCGCCACGGTTCTGATAGCCGCCCTGGCGCTGCTGGAATCCCCCCTGGCGGTTGCCGTAGCCGCCGCGGTTCTGATAGCCGCCCTGACGCTGCTGGTAACCACCCTGGCGTGGCTGATAGCCGCTGGTACGTGGCTTGTAGCCTCCTTCAGACTTCTCGGCATTGTAGTTGCTCTGATACTGGTTCTCGCCACCTTCGGCATTGCTGCCGTAACGCTGGCGATAACCACCCTGGCGCTGCTGGTAGCCGCCTTGACGGTTGTTCTGATAACCACCCTGGCGAGACTGGTAGCCTCCACGGCTCTGATAGCCGCCCTGACGCTGCTGATAACCGCCCTGGCGCTGATAGCCGCCAGTGCGTGGCTGGTAACTGCGGCGTTCGCCGGCACTCTCGCTGCTGCTCTGCAAGCCCGCGCCAAAGCCTTCCGGACGGAACCCGCCCTCCTTACCGGCACCGCGGTCAGAACTGTAGGTACGTTGAACGTGGATACGCGGACGCTGCGTGCGTCCTGCATGACCTTCATGCTGATTGTTACTTGATTGTCCGGTTGCTGAATAGCCCTCGCGGTTTGTGTCTTTCTGCTCAGAAGACAATCCTTTGTTCTCTAATTCGTCTGACATAATTGTTTTCTATTTGTTAGTAAATAGCCTCACGGCTTGATTGAAAAATAATGTTTTGAATTATGTTTGTTATCTCTGTGCGTGTTTAAAGTCCGGTATAATTGTGCGGAGTGACAGCCATCATCTCGGCTTTCACGCTGTCGCTGACGTTCAACGTCTTGATGAACTCGTGAATCGTCTCCTCCGTCATCTTCTCGTTGGTACGTGTCAAAGCTTTCAATGTCTCATAGGCGTGCGGATATTCCTCGCGGCGCAATATCGTCTGCAACGCCTCGGCAACGACCGCCCACGTGTTATCCAAGTCCTCATCTATCTTTTCCTTGTTGAGAATAAGCTTGCGCAGTCCCTTCAGCGTGCTCTGAATGGCTATCACGCTGTGACCTATCGGCACGCCTACGTTGCGCAGTACTGTAGAGTCTGTCAAGTCGCGCTGCAAGCGGCTTACCGGCAGCTTGGCTGCGAGGAACTGCAATATGGCGTTCGACAGTCCGAGGTTGCCCTCGCTGTTCTCGTAGTCTATCGGATTCACCTTGTGCGGCATCGCGCTGGAGCCGACCTCACCTGCCTTGATCTTCTGCTTGAAGTACTCCATGGATATGTACATCCAGAAGTCACGGTCGAGATCGATGATTATAGTGTTGATACGGCGTATGGCGTCGAACACGCTGCCGAGATGGTCGTAGTTGCTTATCTGCGTAGTCCACTGTTCGCGTTCCAGTCCGAGCTTCTCGCTGACGAACTTGTCGCCAAACTTCTTCCAGTCATAATCGGGATAAGCCACGTGGTGGGCGTTGTAGTTGCCCGTAGCACCGCCGAACTTAGCCGTGAACTTGCACGACTTCAGCGACTCAAGCGACTCAAGCTGCTCGGTGAGACGATAGACATAGACTTCTATTTCCTTGCCCAACCGCGTAGGCGATGCCGGCTGACCGTGGGTCTTGGCGAGCATCGGTACGTCCTTCCACTCCACGGCGTAGTCCCGCAATTGCGATATGAGTTCTTCCACCATCGGACAGAACACGTCATGCAATGCCTCTTTCAACAACAGCGGAACGCTCGTATTGTTTATGTCCTGCGACGTGAGTCCGAAGTGTACGAACTCCTTGTACTTGTCAAGTCCGCCAATCTTGTCAAACTCTTCCTTTATGAAGTACTCGACAGCCTTCACGTCGTGGTTCGTAGTCTTCTCTATCTCCTTCACACGTGCCGCGTCCGTCTCAGAAAGGTTGCGGTAGATGTCGCGCAGACGCTCGAAAAGTCCGTGGTCAAAGCCTTCAAGCTGTGGCAAAGGCAACTCACAAAGTGATATGAAATACTCTATTTCCACACGTACGCGATAACGTATAAGCGCATACTCCGAAAAATAGTTCGCTAATTGTTCCGTTTTGTTTCTGTAACGACCATCTATAGGCGAGATGGCTGTGAGTGTGTCAAGATTCATTGCTTCCTATAAAAATCTGTTTCAGTTGTATCAATACGGTTGCAAAGTTAGCAAATAAAACCGTGCCGAAATCATCTTTTATTATAATCTTTCGTAAAATCGGAGATTAAAGCACTAAAAAACCTTACAACCAAATGAGTTGTAAGGCTCTATCATTGTGGGCGTTGACGGATTCGAACCGCCGACCCTCTGCTTGTAAGGCAGATGCTCTAAACCAACTGAGCTAAACGCCCG
>CAZGAT010000030.1:0-29831 GCA_964523825.1 uncultured Prevotella sp. | reverse complement strand
CTTACACTTCAACCTATTGACTTTGCCAACGCATTAGTATGTATCGGGCAATTCATTAGTATACATTTCTGCCTTTAAAATATTCAAATTTATAAACCACTGATTTACAACAATATAGCAAACTCGCTCAAAACTCGCGTATTTCACGACAAATTGCCCGTTGGTTGCAAATACCGCAACCACGGAACACCACTTGTCCGTATCTTTCCGAGTTTTTAACTTTTGCGAGCAACCTCAGACTGTGAACAGGAAGCCAAAAGGCGCGTGTCTCGGAGATGCGTAGCCAGAGCAAGGAATAAATTATCAGCACAATGATAACGATACCTCAAATGCAGTGGTAACAGGACAAGCGATGTCGTATCGGCATATTTTCCACGGCATTGGCTAATTATTACAAAAACATTGCGTAAATTTGCACTGAAACCAAACGACTTTAATTGCAAGATAGAGAATTGGAAACTATAATAAACCCGAAATACGAGAGTGTCAAAGACGAGGTGGAGGACATCGTATCGCACTTTGACAAAGGCAGACTGCTGTATTCGGGACGCAACGAACTGCGCAGCTTCAATATAGACTTGCGCAGCGGTGCCGACGGATTGTCAAAAGGCAACAACGGCACGCTGGCGGTGGCGGCGAAGCGGTTTAAGAAGCTCGGTATAATAAGGACGATAATATACAGCTGGTTCAGGAGGAACAAGGCATTGCGCAGTTACAGCAACGCCATGGAGCTTATACATCGCGGTGTGGGCACGCCTGAGCCGATAGCATACGTGGCTGAAAAGAGGCACGGGCTGATAGATCAGACCTACTACCTGTCGGCAAAGGCGGACGCACGCGACATAAAGTCCGAACTTATAGACAAGGAGGATTACGACGGGCAGTTGCTCGAGGCATACGCGGCATTCGTTGCTGAATTGCACGAGCGTGGCATATTGCACCGCGACCTCAATCCGACGAACGTACTGTATGAGCCTGACGGCGACGGCGGCTACCGTTTCATGCTTATCGACATCAACCGCATGACGCTGTACGACGGCGCAGTGCCAAAGGCACAGTGCATGGAGAACCTGACGCTGTTCTGGTGGCTGTCGCCCGTGTACAGGGCTGTACTTGACGCATACGCCAAACGGCGTGGCTGGACGCAATCGGACATAGACGAGGCTATACGCGTCAAGGAGGCGCACGACCGCCGATGGATTAGGAAAAAGAACTTCACGGCTATATTCAAACACAACAAACTGAAACGACCATGAACTATTATATCAGGATAGCCACACCGAACAAGGCGAAAGCGGATATAGACAACATTGTGGACGCTCTCGGCTACACGAACCTCGCGCACAAGGACTACGGACATGGAGGTGTCGGGCGTTTCCTTACCAAGCTGTGCGCCGTAAGCCGTATATTGTGGACGCTGCGCAAGGGCGACATACTGTTCCTTCAATATCCGATGAAGAAATTTTACCGTACCGCGTGTACGCTGGCACACTGGCGAGGAGCAAAGACCGTGGCCGTAATACATGATTTGGGCGCATTCCGCCGTCACAAGCTCACTGCCAGACAAGAGAACCGCAGGCTCAACAGGACGGACTTCATCATATGCCACAACGATACCATGGCAGGCTATCTGCGCCAACATGGATACAAGGGCGGACTGCACAGCCTTGGCATATTCGACTATCTGTCAAAACAACCGGTCAACACACAGCATTCAACATTCAACACCCGACATTCAACACCCGAAGTAGTATATGCCGGCAACCTCGGCATGTGGCGCAACGAGTTCCTGTACCATCTCAACGGAGTGGCGAACGGCTGGACGCTCGACCTGTATGGCAAAGGCTTCGACGAGGCAAAGAACGCGTGCAATAACCTAAAGTACCACGGCTTCATCGACAGCGACGACTTCATAGCCAGCGTGCAAGCTGACTTCGGACTGGTTTGGGACGGCGCATCGGTGGACGAGTGTGACGGTGCATGGGGCGAATACCTGAAGATAAACAACCCGCACAAGACCTCATTCTACCTGCGTGCCGGCATACCGGTGATAGTATGGCGGAAAGCCGCCATGGCTCCGTTCATTGAGAAGTACGGCGTAGGCATAGCAATAGGCAGCATAAGCGAACTTGACACACGGCTATCAACGATAAATGAAGAAGACTACAAGTCCATGGCAGGCAATGCGGCAGCCATGGGGAGGCGACTTGCCGACGGATTCTACATCAAGACCGGACTTGAAGCGGCACACGCGTATTTCTCCAAATCATAATCCAATCATCACATCATCTTATCTCCATATCCTCCCATAACAACAAAAG
Source organism: uncultured Prevotella sp. (assembly GCA_964523825.1). GTDB lineage: Bacteria > Bacteroidota > Bacteroidia > Bacteroidales > Bacteroidaceae > Prevotella. Next base: position 27,510 of record CAZGAT010000030.1, on the reverse strand, counting down.
TGTGAAGACAATACTGATAATAACCCGTGACCCCGTGATAGACTTCCGACAGATGCCGACCGGCAACGGCATCACTGCCGACGGACGCTATCGGTTCGTAATCAACGACTATGACGCTGATGCCGACTTCGTGGTGGTATCGGGCAAGGGACTGCGACAACGACACACATTCCAAGTGTCTCCACGCAATACGATACTGCTTACTGGCGAGCCTCGCGGCATACTTGCATATCCCAAGGGCTATTGCCGGCAGTTCGGAGTCGTCTGTTCGTGCCAGCCGCAGTTAAAGGGAAAGAACGTACGGTATATGCCCCCCGTACTGCCGTGGTACGTAGGCGTAGAGTTCAACGGCGACGGCACAGTACGGTTCAGCAAAAACTATAATGACATTGCCACGGCGCGACCGAAGAAGGAGAAGCTTATATCAGTAATATCGAGCAACAAGGCATTCTCACGTGGGCACGTTGACCGTTTGCGGTTTATACGCCGGCTGCGTGACCGATACGGCGACAAGATAGACATATTCGGACGTGGCTACCGTGGTTTCGCCGACAAGTGGAATGTACTCGCGCCATACAAGTACCACATAGTGATAGAGAACTCCACAAGCGACTACTACTTCACCGAAAAGCTGTCAGACTGCTACCTTGCAGGCACATATCCACTGTACCACGGTTGCCGCAACGTGGCGGACTACTATCCACGCGAGGCAATGATTCCGATAGACATTCGCGACTTCGAAGCAACGGCACGGACTATCGACCGAATACTCGCATCAGACGAATACGAACGAAACCAAGGAGCACTTGAACGATGCAAGGAGCTGTCGCTCGGACGGTACAACCTATTTGAGCAGATAGCCAGCGTGTGCGATACGCTCGACGCCGGCGGCGGCAAGGAGGCAATGACGCTGCAACCGGCATCACACTACATAAGCCTGCACAACACGTGGCTGTATACCGTGGGGCGCAACTACTACAAACTAATCTCTAAGATTCGATAAATGACTATTGTATCAAACAGGGTTGAGACTCTCGGACGAAAGAACTGGATTGACTGGATGAAGGTCATTGGCATCACCGTAGTGGTGTGGGGGCACTTTTTTCCCGAAGGCGTATCCGGATTCATATATGCGTTCAACGTACCCGTATTCTTCGCCATATCGGGCTATCTGACACGCCAAGACCGCGGCTTTAAGGCCAACGCGGGCAAGGTGGCGACAGGATTGGCAATACCATATATACTGCTTGCTCTCATCAAGGTGGCGGGATATGCCATAAAGCACATTGCCGACGGCAAGGCACTGTGGGCACTGCTGTTCGTACTAACCGGCGTACACGACTACGACGGCATATCAGGCTGCAACAACCTTTGGTTCGTCTACACGCTCATTATCATAAAGCTTTTATTTCCACCAATACGCCGACAGCCGGCAGTCATCACGGCTGTTGCCATAGGCTGCCTTGTCGGAGGCAAGCTGTATTCCGACCTTGACATAGGCGTAGCATGGGCAGTACCCGACATATTGCTGGCGTTCCCATTCTTCGCGCTCGGCTATATGCTACGGCATTATGGAAACGGCATAAAGTCCCTGTGGCACAAGCTCACAGCAGGCACGTGCCGCCGCAACGCAGTATTGTGCATTTCGACAGTAGCATTGACAGCTATAACATACGCCATTGGCACGCTTAACGGCGAGGCACATATGTTCTCGGCACACTATGGCAACGACATAGTCCTCTTTACCATAGCCGCACTATCTGGAACGGCAATGGTGTTCACTCTCTCTATTCTGCTTGACGGCATTCACTGGCACGGACTGCGCACTATTTCGTCTGGCACGATAGTCATACTGACATTCCACCGCGAGCTTATACACCCGCTGTCGAAGCTCATCGACCACAGCGGACTCGGGCTGGTAGCACAAAATGCTGTGATATTTGTGTCGTCGGTGGCGATAGTCGTAGTGTTCATACCAGTAATACTGCTACTTGAGCGTTACGTGCCAATATTGCTCGGCAGGCGGCGGTAACCAATAAACAGACAGAAGATGAAGATAATAGCAGTAGTAGTGACATACAACCGGCTTGAGCTTCTAAAGCACGGTATAGAATGCCTTGAGAGGCAAAGTCGGTTGTCGGAGATAATCGTCGTAAACAACGGAAGCACCGACGGAACGACGGACTGGTTGAAGGACACATCTGGTGACGACAATCACCAAACGCCCATAGAGGTTGTCAACCAAGACAATGTCGGCGGCTCGGGCGGCTTCCATACAGGCATACGTGCGGCATACGACAATGGTGCCGACTGGATATGGTGCATGGACGATGACGTTTTTCCACGCCCAGACTGCCTCGACAAGTTGCTTGAGCATATCGGCGAGCCTGATGCGGGCATTCTTTCTCCACGCCGTATCCTCGACGGCAGTGTCTTCACCCACGAGTTCCGCCACTTCAACTTCACCAATCCATTGGCAAGTATGCACGGTGGAAAACTGAAGGCGGATTCACCAACACCCGGTGTCCAACGCCCAACACCCATAGCAGGCTGCGACTTCGAGGGTCCGTTCATCAGCCGTAAGGTCGTAGAGAAGATAGGACTGCCGAACAAGGACTTGTTCATTTTCTGCGACGATACGGAATACTGCCTGCGTGCCGGTCTTGCCGGGTTCGGCATATACTATATACCTGACGCGGTGATGGACAAGCACAAGTTCTTTTCCGACGACACGTGGACTACGCGCAACCAAAAGAAGAAGTGGAAACGCTACTACCAGGTGCGCAACGAGGCATACCTCAACCACCACTACGGGCACAACCTGGCTGTCCGCTACGTGCGCAGCCTCATAGGAGTCGCAGGCTACTGGATTCCAGCACTGCTATCGATGCCTTTTACAAGCGCATGGACCATGAAAGACTTGCATACGCTGTGGCAAGCCTACAAGGACGGCGTAAGCGAACGGCTCGGAAAGCATGAATGAACACCTGTTTGAGAAAACAGAAGGGTCACTTTGGCAAATCAAAATAACCCTTCTGCAATATAATCATGATGTTTCTATAACTTCTTCAGAAGCCGCTTCAACGCGGAACGGCGGTATTCACGACGTACTTCTGGCAGCAGTTCCTTGTAGCCGTGGTCGGGATCGAGCACGAGCTGACCGTGGTTGGTAGGAGCCATGACGGGCGTCATGTAGTCATCGCCATATTGTGTACGGAGGAACTTGTCATATCCGCCAGGTATAGGCACTTCAATGTTCTCAAACGGCACCCACAGCGTATTGTCGAAAATATCCTTGTCGAACACGAGGCTAAGCCCGTCGTTGCCTAATTGCGCTACACGCTTAGCTCCGTCCCACGGACAAGAGCGCAGAGCGTCCAGTACTGGCTGGAAGAGGTTGTAGAAGCCTTCCCGCTTGACCTTCCTGCGCCACTTGTACTTGCGGAACAACAGTCCGAGACGACCTGACCAAAGTATCGGATAGTCGATGCTCTTGAGCATCTTCATACGCCGGTGGGCGGTCTTCAACACCCAGTCAAGCTTGTCCTTGTCGTCTGGGACTCCCTCAAACGGGAATATGTCTATGAAGATGCCCTGGTTGAACGGGCGGTAGCTGTCCGAAGGACGTATGCCTGCAGTATCGCTACGGCGAAGTTGCGCATGAGAGCGTGCGTAATGCACGTCGGTCTTGGCTGTCTGGTAGAAGTACGGTTCCTTGAAATACTCTGGAGCAATAGCCTCAAGGCGGTCGAAGTCTGGACGCGGCATCGAGATGTCCATATCGTCGTCCCAAGGTATGTAGCCCTTATGGCGAACCGCACCGAGCAACGTGCCGCCGTCACACCACAGGCGAAGGTTGTTTGCCTTGCAGACTTCTATGAGTTTCTGGAACATATCCAGCTGTACGTTCCATATCTTCTTCATCTCGGCGGATATGTAGTAGCCGCACCGTGTCTCTGGTTGAAGGTTTACGAGTTCCATGCGCTATCAGTCCATATAACGGCAGTCCACCACAGGCTTGCCGGTCTTAGTTCCCAATCCCTTGAACTCTGCCCATGCGGTGGTTATCACCAATGCGTCCGCCTTGTCTACTGTCTCGTCGAGACTGTCGGCATAGTCCATTGTCAAATCCGTGTATTTGCGTTTGAACTCATCGATAGCCACAGGGTCATAACCTATGATGTTGTTGTAGCCACGGCGGTTCAGCTCACGTACTATCTTCGCGCTCGGAGTGTCGCGCACATCGTCGCTTCCCGGCTTGAACGACAGTCCGAGTATGCCTATTGCCTGCGACTTGTCGCCGCCGATATGCCGTACTATCTTGTCGGCTATGAACTGCGGCATATGGTCGTTGGTGCTGATGACGTTCTTCAGTATCTGCGCGTCGAATCCGGCAGTCTTTGCCACGGCGTAAAGGGCGTTGGTGTCCTTCGGCAGACAGTAGCCGCCATAGCCGCAACCCGGATATACATAGGTAGACATCGAGGCAGGCTTGCCAGTCCAACGCTTGTCCATGTGCAGTATGTGGAATGCCTCGGCAACGTCGATACCGCCAATGGTATCGGCAACGACGCTCATCTCATTGCTGTAACTGATGAGCGTTGCAAGGAGGGTGTTCGACAGGTACTTTATAAACTCTCCCGTATTGAGCGATACGCAGAACACGGGTTCCTTGACCGACGCGTATATCTGGCGGAGCACACCGGCTGAGCGCTCGTCGCTAACTCCAAGCACTATGCGGTCGGCATTCATGAAGTCGTCCCAACAATGCCCCTCGCGGAGGAACTCCGGATTGTTGGCAACGCCAAGGTCGTCGCCCACACGTACGCCTTTGTCCTTGAGATGCGGGATTATCTTGCGCTCGGTCGTCGAAGGCGGTATGGTGGACTTTACAACAAGCACCTGGAACTTGTTCTTAGGGCGCACGGCGAGGGTCTCGTCTATTGCGCCGAGCAGATACGTGAGGTCTGCCTGCCCGTCTTTGCCATACGGAGTGCCTACGCAATAATATACGCAGTCGCTCTCACCGACTGCCTTTGCCAATTCCGACGAGCCTATAGGGAAGAAGTCTTTGTTCAGATGGCGTGTCAGAGCATCGTCCAATCCCTCCTCAAGGAATGGCAACTTTCCATTCTTTATGGTATTTAGGCGGTCCTGGCTTACTTCCACACCATAGACCTTGTGTCCGTATTCTGCAAATCCAAGCGAGGTGGTCAGCCCCACGAATCCAAGACCGAAAACTGTTATAGTCATTGCTTCTGCCTTTTTTACCCTTTTATCATTTTTCCTTTACCACTTGTATTCTCCCTCGTCGCTCTCTTTGAGGAACTGGAGGAACCGTGCCACACCTTCCTCTACGAGAATCGTCGGGTTGTAGCCGAGTATGCGGCGCGCCTTGCTGATGTCCGGGCAGCGGCGTTGCGGGTTGTTTGTCAGATACTCCTTGTCCTCCGACGTAGCGTATTTGACCGTACCTGTGTAGCCGAAGATGTCCTTGCCTGCCCTGGTATATATCTCAGCCAGCTGCGCAATGGTTATCTCTGGTTTCTCGATACCGATATTGAAGTAGTCGTAAGACCCGTGGAGCAGTATCTTGAAGTAACCACACACGCTGTCGGCTATGTAGCAGAACGTACGTGTCGGAGTGCCATTAGAGAGAATCTCAATGTCACGCCCCTCCATTACTGCAAGTGCGAAATCGGCAGGCACGCGCTTGTCACCTATACGCATACCGGGTCCGTAATTGTTGAACGGACGGACTACTCCGAGTGGAAGGTTGTATTTCTGTGCGAACAACATGCACATGGTTTCGCCGAAACGCTTTGACTCGTCATAGCACGAACGTGGTCCCGTAGCACATACATACCCATAATAATCCTCCGAAGTAGGCACATGGGCGGCATCAGGATTGCCGTAAAGCTCGCTCGACGAGAAGAACAAGAAACCACGAAGCGGTTTCTCGCAATAGAAATCCAGCAGACGGCGCAGTCCCCAGATGTTTGCGTCCAACGTCTCTATCGGATACTTGCGGTAGAACATCGGCGAAGCGATAGAAGCCATGTGGATAATCATGTCTGCATCAGCCGCGCCGTCAACGTCTGCGATGTCGTCGGTTATAATGTCGAACTTGCGTATCTCTATCTTATCGTCAGCCTCCAGCTTCTGAATCCATGCCGGACGACCGAGCATAAAGTTGTCGAGACCGATAACCTTCTTGATGCCCAGTTCCCCAGCTTCCTGTGCGAAGAAGTGCATCATGTAGTAGCCGAGAAAACCAGCACAACCAGTTATCAGTACAGTCGAGCCATTGAACTTGGCACGCTCCTCGCTGGTAAGTCCGGCGAGTGTGTGCTTAATATCGTTTTGAAGAATATTCTCCATTATGCGTATTTTATATTTATCGTTGTTTTACCTTTTAATCTCCTTATCCTTATCAGTCCTTCCACGGCGCGTTGCCGGCGTTCCACATCTCATTGAGCTTTTCACGGTCGCGAACAGTATCCATGCACTGCCAGAAACCGTCGTGAAGGTATGCCTTCAACTGTCCTTCCGCGGCGAGACGCTCCAAAGGCTCGGCTTCGAATGTCGTACGGTCGCCAGCAATATAGTCAAAGACCTTGGGACTAAGCACGAAGAATCCGCCGTTTATCCACCCCTGGTTCACTTGTGGCTTTTCCTTGAACGAGGTCACAAGGCTGTCACCGCTCAACTGCAATTCACCAAAGCGAGCGGCAGGGTGAACAGCGGTTACGGTTGCCAGTTTGCCCGAATCATAGTGGCACCTGACAAGCTCGTCGATATTGACATCGGAAACCGCATCACCGTAGGTAACCATGAAGTCTTCGTTGCCGATGACAGGCTGAAGGCGCTTGATGCGACCGCCCGTAAGGGAGTCGTGACCGGTATCTACGAGCGTGACCTTCCAGTCGGTAGGCCGCTCGTTGATGAAATCTATGTGATTGTTGCTCAAGTCTATGGTGAAGTCGTTGTTCAGCGCATAGTACTGCATAAAGTAGTTCTTGATGACTTCACCCTTGTAGCCGAGGGCAATGACAAAATCCTTATAGCCATACTTGGCGTAGTGGTTCATGATGTGCCAAAGGATTGGCTTACCGCCTATCTCGACCATTGGCTTGGGGATAAGCTTGGTGTATTCAGACAACCGTGTGCCGAAGCCACCGGCAAGAATAATGACTTTCATATATTGGGTTTATGAGTTCTTAAGTTTATGAGTTGGTAACATCGTTGATGATGCCGCAAATCTCACGCACCTGCCCGTCGGTAAGTTCCGGGTGCATAGGCAGGCTTATAACCTTATTATATACGTCTTCCGTTACTGGAAGCTGATAGTTTGACTTGAAATAAGTAAGGAGGTGGTTTGGACGGTACTGTACGCCGAACTGAATGTCACGCCCGCGGAACGCCTCTTCGAGCTGCGGACGCGTGCCGTTTACTATCTGTATTACGAATATATGCGGAATGATGTCCTTGTCGTAATCCATTTTCGTGAGCTTTACCGCCGGGTTGTCTTTAAGCAGTTCCGTATAGAGCTTGGCTATATGGCGGCGGCGTGGCGCGAACTCAGGTTCCAGCCGTTTCAACTGTACCTTGCCGATGGCGGCGAATATGTTGCTCATGTGATAGCGGTAGCCTTGTTCCGTCACGTCGAACACCCAACTACGCTTGCCGGCATAACGCTTTTCGGAATCCTTCTGTACTCCGAGCAGGCGGGCGTCGCTGACTTTCTGAATGACCTCCGGGTCGGCGGTGACGACAGCTCCGCCCTCGCCCGACGTTATGTTCTTGATACCGTCGAAACTGAAGCACACTACGTCGCCGAAAGAACCAATCTTCTTGCCGTTGATGCTGCAACCGAAGGAATGGGCGGCATCCTCTATAAGCCTAAGACCGTGCCTGCGGGCGAACTCCTGATACTCCAAAGCCATGCTGCTGTTGCTCGCATAATATACGGGCATCATCGCCGTAGTCTTGGGAGTGATGCGCTTCTCCGCATCCCTAAGGTCAAGGGTGAGCGTGTCCGGATCAATGTCGCAACTTACAGGATGGCAGCCTGCGCCGGTTATAGCCTGATATGACGATACGAATGTAAATGACGGTACAAGTACGTCGTCGCCTGGACGGGTAACGGCTTGGACTGCAAGATGCAATGCGGCAGTACCGCTGTTGACACACAACACGCGGCGGTCGCCGCCAATATACTCCTCCAAGTCGTGTTCGAATTCTCCTACTGTGGCTCCCATACCGAGGTAGCCTATGTCCTCTATGACATGCGCAACGGCATCGGCTTCGGCTTTACCGACAACCGATTTCGACAATCTGATCATGATTGAATTATAGTTTTTCCTTATTCGGGTGCAAAGTTATAAAATAAAAACAACTTATGTTATCTTTTAACGGCATATTTGCCTGTGTCAGTAGTTGTTGAACAGCTCGAAGCCGAACTTCAAACCGACGCCCTCGAAGTGGGAGGGGCTGAAGCCTGTGAAGATGCCCATTGAGAACACGCGGTTGGTGAATCCGTAGCCTGCCTCGACGTAGGGGAACAGCTTGCGGACTGCCAGCGCGCTGATGTAGATGCGCTCTTTCTCTATGACCTGCCCTATCAGCGGGACGTGGGAAAGCAGCAGGAGCGGCGACTCGTAGGTGGCGTTGGTACGGAAATAGTAGTCGGAGGCATTGTACCAGTTGCTGTTGAGGAGCTCGAACTCGCCAGTCCACTTGTCGCCCCAGCCCGACGGTATGTAGTCTTCCTGGAAGTTGTGATAGTCGAGGAAGTAGTCCTCATGCCCGCGGGCGGTGTAGAAGCCGAGTCCGGCACGCAGCTGCCAACTGCGCATACGCGTCATGTCGTGTATATACTGCCCGTCGAACTCGAAACGGTCGTAGGTGATAGAGCCGCCGAGAGCCTTCATGCCGTGCTCGTACTGCGTGGTGAGCACGAGGGGCACGTCGTCGGTAAGCGGACGGTATTGCAGTTGGAGGAACGGGGCGAACGTCTTGTATACCGTGGGGCGGCCGGCGGCGATAAAGCCGTTCTTGTCGATAGCCGAACGGCGGTGGCTCTCGAAGCCTACCTGCACGCCGAGCATACGCTTTATTACATCGTAGTTGACGCCGAACTCCAGCCTCATGTCACGGAAGTAGTCGAGATTCATGGCGTTCCAGTCTATGGAGTCGACATTCGCGGCGCGCTTGACGTTCTCAAGCACCTGCGAGTTGGTTATGCGGTTGCCGTTACCCCACTCCAAGCGTACGAAGCCGTTGCGCCGCTTGTTGAAATCCCACTGCACGGGCATGGTGAAGAACAGCTGTTTCTGCTTGAACGAATAGCCCATCTTCCACCGCATGAATATGCCGCGGTTGTCGGTGAAGTTGTAGTTGCCGCGAATGTCGAAGCGGTAGACGAACCCCTTGTGCTTGCTATATCCGAAGTACAGCGGATTGAACAGCGGGCTGATGCGCAGCGAGCCTTGGTCGTTGTCGCCGAGAGAAGTCTTTATGCGGTTTAGCATGTTGTCGCCGATAACGTCCCAGAGCAGGAACTTCGCCCAATGACGCTTGCGCGGCTTCTTGCCGTCTATCGAGTCCTGCCGTGCCTGAAGCGAGTCTGCGACCACGGCGGAATCCCGTTCGGCATCGTACTCGGCGATGATGCGCGCCTCCTCCTGCGTGAGCGGCAACGGGCGCACGCTCTCCATGAGACCGCGGTCGTCGCTCTCGACCACCGAGTCGGGCAGCATGGTTGGAAGGTCGTAATGGCTGTAATAGTGTCCGAGGATCTTGTTGCCGAGGAACGAGAGCTTTATCCTCGCGTCGCACTGCCTCGGACGGTAGATGTCCTCTTCCTCGGTGCCCATGACGCCGCGCAGCACGGAGTGCACCATGTCGAACTCGCCCTCGAACACGAACGAGAACACCTGTCCTGTGGTTCCGCTCGTGATGACGTAGCCGCGGCGTATGAGCTGCGTGTTGCGGTAGCGGCTCCTGATGTTTATGGTGTTGGTACCGTCGGCGTTGCGTGTAGTGGAATAGCGGTAGAACCTGCGGTTGTGGTAGTTTATAGGTGAGAGTATGCCGTCCTCGAACAGCTGCTCGTCATATATGCGCGGCGTGAGGTACTTCACCATGGACGGCAGCGTGTTGTGGCGGTGGTAGACGGTGCTGAGGTGGAGGTTGCGGCGGGCGGCGACCTCGCCGTTCTCGAACACGGCGTGGGTGTAGCTCTCGGAGAAATAGTCACGGCGACCGTCACGCACGAGGTAGTACATCGACGGCACCGAGGCGAGCAGCACGTTGCGGCGCGCTATGTTTATGGTGTACTTGGTGTATATGTTGGTGGAGTCGGTGTCTGGGTGCAGCGCAACGGCGCGCGCGCCGAATCCGAACATAAGCTCGAGAGCCTTGTTCCTGTGCCTCTGCGCCGATACGCCTGTGGCGAACGCGAGAAGCGACGCTACGATTATCGCAAACCTAAACCTGCCCATGTCACTACGTGTCACATTCATGACAACGGTCCGACCATGTATAGTAACGGACGAAAGCCCGTTTTGTTGTGCGTGTGCGGAATTGTAACACAATAAAAAAGAAGTCGACCGCACGACGTGGGGAAAAAGAGAAGCCGGCAGGACAAAGGGAGCGACGGAGAAAGGAAAGCCCGCGGGAAAAAAGAAAAGTCCCACAAGGCAGCCTGTGCTGCCGTTGCGGGACTCCACGATAGATATTGTGTGGCTATTATATTACCGGTTACTCTCCGGCATTGTCGTGGTGCTGCGGACGGCGGTCGCCACGTGGACGACGCTCGCCGCGCGGACGGCGGCGCTCTACGTAGCCTTCCGGCTTTTCCTCAAGCACACGGTGGGAGAGCTTGTACTTGCCGGTCTTCGGGTCGATGTCGAGAAGCTTGACCGTGATGTGGTCGCCCTCCTTGATACCGGCTTCCTCGACGGTCTCGAGACGCTTCCACGCTATCTCGGAGATGTGCAGCAGACCTTCCTTGCCCGGCATGATCTCCACGAAGCAGCCGTAAGGCATGACGCTCTTGACGATGCCGTCGTAGGTCTCGCCGACTTCCGGCACTGCGACGATGGCGCGTATCTTGGCGATAGCCGCGTCGATACTGTCCTTGTTTGGACCGCTGACCTGCACCTTGCCAACGCCGTCGGTCTCGTCGATAGTGATAGTAGAGCCGGTGTCCTCCTGCATCTGCTGGATAATCTTTCCGCCCGGGCCTATCACTGCACCGATGAACTCCTTAGGAATCTCGAACGCCTCGATGCGCGGTACCTGCGGCTTCAGCTCCTTGCGCGGCTCTGCGATGCAGTCGGTGAGCTTGCCGAGAATGTACTCACGGCCTGCCTTTGCCTGCATGAGCGCCTTCTCAAGTATCTCGAACGACAGTCCGTCGCACTTGATGTCCATCTGCGTGGCGGTCAGTCCGTCCTTGGTTCCGGTGGTCTTGAAGTCCATGTCGCCGAGGTGGTCCTCATCGCCGAGAATGTCGGAGAGTATGGCGTACTTGTCCTCGCCCGGGTTCTTGATGAGTCCCATGGCGATGCCGCTGACGGGCTTCTTCATCGGAACGCCTGCGTCCATGAGGGCGAGCGTGCCGGCGCATACTGTCGCCATAGACGAAGAACCGTTGGACTCGAGAATCTCAGACACGAGGCGCACGGTGTAAGGGAAGTCCTCTGGAATCTGTCCCTTCAGTGCGCGCCATGCGAGGTGTCCGTGACCTATCTCGCGGCGGCCTACGCTGCGCTGCGCCTTTGCCTCGCCGGTGCAGAACGGCGGGAAGTTGTAGTGCAGGAGGAAACGCTGGTAGCTCTTGTCGAGCACGTCGTCGACCATCTTCTCGTCGAGCTTCGTGCCGAGGGTGCAGGTAGTGAGCGACATGGTCTCGCCACGCTGGAAGATAGAGCTTCCGTGGGGCATCGGCAGCGGGCTTACCTCGCACCATATAGGACGTATCTCGTCGGTGGCGCGTCCGTCCATACGCTTGCCTGTGTCGAGCACCGAGCGGCGCATCGAGTCACGCTGCACGTCGGCGAAGTAGCGGTCTATCTCGGCGTGCTTCTCGTCAAGCTCCTCCTCGGAGAGGTCGGTATGGGCGGCGTCGTACGCGGTGACGAAGTCGGACTTGATGGTGTCGTAGACTTCCTCACGGTGCTTCTTGTCAGCGTCGGCGGCCTGTGCCTCGGCATAGCACTTGTCGTAGGTCTCCTTGCGCACCTGCTCGCGGAGCTCCTCGTCGTTGGTCTCGTCGTCGTACTCGCGCTTCACGTCGGTGCCGAGCTCCTTGGAGAGTTCCTCCTGGAGCACGCACATAGGCTTGATAGCCTCGTGGGCGACCTTGAGTGCCTGGATAAGGTCCTGCTCGGACACCTCGTCCATCTCGCCCTCGACCATCATGATGTTGTCCTTGGTGGCTCCGACCATGATGTCCATGTCGGCGTCCTTCATCTGTTCGAACGTCGGGTCTACGACGTATTCGCCGTTGACGCGCGCCACGCGCACCTCGCTGATAGGACACTCGATTGGTATGTCGGACGCAGCCATTGCTGCTGAAGCCGCGAAGCCTGCCAGTGCGTCTGGCTGGTCTACGCCGTCGGCTGAGAAAAGTATCACGTTGACGAAGACTTCTGTGTGGAAGTCGGATGGGAAGAGCGGACGCAGCACGCGGTCAACGAGGCGCGAGGTCAGTATCTCGTCGTCGTTGGGCTTGCCTTCGCGCTTGGTGAATCCGCCGGGGAAGCGGCCTGCGGCAGCGTACTGCTCGCGATAATCTACTTGCAAAGGCATGAAGTCTGTTCCCGGAACTGCCTCCTTGGCTGCGCATACCGTTGCGAGAAGCACGGTGTTGCCCAGGCGCAGCACTGCTGAGCCGTCGGCTTGCTTGGCAACCTTTCCGGTTTCAATCGAGATGGTCCTGCCATCTGGCAATTGAACTGTTTTGGTAATTACGTTCATCGTAAAAAATTAAAAAATACTTATTGTTTTGACCATTCATCTACGGGGTGCCGGCGTGCCGCGGGGCATCGTCCGAAGGCGGGCCCAGGACACTGGAAAACGCACCCTACTAAAATAAAATCGTGCAAAGTTAATGATTATCAGCGACATAAAAGAACGTTTCGCCGATTATTTTTCTTCGGCGGGAAAATACACCGGGTTGCGGTCGCCGCCCTCCTTGACGAGCCGCCCCTCGGCTGTGAGCCGCGCGAGCCACTTGCGCGCCATGTAGTCGGAGAGCGAGAACCTGATGCGCATCACGCGGCACGTCAGGTAGCGGTTCTCCCGGAAATACTCGTCGAGCAGCGACCGCATCTCCTCGTCGGTGTACCGCCGCGAGGCGGAAGTGCCCTTGAGCCGCTCGAACCTCATGCCCTGCGCCACCTCCTGCATGAGCTTGCGCTCGGGCGTGAACCGTATGCCATGGAGGCGCACGTCCTTGCCCGTGATCTTGCCGTAGGGCAGGTGGTCGGGGTCGTGCACCTTGGCCGTGAGCGTGAAGTAGCCCAGCCCGGGGACGTGGAACTTGTTGCCGTCCGACAGCTCGCTTACGGCGAACTGCCGCAGCACGGCGAACATCGCCAGCACGTCGGCGCGGTTGAGCGTGCACGTCTTCTCTATCGCGTCCGTCAGCTGCCTGTCCGACTTGGCGGGTTGGTTCCAAAGGCTTACCACCTGCATCTGTTTCCCCGTTCCGAACACGTTATCCAGCGTATGGACATCAAACTTAATTGCCATATCCTTTCCCTCCTTTAGTTTTTGTTTACGACGCATTCACAATCGGAATGTGCCCCATTTGTACTTCAACAAAGGTACTAAAATGATTCAAGAAAGCACTTCTTTTGATTCAAGAATTAACCTTTTATGGTCTTTGTTCACGTACATAAAGTTCTTTGAACACGTACATAAACTTCTTTGAACACGTACATAGAAGTCTATGAACACGTACATAGAGGTCTATGAACGCGTACATAAACCACAAGAACAGTACTCTCGCACCACAAGAAAGGCATTCTTGCACCACAAGAACCCACTATTTGACCCACAAGAACCCACCGCTTGCCCCACGGAAAGCCCCTATCTGACCGCCGGCAATGGCGCTCCAGCACCACAAGGAAGCCGAAAAAGCGGCGGCGGAGTGCCGCGGACAGGAAAATATCATTATCTTTGCATCATCTTTGCATAAGGCAAAGCTGCACTCGGCAACTTGAAAGCAAGCTTTCGTTGCCTCGTTTGCATTGTCTTTGCATCACCTTTGCAAAAGATAAAAATACGGAACAAATGAATACGATGACAGTCAGAAATAGCGTTGCAGAAGCCATGCGGCACGGCATGGCGGGCGTGCGCCGCGGCATTATCGCGGCGGCGTTGGCGGCGGCACCGGTCGTGGCGGCGGCACAGGCGCCTGGAGGCGAGCCGGCTCCCGTGGGCCCGCGGTACGTGCCCGACCTGTACGTGGGCAAGACGCTCCAGGGCCGCGACTCGGTGCAGTACATACGCCGCTCGGAACCGTTCGTGAAGATGGCTCCGCTCGTGTTCAAGAACGAGCGCGAGCGGCAGGCGTACTACCGGCTGGTGCGCAACGTGAAGAAGGTGCTCCCCTACGCCAAGCAGGTGAAGCTCATCATATTCGAGACCGAGGAGTACCTCCAGACCATTCCCGACCCGAAGGAGCGGCAGGCGCAGGTCAACCGCGTCGAGGCTGGAATACGCAAGCAATACTACAAGAAGATGAAGAACGAGCTGACGTACTCGCAGGGCAAGCTGCTCATAAAGCTCGTCGACCGCGAGTGCGGGCAGACTTCTTACGAGATCGTCAAGGCGTTCTTCGGACCGCTGCGCGCCGGAGTGTACCAGACGTTCGCCGGGCTGTTCGGCGCGAGCCTTAAAAAAAGGTACGACCCCGACGGGCGTGACCGCCTCATCGAAAGGGTCGTACTGCAAGTTGAGGCGGGACAACTATAGCCGCCAGGTCGTCCCGTCCTTTGTATCCTTTATTTCGAAACCATCTTTGGCAAGCTCGTCGCGTATGCGGTCGGAGGTCGCCCAGTCCTTGGCTGCCTTCGCCTTGGCGCGCAGGTCGAGCACCATGTCGACGACCTTGCCGAAGGCTTCCTCACGGCGGCTGTTGTTGGCGGCGCGCTCGTCGCGCAGCCCGAGTATGTCGAACGTGAAGAGGTGGAACGTGTCGCGCAGCTCCTTGAGGTCAGCCTCGTCGATCTGCGCCTTGTGGTCGAGCACGGAGTTGACCGTGTGGCACGCCTCGAAGAGCTGGCTGATGACGAGCGGGGTCTGGAGGTCGTCGTTCATCGCGTCGTAGCACTTCTGACGGAGCGTCGTGGCGAGCTCGTGGGTCTTCGCGTCGCTCTTCGCCGACGGCTGCACGCGCTGGAGGTCGTCGCACACGCCCATGAGCCGCTGGTATCCCTTCTCGGCTGCCTTGAGCGCGTCGTTGGAGAAGTCGACGGTGCCGCGGTAGTGCGCCGAGAGTATGAAGAAGCGTATGGTCATCGGCGTGTACGCCTGGTCGAGCGTCGGGTGGTCGCCCTTGAAGAACTGCTCAAGGGTGATGAAGTTGCCGAGCGACTTGCCCATCTTCTGCCCGTTTATGGTTATCATGTTGTTGTGCATCCAGTACTTGACCATCTGGTCGCCCTGCGATGCGACAGCCTGCGCTATCTCACACTCGTGGTGTGGGAAGACGAGGTCGAGTCCGCCGCCGTGTATGTCGAAGTGGCTGCCGAGGTACTTGCGCCCCATGGCGGTGCACTCGCAGTGCCAGCCGGGGAATCCGTCGCTCCACGGGCTGGGCCAGCGCATGATGTGCTCTGGCTGCGCCTTCTTCCACAGGGCGAAGTCGACCTGGTTGTGCTTCTCGGTTGTGCCGGCGAGCTCGCGGCTCTTGTTGATGATGTCCTTGAGGTTGCGCCCGGAGAGCACGCCGTAGTGGTACTTCTGGTCGTACTTCTCCACGTCGAAGTATACGGAGCCGTTGCTGACGTATGCGAAGCCGTTGTCGAGAATCTCCTTGACGAGCTGCTCCTGCTCGATGATGTGTCCCGTGGCGTGCGGCTCTATCGACGGGGGCAGCACGTTGAGGGCGCGCATCGCGTCGTGGTAGCGGTTGGTGTAGTACTGGGCTATCTCCATTGGCTCGAGCTGTTCGAGCCGTGCCTTCTTCTCAATCTTGTCGTCGCCCTCGTCGGCGTCGTGCTCGAGGTGCCCCACGTCGGTTATGTTGCGTACGTAGCGCACCTTGTAGCCGATGTGCCGCAGGTAGCGGAAGAGTATGTCGAACGTTATCGCCGGGCGCGCGTGTCCCAGATGCGGGTCGCCGTAGACGGTGGGACCGCAGACGTACATGCCCACGTGCGGGGCGTTGATCGGGCGGAAGACTTCCTTCTGCCTGTGTAGCGTATTGTAAATTACCAAGTTCTGCATATTGTCTTCTCTGTTGTTAGTTGTTTTCACCCAGATACTTCGCCTGCCACTCGCGGTAGTAGTCCGGAAGGTCGGTCATCAGGTTGCCGGCGGGGTCGATGAACAGCTGCGTGGTCGAGCCGGTGCAGCACAGCGCGTGGTCGCCGGCGCGGTAGACCTCGTACTCGTAGTCGAGGCGCGCGCCGCGGTGGTAGACGTAGCGGGTGTGTATCTCGGCGGTGTCGTTGAGTCCGAGCGGCGCGAGGTAGTGGAGCTTCAGGTCGTACACCGGAGCGTAGATGCCGGCCTGCTGCATGTCGGCGTATCCTATGCCGGGATAGCGCAGTCCGAACGACTCGCGCCCGTCCTCGAAGTACTTGACGTACGAGCCGTGCCACGCGCAGCGCATCGAGTCTATCTCGCTGAACTTCACACGCACTTCCGTTATGTCCTCCAGTTCCTTCTTCATATCCTTATCCTTGTCACCTAATTCCCAACGACACGCAAGCCGTCAGTTAATTCTTAACTCTTAATTCCTAACTTCCCTAAAGCCGTCAGCTGGCTAACTCTTAACTCTTAATTCCTAACTATTAACTACGTATACAGTCCCCCGTTTATCGAGACGACGTTGCCGGTGATGTATCCCGCCTCCTCGGAAGCCAGGAACCCTATGAGCGCGGCAACCTCCTCCACGGTGCCGAAGCGGTGGGCGGGAATGGTCTTCTTCAGCGCGTCCTCGTCGAGGTCGGCAGTCATGTCGGTCTTGATGAATCCGGGAGCCACGGCGTTGACGGTGACGTTCTTGCGTGCCACCTCCTGCGCCAGAGCCTTCGTAGCGGCGATGATGCCGCCCTTGGCAGCCGAGTAGTTGGTCTGTCCGGGAAGTCCCTTTATTCCGCTAAGGCTCGCCATGTTGATGATGCGCCCGAACTTGTGGAACTGCATCATCGGAATGAGCGGCTTCGTGACGTTGAAGAACCCGTTGAGCGTCGTGCTGACGACAGCCGTCCAGTCGTCGTCGGGCATGAGCGCGAGCAGGTTGTCGCGGCGTATTCCGGCATTGTTGACGAGTACGGCTATGTAGTCGTCGGGGTGTGCCTGCTGCCACTTCTCGATAGCCGTGCGCGTAGCCACAATGTCGGCAACGTCGAACTGGAGAAGCTCGCCGTCCTGTCCCTCCTTGCGCACGAGTTCGAGAGTCTCCTCCGCCTTCGCGCTGTTATGTACATAGTTGACAAGCACACGGTAGCCCATCTGTGCCAGCTTGACGCTTGCGGCGCGTCCTATTCCACGGCTGCCGCCGGTAACGAGTGCGTAACCCTTATAGTTGTTTTCCATTGTCTTTAATGTTTGTCCTCCCTATACATTATATATTATATGTAAGCCAGTCCCAGCCGGCAGCCATGCTATGATTGCTCCAACGCCCTGACGGTTTCCAACGCCGTCATCGTCACTCCCTGTAGTCCGTGGAGTACGAGGCTCTGCCCCGTCAGGAACAGGTTCGGAACCGGCGTGCGTACGGAAAGCTGCGTGAGCAGCGAGTCGTGGCAGTCCTTGCGTACTCCGAATGCCGAGCCGCAAGGCGTGAGCGTATAGTCGCGGTATGTCAGCGGCGTGCTCGTGTATATCCTCTCTATACTTTCGCCCAATCCTGGAATAACGCTTTCCGCAAGTGCTATGCATTCTGCCGCCTTGCTGGTCTTCATTGCCTTGTAGTCGTCGCCACGCCGTCCGACCGTCGTGCCGCTCCAGCGTTCGCATTCCCTCCACGGCATCGGCGTGAGCAAGTCTATCTGCTCCGCCCATTCTCCCGATTCGGGTACGCGGCAGGAAACCATCACTCCGCCTACGCCACCCGGTTGCTCGTAGAAGTCCCAGACATTGGCGTGGCGATATACGTAGTGGTTGTGGTTGAAGTATCTGACGGCGTGTGGCTTCAGCACTATCGACGCAGTGAACATTCCCATGGTGTTTGGCAGTTCGTTCATGCGGCGGCGGTAGACGTTCCTTATCCGCTTGCTGTCGCCGACGAGCGAGCAGGTCAGCGCAGGGTGTATGTCGGATATGAACCTTTCTGCCTCAAACGTTCGTCCGTCGGCGCACGCAGCTTCAGTTATCAGCCCGTCATTCTCCACGAGCCTCCTGACTTCGGCTCCGCAAACGACCTCGCCACCATTCCTGCGTATGCCGTCGATGAGCTTGCCGGCAATCATGTTGCCGTCGCCACGAAGCCGCCATGCACTTTGTACGTATCCGCTGTTGCAATGCAGGAACGTGAACAGCGGCAGCGTGTCCTTGCGCAGTTCGAGCTTCATAGCCGCGCCGGAGAGAACGTTGACGAGCAGCTTGCTTTTGAAATTGGAGTCAAGCCATTCCCACGCGTTGGTCTCGAACAACCGCTTTGTCAGTTCCGGCTCAAGCGTCTCCGACTCCTTCATCAAGCCGGCATAACGTACGAGAGCCTTCCGCTCGTCGGGGAAGTCGGCGGCAAGCGTATCGACGAACGCGTCGAATCCGTTTGCCATGCGGAAAGTCCTACCCTCTATCGTCACGAGGTCGAAGCCACCGCTGTCAAGCCTGACCCATGGAAGTTCCATAAGCCCAAGCCCTTTGAAGATACCGTAAAGCTGTTGTCCTTCGGCAAGTCCGCCTACATAGTGCAAGCCCGTATCGAAAGCCAGCTTGCCACGGCGGTAACTCTGAAGGCAGCCGCCCGGCTGGCTCTCACGCTCTATAACAACGACACGGCGACCTCGTGAGGCAAGGATATGCGCGCATACCAGACCTCCGAGGCCGCTGCCTATGATTGCTACGTCGTACTTCAAATTACTTGGCGTGCTGCTCGATGTAGCCGTAGAGGTCGTTGAAGGTCTCTATCTTGCGGAGATCCTCTGTCGGAATCTTTATCTTGAACGTGTAGTTGACTACTGCGACGAGGTCAACCAGGCTCAGGCTGTCGAGGCTGAGCACGTCCTTTATCTCGCCTTCCGGAGAGATCTTTGTTTCATCTACTTCAAACTCTTCTGCGAGAGTGGAATTTACTTTCTCAATGATTTCTTCGCGTGTCATAATTCTTTTGTTTTAATGGATTATGGTATCAGGGGTGTGCTTGTTTGCCTTATATATTCTTGATGACAAGTGTCGAGTTGGTGCCTCCGAATCCGAAGCTGTTTGACAGGAACATATCGAAATGAGCCTGGCGCGTCTCCGGTATGATGTTGAGCTTCGCGCTCTCCTCGTCAGGGTTCTCGAAATTGATGTTGCCGGCGATAAAGTCATTCTTCATCATCAGCGTAGAATAGATAACCTCGCTTGCTCCAGCCATCCACATCTCGTGTCCGGTCTGGCTCTTTGTCGATGTCACAGGCACCTTGTAGTCGCCGAAGTTCTGCGCTATCGCCAATGCCTCACGGCTGTCGCCGACGTGGGTTGACGTAGCGTGCGCGTTGACATAGCCGATTTCACGCACATCGCTTATTCCGCCATTCTTAAGGCACAGTTCCAGCGAGCGTGCCGGACCTGCCACATTAGGTGTTGATATATGGTCGCCATTGCCTGAGAATCCCCAGCCTACGACTTCTGCTATGATAGGCGCGCCACGCTTTACGGCGTGCTCGTAGTCCTCTACTATTACCGTAGCCGCACCACCGCCAGGAACGAGTCCGTCGCGGTCACGGTCGAACGGACGGCTTGCCTTCGTCGGCTCGTCCTCACGTGTCGAGAACGCCTGTATACCGTCAAAGCTTGCAATGCCGTACATATTGTTTTCCTCGGCACCGCCACATATCACATAGTCCTGCAACCCGTTGCGGATAAGCAATGCCGCAAGACCTATGGCCTGGCTGCTCGAAGAACAGGCGGAAGAAGCCGTGAGGTTTATGCCCTTCAGGTGGAACAGGCACGCGAGGTTCATAGATATTGTAGAGTTCATGCTCTGGAATATGGCTCCGCTGCCGCACATCTCCGTATCCTTGAACTCGCGGAACTTGTCAAGCGAGTGCATCGTAGCCTCAGCCACCGAGTCGTTGCCATATATGATTCCCACCTCGTGCTGGTCTATGAACTCCTGATCCATCTTGGCATTCTCAAGAGCCTGGCGCGTTGCCATATATGCGTATTGTGCCTCTTCGGGCATGAACTGGCGCAAGTTGCGCTTCACATATGGCTTCAAGTCCGGCTTCTTCACGTCCGTACAAAGTGCCGAACGGAATCCGGCGTCTTTTCTTTCCTGGCTGAATACGACTCCGCTTTTGCCATTGTAAAGCGAATCACGCACTTCGTCGAGTGTCGTTCCGAGGCAGGACCAAATGCCCATGCCTGTTATTACTACTCTTTTCATTATGGTTGGTTTGTAAGTTTTGAGTTTATGAGTTCGTAAGTTTGTAAGTTGTGCAAGTTTATGAGTTCGCAAATCCCTGGGTCTGAAGTCTGCGAGCCTATATCTTCTTCGTCCAGCAGCGGCGTCTCTTGACGAATTCCGGATTCAACGGCTTCCACTGCGATATTTCCTTCACGTTGTCTTCAAGCTGCGGACCTGTCTCCGCATACTTTATGCCGAGACGGTTGTATACCGGGATAAGGTGGTCGAACAGCAAAGCGTTGACACCCAGCCCCTGGTAGTCTGGACGCACGGCTATGAGCAGCAAGCCCGCAGTATGTTCCGGATGCCATTTGAGCGAACGCAAAAGCCAAAGCCAGCCAAGCGGGAACAGCTTGCCGTGGGTACGGCGGAGCGCGTGCGACAAACTCGTCATCGTAGCCGTGAATGCCACAAGCTCGCCCTTGTCATTCTCCACGACCGGAACCATGTCGAGGTTCAACAGCGGTAGATACATATTGACGAACTCTGTCACCTGCCCTTCCGACATTGGCGTGAATCCGAACAGCGGAGCGTATGCCTGGTTGATAAGCTTGAATATCTTGAGACCATAGCCGTTGCGCACTTCCTTGCGAGTCAGCGTGCGGACGTGCAGTCCAAACATCTCTTTTGAAAGACGTGACACACGGGCGTATTTCGCCGGCACTTCCTGCGGTACGGCTATACGTATCTGGACCCAATCGACAGCTTTTTCAAAATCAAGTGCCTTCATGTGCTCCTGATAGTACGGGTAGTTGTAGTACTCCGTCATTGCCGCCATCTTGTCGAAATCCTCTATGAGCATACCCTCCTTGTCGAAGTCTGTGATGCCGAGAGGACCCTGTATCGTATCCATGCCTCGTTCCCTGCCCCATTTGGCTACAGCACCGACAAGTGCTTCCGACACCTCGTGGTCGTCTACAAAGTCTATCATGCTGAAACGCACGGACTTCACCTTCCACGTATCGTTCGCATGGTGGTTTATTATGGCAGCCACACGTCCGACGGGCTTGCCGTCACGATACGCCACAAAGGGTTGGACGTCAGAGAACTTGAGTCCGGGATTCTTCTTGGCGTCAAAAGTGTTTCTGACATCAATATCCAAATCGGGAACATACTGGTGATTGCCCTTATAAAGCTCGTTCGGGAACTTTATAAAGTCTTTCATCTCTCTCTTTGTCGTTATTGGCTTTATGACGATACTGCTCATAAATACGATTTAGAGTGCAAAATTAAGCATATTTTTCGTAACAGCAACAAATTATGCGCATTTTTCCCATTTGCATAAGGAAGCATAAAAAAACATAATACGACCAACTCCGAGAACTCAAACTTGCTGAAACAAACGAAAGTTAGTAACTTTGCAAGTTGATTATCAAAGGGAAAGGCAAACGGGCAGAAAAAGAACGGTGCCCGAACCAACAACTTGCTTTTTATTTTAAGCACCAGTTATCCAAAACAATATAATGAAGAAGCTATATATAGAGACTTACGGCTGCCAGATGAACGTGGCCGACTCTGAAGTCGTGGCAAGCATAATGCAAATGGCTGGATACGAACCAACCGACACGGAGGACGACGCTGACGCGATATTCCTCAACACGTGTTCCGTACGCGAGAATGCAGAGAACAAGATTTACCATAGACTTGACCAGCTTTATGCCGTAAAGCGTAAAAAGGACTCTGGCAAAGAAAGAGACCACAAAGGCAGCTCGCTCATACTTGGCGTACTTGGCTGTATGGCGGAGCGTGTAAAGTCCGACTTGATAGAGAACCACCATGCCGACCTCGTATGTGGTCCTGACGCATACATGAGTCTTCCCGAAATGACCGCGCAGGTAGAGAACGGCATACCGGCTATGGACGTAGACCTTTCCACCACAGAGACCTACCGCAACATCATACCGACACGCATCGGAGGCAACCACGTGAGCGGCTTCGTCAGCATAATGCGTGGCTGCAACAACTTCTGCCACTACTGCATAGTGCCATATACACGCGGACGCGAACGCTCGCGCGACGTTGAAAGCATACTCCAGGAAGTGCGCGACCTTCACGAACGTGGCTTCAAGGAGGTAACGCTGCTCGGTCAAAACGTCAATTCCTACGGACTGTTGCCCAATGGCAAACGCCCTGAGAACGGAATAATCGTAGAGGAAGAAGGAGGCGGCGAGCTGCACGTATGCTCGTTTGCCGAATTGTTAAGGCGGGTAGCCGACGAAGTGCCCGACATGAGGGTACGATTCACTACCTCCAATCCGGAAGATATGAGCGACGACATTCTTTACGCCATCGCCGACAAGCCGAACCTCTGCAACCACATACACTTCCCAGCACAAAGCGGAAGCGACAAGACCCTGAGGCTGATGAACCGCAAGTATACCCGTGAGGACTATCTGCGCAAGGTCGATGCCATACGCAGGATTATTCCCGACTGCGGACTCACCACCGACATCTTCGTAGGCTACCACGACGAAAGCGAGCAGGACTTCGAGGAGACGATGTCGCTCGTAAGGGAGGTGGGATTCGACTCCGCGTTTATGTTCAAGTATTCCGAGCGGCCGGGGACATACGCCGCCAAGCACCTGCCCGACAATGTGCCCGAAGACGAGAAGATTTGCCGGTTAAACAAGCTCATACATTTACAGACCGCCATATCTGCCGAACGCAACAAGGCTGACGAGGGACGCGAGTTCGACGTGCTGATTGAACGGTTTGGCAAGCGCGACCGCAATCAGCTCATGGGACGCACGCAACAGAACAAGGCTGTAATCATAGACCGCCAGAACCACCACATAGGCGAAACCGTACGGGTGAAGATAACAGGCTCCACGTCGGCGACATTGTTCGGCGAAGTGACAGAATGACAAGCCCCGTACAGCCAAGAACCATAAAACGCTTACATCAATGAAAGAATTTCTACAAGTCCTACGCCGCTTCGTACCTCCATATAAGAAATATGTAGCATTAGCCGTAGTATTCAACCTGCTCTCGGCAGTGTTGAACATATTTTCATTTGCCACACTCATACCTATACTGCAAATACTGTTCAAGACTGGCGGAGCGGAAAAGGCTGCGCAGCTCATGGATTGGGGAGCCGGCGACATCAAGGACGTACTTTCCAACAACGCCAACTACTATGTAGGGCAGCTCATCGACTCCGTCGGACAAACCAACACCCTGCTCATCATCGGCTTGTTCCTCGCCATAGCGACGCTGCTCAAGACGGGTGCGTACTTCCTCAGTGCCGCGTCGCTTATTCCTGTACGCACAGGAGTGGTGCGCGACATTCGCAACCAGCTCTACCAGAAGATAACGTCGCTTCATCTCGGCTTCTTCTCCGAAGAACGCAAGGGCGACATCATAGCACGCATGACGGGCGACGTACAGGAGATAGACAATTCCATAATGTCGTCGCTTGAGATGCTGTTCAAGAATCCGATTCTCATCATCATATACTTTGCCACCCTCGTCTTCATCAGTTGGCAGCTGACGTTGTTCACCATTATCTTCGTGCCCGTCTTCGGCTGGTTTATGGGCTTCGTGGGCAGAAAGCTGAAGGCACGCTCCATGAAGGCGCAGGCTCTGTGGAGCGACACAATGAGCCAGGTAGAAGAAACACTCGGTGGACTACGCATCATCAAGGCGTTCACCGCCGAGAAGAAGATGAACGCACGCTTCGACAAGATTAATTCCGAGTATCGTGACGACCTCAACAAGGTCAACACCCGCCAGGCTATGGCGCACCCGATGAGCGAATTCCTCGGTACGGTCATGATAATCATAGTCCTTTGGTTCGGCGGTACGCTCGTGCTGCGTGACAATCCTGTAATCTCCGGTCCTACATTCATATATTATCTCGTCATACTTTACAGCATAATCAACCCACTCAAGGACTTCTCCAAGGCAAGCTACAACATTCCCAAGGGACTTGCGTCAATGGAGCGTGTCGACAAAATCCTTAAGGCGGAATGCGAGATCAAGGAGCCAGCCAATCCCGTACACATTGCCGATTTCCAGCACCAGATAGAGTTCCGCCACGTCTCGTTCGCATATAACGACGGCAAGACCGACAGTGGCGAACCACACTGGGTACTGAAGGACATCAACCTCACCATACCAAAGGGCAAGACCGTGGCGCTCGTCGGACAGAGCGGCGGTGGAAAGTCAACGCTCGTAGACCTGATTCCACGCTACTACGACATACAGAAGGGCGAGATACTCATCGACGGAATAAACATACACGACCTCGCCATACACGACCTGCGCCAGCTCATCGGCAACGTCAACCAGGAGGCGATACTGTTCAACGACTCGTTCTACAACAATATCACCTTCGGCGTGGAAAACGCGTCTAAGGACGACGTTATACGTGCGGCGAAGATTGCCAACGCATACGACTTCATCATGGAGTCGGAAAACGGATTCGACACGAACATTGGCGACCGTGGCGGACGACTGTCGGGCGGACAGCGGCAGCGCATAAGCATAGCGCGCGCCATACTCAAGAATCCGCCGATACTGATACTCGACGAGGCTACGTCGGCACTCGACACCGAAAGCGAGCGACTCGTACAGGACGCGCTGTTCAAGCTGATGAAGACGCGCACTACTGTCGCCATAGCCCACAGGCTCTCGACCATACGCAACGCCGACGAGATATGCGTGCTGCACGAGGGCGAGATAGTGGAACGCGGCTCGCACGACGAGCTGATGGCCCTCGGAGGCTATTACAAGAAGCTGCACGACATGCAGCAATAAAATCCACGAACCCAACTAAAGCTTATGGTATATCGCATTTTCTATCTTCTAAGCCTGCTGCCGCTGCGCGTGCTCTACGGACTGTCGGACTGCTTCGCGTTCATTATATATTATGTAGCACGCTATCGCAGGTCTGTCGTACGGAAGAACCTGACAAGTTCGTTCCCTGAAAAGGATTTGTCCGAAATCATCGGCATAGAGAAGCGGTTTTACCGTTGGTTCTGCGACTATTTCGTGGAAGCGGTAAAACTGCTGAGCATCAGCGATGCCGAACTTGACCGCCGTTTCACCATTACCAACAGCGATGAAGTCGAAGCATGTTTCGAGCACGGACAGAACGTCGCAGCCATACTCGGGCATTATTGCAACTGGGAATGGCTCTCATGCGTAGGCAAGGACCTGCCGAAGGACCGCATGTGCGGACTTATATACCACCCTCTGCGTAACGATGCTTTCGACGAGCTTTTCAAGCGCATACGCTCGCACGAGTCCAACGGCATTCCCGTCAAGAAGAAGGATATTCTGCGCCAGCTTGTGACCTACAGGCGTGACAATGTGATGAGCATCTTCGGATATATCAGCGACCAGGTGCCGAAGTGGGAGAACATTCACCTGTGGCTGCCGTTCCTCAACCACGACACACCCGTATTCACTGGTGGCGAAAAGATCATGCGCAAGATGAACGATGCCGTGTACTACGCGGAGATGACGCGTCCGCGACGCGGATACTACTCCCTGACATACAGGCTCATAACCAAGGAGCCTAACTCGTTGCCGGAGTTCGAGATTACCCGTCGGTTCTTCCGTATGCTTGAGGAGACCATACGCCGCGAGCCGGCTTACTATCTGTGGACGCACAACCGTTGGAAGCGTACTCACGAGGAGTTCAACCGCCGTTTCGAGATAGTCAACGGCAAGGTCGTTCCACGCAGACACCAGGACAACAACTAACAAACAGAACACTATGAAGATTGCCGTTTTTTGTTCAGCCAACAATAACATAGCAGCCCGATACGCCGACGTAGTAACCGAGTTCGGACATTGGTTAGGTGCCAACGGACACACGCTTGTCTACGGTGGCAGCAACACGGGGCTAATGGAATGCGTCGCAAAGGCTGCCCACGAAGCCGGTGCCACCGTCATAGGTGTCGTACCGCAGATATTGGAGAAAGGCGGTCATGCCTCCGACTATCTCGACGTTGAGATACCGTGCGACAACCTTTCCGACCGCAAGGACTTGATGCTTGCACAAGCCGACATCGTAGTAGCGTTACCCGGAGGCATCGGCACACTTGACGAGATATTCACAGTCGCTGCAAGCCGTACGATAGGCTATCACCACAAGCGCGTGATCCTCTACAACATCAACGGCTTTTGGCAGAGCCTCATCGCCCTGCTCGACGACCTTCAGGCGCGTGGCACTATTCGCGGACGGTATACCAACGGTATCGCCGTCGCCAACAGCCTCGAAGAGATACAGGATTATGTCAATAACATATCATGAAAATTAGTACTCCAATTCTTGAGTCTTAGGATTGCAACGGGTGTTATCGCATGGTTGCGCCCGCTTGAGTTCATTATTTCAATCCGAAATATCTGGCAATTATAACCACAAACATTTCCAAAGTCATTTCCACTGTATTGGAAATAGTGTTTCCACTATACTGGTAATGGTGTTTCCACTATACTGGAAATGTGTTTCTCACTGTATTGGAAATGGCATTTCCAATACAGTGGAAATTTCCTGGAAATAGTATGTCTTGGACTTGGGAACCGTATGGCGCAGGTAATACAAGGTTTATCCTTTATCTAAGTTACCATGCTCCCTCTGCGTCATGGATATGCCCGACCGAACCAACGCATTATTATATTAGCCTCCCACAAGGCACCGCCCTGCAAGAAATCATGCGACCCTGTCCGTCTATTTGTCCTCCTTGTGCCTTAAT
>CAZGAT010000029.1:0-30064 GCA_964523825.1 uncultured Prevotella sp. | reverse complement strand
TTTTATTGTTACTTTTGCATACGAAGAGTTCTTTGAAGGTTACGCAACGCGCAGAAGAATAATGCAGCAGATAACTAACTAAATCGTAACCTATTACTATCATGAGCGATTAACATACGCTCATTTCCAATAAAATACACTCTTTTCGTAACTTCCGAATACAACTCTTAACTCCTAACTTTTAATTCTTAACAGAACTATGGTGCACTCTTGTACGGAAATGATGGATTATATAGGCAAGGTCGGTATGCTGCCGTTGCTCAACACTGGCATTCCAGGCTGGTCTGCCGATGACGTAGTGGACGAAGACTGCGGATATATAGTGCTGCCCGATGGTGGTTGGGAGTGGGCACTATGGAGATGGAAGGGCGAGATAATACGCGAAACGGGCTGTGCGTATGGCAAGTTCTTCAACCGCAAGGCAGCGTTCATAAGCAAGGAATGGTGGGCAGACTTCTGCAACTACCGCCGCAGCATTCACCCCTACCCTTCAGAAGACAGCGTAGAGTACATGATACTGGAGACACTGCGCGAAGGTGGAAGTATGATAACGCGCGACTTGCGGCGCGCGTGCGGATTCACAGGAGCAAAGATGCGTGGGAAGTTCGACGGCTACGTATCACGGTTGCAAATGGAATGCTACATAGTGACCGAGGACTTCATATATCCACACGACCGCCACGGCAAGGAATACGGCTGGGGGTGGTCACTGCTTACCACGCCGGAAGACTTGTTCGGCATTGAGGCTTGTCACACAGACCATACACCCGAAGAATCGCGCCGTCTGTTGTCCGACCAACTTCGCTTCGTCATTCCTAACGCGACCGACAAGCTCGTAAAGCAATTACTTGACAAATAAATAATAACAGGCTTAAAGTCGGAGAATACACTACTCCAACCTTAAGCCTGCCAGACAGATCTTTTGATTTATACCATCTTGGATATTAATACCCAAGTGTGAAACGCTCCTTGTGATGTTGCTCCTTTTCCAGCTCATCGACCATGGCAACGGCATAGTCCTGTACGCTGATGTGACTCGTACCCGTCTTCGGGTCTACTATCAGGTCGTCTTTTCCAAGTCGGAATTTGCCAGTACGCTCGCCTTTCTCATCAAATACGCCTGCTGGTGAGAGGAAAATCCAGTCGATGTCGTTTTCCTTGGTCAGGACGTTCAGATAGAAGTCACCAAGAGGACGCACGCCGTCCATAATTTCTGCAGGTATGGCACCACTGTCAACCACACGCAATCCCGGCTTTACGAACAACGTTCCTGCTCCACCAACGATGAGAAGCCTCTTGACTCCGCTCTTCTTTGCAGCTTCGAGTATCAACGGATAGTTGGTCTCTATCTCTTTCTTGATATTAGGATTGGTCCAGCCCGGATTGTAAGCCGAAATAACAGCGTCCTTGCCTTCAGCGAGTTTTGCGAGTGCGTCTACATCGGCAACGTCACACTTCACAGTAGTCACTTTGTCGCTCTTTACCACCTTGTCAAGATTGCGTGCCACGGCTGTAACCTTGTGCCCGCGTGCTACAAGCTCATTCAGAATAGCCGAGCCTACGAAACCTGTAGCACCAATCAACAATACATTCTTTTCCATGTTTGTTTCCTTTCTATATTATATAATGTTTATGTCACTTTCTTGTTTGCAATTGCAAAGTTATATCAAAGGAACGGCATTTGCAAGAGGGCACAAAAAGGTGACGTAGTTACCAAAAAGTAGGAAATGGACAAACACGGCAAAGTCCGTCAGTGACATTAACTTAGATTAACAGCGAAAGGTTTATGGCACCAGATTCGGTATTTATGTTTATCACTTTTATTCGTACCTTTGCAGCACGGAAAGACAAATAACGACACAACATCATATGGCAGATAAAGTAATACACCCGGAATATTTGTCGTGCCCGATACGGCAGGTCATCAGCCAGTTTGGCGACAAGTGGTCGCTGCTGGTATTATATACATTATATACTAAAGGCAAGGAGAAGTCCGTACGCTACAATGAGGTAAAGGGAGAAATGCTCGACTGCTCACCAAAGATGTTGTCGGCAACGCTTAAGAACCTCGAGCACATAGACCTCGTGAGCCGCAAGGCATATCCCGAAGTACCGCCACGTGTGGAATACAACCTTACCAAACGCGGGCAGTCGCTGATGCCCTATATCGTATCGCTCATGGGATGGGCAAGGGACAACTTCGACATAGCGGCATCTAAATTGAAGTAAGGCTTTACAATCCGAACTGTACCGAAACCATCAGCTCGCGCGGACTGAGCTGATAGCGGTTGGTGAATATGCCCACGCCACTGTAAGTAGTCGTGGCATACGTCCTGCGGTCGAATATGTTGCGCAATGACGCCGACAGGCGGACCTTGCCTATACGCCACACAGCCTTTGCGTCGGCAAGCAGAGTGTTGACCGACGGAGAGTCCTCTATCTCGTTATGATAGAGCACGGCGGAGAGCGTCAGGTCGACCTTGTTTATCGTCGAAGTCACTCCAAGACGCTGCGTCCAGTCGGCAAGCGTATGGTTCCACGCGCCGTCGCTCTTGCTGCGATTGAACTGGAAGTTGCCACGATAGCTTACTTCAAGCCACGACGGAGAGTATATTATCTCTGGTTTCAATCCATACGACACGAAACTATAATTGATACGGTTGTCGGCAGAATACTGCTGACCTGTGGAGTAAGTGCCAGTAACGGCGAGGTTGGTCTTCAACCGTATGGCGTGCCATCCCTTCGACGCGTCAACTTGCGCGTTGACCGTACCCGTATTGGAATGGTGGCGTTGCCACGAATAATAATAGTTGCCGTCCGCGACGACCATGTCTCGCGACGCGTCAAGCCACTGGCGCACATACCCGACACGGGCATTGGCGAAGAACTGGTATATGGCACGCTTGTAGTTGTAGCAGAAGAAGGTGTTGAGCGTACGGGTACGTGGAACGAAGTCGGGCGCGCCCGACCACGTGCGGTAGTCTGTACGGAGACAGTCGATTGCCAGTATTTCCAATCCGCTGCCACGTTCCGAATAGCCAGCTACGAGGCTCCACTCACGGCGGTTGCCATAGTTGCGGCGTACGTAGGCACTTGCCGACGGCAACAGCATGGTAACCTGCTGGCGTGTGTACCGTTGTACGGATATGCCAGGCGATAGCGTAAGCAGCCAGTCGTCGTCCTTATACTTCCACAATGGAGCCAGTCCGCCACTTACGTAGCCGTTGTCAGCTCCGTCGGCATTCATATTCCCTGCTTCAATGTTCACGGCATAGTCGCCCGACCAGCGGAAGTGCCGCACGCTTATGCCCACGCTGTTGTCGGAATGCCAAAGGTTGGTGCCTATGGTGTTCTTCACGCGCCGGGTGGTCTCGCTGCCGTCGTCCCACAGATACAGCGCGTCTTTGGAATGGTGGTAGTCGGCAGTCGACTTCCACTGGAGCAGCCGTTTGCCGAACGTCCACGTCTGCGTAACCGCCGCCTTGACGTTAGCTTCGGGAGTACGCACACGCTGCGTAGCCCTGCCGGGCATATTGGTCAGCCCGTCGTCCTGGCGCGCGTCCGCCTTTACTACAATGTTGCCGTAATGCGTTTCGGCGTTGATGCGGTGGTTGTAGTCCATGCTGAACACGTCCTGGCGGAGCGTCATGAAGCGGTCTTCAGCAGTCTCCACTGGCGTTGAGCCGTCGAGGAAATACTGCGAGACGTTCTGCGTGTACTGGCGTACGACACTGCGGTTGTAGCTTGCGGAGAAGCCGTTTTCCGCATCATTGGTTCCCTTGGACATCAGGTCAACGCTGTAAGCCTGCGACGTGTTGCGGCGCATGCGCTCTGCGTCAATCGGACTTTGAAGCGACGGGACATTGTACCAATGGGTGAGCGATGCAGCCGGAGCGAAATCCGCCAATGTGTAGAACAATGAGAACTGGTTGTTCAGGTCGCGTCCCGTACGGTCGTACTGCGCTGAATACTCCATCTGCCGCTTCTTACCTATCTGCAACGCCACAGCGTCGCCACCGACGTGGGTCGGCTCGCCTGCGAACACGTACGGACGCAGAGTGACTGCGATCTGGTCGCGTGCCGAGTCCTTGAGGACTATGTTCATGGCGACGTCGTCGGTAAACACGCGGTTGCGCAACGCCTTGACTGGCTGGTCGTGCTCGACGACCTCCGCCTTCTTCACGTCCTTTGCACGAATGTTCTCCGTCAGCTTGTTGTATTGTCCGTGGCTGAGGTCAAGCCCCTCGACCGTGAAGCGCGAGAGAGCCTTGCCGTTGTAGCTTATCTGCCCGCTCTGCGACACGTCAACGCCCGGCAGCTTCTTCAGCACGTCCTTGAGGTTGTTGTCACGGTCGTTGGCAAAGTCAGCAAGGTCGTAGGTTATGGTGTCACGGCGCTGAGTCACTGGCGGTCCCTGCACGCTGACCTCGTGCAGCTCGAATTCCTTTACGGTCATGAGTATGCGGTTGCCACTGCCGTCCACAGCCACAGGTTGCCGCTTGCGGGCATACCCCATAAGCGACGCTTGCAACAAGTCGCCCTGCTGCGGAGTGGCACTGACAGAGAAACGTCCCTTGCCGTCAGTCCTGCCGAACACCACTGTACGCCCACCACGGACGAGCGACACAGTGGCACCAGCCAGGGGCTTGCCGCTCACCGAGTCGGCGACCGTGCCAGACACGGCTGACTGCGCCACGATTCCCGTTGGAAAGGTGAACGACAGCACTACCGCGACAATACCAGCTATAAAACCACGACGCGTCACTCTGCTATCTCTATCGGATTGTACGGTGGAATGGATTTAAGCTTCTGGGTTACGTCGTTGCCCTCCGAATCGGTAGTGCCGGCAGGCACTTCGATGCTTATCCCATGGGCGGCCATAAGGTCGTTGAAGCTGCTCGTGCGCTTCAACTTGTCGTACTGCTTCTGCGTGACTATCTCGTACTTCTTCGCCTTGTCGACGAGGGTGACAGGCTCCCTGCCTCCGATGTTCTCCAACCCTATGGCGGTGAACGCATACTGTCCGGTGGCATCAGCCGCCTTCAGTATCAATCCCGGCAGTCCTATAAGTTTCCACGGACCGTAGTCGAGCGGAATGTCCTCGCTGTACCACGCCGTCCAGTGACGGCCCTTGAAATCGGCAGTGGCTTTGGCGCAATGATAGCCGAGTATGGTGCACGTGTCGCCGGCGAGCTGCCACTCGGGAATGGCGGTCGGCTCTGCGAGGCGGTACTTGGTGAACGTCTCTGCGGAGAAGCACGTAGTCTCACCGTCGGGATAGTTGCGGTAGAACACCTGCGAATAGTTTGGCGTGGCAGGCTTGCCGGTGGTGAAGTCAACGTCGCCGGTCTCCACCTTGTGCCTCATCCACTGCTCGTAGGCGGCGGTACGCGCGCTGTAAAACTTACTGACGACTGTACCTATGTCGAGACGCATCTCGTCGTCTTCAACCTTGGCGTAGCCGTCGGCGTTTCTCCGCGTGGTGTCCTCGACAAACTTCATAGCATACGTGACGCGGTACCGCACCGCGTCTATCGAATCGCCATCGGTGTGCTGCCCGCCTTGTCTGACTACCGTGAAACCCTGTGCGCCGCCCACGGCAGGCAGCATCATAAGGCACAGGAATAAAAGGGATTTTGCTTTCAGTTTCATTGTATTTGGGTTTAAACGGTTGCAAAAGTAAGAAAAAAAAGCAACAACCCAAACGATTATTAAGATAATTGAATGTGACACGTAGGACGACCTCCTGTATCTCACGACACATTCTCTATGCGCAGCCGCACGGTACCTACCGGCACGCGCACCTCTACGGTGTCGCCCTTGCGGTGGTTCATCAGGGCCTTGGCGATGGGCGACTTTATGGAAATCTTGCGCTCCCTCGTATTCGCCTCGTGCGGACTGACTATGGTGTACGTCATCTTCTTGTCGTTGGCAAGGTTCACCAACTCGACGCTCGACAGCAGTTGCACCTTGCCGTCAGCCTGCTTCGTGACGGGCATCACCCTCGCGTGTGCCAGCACGCGCTGCAAGAAGCGTATGCGCCCCAACACGCGCCCGTGCTCCCGCTTGGCGGCGCGGTACTCGTAGTTCTCGCTGAGGTCGCCCTTGTCGCGCGCCTCCGATATGGACTTGATGGCTTCTGGCAGCCGCTGCTTTATAAGTTCGTTTAGTTCGGCTGCGAGCTTGTCGTAGCCCTCCTGTGACATATATTCCATAATGTGCGTATCGTTGTATTGTTTGCGGACTGCAAAGGTAGGAAAATAAAGGCAAACACGCTTCATCGGCGCACTGGAAGTGGTGGTTTTCCTTGTCGAGAGTAGCTCTATCGACTGTCAGGCAAGCCACTTTCGAGGGTCAAGAGAGCCACTAAAGTCAGTCAAACGAGCCTCTCTTTAGAACTGTTGACACGTGTCAGCAGTTCGGTTGGCACGTGTCGGCACATCGGTTGGCACGTGTCAGCAATTCGGTTGACACGTGTCAACAATTCTCAAATGTGGCTGACTTGACCCGATTCTCAAGTACATTCCAAGAAGGAATACGGTACGTCCGGCATACAAATAGAACGCTTTTCTTTGCCATTTCACTCATTTGCAGTACCTTTTGACAAGGCAGGCTGCGTGCGATGTCACTCGTTTGCAGTACCTTTTGACAAGGTACGCTGCACCTCAACAATAAAAATAAAACTTCGTTGTATTCGGTTTTACCTTTCACTTCGTGCAAGGCAGGCTGCACTCGGAAAAGTCAAAGAACAGCAAGCTTTTCTTTGCCATTTCACTCGTTTGCAGTACCTTTGCAGCATAAAACGAAGATAATCAAAAACATATATGAGTAGAAAGCGGAAGCCGTTGCCACGGTTCGAGGGAGTGACGATAGAGTCGGTGGCAGCCGAGGGCAAGTGCGTTGCCCACGTGGGCGAACAAGTGGTGTTCGTTCCTTTTGTAGTGCCGGGCGACATCGTTGACCTGCAAGTGACAAAGAAGAAGCACAAGTACTGCGAGGCGCGCGTGGAGCGATTCATCAGCAAGAGCGACATCAGAGCCGTGCCGCGCTGCAAGCATTTCGGAATATGCGGCGGCTGCAAGTGGCAGAACCTGCCATACGAGGAGCAGCTGAAGGCGAAGCAACGCCAGGTATTCGACCAGCTTACGCGCATCGGCAAGGTGGAGCTGCCGGAGTTCCGCCCAATACTCGGGTCGGTCAAGCAGTGGGAATACCGCAACAAGCTTGAGTTCGGCTGCGCCAACAAGCGTTGGTACACCGCCGAGGAACTGCGCGCCATGCCCCAGGACGCGGGACTGACCGAGAGCGCGGTGGGATTCCACATCACCGGCGCGTTCGACAAGATATACCCGGTAGACAAGTGCTGGCTCATGGACGACCTCCACAACCGCATACGCAACGAGGTGTTCCGCTACGCGCGGGAGATCGGCATGACGTTCTACGACATACGCGCCCAGCACGGACTGCTGCGCGACCTCATATTCCGCAACTCCAACACCGGCGAGTGGATGCTGCTCGTACAGTTCCACTTCGACGAGGAGGGCGACGAGGAGCGCGCCCGCAAGCTGCTGGAGCACATCGGCGGTGAGTTCCCCGAGATAACGAGCCTGCTCTACGTCGACAACCAGAAGGGCAACGACACCATTGGCGACCTCGACATAAAGACCTTCAAGGGCACGTCGTTCATATACGAGACCATGGAGGGGCTGAAGTTCAAGGTGGGTCCCAAGAGCTTCTACCAAACCAACACCGAACAGGCGTACCACCTCTACCAGGTGGCGCGCGAGTTCGCCCTCGACGGCATGGAGCAGGACTCAAAGCCGCTCGTCTACGACCTCTACACCGGCACGGGCACGATAGCCAACTTCGTGGCACGCGGCGCGCGGGAGGTCATCGGCATAGAGTACGTGCCCGAAGCCATTGAGGACGCAAAGGTCAATTCCGACATCAACGGCATCGGCAACACCAAGTTCTTTGCCGGCGACATGAAGGACATACTCACCGACGGCTTTATCCGCCAGCACGGCCGTCCCGACATCATCATCACCGACCCGCCACGCGCGGGAATGCACCCCGACGTGGTGAAGGTCATCCTCAACGCCGCCCCGCAGCGCATCGTCTACGTGAGCTGCAACCCGGCAACGCAGGCGCGCGACCTCGCGCTCCTCGACCAGGACTACCGCGTGGCGCAAGTCCAGCCCGTCGATATGTTCCCCCACACGCCGCACGTGGAGAACGTCGTCCAGCTCGTGCGCCGGCAGTAACACGGCATACATACCTTTATATAACATCATAGCACATCAGAATATCCAAACCATAAACCATTATGAAGAAAATTCTCACCACGGCGGCACTCT
Organism: uncultured Prevotella sp.; assembly: GCA_964523825.1. Lineage (GTDB taxonomy): Bacteria > Bacteroidota > Bacteroidia > Bacteroidales > Bacteroidaceae > Prevotella. The sequence continues at coordinate 21,707 of CAZGAT010000029.1, read as the reverse complement.
CGGCAATAGCCCTCGCTGCCGTAGCACAGGCTCCGAAATGGATTAACAACGTGAAGATTTCCGGCTACGGAATGGTACAGTACCAGTCGGTAGACCAGGAAGACAACAAGTCAAACTCGTTCAACCTGCGCCTCGTGCGCGTAAGCCTTGAGGGGCGCGTGCTCAAGGACTGGTACTGGAAGGCACAGGGACAGATAAACGGCAACACGTCCAACCTCGGCTCCAGCCCGCGGCTCGTCGACTTGTTCGTAGAGTGGCAGCACTACGACTGGATGCGCGTCAAGATAGGACAGTTCAAGAACCCGTTTACGTTCGAGAACCCCATGAACCCCATCGACCAGGGATTCATGAGCTATAGCCAGCCAGTGTCGCAGTTCGCCAACTTCAGCGGACGCGACGGCAGCCACGCCAGCAACGGACGCGACATCGGACTCCAGCTCCAGGGCGACTTCCTCAAGAACGCCGCCGGACGCAACCTGCTGCACTACCAGGTCGGAGTGTTCAACGGCCAGGGCATCAACGTCAAGGACGTGGACCAGCAGAAGAACATCATCGGCGGCGTGTGGGTCATGCCCGTAAAGGGGATGCGCCTCGGCTGGTTCGGTTGGACGGGCAGCTACGCCCGCAAGGGATATTGGGACGACGGCAACCCGCAGTACACCACCGATCCTGTGACGGGCGAGCAGGTAGCCACGGGCAACTCCAAGAAGGTGCGCAAGTTGCAGCAACGCCGCTACGCGTTCTCCGCCGAATACCTGTGGAACGACTGGACGTTCCGCTCGGAGTACGTACACCAGACGGGCTACGGATTCAAGCAACGCTACCAGGACCCTGACGACGACAAGTCCAACGACGCTACCATAAACTATGCCAACGGCGACAAGGCACAGGGTGTCTACGCACTCGTCATAGCCCCTATAATCAAGAACCGCTTTCACGCCAAGGCACGCTACGACATGTACCAGCCGTCGGGCGACGCGTCGATGCAGAAGACCAACTACGAGGCTGGACTCGACTACTCGTTCACCAAGAACATAGTCCTTAGCGGCGAATACTGCTACACCCACGACCGCGCCGCAGCCGACCGCGACTATTCCACCATCGACTTCCAGGTATCTTACCGGTTCTAAATGCAGAAGACTATACTGACCGCCATAGCCGCGCTGATGTGTTGTGGCGCGGTCGTGGCTCAAACCCCACGCGTGGCGCACACCTCATACCACCACTACAACGAGCGCGTCGACGAGTTCCACAACCAGACGATGATAAACGATTCCGACTACGTCATGTTCGGCAACAGCCTCATTGAGTATGCCGGCGACTGGAACGGGCGCATACCCGTCAGCGGTCACCGCATAGTCAACCGCGGCATCATCGGCGACGACGCCCACGGCATGGAGCACCGCCTGCGGCAGATAACCGCCGGCTGCCCCGAAAAGATATTCATCGACTGCGGCATCAACGACGTGAGCCACAAGCTCGACAACGCTACCGTTGCCGCCAGAGTGCAGCACCTGCTCGCCACCGTCAGGGAGCAGTGCCCCGCATCGAAGGTATACTACTTCAGCCTGCTGCCCATCAACGAGGGATTCAACCGTTGGAAGACCCTCGAGGGACGCACCGACGACGTGCCGCGCATAAACGAGATGATGCGCAGCTGGTGCAGGGACAACGGGGTGACGTACATCGACCTATACTCCCACATGACCGACGGCGGCACCAACGTGCTACGCAAGGACATAACCCGCGACGGGCTGCACCTCAACGAGCAAGGCTACGGCATATGGGTCGGCGTTATGAAAAAGTATATGCTCGAATGACAATTATCGATTAATTTTCTTACTTTTGCAGCACGAAACGCCCCACGCCGCAAGGCAGGCACTTCCACAACTACAAAACGAACACTTTTACATACTCCTACACGATTGTAGGTGAACACTTATACACAAGTCCGTCATGAAACAAACAAAAATAGTATGCTCTATCAGCGACCGCAGGTGTGATGCCGACTTTATCCGCAAGTTGTTCTTCGCGGGAATGAACGTCGTCCGAATGAACACCGCCCACGCCACACGCGAGGGCATACGCACCATTATCCGCAACACCCGCGAGGTGTCGTCGCACATCGGCATACTCATCGACACCAAGGGTCCAGAAGTACGCACCACGGGCACGAGCCAGCCCATACAGTACAAGACCGGAGACATGGTAAAGATATTCGGCCGTCCGGAGATGGACACCACGAAGGACATCGTCAACGTCAGCTACCCCGACATAACCAAGGACGTGAAGGTCGGCGACGACATACTCATCGACGACGGCGCGCTCGACCTCAAAGTGGTCGAGAACACGGGTCCGATGCTCGTGGCTCAAGTGATGAATGACGGGACACTCGGATCCCACAAGAGCGTCAACGTGCCGGGAGAGCACATAGACCTGCCCGCGCTCACCGAGAAGGACAAGCGCAACATCAAGCTCGCTATTGACGAGGACATAGACTTCATAGCCCACTCGTTCGTGCGCTCCGCTGCCGACGTGAAGGCGGTGCAGGACATTCTCGACGAGCACCACAGCGACATCAAGATAATATCGAAGATTGAGAACCAGGAGGGTGTCGACAACATCGACGAGATAATCGACGCGTCCTACGGCATCATGGTGGCGCGCGGCGACCTCGGCATCGAGGTGCCCATAGAGCGCATACCGGGCATTCAGCGCATGATTATCAACAAGTGCATTCAGAAGAAGAAGCCCGTCATCGTAGCCACGCAGATGCTCCACACGATGATCGAGAACCCGCGCCCGACACGCGCCGAGGTGACCGACATCGCCAACGCCATATACAGCCACACCGACGCGCTCATGCTGTCGGGCGAGACGGCGAGTGGCAAGTATCCGCTCGAAGCCGTACAGACCATGGCGCGCGTGGCAGAGCAGGCGGAAGCCGACGTGCATTCGAGCTACAGCCTCCAGCACGCCGTGTTCAACCTCTTCAAGGGCGAGCCCGACCAGCGCGAGTTCCTCGCCAAGGCGGCAATCGAAGCTACGGAGCAACTCGGAGTCAAGGGCATCATCACCGACTCGGCATCGGGAAAGACGGCACGCAACCTCGCCGCATTCCGCGGCCCCAACCCCGTGCTCGCAATATGCTACAACGAGAAGCTGCAACGATGGCTGAACCTCTCCTACGGCATCATTCCAATCTACCAGAAGAAGCACGTGTCGAGCCAGTACATCTTCACCGCCGCGCTGCGTATGCTCCGGCAGAAAGGATACATCGGCGAGGGCGACAAGATAGCCTACCTGTCAGGCTCGTTCAGCCCGAAGGGCGGCACGTCGTTCCTCGAAATCAACAACGTCAAGGACGTGTTCGAGAACACATACCAGTTCCACTTGCCCGACGTGCAGCCGGAGGAGGAATAAGGAACAAGGCTCGTGCGAAAACCTTGAGCGGCTTTCGTACGAGCCTGCATCAAGCAGCTTTTACAGGCTGACCCTGTAAGAGATATATACCAAAAGAGAATCCCAGACAATGGAGACGCAGGCTCCACGGTCTGGGATTTTTCAGTTTCATGCGGACAGCCGTTCGCGAGCTGTCCGCACGTGGGTCAGTACTATGCCTTTACAGGTATCTTCGCCACACGGCGCGCGTGCCGTCCGCCCTCGAACGTGGCTGTGAAGAACTTGTCGAGTATAGCCTCCGCCTCCTTGTTGTCGATGAACCGACCGGGAAGCACGAGCACGTTGGCGTCGTTGTGCTGGCGAACGAGTTCGGCAACGTCCTTGTTCCACACCAGTCCGGCGCGCACGCCCTGGTGCTTGTTCAGCGTGATAGCCATACCCTCGCCGCTGCCGCAGATGGCTATGCCGGGATAGACCTCGCCACTCTCTATGGCTTCTGCCAACGGGTGGGCGTAGTCGGGATAGTCGCAGCTCAGGTCGCTGTTGCAACCGAAGTCCTCATAAGGGTAGCCGTGAGCCTTCAGATACTCGACTACAAATTGCTTCAACGGAAAGCCTGCGTGGTCGCAGGCTATTCCAACCTTCTTGATTTCCATAAGCGAAATGATTTTAAGGTTATAATTTTATTTAAGGAAGTCCTTGACTTGCTTGTAGACGTTCTCCGCCGTGAAGCCGAGCTTCTCGTCGAGCACCTTGTATGGCGCGCTGAATCCGAAGCTCCTCATGCCGAACACGCGGCTGTCCCTGCCTATGCCTACGAGTCCTTCGAGGGTCACGGGCAGTCCTGCCGTCAATCCGAACCTCTTGCTTCCCGTCGGGAGGACGCTCTCCTGGTACTCCGCGCTCTGGCGGCGGAACAGTCCCTCCGACGGCGCGCTGACTATGCGGCAGCGCACGCCGTCCTCGCGCAACAATGCGGCTCCTGCCACGAGCGTGCTCACCTCCGAGCCGCTCGCGATGAGTATCACGTCGAACGGCTCGTCGCTGCCCGCCACGACGTACGCGCCCTTGCGGGCATTCTCGTAGTCGTTGCCCTCGGGCAGCTTCTCTATGTTCTGGCGCGAGAATATGAGCGCGGTCGGCGTGTCGGTGTTCTCCATAGCCATTGCCCAGCAGACGGTAGTCTCGTCGGCATCGGCTGGACGGAACACGCGCAGGCTGTCCTGCCCCTTGTGGTTCTGAAGCTTCTCAAGCAGACGGATCTGCGCCTCCTGCTCGACAGGCTCGTGAGTCGGACCGTCTTCGCCCACGCGGAACGCGTCGTGCGTCCAGATGAACTTCACCGGAGTGCCCATGAGGGCGGCAAGGCGGACGGCGGGCTTCATATAGTCGGAGAACACGAAGAACGTGCCCATGGCGGCGATGACTCCGCCGTGGAGCATCATGCCGATGCACATGTCTGCCATGGTCAGCTCGCTCACGCCTGCCTGGAAGAACGCGCCGCCGAAGTCGCCGCGCACGAGCGAGCGGGTCTGCTTGAGGAATCCGTCGGTCTTGTCGCTGTTCGACAGGTCGGCGGAGGCGCATATCATGTTCGGAACCTGCTTGGCGAGTTCGGCGAGGCACGCCGACGAGGCGTTGCGGGTAGCCGAACCGGGCTTCTGCTCCACTTTCGTCCAGTCGACCTTCGGAGCCTCGCCCGAGAACCACTCCTTCATCTGCGCCGCCTTACCGGGGTTGGCGTCAGCCCACGCCTTCTCCTCGGCATGGCGCTTGGCGACAATCTCGCGCAACTCCGCCTGGCGGTCGGCGTACAGCTTGGCGACTTCGGGGAATATCTCGAACGGATCGTCGGGATTGCCGCCGAGGTTCTTTATGGTGTTGACGTACGCGCCGTCGCCGAGTGGCGCGCCGTGGGTCTTGATGTTGTGCTCGTAGCTCGTGCCGTCGGACTTCAGCGCACCCTTGCCCATGACGGTCTTGCCGATGATGAGCGTCGGACGATCCTTCTCCTCCCTGGCGGCGTCGAGCGCGCGGCGTATCTCGTCAACGTCGTTGCCGTTTATCTTCAGCACGTTCCAGCCCCACGCCTTGTACTTCGCCTCCGTGTCCTCGGTCATGACCACGCCGCACTCCGTGGAGAGCTGTATGTCGTTCGAGTCGTAGAACATGATGAGGTTGTTCAGCCCGAGGTTGCCGGCGATGCGACCCACGCCCTGGCTTATCTCCTCCTCGATTCCGCCGTCGGATATGTAGGCGTACACCTTGTGCTGCATCATCACGGAGCCGAGGCGCGCCTCAAGGAACTTCTCCGCCACCGCGGCTCCGGCGGCTATGGCGTGACCCTGTCCGAGGGGACCGCTGGAGTTCTCGATGCCGCGCTCGACGCACAGCTCCGGGTGACCCGGCGTAGGCGAGTCCCACTGGCGGAACTCCTTAAGCTCGTCGAGGGTGAACTTTCCCGACAGGCACAGCGCCGAATACAGCATCGGCGACATGTGTCCCGGGTCGAGGAAGAAGCGGTCGCGCCCCGACCACGCCGGCTCGTCCGGGTCGTAGACCAGGTATTCAGAGAAGAGTACGTTGATGAAGTCCGCGCCGCCCATCGCGCCGCCCGGGTGTCCGGAATTGGCCTTTTCAACCATTGAGGCAGCCAGAATCCTTATGTTGTCCGCCGCCCGTTGCATAACTTTCTTATCGTTCATAATAAGGTGATTGGTGTTAATTATCAGTTTCTACGTGCAAAAATACTGATATTTTACTACATCGCAAAACATCGCGCCCGATATTTTGCCCGCGCGAATGGCATATTCTCATAGCGGCTGCAAACGGTGTTTACCAATCCTTGCCTTGAACATCGGAATAATGCCTGTCGGTTAAGATTTCCGGAGTTTTCTCGATGGACGGAAATTCCTTTACCAGTTCTTTCCGCATTTTTGCCAACAGTGTGTCGCCAAGTATGTTTGAGGACTGCCCTCTTAAAGCCTTTTCGAACCAATCCCTCAAGTCGTTCTCCGTGACAATGCTCTGAATGCGGCTTCGCCACCCTATCTGCGTCAGCAATGACAATATAACGTCTTTCTCGGCATCTTTGCATACTATAACAATCCTGTCACTTGCGATACCTGCTACTATATCCTCTGCTAATTCGACATCTAAAGAAAGGCGCTTGATTTGGATTGCCGGTCCCCAATTAGAATACATGTCCAGTCCCCTGTCTGCGGCATTTGTGACACCGACCCTATAAACCTTTGCCCTCTCCTTGTGCTCATGGATATTAATATCCAAACACATCACTTTCTTCGCAAAATCGCCGAACTCGGACAGTATGTCTAATTTGTCGGAACTTACAGAGACTTCCACCTCCATATCCATAGCGTCAATAAGTGTGGAGAACAGGGCGTACACGACTATCTCGTATACCTTGTCAAGGCTTCTTTTTAGTCCCGGCTCCTTCCAAAAAGAATCTATGAATGCCTTTAGGTCAAAAGTTTCCTTTGTCGAGCGGTTGCACATCTCCAACGCAGAAGCCAGCTGGTCGTGCTTGCTGGAAAACTGCCTGTATATATAGGCTTCCACAGCTCCGCCCGTTCTCGCATTTTCTTCGGCAAGGACTTTTATAACTCTCGGAGGAACCGCATTCTCGTCAAACAGGTTGTCCTGGAACCTTGCGCTGCTGTTGCACACCCTTCCTACCAGTTCCCTTGACACCTCGTCACGCCACGCCTTGCTCGAATTGCGATAGCTCTCCAAGTCGTCCATATCCACGATGTCTCCAATCCTGTGGTGATATAATATCTCCGCTATTTGTATAGGCTTATAGAACTGTGACCTCGACTTGCCTATAATCTTGTCCAAGGCTTCTTTCGCTTTCTTTATTTCTGATTTCATATTCCAAAGTCTTTGAGTATTCGTATTGTTTCAGGCACTTTACCATCTGGCTTGCCACAGCCTTTATCATGGGCACAGCCACTGAATTCCCAGTCTGGTGCCTTATTGCGCTATATGAGACCACAACCTTGAAACTCTCAGGAAATCCCTGAAGCCTTAGCAACTCCCGCTCCGTTGGTCTCCGCTCGTCATTAATCAATATATAATTAGCCGAAGCACCAGCCCTTAGGCATGAGCAATACGGATGCGGTGTCACGCTCCCTGCCTTGTTCTCATGCGATATATACGGCTTGGGATAATTCGGGTCTTTCAGCCTCCTCAACCTCGATTCCCTTATGTTTGGCTTCACGTAATACTTCGAGTCAACTTCGTCCTCCAACACATCTGCCAGCGTCTTCCTCTTGGATCTTGGAACCGGGTCGGGAAACGCGAACAGCACAGGGTCTCTGAAGCCTACTATTATTATGCGCTCGCGCTTCTGTGGAACTCCATAGTCAAGGGCGTTCAGGACTTTTGCATACACCGAGTAGCCGAGAGCTTCAAGATGCCTGCGTATCACCATGAACGTCCTGCCGTTGTCATGAGCAGTCAAATTCTTCACGTTCTCAAGCATAAATGCCTTAGGCTGCTTATCCTTCAAAATCCTTTCTATCTCGAAGAACAGCGTGCCCCGCGTCTCGTCCTTGAACCCCTGCTGCTTGCCTATTATCGAGAAAGCCTGGCACGGAAAGCCTCCGAGCAATATATCAAAATCGGGAATTTCCTTAGCGTCAATCTTCGTTATGTCCCCAGACGGGTGCTCGCCAAAATTAGCCTCGTACGTCGCGCAGGCATTCTCATCAAACTCCGAGGAGAACACGCAACGACCGCCCGCCGCCTCAAACCCGAGCCTGATGCCACCAATTCCGGCAAACAAGTCTATAAACCTAAAATTGTTCCAGTCCATAATAATTCAATTGCTGCAAAGGTAGGCAAAAAGTAAGAAACTTGCGCCGACATTCCCGTTTTTTCTAAAAAGAAAGCGAGAGCGACCGCAGTCCGTGGGGTCTGGCACGCCCCCATACGGGCGGGACAACCAAGAATGGAAACGTGGAGAGAGCCTCTCCGGGGCTGCGCAACAGCAATGGGATTCCGCAGAGGGAGAGAGCCTCGGAGAGGCTCAATCATCGGTAACCCAACACTAAGCGAGAGGCAGTGAGCGCAGTGTGGGGACACTGTCCGCCACCCGCAGGCACGTGCCTCGGAGAGGAACGACAGCGGAACGCGCACTGCCGTGCCGTCCTGCATCTTCGAAGCAGGAGCCGCGCTACGGAGCGTATGCCCCAGACTGCGCTCCGCTTAGTCCGGGGTTACCGAGAGATGTACGTCTTCGACGCACGGGCAAGGCTCTGCGCCTGCCTGTACCTCCACCTGAAGATGGTCAAACTCTATTTGAATTCAAGTCAAATTTAACTTTTAGATTCAGGCAAACTATATTTGAATTCAAGTCAAATTTAACTTTTAGATTCAGGCAAACTATATTTGAATTCCAGTAAAATTTAACTTTTAGATTCAGCCAAACTCTATTTGAATTTCAGTCAAAGACTGTTGTAGTTCCACTTGTTTTACAGTCTTGAGGCGGTCGCCTCAAGACTGTGTGGCGGTCGCCTCAAAATCGTGTGGCGGTCGCCTCAAAATCATGCAACGGTCGCCACAAGATAATGAAACGAGTGAAATTATAATAAAAAGACTGGTATTTCTTCAATAAAGTTAGGCTGAATCAATAATAATGATTACCTTTGGCACATATAATAAATGTGCGTGAGGACATAATCGCCTGTGGCGGAATCACGAAAGCTTTGACGGTGGAACAATATATATCCGACGGCGGAAGTCGAATATGGCTCACGGTTGTGGCATAAATGCCTTAGTGATGAGAGTATAATCATTTAACGGCGAAAGTATAACCTTTTAACGCCGAACGCATAACCATAATAACGGAGGAAAGGGCATGAGAATCAAGTACGACATATATAATATAGAGAACTCGCAGGGCAGTGGCACAAGCCGGCAATACGTGCAAATACAGCGACCGTCGGCAATGACGGAGGAGGAACTGTGCGAGGAGGTGCACGACCGCTGCACCGCCACCGCCGCCGACGTAAAGGCGGTACTGTCCGCCATACGCGAGATAGCGCAGAGGGAACTGTCGCGCGGCAGCCGCTTCTACATACCCGAGATAGGCTACCTCTCGCTGTCCGTCGGGCTGAAGCCGCGGGCAGCCGCCGCTGCCGGAGGCACTTCGGCTGACGGCGAAGACGGCGACGGCTCCACCAATGAGAATGGCGAAGCCGTAGGTGCAAGCGGCGACGGCTCTGCCAGCGAGGGAAATACGGCTGACGGCACGGGCGATGACAGTTCCTCCAGTGGTGACGATACGGCAGACGGCGGAAGCAATGGTGAAGCCGTCGGTGAAAGCACGTTGCCTACAAGCACTGGCAGCCGCAAGATAACGGGCAACGACGTGTGCGTGCGCGGTCTGAACTTCAAGCCCGAGGCGCGGTTCCTGCGGCGGGTCAGGCAGTCGGTGGCGTTCGAGCGCGCCGACCTCGGCTCGCACGCCCCGAGGTACACCGATGCCGCGCTGTGGGCGAGGGTCAGCCGCCTCACGGCGGAGAACGGCTACATCGACCGCCCGACGATGCAGCACGCCTTCGGACTCTCGGAGTACATGGCGCGGAAGTGGCTCGCCGCGTTCGCCGACTCGGGGCGGCTCGTGCGCCGCGGCTCCCTCACCCACCCGCTCTACACGCTGCCCCGCACGCAGGCTAACGGGTGAGGCTGTACGCAGGCATATTATAAAAGGAAAGGACACGACGCAACGAGGGCGGCGGATCATATTGAATGATTCCGCCGCCCTTTTCAAACTTAAAACTACAATACCATGGCAAAACGGTACCGTATGTCAATAAAGTCCGAGCCAGAAGTGGAAGGCGTAGCTGATGCCGAGCCCGGCGACGGTGGCGCAGACGACGTGTATCAGCCCGGGTATCATGAAGGAGTGGTTCAGAAGGTACTTGCCGATGACGGTGGTGCCGGAGCGGTCGAAGTTGACCGTGGCGATGTCGGACGGGTAGTTCGGTATGAAGAAGTAGCCGTAGACGGAGGGCATCACTCCGAGGAGTATCCACCCGGGTATGCCGAGGGAGTAAGCCAGCGGTAGCATGGAGACGACGACGGCTCCCTGCGAGTTGATGAGCACGGAGACGGCGAAGAAGGCGAAGGCTATCGACCAGGGGTAGTCCTTGACGATGCCGCCGAGGAGGAGCTTCATCTCCTCCTGGTAGTTGTCGAAGTAGGTGTTTGACATCCACGCTATGCCGTATATGGCGACGACGGCGACCATGCCGTTCTGCCATACGGGCCCGGAGACTGCGTCCTTGGGCTTGGCGCGGCAGAAGATTATCATCAGGGCGCACGCCACGAGCATGAGTATCTGTATGACGATGTTCATCGACAGCGGGCTCTGGTACGTGGCGGTCGCTCCGTCGAGCTGTATGCCTCCGCCGACGAGCTTGCTGGTCTTGACGTGGGCTGCGGGCGTGCCTCCGTGGGCGGTGGCGGTGGCGGCGACGGTCAGCGTGTCGGCGGCGTGCTCTACGGTGAGTCCGCGGCTCTCGGCAGCGGCTATGGCGCGGTCGTCGTCGAGCCACGCGGTGTCATTGCCCTGCACGGTGAAGGAGGTGACGCGTATGGTGTCGGCGGACCGTGCGGCTATGTCGACTGACTCGACGTGCGGCACTGCCTTCACGGCGGAGTACTTGGGGAGTATGTTCACGCCGAACATCTGCAGCACGGATATTACGACGATGACGGCGAGCGTCGCCATGAAGATGTAGACGGCGTTCTTGGAGTGGCGCGGTATCTCCTTGTCGAGCGTGGTGGCGTTGGAGCCGTAGATGTAGGCACGCTGCTCGGGGTCGCGGAGGCGCGCCTGGAACTTCGGGTCCTTGTCGAGGTCGAGCCCGCGGTTCCAGCTGTACGCCACGGCAGCGAGTATGCCGATGAGGCAGGCCGGTATGGTGACCATTATTATCTGCACGTTGGTTATGGGGAAGCCGTTGTCGGCGGATATTGCCGCAAACGCCACTACCGCCGCGGCTATCGGCGAGCAGGTGATGCCTATCTGCGCGGCTATGGAGGCTATTCCGCAGGGCCGCTCGGGGCGTATGTTCTTCTGCAGGGCGATGTCGCAGATGATGGGCATGAGGGTGTAGACGACGTGCCCCGTGCCGACGAGCACGGTTAGGAAGAACGTCGTCAGCGGCGCGAGCAGGGTTATGCGGCTGGGGTGCTTGCGCAGTAGCCGCTCGGCTATCTGTATCATCCAGTCCATGCCGCCCGACGCCTGCAATATTCCGGCGCAGGTCACGGCGGCTATGATGATGTAGATAACGTCGGTCGGCGGGTTGCCCGGCTTCAGGTGGAATCCGAAGACGAGTACTGCGAGCCCTATTCCGGAGATGGCTCCGAGGGCGAGCGAGCCGTAGCGCGCGCCTATCCACAAGGCGAGGAGCACTACCAGCAGCTCGATAATCATCAGTGCGCTCATAAGCTGAAATGGTCTTAGTTAGTTGTTATGTGTTTAGTTTCTTGTCCGGTCGGTCGTGTCCAATTAGCTTTGGATTACGGTTGCAAATATAGTAATAAAGGGACAAAGTGGCAACCGCGGTTGAACTTTTTTTTGAAAAATCACACGCAACCGCGACGACGTAAGCCTATTTTTACTAACTTTGCCCCGGACTTCAACGCTTTATAAAGCCGTCCGTCATTCATTACCAACATTACCAAACGACTCACCAATCAAACTTTACCCAACTATGAACATCAAGGAACTCGTTTGCGGCATAGCACTCGCAGCCGCAGTACCGGCAGTGGCACAGGAGGACACCGCCACCGTCATACCCGCCAACGCAGTAGTGACCGACTCCATATCGCGCGCCCCGAGCGACAAGCATTGCAGCGTGGAGCTTGCCGTGGACTATCCGCGCGACGGCGCGCAGCCCATAACCGACAGCCTGCGCTCGTACATAGCCACCGAGTTGCGGGCGTTCTACATGCCGCGCCTCGACGGCGACGGACTCCCACGTCCAGCCACCTACACCGGCTCCCTCGCCGACGGCAAGGCACTCGTGGACTTCCATGCCGAGCACCTGCTCGCCGACATGCAGGACGTGTACCAGTCGTGGGTGAACGACTCCGGACCCACCGACATATACATGATTAACCAGTCGTCGATAAGGAAGGTCAGCGAGACCGACAGCATAGTGACCTACGAGGCGAGCTGCTACACATTCGAGGGCGGAGCGCATGGAAGCTACTGGCTCGAGGGCGCGGCTTTCGACAAGCGCGACGGACTGCGCATAGAGATCGACCTCGATCCGATGAAGCTTGAGGACATGCAGCCGCTGCTGCGCGAGGGATACGCCAAATACCTGAGCGACAACGGCGCGGAGACGACCGTCGACGAGATACTGAAGGGCGGCGTGTTCCTCACCGACGGGCTTATACCCCTACCCTCCTCCAATCCGTACCTGACCAAGGACGGAGTCAAGTTCGTATACCAGCAGTACGAGATCGGTCCCTACGCCATAGGCACGCCGACGTTCACCATTCCGCTCGACGAGCTGAAGCCATACCTTTTCACCCCCGACCAGGGCGCGGAGTGACAATTTATAACGACGTGGCAGCCTTTATCTCGATAAAAAACTGTAACTTTGCAGCCGCTTTCGGAGCACCCTCCCTATATATAATGATATAGGGGGGCGATAACGCATTGTTTTTATGGTTGCCCGCCACACACGACTTCGCGGGTACGCACCACATGAAAAGGTAAAGAATGAGACAGCTGAAGATTCAGAAGAGTATCACCAACCGTTCCAGCGAGGCACTGGACAAATACCTCGTAGAGATAGGACGCGAGCCGATGGTTACTCTCGAGGAGGAAATAGAACTTGCACAGACCATACACAAAGGAGGCGCAAAGGGCGAGCGCGCCAAGGAGAAGCTCATAAAGGCCAACCTGCGCTTCGTGGTCAGCGTGGCGAAACAGTACCAGCACCAGGGACTGTCGCTGACCGACCTCATCGACGAGGGCAACATAGGACTGGTGAAGGCTGCCGAGAAGTTTGACGAGACCCGCGGTTTCAAATTCATATCCTATGCCGTGTGGTGGATTCGCCAGAGCATTCTGCAAGCCATTGCCGAGCAGAGCCGCATCGTAAGGCTACCGCTCAACCAAGTCGGCGCGATGAGCCAGATAAACAAGGTGACGGCGGAGTTCGTACAGCATAACGGACGCCGCCCGTCTATCCACGAGCTTAGCGAGATTACCGGCATCGACGAGATGAAGATACGCCAGAGCCAGAACGCCGACGGCCACCACATGAGCATCGACGCACCGTTCTCCGACGACGACACCAACTCCATGAGCGACATGCTCGCCTCGGGCGACGACAGCCGCACCGACCGCCACGTGGACTACGAGTCCATGGCTTCCGACCTCGACGACGTTCTGCGCAAGGTGCTCAAGGAACGCGAGCTGAAGATTGTCAAGCAGTGCTTCGGTATAGGGTGCCACGAGAAGGGACTGGAAGAAATCGGCACGGAAATGGGACTGACCCGCGAGCGTGTACGCCAGATACGCGAGAAGAGCATAGAGAAGATACGCCAAAGCGGCAATGTGCGCATACTCATGAAATACCTCGGATAAGGGAACACCGTAATCCTCATTCAACATCAGTCATGCACATCGCAATAGCAGGAAACATAGGAAGCGGCAAGACCACCCTCACGCAGATGCTGTCCGAGCACTACGGGTGGGAGCCACGCTACGAGGCTGTAACGAACAACCCGTACTTGGACGACTATTACAAGGACATACGGCGGTGGTCATTCCCCATGGAGGTGTTCTTCTTGAAGGAAAGGTTCCGTGACATGCTCGAGATAGCGCGCTCGGAAAAGACCATAGTACAGGACCGCTCGATATTCGAGGGCGTCTACGTGTTCGCGGAGAACAACCACCTCATGGGCAATCTCGACGACCGTGACTTCGAAACGTACATGGAGCTGTTCGAGTCGATGATGATACGTCTGAAGTATCCGCGGCTTCTGGTGTACCTGCGTTCGTCGCTGCCGCACCTGGTAAGCAACATACAGCTTCGCGGACGCAGCTACGAGCAGGAGATTCCCATCGACTATCTCGAGAACCTCAACAAGCTTTATGACGAGTTCGTCATAAACAAATATGAGGGACGGAAGCTCGTCATCAGCGTCGACAACCTCGACTTCAAAAACAACCCGCACGACTTCGGAGCAATCGCAAGCCAGATAGACGCCGAACTGTACGGACTGTTCTCCAACTAACTGAAAATACACTAAGAAATGCATATAGCAATAGCAGGAAACATAGGAAGCGGCAAGACCACCCTCACACGTATGCTTGCCAAGAGGTACGGCTGGACTCCACATTACGAGCCGGTAGACAACAACCCGTATCTTGAAGACTATTACAAGGATATGAACCGCTGGTCGTTCAACCTGCAAATATACTTCTTGAACAAACGTTTCAAGGACGTTGTCGAAATATCCCGCTCGGACAAGACCATAGTACAGGACCGTACGATATTCGAGGACGCGAGAATATTCGCCCCCAACCTCCACGACATGGGACTGATGTCCGACCGCGACTTCAACAACTACACAGACTTGTTCGACTTGATGATTTCACTTGTCAAGCTGCCCGACCTCATGCTCTACATACGCTCGTCAGTGCCGCGACTCATAGGCAACATTCAGAAGCGCGGACGAAGCTACGAGCAGACGATGCGCATAGACTATCTGCGCGGACTCAACGACCGCTACGAGGAATGGATAAAGGACTACAAGGGGCGGCTCATCATCATCGACGGCGATACGTGCGACTTCCAGGACAATCCACACGACTTCGGGCGCATAGCCGACCAGATAGACGGAGAGCTGTTCGGACTGTTCTCAAAATAGGCTTGGACATACCATCAGCACGACGGCCGACAGACAGACATTAACCACAAGCAACTAACTATTATCAACTATATCATGGTACAAGAAGACAAACACAAAGAGGAGCAAATCCTTATCAGCATCGCGGGACTCGACCGTCCCGGGCTGACGGCTGAAGTTATGAACGTGCTGGCAAAATACGATGCCACGGTACTCGACATCGGTCAGTCAAACATCCACTCCACACTATCGCTTGGCGTACTCATACGCGCCGACGTACTCGTGTCTGGACAGGTCATGAGGGAACTGCTGTTCAAAGCCAACGACCTCAACGTCAACATCACGTTCCAGCCCATCAGCGACGACGACTACGAGGCATGGGTAACCCGTCAGGGCAAGCACCGCTACATACTTACCCTCATAGGGCGCGAGCTTTCTGCCGAGCAGATATACGCCGCTACGCACGTCATAACGGAGCAACACCTGAATATAGACGCGATACGCCGCCTGACAGGTCGCGTGAGCATCAAGCACCCGAGCAAGAACAACCGCTCCTGCATAGAATTCTCATTGCGTGGCGACCCCAAGAGCCGCCAGGCTATGCAGGAAGAGCTCATGAAGCTTAGTTCCGACATGGGGTTCGACTTCTCACTTCAAAAAGACGACATGTACCGACGTATGCGCCGGCTAATCTGCTTCGACATGGACTCGACGCTCATACAGACAGAATGCATAGACGAACTGGCAAAGCGTGCCGGAGTCGGCGAACAGGTCAGCGCGATAACAGCGTCTGCAATGCGTGGCGAGATAGACTTCAAGGAAAGCTTCACCCGCCGCGTGGCACTTCTGAAAGGGCTCGACGCGAGCGTCATGCAGGACATAGCCGAGCACCTGCCGATAACGGAAGGCGTAGACAAGGTGATGAAGGTTCTGAAGACGAGCGGCTACAAGATTGCAATCCTTTCTGGAGGATTCACGTATTTCGGGCAATATATGCAGCGCAAGTACGGCATCGACTACGTCTATGCCAACGAGCTTGAGATAGGCGAAGACGGCAAGCTCACAGGACGATACTTGGGAGAGATAGTAGACGGCCACCGCAAGGCGGAACTGCTGAAGCTCATAGCGCAGGTAGAGAAGATAAACCTCGCACAGACGATAGCCGTAGGCGACGGAGCCAATGACCTCCCGATGATAAACGAGGCTGGTCTCGGCATAGCGTTCCACGCCAAGCCGCGCGTCAAGGCTACCGCACGCCAGAGCATATCCACCATCGGGCTCGACGGAGTACTGTACTTCCTCGGATTCAAGGACAGCTACCTCGGCGAACTTGGCAAGCAGTAGGGACATTCTTTTACGACGTAAGTAGCAGGCTTCAATGCGAGCCTACTACTTTTTTTAAAGACTACTGACGACGACGGTTCTGGCGGCAGGACGTTCAACCTGCAAGGGCAACAGGTCGGAACTGGCTACAAGGGCATAATCATTAGGAACGGCAAGAGGTCAATCAACAGATAAAAACTAACAACTAAAACAATGAACAACAAGTTACTATCACTACTGTGGATTATCGTATCCGCAGCCATACCCGCTATGGCACAACATGTCTACACCGTTGATACCAGACCTGGAACGGCGGTACAACCGACAGCCTACGGAATCTTCTTCGAAGACATAAACTTCGGAGCAGACGGAGGCTTGTACGCCGAATTGGTAGCCAACCGCTCGTTCGAGTGCCCCAACGCATTGTCTTCATGGCAGACTATCGGAAACGTGCGCATCGGCACCGACCGACCGGCTTTCTCACGCAATCCGCACTACGCCATACTCGAATCATCGGGACACGCCGAGCGTAAGACGATGATTGAGAATCACGGTTATTTCGGCATGGGTTTGCGCAAGGGTATGACTTACGGTCTCTCACTCTACGGACGCGTAAACGACGGCGGAACATCTCGCCTCGTAGTACAGCTGGTAGGCAACAATGGAAAAGTGCAGAGCCATGACACGCTGACTATCGACGGTACGCCATGGAAATGCTACAAGACATCGCTGAGGTCTGAAACCAACGATGCCGGCGGCTACCTGCGCATATTACTTGTGTCGCCTGACGGTTGCGACATAGACCACATATCACTGATGCCAGACGACAATTGGAACGGACTGCGCAGCGACCTTGTTGCCGATCTCGCCGACTTGCACCCAGGAGTGTTCCGGTTCCCCGGCGGCTGCATAGTCGAAGGAGCTGACCTGGCAACACGCTACCAATGGAAAAACACAGTGGGAGCCGTAGAGGACAGACCACAGAACGAAAACCGCTGGGCTTACTCGTACAGCAACAAGTACTTCCCCTCCTACTACCAGTCATACGGCTTGGGGTTCTATGAGTATTTCCTCCTTGCCGAACACATCGGTGCGGAACCATTACCAGTTCTCAACTGCGGTATGGCGTGCCAATATCAGAACCGCAATCCGAAGAATGTCTTTGATGCCAACGTTCCCGTTGAGGACTTGCAACCGTATATCAACGACGCTCTTGACTTGATAGAATTTGCCAACGGCTCTGTAACATCGGCGTGGGGGCGGCTGCGTGCAGAAATGGGGCATCCAAAGCCTTTCAACCTCAAGTACATAGCCATTGGCAACGAGCAATGGGGCGCACTCTATCCAGAGCGTCTGGAACCAATCATCAAGGCTGTACGCAAGAAGTATCCCGACATCAAGATAATAGGCTCGTCGGGACCGTCGGCTGACGGCAGCAACTTCAAATACGGCTGGAACGAGATGCGCCGCCTTAAGGCCGACCTCGTAGACGAGCACTACTATAAAGACCCCAACTGGTTCCTGAACAACGCCCGTCGTTACGACAAGTACGACCGCAAGGGACCAAAGGTGTTTGCCGGAGAATACGCCTGCAAGGTACGCTCCCGCCGCAACACCTTCGAATCCGCGCTCGCCGAGGCAGCGTTCATGACAGGTTTGGACCGCAATTCCGACATAGTCCACATGGCTACATACGCCCCTCTGTTTGCCAATGCCAACGGCTATCAGTGGTCGCCAGACCTTATATGGTTTGACAACATGACAAGCGTGCGTACTCCCAACTGGTACGTACAGCAGATATTCTCCACGACACACGGAACCCACAAGCTCACACTCACCGAGGACGGTCATGACATTGCGGGAGAAGACAGCCTGTACGCTTCTGCCACATGGGACAAGGACACGAGGCAGATTGTTGTCAAGGTTGTGAACGCAAGCCTTTCACCACGCACAATCACATTGCGCTTCAAAGGCTCAAGGAGCATAAAGCCCAAGTCAGCGCTGGCATTCCACGGCAACGACAACGACGAGAACTCTCTGCGGAACAAGTCGAATATCGTTCCAAAGGACATCAACGCGCCTACTATGGACGGCAATAGCACCCAGGTCGTATTGCCCGGTAGGACTTTCGGAGTTTACACTTTCACTAAATAGCAATATCAATATTCACTTCTAAAACGAACCAAAAGCATGCAAAAGATTCTCTCACTGGCGGCGGCGCTCCTGCTGTTGTCAATGACATTCAATGCGGAAGCACAGAACTACGACGGACTTGTAGCCAAGGCTCCTTTCCAAATGAACGCCGTCGCCCTGCCACAGATACCTGACAACAACGTCTGCATAACGGACTTTGGCGCAGTTGGCGATGGCAAATCACTATGTACCGAAGCTTTCCAAAAGGCAATAGGATCATTGTCCGACAAGGGCGGCGGTCATCTCAACGTACCGCACGGAGTGTGGCTTACAGGTCCTATCGAACTGCGCAGCCACATAGACCTGCACTTGGAAGAAGGGGCGGTTATCCGTTTCGCTGCCGACGACAGCCTGTACCCAATAGTCAGTACAGTCTATGAGGGGGAGGTCAGCAACAAATGCCAGTCGCCTATATCCGCCAATAACCAGACGGACATATCCATCACCGGTAGCGGCGCAATAGACGGCAATGGCGAATACTGGCGGCCGGTGAAGCGTGCGAAGGTCACTACGGGTAAATGGAACGAACTCGTCAGCAGTGGCGGCAAGGTGGTATCAAGCAACTTGTGGGTACCTTCTGAAAGCTACTTCAAGGGGCAGCAACTTGCGGAGACAGGCGAGCTATACCGTCTTGCGCCCGAACAGCTCAACGACTACAAACGCTATCTGCGCCCGATAATGGTAAGCCTCATCAGTTGCAAGCGCATTCTGCTGGACGGCGTTACCTTCAACAACTCCCCGGCATGGAACGTCCACCCGCTTATGTGTGAGGACTTGACGGTCGCAAACGTCATTATCCGCAATCCATCATACGCGCAAAACGGCGACGGCATAGACATAGAGTCGTGCCGCAACGTCGTAGTAACGAACTCCACGTTCGATACTGGCGACGACGCTATCTGCCTCAAGAGTGGCAAGGACGAGCAAGGTCGCAAACGTAACATGCCTACGGAGAACGTCGTAGTGGACGGCTGCAGGGTGTTCCACGGACACGGCGGCATAGTTATCGGCAGCGAGATGAGTGGCGGAGTACGCAACGTGTTCGTACAGAACTGCTACTTCATCAATACCGACGCAGGCATACGCCTTAAGGCTTGCAGAGGACGCGGAGGTGTAGTAAACGGCATCACAATACGCAACATCGCCATGACCGATATTGCAGGCGATGCCATAACCGCAGACCTGTATTATGGTTCACGTCCGACATTCAAGACACTCGGCGATGGTACGAAGGTCAACACTACGGCAGCAGAACCTGTAAGCGAGGCTACGCCATCTTTCCGTGACATCACCATAGAGAACGTCACGTGCAACGGCGCAAAGCGTGCAATCTTCATCAACGGACTGCCCGAAATGCCTATCACGAACATGACGCTGCGAAATGTCAACATTCAGGCGGCGACTGATGCCGAATACTACTTCTTCAAGAACCTGACACGCGACAACGTGGTTGTCAACATACAGAAGTAATGGCTCGTCTGGCATTTGGGGTGATGGTGCCATAACCATGAAAAGGACACTGTTTTTAATATCCCGCTTCACAATGCTGCCGCATGGTGAAGCGGGGTCACTGATATACAAGCAAGCCGCTGTCCTCAACTTACCTTACTTTCCTTGACTTAATACAGATTTACTTTACACCCATTTTACAATAGTATGAGTTGAAGCATGAAATAGTATGTATCGGGCAAGACATTAGTATGTATTTGGGCATGGAACTGTATAACTGATTTCACAAGCTTGCCTGATGAATCTACCGTAAAAATGTACTGACGAGTGGAAATAATTGTAAGGGGAAATTGGATAAACGATAGTAACTTTGCTGCCAGAAAGAAACCATAAGGTATAAGTACATGAAGAAAAACGTGATTGTAGGTGCAATTTCACTGGGAATAATTATGTCGGCAGGAATCAGCCAAAGTTCCAATGCGCAGAATGCAAGTGTATTGCAGATAAAGAGACAGGGGGTATTCTCGTCAGGTGGTCGTATTACAGCCCCAGTGCCTGGCGAATATGATGCCACAAAGAACTGGCTCGACCTTACACGCAAGGGAGCTACGGCGCATGTAGACCATGCCAATACCTTCAATCAGATTCCAGCTACAGGCAGCGGAATTCCAATAGTCTTCCTACACGGTTACGGACAGAGCAGAACCGGTTGGCAGTCTACTCCCGACGGGCGTGAGGGCTGGTCTGACATCTTTCTGAAGAAAGGCTATTCTGTGTTCCTCGTTGACCAACCACGCCGTGGAGCAGCAGGCGCGGCAGTCAAGATGACAACCGACGCGCTTGATGCCGACAGCAATATGTACAAGCCAGGCGACCAGTCTTGGTACACCCACTTCCGTATCGGGCGTGTTGCTCCCGAACGTTATGAAGGTTCGCAATTCCCTGCTGGCAGCGAGGCTCAAAACCAGTTCTTCTGCCAGATGACTCCTAACACAGGCAGCTATGACGAAAAACTATTTGGCAAGGCTTTGAGTTCCGTACTTACCGACGTGCGCAAGATGACGGGCAAGAAAGCCGTTTATCTCACCCATTCACAAGGCGGTCGCGTAGGCTGGCAGACCGATGCAGACAATGTTGCCGCCATAATCGCCGTAGAGCCTGGCGGCTCACCTGGGATTGGCTCTGCCGAGTATAAGAAGTTCCTTGACGCAAAGGTACCAATTCTCTTCCTCTTCGGCGACTACATAGACAATGGACCGAAAGACATTGAGTCAACAGCCTTTTGGATGGACGACTTGAAAGAGTGCCGCAATTTCACCGCACAATACAACAAGGACGGCGGTGACGCGAAGGTCATTCATCTTCCCGACATGAACATACACGGCAACAGCCACTTCATGTTCGAGGAAATGAACAACAAGCAGATTGCC
>CAZGAT010000028.1:0-35633 GCA_964523825.1 uncultured Prevotella sp. | reverse complement strand
CGGCTGGGACGACAAGGGCGTGTTCAACCTCGAGGGTGGCTGCTATGCTAAAGTCATCAACCTCGACAAGGACGCAGAGCCTGACATCTACGGAGCCATCAAGCGCGACGCTTTGCTTGAGAACGTCACTGTTGACGAGAACGGCAAGATTGACTTCGCCGACAAGACCGTTACGGAGAACACCCGCGTGTCTTATCCTATCTACCACATTCACAATATCCAGCGTCCAGAGAGCGAGGGACCGGCAGCAAAGCAGGTTATCTTCCTCAGCGCAGACGCATTCGGCGTATTGCCTCCTGTAAGCATACTCGACCCAGAGCAGACAAAGTACTACTTCCTCTCTGGCTTCACCGCAAAGCTCGCAGGTACAGAGCGTGGCATCACCGAACCGACACCGACATTCTCAGCTTGCTTCGGGCAGGCATTCCTCGAGCTACATCCTACGAAGTACGCTGAGGAGCTTGTAAAGCACATGGAAAAGAGTGGCGCAAAGGCATATCTCGTCAACACCGGCTGGAACGGTACCGGCAAGCGTATCTCCATACGCGACACCCGCGGTATCATCGACCGCATACTCGACCACGAGATTGACAAGGCTCCTACGAAGACTATCCCGTACTTCAACTTCGTCGTTCCTACAGAACTTGAAGGCGTAGACAGCTCTATCCTCGACCCACGCGACACCTACAAGGACGCTTCAGAGTGGGACGCAAAGGCAAAGGATCTCGCCGCACGCTTCATCAAGAACTTCAAGAAGTATGAAGGCAACGAGGCAGGCAAGGCTCTCGTAGCAGCTGGTCCTAAGCTCTAATCAGCGGACAAAAGTTTAGAAACTCCAAAATAAAAGTTCATGGACTTTTCCAAAAAGTTCATGAACTTTTTTCATATTCTTCATGGACTTTTCCAGAAAGTTTATGGACTTTTTATAAACGACCTTGGGAAACGGCGCGGTTTTCTATCGAAATCCCACAGGTTCACTATTAACAATTTACGCATTCTACAATTTTGTAATAGAGATTGTTTTATGTTTCATACAGTCTAAAGAAACTTAAAAAAGATTGCAAACACGAAGAATAATACAATTATTAAATAAAAAGTCCGTCTATTTAATGATTTCTGCTTATCTTTGCAGCTAAATTCAACGTTTGTACCAATCGAAAAATAAAGCAAATCCACTTATTAGTTCGAAGTGCAACCAAATGTTATTCAAAGATTGTATATATGAGAATTAGGCCAACATCGCTGCTCATTCTTGTCGTGGCAGCAAGCTTGCTGTCGTCTTGCCTTAACAGCGACGATGATTCAGACTACAACTACTATAAGGATACGGGAATATCAGCATTCACACTGGGCACGTTGAACCGCTATCTGCACACGACCACTACTTCTGGCACAGACACCGTATACAAGACCACATACACCGGTTCTGCATACAAGATGACTATCGACCACTTCGGAGGCCGTATATTCAACACCGACTCGCTGCCATACGGCACCGACACGAAACACGTGATAGCAACCATCACCAGTACAAACAACGGCTACATACTGCTGAAGTCGGCAACGAGCGACACGCTATCATATTACAGTTCCACGGACTCCATGGACTTCTCAACGCCACGCACCCTGCGCGTAGTGGCGCAAGACGGTCAACGATACGTAGACTACACCGTCCGCCTGAACGCACGCCAAGTTCCTGCCGGCACACTGGCATGGCAGCACAAGACATCTAACGACGAGCTTACATCTCTTGACAACATAAAGGCAATAGCCTGCGGAACGCGCATATACGCATTCGGCGGCAATGGCGGCAACACCATTGGATATTACACTCCCATCAACGATGGCACGGCATGGACACGCCTCGCTACGTCATTGCCGTCGGACGCAAGCATAATAGCCAAGGACGGCAACCTATACGCATTCGCCAATGGCTCCGTGATGCGCTCGCCTGACGGCGAGAATTGGACAGTCATTGCTTCAAACTCCAACATACAACAACTCGTCGCGGCATCGACGAAACATATCTACGCCTTAACTGGCACTACCGGCACGACACCGAACGGCATCTGCCAGTCCGCCGACGACGGCGCGACATGGACGGACGAGCAACTTGACGACGACGCGCAAATGCTTCCTTCCAGACAGATTGCATACTCAACGACGGCTATAACGACTAACGACAGCATCGACCGTGTGATGATTGTTGGACGCGATGCCGCATCGAACTCCAAGGTCAAGACTTGGACAAAGCTCGACGACTATTCCAGCTATCCAATGGCGGCAGCATGGAGCTATGTAGACAACAACGGAGTCAACAACTACGCCCTGCCAGATTGGACCTCGTTCGCCATAACCACATACACCGGCAAGCCTGTAGCACTGGGAACCGACGGGGAGAATGTAAGCTCGTTGCTGCAAAGCCTTGACGGCGGACTAACCTGGAAGGAAACAGGATACACCCTGCCAGAATCATTGACCGCGGCAAGTGGCAAGCTCGCTATGACGACTGACTCTGAAGGTTCGCTATGGATAATAGCAGACGGAGAAGTCTGGAAGAATTAAACCACGCCAAGCCCCCTTAATTAATGACAATGGCACGCAAGCTCAAACGAATACTCATAGTCATACTACTTGCAGCTACGGCTACAAACGCCGCAGCGCAAGACGACCCGCAGTATCGTATGGAGATAGGTGCTGGTGCAGGAATAACTGGATATTTGGGCGACTTCAACGGCAACATCACCAAAGACCTGCAACCAATGGGGTCAATAGTAGGACGCTATAACTTCAATACATACACCGGGCTGAAGATGAACCTCATGTATGGCAAGATGAAGGGCAGCTCAAAAGACGTTGAGACATACTATCCAGCATTTGCGGAGACTCCGTATGAGTTCAACAACTCGCTCGTTGGATTGGACGTGACGTTTGAATACAATTTCTGGCCATACGGAACTGGACGTGACTACCTTGGTGCGAAGCGCCTTACTCCGTTCGTATTCGCAGGAATAGGCGGAACATACGTCAAGTTGGACGGTCAGGACAAGAATGATTTTACGATGAACGTCCCACTTGGCATCGGATTAAAGTATAAGGCAGGCGAGAGGGTGAACGTCGGACTCGAATGGGCTATGCACTTCACCTTGAGCGACAAGCTCGACGGACAAGAAGATCCATACGGGATAAAGAGTACCGGCGCATTCAAAAACACCGACTGCTACAGCACACTGCAACTGACACTAACATATAGCTTCTCGGCACGTTGCAGGACATGCCACAATGAAGATGAAGACTGACGATATTGATATGAAGCGTATACCACGCCACATTGCCATAATAATGGATGGCAACGGGCGTTGGGCGACAGAACGCAATAAGCCACGTTCCTACGGTCATCAGGCCGGAGTAGACACCGTACGCCGTATAACGGCTGAATGTACAAGGCTTGGCGTAAAGTATCTGACTTTATATACATTCTCCACCGAAAACTGGAACCGCCCGGCAAGTGAAATCCACGCATTGATGGGACTCGTATTAAGCTCGTTGGAAGATGAAATCTTCATGAAGAACAATGTACGGTTCCGTGTCATAGGCGACATACGCCGTCTGCCAGAAGAAGTCCAGGTGAAGCTGCATGAGACAGAAGAACATACAAAGGACAACACCACCATGACCATGGTTGTTGCGCTAAGTTACAGCGCACGTTGGGAGATAACCGAAGCCGCGAGGCAGATTGCAAGGGAAGCCGCCACGGGGAAGCTGACTCCCGACGGCATAACTGAAGAGACAATAGCGGAACGGATGTCTACCAACTTCATGCCCGATCCCGACCTGCTCATACGCACAGGCGGCGAACTCCGCATAAGTAACTACCTGCTTTGGCAGATTGCCTACTCGGAATTATATTTCTGCGATACGTATTGGCCAGACTTCTCAGAATCCGACCTTCACAAGGCTATCGCAAGCTACCAGCACCGCCAGCGTCGCTATGGCAAGACGGAAGCACAAGTAGAACAACAATAGCACACCTATTAATATAAGATTCGCACAATAATAAAGAACTGACGAAACATATTCAATGAGAATACATATAAACAAGGTACTTGTCACTCTCGCCATCATTGTGGCGGCAACACAGGCATCGGCTCAAGACAAAGTTATCAATCCACAAATATCATATGCCGGCAATCCGCAGAGCGTCATCATCGGCGGGCTGGTCACTACTGGTGTTGACGGCTACGACAGCGAGGTGCTTGGCGGAATATCAGGACTTGCCATCGGACAGGAAATATCACTCCCGGGAACAGAGATAACCGAAGCCGTAAAACGCTATTGGAAGCACGGACTGTTCTCCGACGTGTCGATAGCCGCCGACTCAATCGTCGACAACAAGGTATACCTGCACATATACCTGAAGGCGCGCCCGCGCGTGACGGTCATCAACTACAACGGAGTGAAGAAGAGCGAGCGCGAGGATCTGGACAACAAGCTCGGACTTATACGTGGCGGACAGATTACGCCTAACATGCTTGACCGCGCGAGAGTGCTTGCCAAGAAGTATTTCGACGACAAGGGATACAAGAATGCCGAGATATTCGTTCGGCAGAGAGACGACGTTGCCAACAAGAACTCCGTCATACTCGATATTGATGTTGACAAGAAGCAGAAGATGAAGGTGCGCAACATCATCATCGAAGGCAATACGCAGATTTCCGACAAGAAGCTTAAGGGCGGAATGTTCAGCAAAGGAGCATTCAAGAAGATTCACGAAGCCGGCAAATTCGGCAACATCTTCAAGTCAAAGAAGTTCACCCCTGACCGTTGGAACGAGGACAAGGACAACCTTATAACCAAATACAACGAGCTGGGCTATCGTGACGCTACGATATTGGAAGACAGCGTGTGGAACGTTGACGACAAGCATGTCAACATCTATGTCAAAATAGACGAAGGCAAGAAATACTATATCCGCAACATCACGTGGGTTGGCAACACCGTCTATACCACAGACTATCTGGCACGGCTTCTGAACATGAAACGCGGCGATGTCTACAACCAGACATATCTGCACAAGCGGCTGACAGAGGACGACGATGCCGTAGGCAACGAGTATTGGAACAACGGCTATCTGTTCTACAACCTCGATCCGACCGAAGTCAACATAGTCGGCGACTCCATAGATCTCGAGATGCGCATCACAGAAGGACAACAGGCACATATCAACCACGTGCGCATCAACGGTAACGACAGGCTCTATGAGAACGTAATACGGCGTGAGCTGCGCACCAAACCAGGCGATCTTTTCTCAAAGGAGGCTTTGCAGCGTTCGGCACGCGAACTTGCAAGCATGGGCTACTTCGATCCAGAGGCAGTCAATCCAGATGTAAAGCCGAACTACGAGGACGGTACTGTAGACATCAACTGGGACCTCAAACAAAAGTCAAACGACCAGGTAGAGTTCTCACTCGGTTGGGGTCAGACGGGTGTAATCATGCGTGTCGGATTGAAGCTTACCAACTTCTCAATGGCAAACTTGTTCAGCAAGAAAGGCAAACGCCGCGGACTAATGCCCGTCGGCGACGGTGAGACACTATCCATTGGCGCGCAGACAAACGGACGATACTACCAGAGCTACAACGCCAGTTACTCGACCAACTGGCTCGGTGGCAAACGACCTATACAGTTCAACGTGGGCGTGTACTACTCGAAGCAGACCGACGTATCGAGCAGGTACTACAACCAGGCATACATGCAGAACTACTATAACTATTATTATGGTTATGGCAACTACGGCTACAACAACTACGAGAACTACTACGACCCGAACACATATGTAAAGATGTTCGGAGCGAGCATCGGCTGGGGCAAACGCCTGCGTTGGCCTGACGACTACTTCACACTGTCGCTGCAACTGGCGTACAACAGGTACATGCTGAAGAACTGGCGTTACTTCCTCATGCGCAACGGCAATGCAAACAACCTCAACCTCAGCATACAGCTAAACCGTACGTCGACGGACAACCAGCTGTTCCCACGCCGAGGCTCAGAGTTCACCGCAAGCCTGACGCTGACACCGCCATGGTCGGCATTCAACAACAAGGACTACAAGCACCTTGCCACCAACTCAAGCTCATCGACATACCAGGACGAGCAAAAGGAGAAATACAAGTGGATCGAATACCACAAGTGGAAGTTCAAGGGACGTATGTTCACCGCACTCACTGGCGGACAGAAGTGTTTTGTACTCATGACCCGTGTAGAGATGGGACTGCTCGGTTACTATAACAAGTACAACAAGAGTCCGTTCGAGACCTACTACATGGGCGGTGACGGTATGAGCGGATACTCTACCGGATATGCCGAGGAGACTATCGGACTGCGTGGTTACGAGAATGGTTCGCTGACTCCTTACGGCTACGAGGGCTACGCCTACGACCGTTACACGCTGGAGTTGCGCTATCCGTTCCTGCTTGGCAACACGACCATCTACGGACTCGGATTTGTCGAGGCTGGTAACGCATGGAACTCCGTACACGACTTCAACCCGTTCTCCATGAAGCGTTCTGCTGGTGTCGGCGTACGCATCTACCTGCCTATGGTCGGTCTCATGGGAATCGACTGGGCTTATGGATTCGATACCGTCTTCGGACAGAAGGGCGGAAGCAACTTCCACTTCATACTCGGACAGGAATTCTAATCAAAGGTAAAAGGGCGGAAAGCCCTATACCTTATATAATATAGGAAGCAAAACTGTAAAAGACAAGAAACATCATAAAGAAAGGAGATATAAGATGAAACAGACTATCAACAAGAAAGGCACACGCAGAGCGGCAAGATTCATACTTCTTCTCTGCCTTCTTGCGTTCTTGCCATTGACGGCAAGCGCGCAGAAGTTCGCGCTCATCGACATGGAATATATCCTCAAGAACGTACCAGCCTACGAGCGCGCCAACGAGCAGTTGAACCAGGTCAGCAAGAAATGGCAGGCAGAGGTTGAAGCCCTCAACACCGAAGCCGGCACACTCTACAAGAACTACCAGAACGAAGTAGTGTTCCTGTCGCAGGAGCAGAAGAAGCAACGGCAGGACGCCATCATGAAGAAAGAGAAGGAAGCGTCCGACCTCAAGCGCAAGTACTTCGGTCCGGAAGGCGAACTGTTCAAGAAGCGCGAATCGTTGATGACTCCCATACAGGACGAGATATACAACGCTGTAAAGGACATTGCCGACCAGCGTGGCTACAGTCTTGTCGTCGACCGTTCTGCCAATGCCGGTATAATATTCGGCTCGCCGAGGATAGACATCTCCAACGAGGTGTTGCAGAAGCTCGGCTACAGCAATCAATAAAGTTAGGAATTGAGAATTAGAAGTTAGGAATTAAGAATTTAAATAACAAATAAACAAAAGTACAAAGCAAAATGAAAAAACTTATCTTAATGTTGATGCTGTTCGCACCAATGACAATGTTTGCACAGAAGTTCGGCTACATCGACTCACAGGCTTTCCTTGAGTCACTGCCAGAGGCTATCGCAGTGCAGAAGGACCTTCAAGCCAAAGGCGACGAATACCAGAAGAACCTCAAGGCCATGCAGGACGAACTGGAGCGCAAGGCAAAGGACTACGACGCAAAGAAGAACACCATGAGCCAGACCCAGCAGGAGCAGGCAGAGAAGGAACTCCAGGATATGTACACCAAGATTCAGCAGACCGCGTCTGACAACCAAAAGGCTTTCAACGAGGAACAGCAGAAGCAGCTAGGCCCGATCATCGACAAGGTGCGTACAGCCATACAGAACGTGGCAAAGGCAGGCAAGTACGTCTACATCATGGAGAAGAACGGCGGTCAGCCAATATACATCAACGAGACCCTGAGCGACGACGTTTCAGCACAGGTGAAGACAGAGTACAACAAGCTGAAGTAACAACAGCGCACGTGCCGGCAACTACGGCACTCCGACGACTTCAACACACAGTTATATAACGGGACTGCCGCCAGCATGACAACCAATGTGGCGCGCAGTCCTTTTGCCATTAAGACAATATTATGATCAGAAGACAAATCATCGCTATCATAGCCATGCTCGCATTGCCGCTCGCATTGGGCGCGCAGACGTTCAAGTTCGGATACTACAGCTACGACCGTGTCGTCAAGTCCATGAGCGACTACATCATCGCTCAACACAACCTGTCCGAGCTTCGCGCGCAATATGACGCGGAAGCCAAACGCTCCGAAGACGACTTCAACTCAAAATACGAGGCTTTCCTCGAAGAACAGTCCGGACTCTCGCAGAACATACGCAAGAAGCGTCAGGCAGAACTGCTCGAACTTGTCAACAAGAATACGACATTCAAGGAGGAAGCCGAAAAGCTCATACACGATGCCGAACAAAACGCCATGGACTCTATCGCAGCAAAAGTAGACGCAGCGGCAAGGGAAATCGGACGTGAGCACGGCTATGCCTTCATCATCAACACCGACAACCACAACCTCCCGTACGCCGACCCGCAAATGGGCGAAAGCATCACGGCGACGTTGCAGGAGCGGTTGCGCTGACACACCATTACAATTAACCAACCCACTATGGAAATACAACTGCCCCAGGCACCGGGGCCTATCGGTGTCTTCGACTCCGGTTATGGAGGGCTGACAATCCTCCACGGCATACGCCAGCTATTGCCGGAATACGACTACATCTATCTTGGCGACAACGCACGCGCACCCTACGGCTCGCGCTCGTTCGATGTCGTCTACCAGTTCACACGGCAGGCAGTCATCAAACTGTTCGAAATGGGCTGCCACCTCGTTATCCTCGGTTGCAACACCGCATCTGCAAAGGCACTGCGCAGTATTCAGCAGAACGACCTTCCACGCCTCGATCCCTCACGTCGGGTACTCGGAGTCATACGCCCCACTGCCGAAATCATTGGCACGCTGACCACATCGCGCCACGTCGGCGTGCTCGCAACCGAAGGCACTATAAAGAGCCAGAGCTACAACCTCGAGATAAAGAAGCTGTGGCACGACATCACCGTAACGGGCGTGGCGTGTCCGCTGTGGGTGCCTATCATAGAGAACAACGAGGCTGACTCCCCAGGTGCCGACTACTTCGTCAAGAAGCGCATCGACCACATCATGCGCCTCGACCCAAAGATTGACGCGCTCATTCTCGGCTGCACCCACTACCCTATCCTCATGCCGAAGATACTCAAATACGTGCAGCCCGGCGTGCGCATCGTGCCACAAGGCGAATACGTCGCAGGCAGCCTCAAGGACTACCTCCACCGCCATACCGAAATAGACTCCATGTGTACCAAGGGCGGTCATGCCTACTACTACACCACCGAGAACGCCGACAAGTTCAAGGAGAACGCCCGCATCTTCCTGCCCGACGACATAAAGGTCAACCATATCGACCTTGAATAACCTGTACGAGCACTGCAACTGTAATCCGTTCGACTGAATAATAAGCTATAAAAAACAGCGTCATGCACATAAAAGTGCGTGACGCTGATATATTAGACAATAGGGACGGGAAACTCTCATGCTAAACTGGAATTCCAAAGTCCTTCCAACAATTAAACATATAAGTTTGTTACAAATATTTTCTAACAGCTCAATCTATAAATTATTTATACGCAGTTCCTACGACTTGAACACCTCCACCAAAAGCCGCTGCTGTTTGATTTGTACCTCCATGAATTAATATCACTCCAGCACCCATTTTCGCCGCTTTCTTTTTCAACTTCTTAATAGCTCCTTTATATCCGATAGATGAGCCGAGTGAGCCACCCCAACTCGAAGTCGCTTTTATTTCATCTACTCTCGTTAGTCCCTCTACATCAGATTCCAAGTATGTAACTACGACCTTCTCCCAATCTTTAGGACTTGTAATTTGGGGAACTTGTATGCCTTGATGACATTCTTCCCTTCTACCCGAAGCAAAGACAATATATGCTATCTCTTTTTTACTCTTTGTATTCGTAATAGTCTCATTAGGATATGTGAACTCAACCTCATTAGACCCATCTTTCGTGATTTTAACGTAAATCCTTTCACCATTCTTAAACGCAATTGTATCTTGCGCAAAGATGTTCATTGAACATGTAATAAGAAACAACAATAAAAGAAACTTTTTCATTTTACTTTCTCTTTTTGCCAACTGTTTCCCAGAAGAAGGCGGTTAATAAAAACGGGAAAAGCGTGGGAACTTTTGCATTGTTACCTCGTTTAGGCTCTGGACTGCCTCTAATACGTAACCGTGCAAAAGCCCACGCTTTGAGGTATATCGAGCCCTTGACATAAGGGTACAATATTCCCAAGCGTGAGCGGATTTGCCTATTATCCGTATTAGATTGAATTGTCCAGATTCAACGAGGGATAACGAGTCAAACGCTCTTTTTAATTATAAAATAACGGAGTCCTTCGATGCTCCACCACTACTGGCTTTGCTCCAAACTCCTTTGCAAATATAAACGTTATTTCCTGAAGGTGCAAGCTTTTCCTTAAAAAAGTAAAAAGAAATATATTGTGTACGCCAACAACATACAGATAAGACCATACACACAACTTTCCTTTCTGCCACAGCCATATATTTGATACGATATTACCAATATAGTGGTAATGGTATTTCCAGTATATTGGAAACACCATTTCCAATACTCTGGAAATCCTGTTTCCAGTACAGTGGAAATCCATTTCCCAATACTGTGGAAATAGGATTACCAATACTATGGAAAAAACTTGGAAATAGTATAACCCGCCCGACACAACTGTTATCGAGCCGCAATGTGACACATTATCCTCACGCTCGTACAGAAAAGTGTAACCATTGCACTAAAAGTCGTGCAGAAAAATGTAATATCTACTTGCAAAGTCGTACAGAAAAACGTACATGTGTACAGGAAAATTACCAAGGTCGGATGGAGAACAAGCCACTGTACGCCGTCAACGTATGCCTTTGATTTCATTGCAAGCCGGGGGATACAATATTAATATAAAGGCACTTGCTTGCCGTTAACGCAAAAAGTTGTATATTTGCGCCATGATACCAGACGCGCAAAGGGGGCATAAAGAGCGACAACGCTAACTTAACTTACACGGAGGAGGGGAAACAATGAAAAACATGAGATGGCTGATAGTGCTATTCATCATTGTGGTTGCTGCAACGACAAAGGGTGACAAGCTTTCTATATTCAAGTCTAAGCCGTGGTATAATGAGAAAAGTTATGCCACATACTCAAACCGTGATTTCAGCATTCGCGCTCCAAGATATTGGGTGCGCGACGACTCCGACTGGGTGAAATTTGAATACAACAAGCCGGGATTCTCGCTGGAGATATACGACACGATAATCGGCGGCGCATGGATAGACATCACAAAGTCGACCACGCCTATGCACTGGGAGTCGCCCAAACAGGCGGCAGAACTTGTAAAGGGGCTGAAAGGACTTACCCCGGAAATGTCTATGGAGTACGATATAGAACAAGACCCGTTTTATCTCGGAGTGCTTCATGAACAGGACAGCATGGAGATTGGCGGCTTGCCGGCATATTGTACCGTATATGAATACCTTTCGCCTTATGACGATGACACGCTGATGAATTTCCAATATACAGTGCTAAATCCGGACGACAACCAGCTGTACTATGTCAACCAGAACATATACTCCAGCGCGGCGAAGTACTATCCGGGAATTATCGACGTGTGCAACAATATACTGTTCTCGCTTCAGTTCAAGCGGAAGAACTTGGTGTTCGAGTTGCCGGAATCGCCATTGTTATCTTTTACTCCAAACTAATAAAATCATATACCAAATGACACAAATCCTATCAAAACAGAAACGGCTGTGGATAGCGGTCGTATTGGCACTTGTCTGCGTAAGTACCGCCACAGCACAGTCCGAGCAACTCATCAAGGCAAATGACAAGGTTGCAGCACTTGAAAAAGAATACCTCGCCGCCTACGACCGTAAAGACTACAAGTCCACGGAGAAGATTCTAACCCGTGAAGCTGCCGTGCTTGAGGGTCTGACACTATCAGCCGACGAACAAGAAAGGTACGGTGGAAACGTCAGGGCTATGCTGAACAACGTCTACTACAACCTCTCCTGCACCTACTCTCTGCTGGACAAGAAGCCAAAAGCCGTAGAAGCACTGAAGAAATCCATCGGATACGGGTTCAACAACTACCGCCACGCCATGTTGGATACCGATTTCGACAACGTGCGCGGCTACAAGCCATTCAAGAGACTGTTGGACGGAATCAAGCAGTATGACAAGCTGGAAATACTGAAGGCAGCCGCCCCGTACGCTATGGAGGACACCGACAGCCTTCCACAGTTCACGTATCTCCCCAGCACCGACAGAAATCTAATGTCGCTGCGCCAATATCTCAAGCTCGATTCCGTAGCAGGCAATGGCGACGAGACTTCGCGCATATTGCGGCTCATGTATTTCGTGCACGACAACGTACAGCACGACGGTGGCAACATGCCATTCTGCGAGCGCGACGCCATAGACCTCTATAACTACGCAAAAGCCACGGGACGTGGCGTAAACTGCCGATGCCTTGCTATCATGCTGTGCGAGGCATACCTTTCAATGGGAATACCCGCACGCTACATAACCTGTCTGCCAAAGGACACTGCCGACCAGGACTGCCACGTCATCTGCTCCGTATGGTCAAAAGAAAGGCAGAAGTGGCTGTGGATAGACCCGACATTCGCGGCATACGTCATGGACGAAGACGGCAACATGCTCGGAATTGCCGAAGTAAGGCAGCGGCTCATAGCCGGACTTCCGCTAAGGATAAACGATGATGCCAACTGGAACCATCAAAGCCAACAGACCAAGGAGCACTATCTCGACTACTATATGGCAAAGAACCTGTACTGGCTGGAATGCCCGGTGAAGAGCACATTTAACGCAGAATCGCCGTACCGGCGGGCTGGCAGCGAATATGTCGGACTGCTGCCAAAGGGCTTTTCGTCCAGTGCCACCAACAGCAACTACACTACTTCCAATCCGGACTACTTCTGGCAAAGCCCGGAGTAATCCGACAGCAAGAACCACTATAACCAAGGGACCCGGCGAGTCTGACGCTTAGATTGGACGAGTCTGATGCTTAGACTGGACGTGTCTGACGCTTAGACCGAACGAGTCTAATCGATTAGACTGGAGGAGTCTAATCGGTTAGACTGCTTCAATATAGCCATTAGACTGCCCGAATCTAACGGTCAGACTCACTTAATCTAATCGGTTAGACTCGTTGAATGTAAACGGTCAGACTCGTTCGGTCTGACCGTTCGGACTCGTGACGTGTGACAATGATATTCGTTTGACCTAAAGCCGACACTGCTTCAGCCCGTCTGCTACACTTGCGCGCCGCGGTCGTGGGCGCGCTTCTTGCGTACGAGCATGCGTATTGGTTCCGGTATGAGGAACACGAGCGACGTGCTGCCGATAATCACGAGCCAGTCGGTCAGCCTGAGGGGAACTACGTTGAACATCTCGCCTCCGCACTCGACTATCAAGATTTGTCCGAAGAATATTATCGAGACTATGAACAGGAATCCCTTGCACTCCCGTATGTGGTACAGGGCGGCGTGACCGCTGCGTATCGCCTTGGTGTTAAACAGGTTCCAGAACTGCAGGAATACGAACACGGTGAAGAACGTGCTCAACTCGTAGGCGTCGAGCCTTCCGTCACGCTCGAAATAGAAGTACAGTCCGAGCAGTACGGCGGTGAAGAACAGCCCCGTAACGACGATGTTCCACTTCATACCCCGTGTGATTATGAATGCGTGGCGGTCGCGCGGACGGTCGTACATTACACGGTGTGTCGGCGGCAGCGACGCGAGTGCCATAGCCGCAAAGGTATCCATGATGAGGTTGACCCACAGCATCTGCGTGACCGTCAGCGGCGACTGGCGGTCGAAGAACGCGCCGACGAGAACTATCATGCACGCAACGACGTTGACCGTCATTTGGAAAAGTATGAACCGCTGGATATTCTGATACAGCGAACGCCCCCACATGACGGCTCGACCGATAGAAGAGAACGAGTTGTCTATGATGGTTATGTCGGAAGCCTCCTTAGCCACCGACGTTCCGTCGCCCATAGACAGCCCTACATGCGCCGCCTTCAGTGCCGGCGCGTCGTTGGTTCCGTCGCCCGTCACTGCCACGACCTCGCCTTTCTGCTGCAACAGCTCGACAAGCCGCTTCTTGTCCATAGGGCGCGCGCGGGCTATAATCTTCAAGTCCTCTATACGGTCGAGGGCTTGCTCGTCGGTCAATGCTTCGAACTCCGGTCCCGTAATGGCGTTCTTGTCCGTATCCGACGCAGTCCATATGCCAGTCTGCCGACCGATTTCCTTTGCCGTACCGATGGTGTCTCCCGTGACTATCTTTATCTTTACGCCGGCATTGGCGCACTCCCTGACGGCTGCGGGTACTTCCTCGCGCACGGGATCACTGATACCGACAATGCCCTGGAACTTGCCATCGACGGCAAAACCGAGCGTGCGCATGGCTTGCCCCTGGAACTGTGACAGCTTGTCCTCGTATCTCTTACGGTCGCCGTCGTCAATGTCGCACACAGCCATGACCTTTTCCGGCGCGCCCTTTACATATCTTCTGCGGCTGCCGCCTGTTACGACAGTAGTAGCCATATACTTTTTCTCCGTCGAGAATGGTTCTTCCTCGACCACATCGGCATCGTCGCGCAGCTTCTGATAGTCCACATTCCTATCGCGCAGCCATAGTAGCAACGCGCCCTCGGTAGGGTTTCCGATAACCTCGTCGCCGTTGAGCTGCGCCGTACTGTTCACAGCCATGTTCTCATACAGTCCGTTCAAACCGTTGTCCGTGGTGGAAAAGAACTCTGAGACGTGCATCTGGTTCTGCGTGAGCGTGCCGGTCTTGTCGGTGCAGATGACGGTCGTCGCCCCCATAGTCTCGCAGGCGTGCATCTTGCGCACGAGGTTGTTGGTCTTCAACATACGGCGCATAGAGTACGCAAGACTCAGGGTCACCGCCATGGGCAGACCCTCGGGCACTGCCACGACGATTAGCGTCACGGCTATCATCAGCGTCTGGAGCAGGTATGTCGTGAAATCTATGAGGTCGAAACCGCCAGTCCATGCGAGGGTGCCGCCGTGAATGTCGATGAAGTAGTCGAGCAACCGCCCGAAGACTATCAGCACCGCCACGGCATAGCTGCCACGCGATACCAACCGACCGAGCCGTCCCAATTGCTCGTCGAGCGGAGTCTTCAGCCCGTCGTCGAGTTGCGCAGCCTCCATAACCTGCCCGTTCTCCGTGGCATCGCCTACTTTAAGGACGACTGCCACTCCATGTCCTTCCATAACCTTGGTGCCTCGCATCACCTCGTTAGTCGGAAACGTAGCCTCATCATCACGGTCGGCAGCGTCGGCACTCTTGTGGCATACAGGCTCGCCCGTCAGCGAAGACTCGTCGACATTGAGCGACGTAGCCTCCAGCAAACGGCAGTCGGCAGGAATCTCCTGACCGGTCTCAACAAGCACGATGTCGCCGACGACGACCTCCTTGCGCGGCACCCGCACCGTGCGCCCGTTACGTATGACGCTCACCGGCTCGTCGTCGTTCACCTGGTTGAGAATCTCGAACTCCCGCTCCGCCTTATACTCAAAGAGGAACGACAGCCCGGTAGCCAGGAATATGGCAATGAATATCCCCACAGGCTCGAAAAAGACCGAACCGCCGTGTCCGAGACCGTAGTATTCATAAAACGAGATACCCACCGACAGCACTCCTGCCACAAGCAAGATTACTATCAGTGGGTCGGAAAACTTCGCGAGAAACCGCCTCCACAGTGGCTCGCGCTCAGGCGGAGTCAGCACGTTGGCTCCGTAACGGTCACGGTTCTCCAGGACTTCCGCGTCGGTCAGTCCGTCGTATTTCTTCTTTGCCATATCAGTATCCTATTCGCTGTTTGTTTGTATTCTTACCTTGAAAAGTCGGTTCACCCTTCCTTCCAAGTCGGTATCTCTACCAAATTTTCTGCAAAGTTAGCAAAAAAATACCTACCAATAGCTACACAACAAAGGCAACTCATTCAAAAAATCATGTCTCATATACAATATCCCATCATAAGAATGTAACATTACACTCTAAAGAACACATTCCTTACCGCCAATACAACATTATCTTTACTTATTTACTGTAAATCTATACAGCTTGAAGGAAATAAGTTTCCGCACCTCCTAATTATAGCATAAATTAGGACTATAAACGTCAACAGACACAAGGATACTCATTATAAAAAGAACTACATAATCCTAAAACTTATAATAGGCAGAAGCGTAACTCTTTTCTAGGGAATCCATTTCCCAAAGGAGCTTATCCGCATGAATATCCTTAATATATATATTAAAGTTCAATGTCCCTCTCAATTTACCAGAAAAGAAAGAAAATGGAATTGACGTATATATATAGTAGCCTATCTGATCGCCAAAATTGATATATGTCGTGTAGCGCGTATCTTCTCCGTTCAAGCTATACCATATATCCCAACAGTCTTTTATATACTTACATGACAATCTGACATTAAGATATTTAAAGATTAAGTTTTCCCACCTTACATCATATATCTTTTCCGGTCTTAAATTTGGATTGCCTGTTGAATATTCATAATCACTCTGAAAGCCTACGCCTGGCAATATATTATAAAAGCTTGTTCTATGACTTCTAGTATTCAACTTCAAAGAAGTATTGTAGTTGTCTGACACATTATAACTAAAAGAGAAAGATGGAGAGTTTTGCCAATAGTTTTCTGGACAACTAGATGTATATGTTTTTTGTCGATAGTCCGTATATTCACTTCTCCAACCCATATATAAATACAATTTCTTACTTAATGCGTAACCAATAGAAGAATATACGGCAAAAATATTTTCAGAAAGTTTAATATTAGAACTATAATTGTAGTTTTCTATTATATCTCGCTGATGTATTGCTGCCAAATAATCCTGCAAACCTACTTTGAAAAGGCATTTACCAACTTGGTATGTGTACTGAACTTCAAATATATGTTGGTGCCCCCAAAACTTATTTTGTAAATTATAGCATTGAGAAATAGTATTCGAGTAGTTTTCTTTTAAATTACTATTCCCTGTAAGCAAACCGTATGATAATTTAAACCTATTATTCAATGTATCTTTAGAGTTATACTCCACATTGACAGACAACAGGTCGGGACGGTTTTTATTATTTCTGTCGCTTTTTTTTGTATTTACCAAATTATTTTTATAATCTTCAAAAGCATATTTCTTATCAAAGTCTTTATAGTACGAACCATATAGATTAATAGAACCACCTATTATCGTTGGACTCCATGACAGATTCATCACCCCGAAATACGAAAGCTTTTTATATGTATTTTTAAGTGACAAATTTGCTTCTTCATCCACACTGGTTTGTTTCTCAGAATAGAGTTTTCTTTCTGACACTCCTATAGACATATTGCCAGAAAGGTTTCTATTCTTAAAAAGAAAATCTATATAATTTCCATACTTATAGGCATCATTCTTATATTTCTGAAAATATGCAGAACTCGTCAGACTCACTCCATCAAATTTTCTTGTATTAGTAACAATCTCCAGCGTTACACTTTCAGTTCCTGTTTTGTTTTCCGCTAGCTGCGTAGTATTAATTTTAACTTGGCTCACATTCCCCGCAGAAACAGACTCAAAATATTTGATAATATTAGTTATTGGAACCCGCTGCTTTGTACCATTTATTACAACCAAAGGCTCTTTCCCGTCTATTAAGATTTTGTCATTTTTGATCAATATACCAGGCATTCGCCGTAATACATCAAGAATCTTGTCGCCTTTGCTATTTGTAAAGAAAGAAGCATCTATTATCATCTCTCCATTCTTATATGTAATTGGTTTCTTATTAGCCCTAACTATAACCTCGGACAAAGAATAGTCATCATGATACAATGTCGGGTATAACCTTATAACACCACTGTGAAACAACAACGTAGTATCCCTATATCCTAAGCAATATATACTCAATGCTAAAACTTCCTCCCTATCAAACATACAAGCCAAAGTAAATTCTCCTAATGAATCAGTTAATGCCGTAGCTATAACAGAATCTGCGTTTGTGTGCAAAACAAGGGAGGCAAAAGGAATAGGTTCGCCAGCAATATTCTTTAGGCAACCAGCTACATCTTGAGCATAAGAAGTAAATGTATATAATATTAGTAGTAATAACAAGAATCGTTTCATCTACATATGTCATCTTTGATTTGTATTCCATGAATTAATTTCAGCAAAAATTAAGGTTGAGAGTTTCTCAACCTTATTAGAAGTTCATTTGCAAGATTTCTGACAACAAGAATTAGATATTCCACCTTCTGGCTGAGAAGTATCAGTGGGTGTAGTAGTGTCATCATTAAGCCTTTTTGCTGCTGAGTTTGACACTTGGTCCTTTGCCCCAAGGATGTTTGCCATCTCTTCATCTTGCAGACGAGAAACGAATTCTCTCTTAAAATTCAGTTCTTTCATTTTTTTGTAATTTTAGTAATAAATTAAAAAACTCAAGCAAGTGTTTTTATTAAAATTTCACTTACTTCTCCACAAAGGTATTAATTTTATATAATTCGTTCTAAAATATGAATTATCTTTATCTTTTTTACATATTGTTGACAAATAAAGTAACAATTTTAACATTCGACGGTTCAATCTATTGGGTCTATGCTGAAACTAACTCTATTCAACTGTCGCATAAGGCTAAGATTGCGTAAAAGTCTTTTCTCCAATTCTTTCCAATTCTTCAAACATTGGAAAGAATTTATTGATTACGATACGGCAACCTTCTTCATATAGCTTTGCCCCATAAACAAGTAAAATAGGCTTCGCTTCACAACCAACAAAAAAACAGCGCCACGCACCATACGGTGCATGACGCTGATATATATTATATAATGTGGGAGACCTTCCGGCAATATGGGAATTGCCACGTTGCGGAAGTTCCCGCGCTGCGGTTAAGCAACCTCGATACGCTTGACGTTCTTGGCTGCGTCCTTGTCGGTTATCACCTTTGGAAGGGTAATCTCAAGAATGCCGTTGTCAACCTTTGCGCTGATGTGGTCGCGGTCTACATCGTCAGGCAGTACGTAGGACTGCTGATAGTTAGTGTAGGAGAACTCACGACGCAGATAGTGTTCTTTCTTGTCGCTCTTGGAGTCGCCCTCCTTGTGCTCCATCTTATTCTCGATGGCTACGCAAAGTTCACCGTCGTTGTTTACGTCAACACGTACATACTCTTTCTTCAAACCTGGAGCTGCTATCTCCATTACGTAGTTCTTGTCATTCTCCTTGACGTTCACTGCCGGAGCGGTGGTGTTCATCTTGAATGTCGGGAACCAGTCGGTGTTAAAGAAATCGTCATCAAACCAATTGTTCAACCAATCATTGTTTCTACGAGCTAACAACATAATTAAATCCTCCTGTGTTATTTTAAATTTCTTCTTTTCTTCCGCCTTCGGGCTTTCGGAACCTCCTTTCATTGTTCCTCTGCCTTTCGGCGTTCACACAGGATTATGCAACTTGCATACCAGTGGAGAAACTGCGCCATTATGTCTCGTTAGACTGACAGGATGTCTGCATCAGTGTTTCTTTCCCTTGCTGACGCGTATCTTGCCGACGTATATTCCCGACTTGCCGTTTTGGTCTACAGGAACCATGCGTCCAGCCTTGTCCTTGACGTATTCAAGGTGCTTGAAGTATGTATGGCTATGACCACCGAGCACGATGTCTATACCGCTCGTGCCGGCAACGAGCTTCTGGTCGTTGGTGCCGTAGGTGTCCCAGCCGAGATGCGATATACATATAATATAGTCGCAGCCGAGCTTGCGCAGTTCGTCCACCTGCTTCTGCGATTCCGCTATCGGGTCAAGGAACTTCACGCCACGGCACTTGTTCTCGTCTACAAGCCCGTCCATCTTGGGGCACACGCCGAAGACCCCTATCTTGAACCCGTTTCGCCGTATGACCATATGCTTCTGCACTGTGCCCTCTACGGGAGTGCCGGTGAAGTCATAGTTGCAACACAGGATAGGAAAGTCGAGCTTGCGGAACACGCGCGCCATATTCTCCAGTCCGAAGTCGAACTCATGGTTGCCGATAGTCCCAGCATCGTAGTGCATGAGGTTCATAAGTCCAGCCTCTACATCGCCCTTGAACAA
The DNA here is from genome assembly GCA_964523825.1 of uncultured Prevotella sp. Taxonomy (GTDB): domain Bacteria; phylum Bacteroidota; class Bacteroidia; order Bacteroidales; family Bacteroidaceae; genus Prevotella. The sequence continues at coordinate 15,389 of CAZGAT010000028.1, read as the reverse complement.
CGTGTAATACGGGCTGCCCTGCGAGAAGTCGCCACTGTCGAACAGCAGCAGCGTGGGGTCTTTCTTCCGCTCGTCACGTATCATAGCCACTCGGCGGACAAATCCGCCACGCCCTGCCTTCATGGTATCGGCAAGGTTGGCTGGTAACGGGTATATCTGGCTGTGGGTATCGTTGGTGTGCAGTATAGTCAGCGACCGCTCTGACGAGCAACCGCACAGAACCAGTACCAACATAATAGTTATAATCGCATTGTATTTCATAGCCGTAATCATTTCTTTATAGTTATCCTGCCCTCGACGCGGCTGTCAACCGCCTTGCCCTGTTTCATGTTCTCACGGAAATAGTCCATAATGATGTAGCGCACGTTGTTTTTCTCGTCCTGTGGCGAGACGACATCGGTCTTAGCCTTGAACGCGTCCATGTGGTCGTTGCCCTGCGCCACATAATCAAGTGTGGCAATGCGGTATTTCGCCTTGGGGTCAACGGGCTTTCCGTTCACTGTCGCGCTGACGAGGCTGCCACGTGCGTCCATGACTATACGCACAGAATGGCTCACGCCCTGTCCGCCCTGGGCGGTCATCTGGTTGAACAGTTCGAGCACCTTGTCGCCAGTGAGCGTGAGGAAGCAAATCTTGTTCTCAAACGGTGCCATGTCGAGCACATCGCCAATGGTCACGGCACCTTTGGACAATGCCGCGCGTATGCCGCCGACGTTATAGACGGCGAAGTCGGGCATCTCTCCGAACTCCCTGCTTCCCCATACGAGTATGTCGGAGAAAAGGTTTGTCAGCGGGCTTTCCGGCTGATACGCCGCCATATCCGACGCGGCATAGCCTACCACCGGATTCATCATCGAGTCGACACGCGCCTTGTACGGTTGCATGAACACCATAGCGGCACTGTCAGGACTGCCGTCGTAACGTGAATCTACAAGTATGCGCGTACGGTTTACCGCATACTCGTGGCTTGCGCAACCAGTGACTGCCAGCGACAGTCCGGCTGCAAGGAGAATATAGCTTATATTGTTTCTCATACTTATAATGTTTTGTCCTTAATATAGGTCGGATTTAGAGTTTGTATACTACCGCTTCAGAGTTAGTATACTAACGTTTTAGAGTTACTATACTAACGTTTTAGAGTTACTATACTAACGTTTCAGAGTTAGTATACTAACGTTTTGGAGTTACTATACTAACGTTTTGACGGCTCTGCGGATACAGGTAGAGCACCGCCTCGTTGCCCTCGTTGAACAGCAGGTCGAGTATGCTCAGATTGGGCTGGAAGCCAATCTTGCGGGCGAACACCTGATAGTATTCCCGTAGTTCGAAGGATGCGTCGGGCAGCGGGTGCTTGGGACGTATCACCTCGCGATAGTCGTCTACCGGCGCGTCACCGCCAACGGGCGTGAAGTCGGTCGTCGGCTTGATATTCGGCTGAATGTCGAGCAACTCGCACACCTTCTGCGTTATCTCCATGTTGAAGTCGTAGAGGTACGTCCAACGGCGTTCGAAGAACGGACGAATGTCGTCAGAATAGAATTCGAAGAACGGACTCTCTCCATAAGCCGACATCAGCGCGTTCCAGTGCAGGTGCCGCCAATTGCCGTGGTCGCTGATGCGCACGTCACGCATCAACTGATGCCCTCCGCTGCCACCAGCGCCCTCGATAGGGACAGTCAGCGATTGCAGTCCGTTGGTAGTGGCTATGACACATCGGTTGCGGTAGGTCTGCTTCACGAAACTGTCGTAGCGTTCCACGAAGCAGACATCGTATCTGACCAGCTTCTGATACCACTGTATCGGCGCGAAGTATGCCGAGGATAGCAGTGCCGTCATCACTTTATGTCGTCAACCCACTTGAACAGGCGGCTCCAGCGTATGCCTCCGAATCCACCGCGGTCGGGGTCGGAACTCCACCAGATGAACAACGGCTTGCCCACGATGTGGTCTTCGGGCACGAATCCCCAATAGCGGGAGTCGAGCGAATTGTGGCGGTTGTCGCCCATCATCCAGTAATAGTCCATCTTGAACGTATACTTGTCGGTCTGCCTGCCGTTGATATATATGCGTCCGCCGCGCACTTGCAGGTCGTTGCCCTCATACACCCCGATGCAACGCTCATAGACGGGCAGGTTGTCGAGTGTCAGCGTAATGGTCGCACCCTTCTTCGGAATCCATATCGGGCCGTAGTTGTCGCGCGTCCAGCCGTACGCACCATTCAATGGGTATACCATGCCGGAGAACAAGTCCTTGTCCGTCACGCGGCGTATCGACGTGACTATGTGGCGTTTCTTAAGCTGTTCGGCTGCCGTCTTCGTCAGAGGCATATAGCCGTCGTACTGGTCGAGTATGGCACGGTTGTAGACGTTGCCGCCCTCCACGTCATATCCGTGAAGCATTCCGAGTCCTTGCACGTCCTCCTCGCTTATGCCGAGTTCCTTGCGCATATCGTCGTAGTTGTCGGTGAGAAGGTCGGACGCGCTTATCCCAGCCGGGAACTTGACGAAGTAGTCATACTGCACGTTGTCCGGTTCCTTGTTCGGCTTGCCGTCGAGATACACTATGCAATCCCTTATCTGAAGCGTCTGCCCGGGCAGTCCGACACAACGCTTCACGTAGTTCTCCTGGCGGTCGGTAGGACGCGTGTCGAGCGCGCCGTACACTTGCGGATTGCCCACTATGTACTGCCGTCCGAGGGCATACACCTGGCGGTAGAAGTCCCAACGCTGGCTGGCGTTCATCTTGGTAAGGTCTACGTCGGGGTTCTGCTGCATCATCTGTCCGCCGCCTATCTTGTAGACAGCCTCGTAGTAGTCCTGCGCCTGGTACTGGTCGGCAGTCATTATGGTGTCGCCGGCAGGGAAGTTGAATACTACTATGTCGTTCAGCTCGACGTTGTCTAGACCTTTCATTCGGCGGTAGTCCCAGTGCGGCCACTCTATATAGCTCTTGCAGCCGAGTATAGGCAGGGTGTGCTGCGTCAGCGGCATCGTCAGCGGCGTCTCCGGTATGCGCGGGCCATAGCTCACCTTGCTGACGGCAAGATAGTCGCCAGTGAGCAAGCTCTTCTCAAGCGAGCTTGACGGAATTACGAAGTTCTGGAACAAGAACAGGTTGATGAAGTACACCGCCACCAATGCGAAGACTATCGCGTCGACCCAGCTCATCACGACACGGGTGACGTTCGAGCCTTCCTTCCACCAACTCCAGTGTACCTTCTTGGTTATATAAACGTCGAACAGGAACAACGCCCCGACCACCGTGAGTATCCACCCAGATACGGTCTGCGGCTGTACCCACAGCAGAAACAAGACGTACAAGGCGAACACTATACCAAACTTCACCCACTGCTTGCGCGGGTTGATTTTCGCTTTCTCTTTGTCAATCATATAAGAAGCCTCTCAATGCCTCCCCATAGCGGGAAGTATGTATGATTACCCGACTACAAGGGACAAGTAATCACAATTATCCATTTTCAATTACCAATTATCTATTAAAAGCGAAAGAGGTCACTTGTGGTGAGCAATCCGGTATGCTCCTTCGTATATTCTGCGGCGAGTACGGCACCGAGGGCGAACCCCTTGCGGCTGTGAGCCGAGTGAGTGATGGTTATCTCGTCGGCCTCGCTGTCATAGTCTATCGTGTGAATGCCGTGGACCTCGTCGTGGCGCACGCTCGTAACAAGCAGTTCGTCTGCCTTGTGGTCGTCACTGCCATCGACATGACCGTCGTCCCAACGGGTAGTTCCCATTTTCCACGACGACTTGCGGTCTATGTTGTCAACGACCTCCTCCGCAAGCGTTATGGCAGTGCCGGAAGGAGCGTCGAGTTTGTGAATGTGGTGGGTTTCCTCCAGACGTACGTCATACTGTGGAAACTTGTTCATAATCTTGGCAAGGTAGCGGTTCACCGCCGAGAATATCGCAACGCCTATCGAGAAGTTGCTTGCCCAGAACAATGTCTGGCCGCCGTCCCTGGTAAGTCTCTCTACATCAGCCTTGTGGTCTTTCATCCAACCGGTAGAGCCGCTGACGACCTTCACGTTGTGCTTGAAGGCACGGAGATAGTTGTCATACGCCGCCGTAGGATTGGTGAACTCTATGGCGACATCGGCACTCTCGAATTCTGGAGAATCAAAGTCCTGCTGGTTGTCAACATCTATCTTACACACGATTTCATGACCACGCTGAAGGGCAATCTGCTCTATCATATGCCCCATTTTGCCGTAGCCGATAAGAGCTATCTTCATAATAAAAAGTTGTTTTAGTTCAATTTAATTTGCAAAGTTACCTCTTTTTTCTTGCTTATACATATTGTGTTACGTTATTTTTATGTAGTTTTGCATATCCTGTCAAGGCACAAATACAATGACCAAGCACTAAGTCTACAATGGAACAACTGCTGCACTACGTTTGGAAACACAAGATGTTCCCACTTCGGAAACTGGCTACCACCGACGGGCAGACCGTCGAGGTCATAGACCCAGGACTGCACAACCACGATGCCGGTCCTGACTTCTTCAACGCCAAGGTCAAGATAGGCGATACGCTGTGGGTGGGCAACATAGAGATTCACGACAAGTCGAGCGACTGGTTCGGTCACGGTCACGACCATGATCACCACTACGACAACGTAATACTCCACGTAGCCTCCAATATAGACTGCGACGTGCGCACTGCCAACGGCTCTACCCCTCCGCAGATGCAGCTTGACGTTCCACGGGCGGTAGCCGACAACTACCAGGAACTATTGTCCGTAGACAGCTATCCGCCATGCTACAAAATCATACCCGAACTCGACCATCTGACCGTCCACTCATGGTTAAGCGCGCTGCAAACAGAACGTCTTGAGCAGAAGACTGAGGCAATAGCACAACGTGCCAAAATATCATGCGGCTCGTGGGAACAGGCATACTTCATAACCCTCGCACGCAATTTCGGATTCGGCATCAATGGCGACGCTTTCGAATCATGGGCGGCAAGCATTCCGCTAAACACCGTAGCCCACCACCGCGACGACATTTTCCAGATTGAGGCGTTATTCTTGGGACAGGCAGGGTTGCTCGACATATCGACCGTACCAGCACGCTATCGTGACGCCGCCATAGCCGAAGGCTACTTCACACGCCTAAGGAACGAATACATCTATCTGGCGCACAAGTTCTCGCTATCACCCATTGACGCAGGACTGTGGCGGTTTCTGCGACTGCGCCCGCAGAACTTTCCACATATACGCATCGCCCAGCTCGTCAACCTCTACTACAACCACAAGACAAGCCTTTCGGCACTCGTCGGTTGCGACAACGTGAAGAAGGCGCGGGAAATGCTCCTAACCAACGTAACGCCATACTGGGAGACCCACTATTCGTTTGGCAATCCTGGCAAGAAGAACGCCAAACGGCTGTCAACGTCGTCTGTCAACCTGCTGCTTGTCAATACCGTCATACCTATGCTTTTTGCCTATGGACGGCACAAGGGCGACGAACGCCTTTGCGACCGCGCGTTCGACTTCCTTGACGAGCTGAAAGCCGAAGACAACCAAATAGTCCGTATGTGGCAGGAAGTAGGACTAAAAGTTGACAACGCCGGCGACTCACAGGCTCTCATACAACTGAAACGCGAGTATTGCGACCGCAAGGACTGCCTCCGCTGCCGCTTCGGATATAAATACCTGAAAGCAAAGGTAAAAGTAAAGTAAGAATGATACGAAATATCCTCTTTGGTGAATGAAAGTACGCTCTTTGGGTGACTGAACATATATTCAGTTAGTAAAAGAGAATATTTCCTTTGGGGCAATCGGAATATTTCCTTTCACCATAAGAAGATATTCTGACTCCGACCTTGTAAATAATCCGTCAAAACGGAACGAGGATTGAATGGAAATTAACGGATTGTGGCTGTTTCTGAACGAAACCGAACGGAATTGAACGAAATCCGTATTTTTATTTATACCTTTGCAACCAGACTAATAACAAACCACTTATGAAACCAGCCATCTTATTGCTCGCGGCGTTGCTGTCGGCACAAGCAACCGTATCCGCCCAAACGAAGACACCGACGATTGCTCATTTCTCCAATTTCGAATACGTAGGCAACGACGACTATTACAAGGAGGTACCACTCTCAAATCCGTCGCAATTCTACAACCCGATACTGCCAGGCTGGTATTCCGACCCGTCGATATGCCGTGTCGGCGGCGACTACTGGCTCGTCACGTCTACCTTCGGCTATTATCCAGGAGTGCCACTGTATCATAGTACCGACCTTGTGAACTGGGACTTCGTCGGCAACATTCTCAACCGTCCGTCACAACTCCAGTACCTCGGCGGTCAGTCCATAGACAAGGGCGGAATATACGCACCGTCAATATCGTATAACAAGTCAAACAAGACCTACTACATGATAACCACCGACGTGGGCAAGGGGCACTTCTTCGTAACGACGAAAGACCCGCGCGGCAAGTGGTCAGACCCAATATTCCTGCCGCAAATCGACGGCATAGACCCGTCTTTCTTCTTCGATGACGACGGTAAGGCGTACATAGTACACAAGGAGGATACCGAGGGCAAGCCGAAGTGGAGCAACCACCGCAGCATACGCATAATACGCTTCGACACCGACAAGAACCAAACCTATGGCGAAGAAGTAGCGTTCCGTGAGGAGGGAGTAGGTCCAGAGGAACAACTCGCACGCGACGAGGGGCCGCATATATATAAGGTGAACGGCAAATACTACCTGCTCTGTGCCGAAGGCGGAACGGGACTGATGCACTCCGAGGTGGCTTACCAGGCAGACTCGGTATTCGGTCCATACCGCAGGTGGCCGCGCAATCCGATACTGACGCAACGCCTCAACAAGGCGCACCCAAAATACGGTGTCACTTGCACTGGACATACCGATCTCGTGGAGACTCCCAATGGAGAATGGTGGGCAGTATTCCTCGGTTGCAGACCATGGAACAACGGAGTGGAACAACTCGGACGCGAGACTTTCATGATGCCAGTCAAATGGAGCAAGGACGGCTATCCATACATAACCATAACACGTGACAGCATACCGCTCATTCAACAGCGCGAAGGAGTGATGCGCCAACCAAACACGACGTTCGGCAACTTTACGTGGCATGACGACTTCACCTCCAAGACTATCAAACCTGAATGGCTCTCGCTACGCGGACAACTACCCACACCGTGCAAGCAGAAGAAGGGACTGCACCTTGCTTGTCTTGCCGAGACGACAAGGGGAACTGGCACGCCGGCATATCTCGGACGACGCATACAGCACCACAAGTTCGAGGCGACGACCACGCTCGATTTCACACCTGCGGCAGGCGATGCGGCTGGTTTGCTGATATTCAAGAACGAGGGACACCAATACTTTCTCTGCGTGACCGATACTGCCATACAGCTGCGCAAGGTAAACAAGAAAGGATTTGACGTGATAGCAGAAAAAGCGACTGGAAGTATAGCCGAAAAAGTAGTCTTGAAGGCTGTCTGCCGTGGAAACGAATACGACTTTTCCTTCCGTATCGGCAATGCCGACTGGCAGTCTCTGGCACACGGCGTAAGCATAGTGTACGTATCTTCCAAGGTCGGCGGATTCACCGGCACGACCATAGGTCTTTATGCTGAACATGACGACAAATAGTTTTATGATTAAGACAACTGCCATATCCCTATTATCGCTACTTGCCATGACTTGCGCCATGGCGCAAAACGACGTTCCCGCCCCTTTAGACGATGTCAACCACGTAATTGACCTCACACTCGACAGCTTGAACAAGGCACAAACTGCACGCATTCCGGCAGGGACATCCCGCAAGGGGAACAACCCAGTACTGTTCCTTGTCGGCAATTCCACAATGCGCAACGGAACGCTCGGAAACGGAGCCAACGGACAATGGGGCTGGGGATTCTTCGAGCATATCTATTGGAATCCCGACAAGATAACTGTTGAGAACCAGGCTTTGGGCGGAATGTCAAGCCGTACATACTACAAGTACCTATGGGCTGATGTCCGCAAAGCATTAAAACCAGGCGATTGGGTCATTATCTCTATCGGACATAATGACAACGGTCCTTATGACAGAGGACGTGCGAGAGCGTCCATCCCAGGCACAGGCAATGACTCGCTTAACGTGACTATAAAGGAGACTGGTGAAAGGGAGACGGTATATACTTATGGGGAATATATGCGCAAGTACATAAGGGACTGCCGTGCCAAAGGCGCCAATCCGATACTAATGTCGCTTACGCCACGTGACGCTTTCGATGAGCAAAGCGGCAAAATAGTGAGGAAGATTCATACGCAATGGCTGGAAGCGGTCGCCAGGGAAATGGACGTTCCGTTTATAGACCTCAATGAGATAAGCGGACGAAAACTCGACTCTTACAGCCGTTGGAAGGAGAGATACCATTTCTATAAAGACCATATTCACACTTCACGCTTTGGAGCCATGATGAACGCGCGCTCAGCCGCCGAGGGTATTGCCGAAAGCACTAATCCGGCGTTGCGCCCATTGCAGGCTATGATGACAAGCGTAGCCTTGCCGACAGAACCCGTAAGGCGTGAGAAAGGCAAGCCCGTAGTGTGGTTCACTGGCGACTCAACAGTAAAGAACGAGGACAAGGACGAGAACGGCATGTGGGGATTGGGTTCAGAGGCATATACCGTATTTGACGAGGACAAGATTACCTGTTACAATGCGGCAAAGGCAGGCCGCTCATGCCGTACGTTCCTCAACGAGGGACGTTGGGAAAGGGTCTACAACTCACTACAACCAGGCGATTATGTCCTGATACAGTTCGGTCATAACGATATTGGCGGAATCGGTGACGGCAAGGAGCGTGGCGAGATAGCTGCAGCTGCCGATACTTGCCATGTATACAAGAGCGCGTCGAAAGGCACCTACGAGCTTGTCTACAGTTTCGGCTGGTATCTGAAGAAGTTTATTGACGACGTGCGCGAGAAGGGCGCAACCCCTATCCTTGTCTCGCTGACTCCACGCAACGAATGGCGCAATGGAAAGATAGAACGACGCAATGACTCATACGGCAAATGGTATCGTGAGGTAGTGAAAGAAACAGGTGTCGAATTTGTCGACCTGCACAACATCTCCGCCGACTGGCTCGACCGGCATTGTGGCAGTAAGGAGCGGGCATCTGTTTATTTCAACCACGATCACACCCACTCCTCCCTAAAAGGCGCGCAAATGAATGTCAGGAACCTTGCGCAAGGCCTTCAGGACATTCATAGTCCGCTGGCATCTTACTTGAAATCAGATTTTTAGACGAACATTTATAGAACCTTTATAATACACGACAAAGATGAATGATTCAAAAGAGAAGTATATATTCGAGACACGCATTGAGGTGCGCGACTACGAATGCGACATCGAGGGCATCGTGAACAACGCTAACTACCTGCACTACACGGAACACACACGGCACAGGTTTCTGAAAAGCCTCGGCGTGAGCTTTGCAAAGCTACACGAACAGGGTACAGATGCCGTAGTCGCACGCATGAACCTGCAATTCAAGACTCCGCTGCGATGCGACGACGAGATAATATCGAGGCTGGCACTCAGGAAAGAAGGGCTGCGGTATGTGTTCACACATGACCTATTCCGCGCGTCGGACGAACGGCTGTGCTTCCACTGCACGGCAGAACTCGTAACGCTCATTAACGGACGACTCGGCGTAAGCCCGGAATACGACGCTGCCTTCAGCCAGTTCATAAACAAAGATTAGACTTATAAGCCCAACCAAATCCATTACTACGATTATGACAGCAGACGAAGAACTGGAGATTCTCAACACGATGGTACTTGCCAGTACTACATACTTCCACCCAGCAGGACTTGTGGACCTTTACAACCGCCTTGGCTCAGCAACGGCAGTAATCGAGCACCATGACAATATCAAGGAGGTAATCCCCGACGCAGCTCCTTACCTCGTTAAGGGACTTAAAGACATCGGCAACGCACGGCAACGGGCTGAGCAAGAAATGGAGTACGACAGCAAGCACGGCATACGCCCGATACCCATATGCTCTCCCGACTATCCGCAACGGCTAAGGCAGTGTGCCGACGCGCCATTGGTAGTCTACTATTTAGGCAACGCCGATCTGAATCCCCGCCACTCGATATCCATTATAGGCACGCGCAAGTGTACTGCATACGGCAGAGACCTCATACAGTCGTTCGCACGTGATTTGCGGCAACTATGCCCCAACATAGTCATATTCAGCGGACTCGCCTACGGCATCGACGTATGCGCGCACCGCGCGGCTCTCGACAACGGCATGGAGACAGTCGGTGTACTTGCGCACGGACTCGACGAAATATATCCACGGGCACACCGAGACACAGCCGTGGCTATGATAAAGCAAGGAGGGTTGCTTACAGAATATATGTCGCACACGCAGCCATTTCCCAAGAACTTCGTAAAACGCAACCGCATCATAGCCGGTTGCACAGACGCGACAATACTCGTGGAGAGTGCCGACAAGGGTGGAGGACTGATAACGTGCAACATAGCGCGCAGCTACGACCGTGACGTGTTCGCCTTCCCTGGAGCGGTGGGAGCGAAGTACAGCGAAGGCTGCAACAAGATGATAAGGCAGAACGTGGCAGCACTGATAACGTCTGCCGACGACTTCGTAGAAGCCATGGGCTGGAACGACGGAGAAAGGCTAAAGAAAGCCAAGAAGAAAGGTATAGAACGTGACCTGTTCCCCGACTTGTCTGACGAGGAACGGGCTGTCGTAAGTACGCTCGAAAAGGCTAACGACCTGCAACTAAACATACTGACCGCAAAGACAGGCATAACCGTCAGCCGTCTGTCGGCACTACTGTTCGAAATGGAGCTAAAGGGCATCATAAAGCCGCTTGCAGGTGGAACATACCACCTTGTCAACGGGTGATTTTGAAATATGAACGAATTGCGAACAGACAATGCGTTTATGAATCACTTCCTTCAAGCAATTGCGGTATGAGTGTGCGGCACTGTTCCAATATCTCCACAACTTCATCAGCCTTGTCGGCACGAAGCATATGGATACGCGTCTGGCGGAAGTCGGGGACTCCCTTGAATATGGGGCTTGCAGCCAAATGGCGGCGGGTGTGCAATATTCCACGATACTCGTCTATGCGCTCAACGTTGATGCGCAGCATCTCCTCCAAAACGTCAATCTTGTCGTCAAGTGTCAGCCCGCTGTCGCCGCCGTTCTGCAACTCACGGAATATCCAAGGACGACCGAACGTGGCACGCCCAACCATAATGGCATCTACGCCGTAAGCGTCAAACTTCTGCCTTGCCGTCTCATAATCGACGACATCACCATTGCCTATTATCGGTATGTGTATGCGTGGATTGCGCTTAACATCGCCTATAAGCGTCCAATCAGCATCACCAGTGTACATCTGGCTGCGCGTCCGTCCGTGGATAGTCAGCGCCTGAATGCCGCAATCCTGCAACTGCTCTGCAAGGTCGGTTATCACGAGGTTGTTCATGTCCCAGCCAAGACGCGTCTTCACCGTCACGGGAGTATGCACGGCATCGACTACGGCACGGGTAATGTCGAGCATCAGAGGAATGTTGCGCAGCATTCCCGCGCCTGCGCCCTTGCCCGCCACCTTCTTCACAGGACAGCCGAAGTTCAAGTCTATCACGTCGGGACGTACGCTCTCGACTATGCGTGCCGCCTCGACCATGGAGTCAACATCGCGCCCGTAGATCTGAATGCCGACGGGACGTTCCTCATCGTCAATGTTCATCTTCGCAAGCGTCGACTTGATACTGCGTATAACGGCATCGGCTGATACGAACTCCGTATACACCATTGCCGCGCCGAACCGCTTGCACATCTTGCGGAATCCTATATCGGTCACGTCCTCCATAGGGGCGAGGAACGCCGGCTGGTTGCCAAAATCAATGTTTCCTATCTTCATAAACAGTGGGCAAAATTAGAAATATTATGTTATTCCACCAAAAAATGGGGTTGATAGTTTCCTCTGCTCACGTTTGCAACCCGGTTGCACGAAGTTCGGGATAACTTTGCGGGCAGAATAAAGGAAAACGGAGTTTGAAATCAGTAATAAAAGTAACGATATGAACAAGAAGGTTATCAGAATCATCGCCACGGCAGTGCTGCTCCTTGCGGCATGGCTCGTGGGCAACTATTGTTTCAGCGACTGGCAGACGCTCGCCATAGGGCAGCGGCTGGTGCTGTTCGCCATTTACCTCATTCCATACCTGCTCGTCAGCTACGACGTGCTCGGCGAGGCATGGGAGGGGATAACTGGCGGTGACCCGTTCAACGAGGACTTCCTCATGGCGGTGGCGACTATCGGCGCAATGCTCATAGGATTCGTGCCTGGCGCGGAGCCGCAATTTCCAGAGGCGGTGTTCGTGATGCTGTTCTTCCAGGTCGGCGAAGTGTTTGAGGACTACGCCGAGGACAACAGCCGCAAGTCGATTTCAAGCCTTATGGACATTCGTCCCAACACGGCGGTGGTACTGCGTGGCGGCAAGGAGCTGACCGTAGCCCCCAACGAGGTGAATGTCGGCGAGACGATAGAGGTACGCCCGGGAGAGAAGGTTCCACTCGACGGAACGATAACCGAAGGACGGTCGGCACTGAACACGGTGGCACTGACTGGCGAGAGTATGCCGCGCGACGTTGCCGAGGGCGACCAGGTAATCTCCGGCTGCGTCAACGAGTCTGGTGTTTTGAAGATAAAGGTGACAAAGACCTTTGGCGAATCGACGGCATCGAAGATTATCAACCTCGTCGAGAATGCCGGGGAAAACAAGTCGAAGAGCGAGACTTTCATCAGGAAGTTCGCCCACGTCTACACTCCTATCGTAGTCTTCGCCGCCATCGCGCTGGCAGTAATACCGCCACTCGTCGCAGGCGGAGGCTGGGCAGACTGGCTGTACCGCGCGCTGACATTCCTCGTGGTCAGTTGTCCGTGCGCTCTGGTAATATCGGTACCGCTTACGTTCTTCGGAGGTATCGGCGGAGCGAGCCGCAACGGCATACTCATCAAGGGCGGCAACTATATGGATACGCTCGCCAAGGTGGGCACGGTGGTGTTTGACAAGACCGGCACGCTGACCAAGGGAGTGTTCGCCGTCGAAGCCGTACACCCCGACAAGATGGACCAGAAGGAGCTGCTGCACCTTGCCGCCCACGTCGAGCGGTTCTCCACCCACCCGATAGCCGCAGCCCTGCGTGCGGCATATCCCGGCGAGCATGACGACTGCACCGTCGGCGGCGTGCATGAGATTGCCGGCAACGGCGTAGAGGCTGATGTCAACGGGCGCAAGGTCGCCGTCGGCAACGACAAGCTCATGGCATCGCTCGGCATACGGCTGCACGAGTGCAAGAAGTGCCACGACATGGTCGGTACGGTTATCCACGTAGCCGTAGACGGCGAATATGCCGGGCACGTCGTCATAGCCGACCAGGTGAAGGAGAATTCAGCCGAGGCTATACGCCGCTTGAAGTCGCTCGGAGTGGAACGTACGGTCATGCTCACCGGCGACCGCCGCGAGGTGGCAGCCAACGTAGCCGACGCACTCGAACTCGACGAGTACCATGCCGAACTCCTGCCAGCCGACAAGGTTGACCGTGTGGAGAGCCTGCTCAAGACAAAGGCCGGCGGCAAGACACTCGCCTTCGTCGGCGACGGAATCAACGACGCGCCAGTGCTCGCACGCGCCGACGTGGGAATAGCCATGGGCGCGCTGGGCAGCGACGCGGCGATAGAGGCAGCCGACGTGGTGCTCATGGACGACAAGCCCTCGAAGATAGCCACGGCGATACGCATAGCCCGGCGCACCATACGCATAGCCGGCGAGAACGCGTGGTTCGCCATAGCCGTCAAGATAGCAATTCTCGGACTGGCGGCAAGCGGCGTTCTCGGCGCAATGGCAATGCCACTGGCGGTGTTCGGCGATGTCGGCGTGATGATACTCTGCGTGCTCAACGCAACGCGTGCGCTGCGCATTCGGAGTTAGTATAGTAACGCCGCAGAGTTAATATAGTAACTCTCCAGAGTTAGTATAGTAACGTTTTCGAGTTAGTATAGTAACGTTTTGGAGTTAGTGGGGTAACTCTAATAGAGTTGACCGGGTATCTCATATACAGTTAGTGGGGTAACTCTATCTGAGTTACCCCACTAACTTTTTTATAGGTTGTCCTTCTTCTTGTCTTCGTTTATCAGCCGTAGCAGGTGGTCTACGGCTTCGTCCTCCGGTATGCCGTGCTCCACGCAGTCCTTCTTGCGGTAGAGCGACACCTTGCCCGGTCCCGCGCCGACATATCCGTAGTCGGCATCGGCCATTTCGCCCGGTCCGTTGACGATGCAGCCCATGATGCCAATCTTCAACCCCGTCATGCCCCGCGTGGCTTCCTTTATGCGGGCTATGGTCGTGCGGAGGTCGTAAAGCGTGCGCCCGCAACCCGGACAAGATATGTATTCCGTCTTGACCATGCGCAGCCGCCCCGCCTGGAGGATTGCGAACGCCGTCTGCGCGATTGCCTCATCGGCAATGTCGCCGTCGTTCATCAGCCACAATCCGTCAGTCAGCCCGTCGATCATCAGCGCGCCCATGTCGGCGGCGGCTTCAAGTTGCAGTTCCGACAAGCCATTATCACCCGGAGCCTCACCGCCATCACCCATACTGTGGCTGTACATCTCGGCGAAGACTACGGGATTCATCACTCCGGCGTTCATCATCTCATGAACGAGCGCGCGCTGGTCGCCAAGACGGTTCTGGTGATGCGTGGCACAGACGACGACAACCTCCGGGTGTGCCTTCAGGCAGGCGAGATACTCGTCCGACGGGGTGCCGAACTGGAGCGTGAGGAACTTCAACCCCGCGCCGCACATGCCTATGAACGGCATAGCCGTAACGGGGAATATGGGATATACGCCCTCAGGCACGCCGCCCTTTGCCTCCAATACGGCATATACGTTGAAGTCGACGATGTACTTCTGACCCTCGACCAGATTGTCGGGCAACTTGCCGCCCGTATAAATATAGTCCGGACGTGTTGTGAAGTCCGAGCTCCCGCCGTCCTGCGACACGATGACTACCGGGACGTTGCCGCCGCCGACGTTGCCCACAGGCACAGTCTTGCGGCGCACGGGGCGGAGGTAGTCGAACTCCTTGCTGGCAACGGCAGGTATCAGCAGGTGTCCCTGCTTGCGGCGCACGTACCACGCCAGGTGGCGCGCCACGGGGATTTCCCTCTCCGGCTCCTCGCTAAGGCTGACGCGGATAGTGTCGCCGATGCCGTCGGCAAGCAGCGCGCCTATACCGACCGCGCTCTTGATGCGCCCGTCCTCGCCCTCGCCGGCTTCGGTGACTCCGAGGTGGA
>CAZGAT010000027.1:0-38308 GCA_964523825.1 uncultured Prevotella sp. | reverse complement strand
AGACACCTTCACCTTGTTCACCTCGTCGATGATGCCCTTGTCATGTGGAGTAAGCACCTGCGCGCCATCCTCCCAATATGCCTTATAGCCGTTGTATTCCTTGGGATTGTGGCTGGCGGTAATATTCACGCCTCCCTGTGCGCCAAAGTGGCGGATCGCAAAAGAGCATTCCGGCGTAGGACGCATATCCTCAAAAAGATACACCTTGATGTCATTCGCGGAGAATATGTTGGCAACAGTCTCGGCAAACAAGCGGCTGTTGTTGCGGCAGTCGTGGCACACTACAACGCTGATAGTGTCACGGTCCTTGAAGTTTATCTTGAGGTAATTGGCAAAGCCCTGCGTCGCCATGCCAACAGTATATATGTTCATACGGTTGGAGCCTGCCCCCATTATGCCACGGAGTCCGCCCGTACCGAATTCCAGATCCTTGTAAAAAGACTCTATGAGGTTTGTCTTGTCCGAAGCGTCAAGCATTGCCTGTACGTCTTCACGTGTTTTCTTGTCAAAAGCCGGCGACAACCATTGCTTTGCTTTTTGCTCGCACTGGGCTATAAGCTCTGCATTATTTTCCATAATAAATATGTGTTTTTAATTAATAATTCAAGTGCCACAAAGATAGTGCAATTCCGCCAAAGTACAAAGGGAATGGTGGGATTTTTCACCTTTATTTTACATTGGTTACAAAAAACAAGGGAGCCGGAAGGCTCGTATAAACCCTCCGGCTCCCATTGCTTGTCTTATTGCAGCTTACGTTATTTTGCGTATGCAATGGAACGTGTCTCACGGATTACGGTTATCTTAACCTGTCCCGGATACGTCATCTCATTCTGTATCTTGGTGGCTATCTCTGAAGAAAGCTTTTCGCTTTCAGCATCGTCCATCTTGTCGGCACCCACTATCACGCGCAGCTCGCGGCCTGCCTGTATGGCGTACGTCTTTGTGACACCCGGGTATGACATGGCTATCGCCTCAAGGTCGTTAAGACGTTTGATGTAAGCCTCTACTATCTCACGGCGGGCACCAGGACGGGCACCAGAAATGGCATCGCAAACCTGTACTATCGGAGCTATGAGCGAAGTCATCTCTACCTCGTCATGATGGGCTGCGATAGCATTGACGATGTCTGGCTTCTCCTTGTACTTCTCCGCAATCTTGGCACCATACAATGCGTGCGGAAGCTCTGTCTCCTCATCAGGCACCTTGCCTATGTCATGCAATAGTCCTGCGCGCTTCGCCTTCTTGGGATTCAATCCAAGTTCTGCCGCCATCACCGCACAAAGATTCGCTGTCTCACGGGCGTGTTGCAGCAGGTTCTGACCATAAGACGAACGATACTTCATCTTGCCGACGATGCGGATCAGCTCCGGGTGCAGTCCGTGTATGCCGAGGTCTATGACTGTACGCTTGCCGGTCTCTACTATCTCGTTGTCGAGCTGCTTCTTTACCTTTGCGACAACCTCCTCGATGCGTGCCGGGTGTATGCGTCCGTCAGCTACCAGTTGGTGCAATGCCAGCCGGCATACTTCACGTCTGATTGGATCAAATGCTGATATTACGATTGCTTCCGGCGTGTCGTCAACGACAATCTCCACACCCGTAGCGGCTTCCAACGCACGGATATTGCGCCCCTCACGTCCGATGATGCGCCCCTTTATCTCGTCATTGTCTATGTGGAACACGCTGACGCTGTTCTCAATAGCAGTCTCAGTTGCCACACGCTGTATTGTCTGAATGACAATCTTCTTGGCTTGCTGGTTGGCATTAAGCTTCGCCTCGTCCATTATCTCGTTGACATACGAGGCTGCGTCCAACTTCGCCTGGTCCTTCAAGCTCTCTATAAGGCGGTTCTTGGCTTCCTCGGCACTCAAGCCTGACAATTCTTCAAGCTTTGCCCTCTCCTGGTCTTGCATCTTCAGGAGTTCCGACTGCTTCTGCTGGAGCACTTTCTTGTCGTTGTCTACCCGCTGCTGCAACTTCTCTACGTCCTGCTTGCGACGGGTGATGTCCTCCTGACGTTGTGTAAGGCTTATTTCCTTTTGCTTGAGCCTGTTCTCCGTCTGCTGTATCTTCTGGTTGCGCTGCTGGACTTCCTTTTCCAGCTCGCTTTTCTTGTTGAGGAAAGTCTCTTTCACTTCAAGCAGCTTCTTCTGCTTGATGACGTTGGCATCTTTCTCAGCCTTATCCATGAGTTCCTTATATTTCCCGGATACTATATACCGGAAAACCGCATAGCCGATACCGCCACCAGCCAACAGGGCGACTACGGCAATAATGATGTATACCATAAGTAATATATTTATATGTGTGTCTGAATATTCCCGTCCATTACTTCTTAGTCAACGTCTCCTCTATCTCCGAAGTAAGCTTGCCGAGAATATCCATGAAGGGAGCGGTGTCGTTGCGCGCGCTTTCTTTCTTATAGTGCAACGCTATGTCGAGCATCGCCATATACAATATGTCCTTGTCGTCCTTCTTCCCGCGAAAGATTGACGAGTAGGTGTTTACCGTATCTGTGATAAGTTTTGCAGCGGAGCGATAGTACTCTTCGTCGTCAACGGGAGCGTTGACCGACAGTTCCCTATCGTACAGGTGCAATCTTATGTGTCGTTTGTCTTCTGGCATATTCTCCGACCGTTACTTCTCACTTAGAAGAGTGATGCATTTGTTGACGTCGCGGATTAGCTTGGTCAAGCGTTTCTGCGCACCTTCCATGTCGCCCTCGCTTATTTCAACCATCCTCGCCATCTTGAGAGAATTGTAGTCGTGTTGTGACTGCGCGAGCTGTTGCTTCAGCCTTCTGATTTCCGCGTCACGTTCGCCCACCTGCGTTTGAAGACCGTCCTTTTCCTTCTCCAAGTCATGATATTGGAGTATCATCTGACGGACTCTTGTCGCAAACGTATTTATCGTTTTTTCCTGGGCAGTCATCGATTTGCAATTTTGCCACAAAAGTACATTAAAGTTTTTATTTAAGCAAACTTTTCCATACTTTTTATTAAAATAGCTGAATTTTTGCAAGACAATACAAAGCGAAGCTATAAGGAGTTGAAGTGATTGTCAGATTTTATTGCGTAAATTTAACACTTCAAAAACGAGTGAAATAGAGAAAATATTGCTTGGTTTTCATCAAAAACAGTCATGAAAACCCAAGAAATCGCATCTTCGCAGCCTAAGGAATACATTCGTTAGACTCTAAGGAATACAATCGTTAGGTAATAAGAATTACATTCGTTAGGGTATAAGGAATGTATTCGTTAGACATTAAGGAATACATTCGTTAGAATTTAAAGACTGTTTTCGCTGGCAAAGCGGACTGCACCCAAACCACCAGAACGCATATACTGCTGACTATCAGCAATATACAAAAGTCCGTCAGGAATGGCGTATTTCAGAGCAAAGCAACACCTGCTTGCGTTTACAGCCATTCCTGACGGAGCATTTGTCTGAAAATTTCTAATTATTTAACATTTTCATCTTCTGCTGGTTTCGGTTCCTTCTTAGCAAGCATCACCACCTGATAGATGAAGTCCGTAACCCATTTCTGCGAGAATCCGAGACGGTTGTTAAGCTGCCTTATGGCGACGACCGTCTTGACAACGTCAGGCTCCTTAAAGTCATTCTTATAAAAGATGTCATTGACCGTCTTCTCGGTCATGGCATACAGTGCCTTCTTAAAGAAACCTGGCACACGGAGCTTGAACTTCATCAAATTGCCGACCAGCATCATAAGGTCTTGGGTGAAAGCCTGGAATTGATACAGATAGCCCTGCGTATCGGGAAGTTTCTTGCAGTTCTTTCGTATGCTTTGGTCTATCTCGTCGAAGAAATCATCATCAGTATGATAAATTTCTTTCATCATCTTGCGGCAACGGCTCTTTTCGCCTACCCCCAGTTTGTTATTGACAGTAGGAACGTGCAGCGTAGCCTTAAAGACCCGCAGGTCTGGAACCATAGCCAAATTGGTGATACCCAGCCTACTTGCAAGCGATGCCTGAAAGTAGACCTTTACCAATGTCATATAGTCCTGCATTCCGCCCACTTTCTCTTGTCCTTCCGATTTCCTATTAAAGAGTTTAGAAAAAATACTCATCTTTTTGTCGTGTTTTTATCTGTTTATCAAACGTTTTGCTTTTATTTGGCTTTGCAAAAATACAAAATAATGATAGAATATAACGACGGCGGGCGTATTTTTTCATCTTTCCGTTTTCCACAACCGACAAATTTGTGTACCTTTGCACAATATTTAAAAAGTACGGACGTAATGCATAGCATACATAATGACAAAGACATCATTCAGTGGACGGTTGTAGCCATCGACTTCCTTCTCGTCAACCTCCTACTACTCGGCACGCTGGGCATATGCACGGACATCGTCCCTACTCCTTTCGCAACTTCGTGGCATTACCTGTTCCTCGCAGCCAACTTCGCAATGGTTGTGGGCGAGATGTTCTTCCGAACCATTATCCACACCCGCATAATAGCCGCAGGACAAATTATAAGGCGCGTAGCCGCATTGACACTTACGCAGTCCGCCATCATGTTCATCTGCATGAAGTTCATGAACAGCGAGGCGGCTATGTTCACTTTCTTCCTGTACTATATCCCAACGCTGTTCCTCATGATCCTTGGCGCACGATTTATAGAGCGCCAGGTGCTCCGAGCGTACCGCCTGCATGGTGGCAACACCCGCACTGTGATATTCGTAGGCAGCGACCTTGCCAACCTTGAGATGTACCACGAGCTGATAGCCGATGCCGCTACCGGCTACCGCGTACTTGGATATTATAGCAATGACGTCATACGCCATGCGCCAAAGGAATTCAAGAAGCTCGGCAACATAGACGACTTGAACAGGCTGATGGAGGAAGTACATGACACCAAGCCTTGCGACGAGTTGTTCTGCTCGCTGTCGCATGACGACTACAAGGAGATAATATCGATCATGAGCTTCTGCGACAAGCACATAATCCACTTCTTCTACATACCACGGCAGTTCGGCAACTACCGCCTGCAACTGAAGTCGATACGCTTTGGCGACATGGATATTTTCACCAACCATGTAGAGCCTCTGTTAAATCCGGTAAACAGGTTCATAAAGCGCGCGTTCGACTTTGTCGTGAGCCTCGCCGTATGCTTGGTTATGCTGCCTTTCATACCGATTATAGCGCTCATCATAAAGATACAAAGCCCGGGGCCTGTATTCTTCAAACAGAAGCGTACGGGAATAAACGGCAAAACCTTCGTCTGCTACAAGTTCCGTTCCATGCACATAAACAGCAATGCCGACAAGGCACAGGCCACCAAGGACGACCCGCGCAAGTTCGCTTTCGGCAACTTCATGCGCAAGTGGAACATCGACGAGTTCCCACAGTTCTTCAACGTGCTTAAGAATGACATGAGCATAGTAGGACCACGCCCACACATGCTGTATCATACCGGACTCTATTCGAAAGTAATAGACAAATACATGGTGCGGCATTTCTCCAAACCTGGCATAACAGGGTGGGCACAAGTGACCGGATACCGTGGGGAGACCAAGGAACTGTGGCAAATGGAAGAGCGCATCAGGCGTGACATCTGGTATATAGAGCACTGGAGCTTCTGGCTTGACATAAAGATAATACTCCTCACGGCGTTAAGCCTGTTCAAGCCAGACGTAAAGGCATATTGAATACGGAAAAAGAAACTACCGCTTAAAGATATAAAAAAACACTGTTCTACAAATGAAAGGTATTGTTCTTGCAGGAGGTTCGGGCACACGCCTCTACCCTATCACGAAAGGCATCAGCAAGCAGCTGATACCTATCTTCGACAAACCGATGATATACTATCCACTGTCGGCACTGATGCTTGCCGGCATACGTGACGTACTGGTAATATCGACACCTTACGACTTGCCGGGATTCAAGCGGCTGCTTGGCGACGGCAGCGGCATAGGGCTACACATATCATACGCCGAGCAACCATCACCAGACGGTCTCGCACAAGCATTCATAATAGGCGAGGAGTTCATCGGCGACGACAGCGTGTGCCTCGTGCTTGGCGACAACATATTCTACGGCGCCGGCTTCACGGGCATGTTGAAGGAAAGCGTGCGCACGGCAGAGCAGGACGGCAAGGCTACGGTCTTCGGCTATTACGTAAACGATCCTGAACGATACGGAGTGGCGGAGTTCGACAAGGCAGGCAACTGCCTGAGCATAGAGGAAAAGCCGGAACACCCAAAGAGCAACTATGCCGTAGTGGGACTGTATTTCTATCCAAACAGCGTCATAGACATTGCCAAGAACATCAAGCCGAGCGCACGTGGAGAGCTGGAGATAACCTCAGTCAACCAGGAATACCTCGAGCGCAGGCAACTGAAAGTACAGACCCTGCAACGCGGATTCGCATGGCTCGATACCGGCACACACGACAGCCTATCGGAGGCAAGCACTTTCATCGAGGTAATAGAGAAACGGCAAGGACAAAAGGTGGCATGTCTGGAGGAAATAGCCTACAAGCAGGGCTGGATAAGCAAGGAAGAGTTGATAGCCGAGGCAAAGCCAATGGCAAAGAACGACTACGGCAAATATCTGCTAAGACTCGCAGAAGAATCCGAGAGATAATCCATATACATTATATATAAGTAGAAATATACTTTATCCAAATACCAGACATGGAGGAAATAAAGAATCAAGAGACAGCGAAAAGCCAAGAGCAAGAACAAACCAGTTCCCTTAACTTTGAGACAATATACAGGAATGTCCTGCTCAACTGGTACTGGTATCTGCTTTCGATAATAATATTCCTTGGTTGCGCTTTCATATATCTGCGCTACAAGACTCCGACGTTCCAGGCGACGGCGAAAATGCTCATCAAGGACGACGAGACACAGAGCAGCAACTATGGGCGCAGGAACTTCTCAAATGCCAACGCCACCACTCTCGGACTCATCGCGAGTTCGAACGGTATAGAGAATGAGGTGGAGATATTGCAATCGCATACTTTGGCAGAGCAGGTCGTACGTGACATGAAGCTGTACGTCGAGTACAAGCACAAGGGAAGGGTAAAGGACCAGATAGTATATAAGGAACAGCCAGTCACTGTTGACGTTGACTCGACACACCTCGACAAGCTGAATTCTCCCATATCGCTCGTTATAACCCGTACCGGCGACGCATACCATGTCACTGGCTCATACATGGTGCCCATAGACGAGCAGACTTCCGAAGGTCCGTTCTCTATTGACCGTACGCTGACCATACTTCCAGCACAGATAGCCACACGTGCAGGAGTGATAACGTTCACACAGAACGAGGGCAAGAAAATGAAGGACGGCGAAGTAGAGAAAGTGATGATAATGTCGCCACGGTCAGCATCATACAAGTTCGCAGGAGAGTTGTCTGTAGAGCAGACTTCCAAGCAGACGACCATAGCACAGCTTACGCTCGTCGATGCCATACCAAAGCGCGCCAACGACTACCTGTCGCAACTCGTACTCGCCTACAACCAGCAGGCCAACGACGACAAGAACGAGATTGCCGTACGTACGGAGAAGTTCATCAACTCGCGTCTTGAAAAAATCAACAACGAGCTCGGACAGACCGAAGGACAACTGGAGAACTACAAGAAGCGGAACAAGCTCGTAGAACTCAAGGTGAACTCAACGACAAGCGTGACGAACCAGAACCAGGCAGAGCAGAAGCTGCGTGACATGGAAACGCAGGTGGAACTACTCAACAGCATACGCGACTTCATGAACGAGCGCGGAAACCGCTACCAGGTCATTCCTTCAAACGTAGGACTGGAAGACCAGAGTTCGACCACACTCATCAACAAGTATAACGAGCTGGTGCTCGAACGCAACCGCCTATTGCGCAGCGCGTCGCCAAACTCGCCAGTCGTCGAGCCTATCACAGACCAGATAAATGACTTGAACCGCAACATCAAGCAAGCCATAGGCCAGTCACTGCGCGCGCTGAAGATACAGCGCAATGCATTGGCCTCACAATCGACAAAGTACAATAACGAAGTGGCGGAGACACCTGCACAGGAACGTGTCTTGACACAGATAGGCAGACAGCAGGAAGTTAAATCAGAACTATACATCATGCTCCTCCAGAAGCGTGAGGAGAACAGCATATCGCTTGCAGCCACTGCCGACAAGGGCAAGCTGATAGATACTCCGATATTCAACGGACAGGTCAGCCCGAAGCCGAAGCTTATATACCTCATAGGACTGCTCATCGGCATAGCCATTCCGTCGATAATACTGTACCTGCTCAACTTCTTCCGCTACAAGATTGAAGGACATGACGACGTGGCGAGCCTAACGAAGCTGCCTATCATAGCAGACGTCGCTGTCGCAAGCAATACTGCCAAGACGAAGGCTGACATCGTCGTGCACGAGAACACGAACAACCAGATGGAAGAGATATTCCGCTCGATGCGTACAAACCTGCAATTCATGCTCGGAGACGGCGAGAAGACTATCATGTTCACATCTTCGACATCGGGTGAGGGAAAGACGTTCACATGTGCCAACCTCGCAGTATCGTTCGCATTGCTCGGCAAGAAGGTTATCATGGTAGGTCTTGACATACGTAAGCCGCGTATCGCCGAGTTGTTCGAGATTAACGACCACCACCATGGTATCACGCCACTGCTGATAAAGGAGAATCCTACGGAAGAGGACGTACGTTCGCAGATACTGCCTTCGGGAGTGAACAAGAACCTCGACCTGCTCATGGCTGGTCCTATTCCTCCAAATCCGGCGGAGCTTATGACACGCAAGAGCCTCGACATAATATTCGAGCACCTGAAGAACGACTATGACTATATACTCATAGATACGGCTCCTGTAGGACTTGTTACCGACACGTTGCAGATAGGGCGTGTTGCCAACGCTACGGTATACATGTGCCGTGCCGACTATACGCCACGCGTAAGTTTCGATATGATAAATGGTCTGTCAGAGGAGAAGAAACTGCCGAACATGTGCATCGTCATCAACGGCATAGACATAAGCAAGAAGAAGTACGGCTACTACTATGGCTACGGACGCTATGGAAAGTACGGCAAGTACGGACGGTATGGGCATTACGGTCACTACGGACGGTATGGCAGCTACGGTAGTTACGGCAATTATGGAAACTATGGCAGCTATGGAGACTACAGCCGCAGTCACTATGGCAAGAAAGACGATAATTCTATAAAGAGATAAAGAGAAAGTAATGGTTATTGCAGTAGACTTCGACGGAACCATCGTCGAACACAGATACCCGAAGATTGGCGAGGAGATAATATTCGCCACTGACACGCTGAAACAACTCATAAAGGACGGACACAGGCTTATACTGTGGAGCGTGCGTGAGGGACAACTCCTTCAGGACGCTGTTGACTGGTGCCACAAGCGTGGCGTAGACTTCTATGCCGTCAACAACGACTATCCTGAGGAGAACGGACGCGAGAGCAACGCCAGCTACTCACGCAAGTTGAAGGCGGACATATTCATTGACGACCGCAACCTTGGCGGTCTTCCTGATTGGGGGCAGATATACCAGATGATAACCAACCACGAGACATGGAACGACCGCATAGCATACGCGTCGCGTACGCTTGACTCGCACCAGGCACCAAAGAAGAAACACTGGTGGAGCAGAAGTTAGAGAGAAGTATTCCACATTCAACACTTAACATTCAACAGTACAAATAGCATTATGGCAGAAACAAAATATATCTTCGTTACAGGCGGAGTGGTATCGTCCCTTGGCAAGGGCATAATATCTTCGTCCATCGGCAAACTCCTTCAGGCAAGGGGCTACAATATCACCATTCAGAAGTTCGACCCGTACATAAACATAGACCCTGGTACACTGAACCCATACGAGCACGGCGAGTGCTACGTCACAGTTGACGGCATGGAAACCGACCTTGACCTCGGACACTACGAGAGGTTCACCGGCATACAGACCACCAAGGCGAACTCTATGACTACAGGACGAATATACAAGTCCGTCATAGACAAGGAACGCCGTGGTGACTATCTCGGCAAGACCATTCAGGTGGTACCGCATATCACAGACGAGATAAAGCGCAATATAAAGCAACTCGGACAGAAATACCACTACGACTTCGTAATCACGGAGATTGGCGGAACGATAGGCGATATAGAGAGTGCTCCGTTCCTTGAAGCCATACGACAGATGAAATGGGAACTGGGCAAACGCGCGGTAAACGTACACCTTACTTATATACCATACCTGAAGGCTGCCGGAGAGCTCAAGACGAAACCGACACAGCATAGTGTGAAGGAGCTGCAAAGCGTAGGCATACAGCCGGATGTCCTTGTACTACGTACAGAAAAGCACCTGCCTGACAGCATACGCAAGAAAGTAGCCGCCTTCTGTAATGTAGACTATGACTGCGTGATACAGAGCGAGGACTTGTCGAGCATATACGAGGTACCTGTAAACATGCAGAACCAGGGCATGGACGCAGCCATACTACGCAAGTGTGGCGAGCCAGTCGGTCCTACTCCAGAATTGGGACCATGGAAGAAGTTCCTTGACAAGCAACGCAACGCCACGGAAGTCGTAAACATAGGACTCGTAGGCAAGTACGACTTGCAAGACGCATATAAGAGCATACGCGAAAGCCTGTCACAAGCGGGTACCTACAATGACCACAAGACAAAGATAACGTTCATCAACTCTGAGAACATCACAGAGGAAAACGTTGCAGAGAAGCTAAAAGGACAGGACGGTATAGTCATCTGCCCAGGATTCGGACAACGCGGCATAGAAGGCAAGATCATAGCCGCACACTACACACGTACGCACGACATTCCCACATTCGGTATCTGTCTCGGTATGCAGATGATGGTAATAGAGTTCGCACGCAACGTACTCGGCTATGCTGATGCCAACAGCCGTGAAATTGACGAGAAGACTCCACACAACGTCATAGACATCATGGAGGAACAAAAGAATATTACGAATATGGGCGGAACTATGCGTCTCGGCGCATATGAATGCGATTTGAAACAAGGCTCGCGCGTATTCGACATATACAGGAAGGAACACATACAGGAGCGTCACCGTCACCGCTATGAGTTCAACAACGATTATGAGAAGGAATATGAGCGCAACGGTATGAAATGCGTAGGACGCAACCCGGAGAGCAACCTCGTCGAGATTGTCGAGATACCTTCTTTGAAGTGGTACATTGGTACGCAGTTCCACCCAGAATACCAGAGCACGGTGCTCAAACCGCACCCATTGTTCCTCGACTTCATAAAGACTGCAATAGAAAATCAGGATAAGAAGAAATAAATGGATAAGAACACTATCATCGGCTTTGTACTCATGGCCGCTGTCCTGTTCGGCTACGCCTGGTGGGCACAGCCATCAGCCGAAGAGATACAGGCACAGCAAGAGCAATACGAAAGAGACTCCATAGCCAACGCCAAGAAGCAGATACAGGCAAAAGCTGCACAAGCACGGCAACAGGCTGCGGCTATAGAAGCGGCAAGCAATGACTCGGCCCTGTTCCACAATGCAATAACAGGCACTCAGCAGGACATCGTCCTAAAGAACTCCAAACTTGAGCTTACACTGAACACCAAGGGTGGAACAGTCACCAAGGCATACATCAAGAACGAGAAGGGCAGCACACGCTACGTGGGTCACGACATTGCCGACAAGAGCGGCAAACATGACGACAAGGGCGGCGTTACCCTGTTTGAAGGAAAGGACCAACAGCTCAACTATACGCTGGTCGCCAAAGAGAGCAACATAAGTACAAAAGACCTGTACTTCACACCTTCCAACCAGACCGACTCGACAGTTACGCTTACTGCCGAGGCTGCTCCGGGAAAGACACTCGTGCTCACATACAAGCTCGGCAAGGACTATATGCTGCACGTAAGCCTGCGTGCCAACGGTATGGCTGGACTGTTCGATCCGAATACTTCGAAACTGAATGTTGACTGGCACGAGAAGGTCAAGGAACAAGAGCGCGGATTTACCTTTGAGAACCGCTACGCACGCCTTGACTACAAGGAAAAGGACGGCGGGACGGATTATATCAACGAGTCGTCTGACAAGGAGGAAACTACAGACGAGGCTCTCGACTGGGTAGCTTTCAAAAACCAATTCTTCTCCGCCGTAATGGTATCAAAGGACGCTTTCGACAAGGGAGCCGACCTACACAGCGTAGCATACGACAAGAAGGCACAAGAAGATAATCCGGTACGCTACCTGAAGGACTTGACAGCCAAGATGAAGACGAACTTCGATCCGAGTGGGCAGAAGCCTTCTGAGTTCGAGTTCTACTACGGACCCAATGACTTCTACATCTTGAAAGAAGTGCAGAAGCAAAGTACGTTCGACAAAGACCTCGATATGGAGCGTATAGTGTACCTTGGATGGCCTTTGTTCAGGTACATCAACCGTTGGATAACGCTTCCTGTATTCACGCTGCTCACCAAATGGGGCTTTGACATGGGCATCGTGCTCATTCTTATAACGCTCCTGCTGAAGCTTGTCACCTATCCTATGGTGAAGAAAAGCTACATGTCATCGGCGAAGATGCGCGTACTGAAGCCAAAACTCGACGAGGCAACCAAGCAATACGACAAGCCAGAAGACCAGATGCAGAAACAGCAAGCAATGATGCAGCTATACTCTGAATATGGAGTAAGCCCGTTGTCGGGCTGCCTGCCTATGCTCATACAGATGCCTATATGGATAGCGATGTTCAACTTCGTACCGAACGCAATACAATTGCGCGGTCAGAGCTTCCTATGGATGAACGACTTGTCAACATACGACCCACTGGTCGAATGGGGCAGCAACTTGTGGCTCATAGGCGATCACTTGAGCCTGACGTGCATACTGTTTGTAGGAGCACAGTTACTGTACAGCTGGTTCACCATGCAACTACAGAAAGACCAGATGGTGGGCGACCAGGCACAGCAGATGAAGATGATGCAGTGGATGATGCTTCTCATGCCAATCATGTTCTTCTTCATCTTCAACGACTATTCGTCAGGCCTTAATTTCTATTATTTCATCAGC
This sequence comes from uncultured Prevotella sp., assembly GCA_964523825.1. GTDB lineage: Bacteria > Bacteroidota > Bacteroidia > Bacteroidales > Bacteroidaceae > Prevotella. The sequence continues at coordinate 25,244 of CAZGAT010000027.1, read as the reverse complement.
CTGTTGTTCTCTGCGGTTATCATGTTCACCCTCCGCAAGACAACTAATGACGAAAAGCTACTCGCAATACTGGAGGCACGCCGCGAGGAAAACAAGAAGAACCCGCAGAAGATGTCTGGAATGGCAGCAAGGCTGCAGAGAATGCAGCAAGAGCAGCAGGAACTTCAGCGCAAGCGCGAGGAGCTCGAACGTAAACGCCACAAACTATAAACAGACCACATGAACAAATCAATGATAATAGCCACTGCCGCCCTGATGATGGGCGGCAGTGCCGTGCAAGCGCAGGTTAACGGCAACGGAATACAGCAAGTGAAGATAGGAAAGAACGACATAAAGTTACAAAGCGACCTTATGACTCCCGAAGCACTATGGGCTATGGGGCGCATAGGCGGTGTAGCCGTAAGTCCGGACGGCAGACAGATTGTCTACCAAGTGGGTTACTACAGCGTGAAGGAGAACAAGGGACACCAAATGCTGTTTATAATGAATGCCGATGGCGGAAACAAGCGGCAGCTTACCACATCTGACGACAATGAGACCGATGCCGCATGGCTTGACAACCACACTATAACATTCCTAAGCGGTGGGCAGATATGGAAGATGAACGATGACGGCACCGCAAGGCGGCAACTTACGAACGACAAGACAGACATTGAGGGCTACAAGTTCAGTCCTGACCGCAAGCACGTGGTGCTTGTGAAGAGCCTGCCATACCATGGCACTATCAAAGCCAACCCTTCGGATCTGCCACAAGCTACCGGACGGCTGATAACTGACATGAACTACCGACACTGGGATCACTATGTCGAGACTATCCCCCACCCCTTCGTAGCCAATGTCACCCCTATGGGCATAGACACCGGCAAGGACATCATGAATGGTGAGCCTTACGAGTGTCCGACGGCTCCTTTCGGCGGCGTAGAGCAGATTGACTGGAGCACGGACTCCAAATACATAGCCTATACCAGCCGCAAGCGCGAGGGAGTAAGGTACGCAATATCTACAGATGCCGACATATACCTTTATAATATAGCGGACGGAACCACCAAGAACCTCTGCAAGGACGACGCAGACCCAGAACTGCTGCGCGAATGGCAGGCTGCCGATACTACAACCGACGCTACAAAGAGTATGCGCCGCCAGCCTGTTGACGCAGAGCGGTTCCAGAGCCTCAACGTAGGCTATGACGTTAATCCCAAATTCTCGCCTGACGGCCGCCGTATAGCATGGTTGAGCATGGCGCGCAACGGCTACGAGAGCGACCTGAACCGTCTATGCGTATATGACTTGGCGACACACGAAAAGAAATACCTCACCGACGCACACAATATCGACACTAACGCGGACGAATACTGCTGGTCTGCCGACGGAAAGAGCATCTTCTTCACCGCCTGCTGGCACGCTACAGAGCGTATATATTCGGTTGACTTGAAGCGCAACGTACGCCAGCTGACTCCAGACGGCACTTTCGACTACGGAAGCGTGCAGTTGCTCGGTTCAAAGAGGCTGCTTGCCACCCGCCACTCGATGCTTCATCCTGACGACATATATGCTATAACGCCGTCGAAGCGGGAGAAGGCAGCGTCAGTCACCCAGTTGACTGACGAGAACCGCCACATATTCGACCAGTTAGCCAGCGCGCAGGTCAAGCAACGTTGGGTTAAGACTACCGACGGCAGTCAGGAGCTTGTCTGGATCGTGCTTCCACCACACTTCGACGCTACAAAGAAATACCCCACCCTGCTTTATTGCGAGGGCGGGCCGCAGAGTCCTGTCAGCCAGTTCTGGAGTTACCGTTGGAACTTCTCCATTATGGCTGCCCACGGGTACGTCATAGTTGCGCCAAACCGCCATGGACTACCCGGATTCGGGTCTGCATGGAACGAGGAGGTGAGTCGTGACTGGACTGGACAGTGCATGAAGGACTACCTTTCGGCAATTGACGATGCCGCAGACAGTCTTCCATACGTCGACCGCACCCGCCTCGGCGCCGTAGGCGCGTCTTTCGGCGGTTTCTCGGTCTATTATCTCGCCGGACACCATGACGGGCGTTTCAAATGCTTCATTGCGCACGACGGAGCGTTTAATCTTGAGAGCATGTACACAGATACCGAGGAAGCATGGTTCTCTAACTGGGAGTATGACGATGCCTACTGGAACAAAGACATGACTGACGAGGCCCGCCGCACGTATGAGAACAGCCCACACAGGTTCGTAGACAAGTGGGACGCGCCTATACTGTGCATACATGGGGAGAAAGACTACCGAATCAACGCCAACCAGGGTATGGGGGCGTTCAATGCCGCGCGCATGAGGGGAATACCCGCCGAGCTTCTGCTATTCCCGGACGAGAACCACTGGGTCCTAAAGCCACAAAACGGAGTACTGTGGCAGCGCACGTTCTTCAACTGGCTGGACAGATGGCTTAAGAAGTAATACCCTTCATCAACACCCGGCATACACCACATTAACAACAAACATTCAACACCCAATAACAATAAACTATACAAAATGGTAGAAAAGATACAGACTATACTTAGCGACAGCAAGGGCGCGCGGTGGACGGCACTGTTCATAGTGGCGTTCACCATGATGATGGGATACTTCATTACCGACGTGATGTCGCCACTCGAAGTGCTCCTGACCAAGAGCCAGGCATCTGGCGGACTGGGTTGGACATCTGACGACTACGGATTCTTCTCTGGTTCGTACGGTTATATCAACGTGTTCCTGCTGATGCTGTTCTTCGGCGGCATCATACTCGACAAGATGGGTATCCGCTTCACCGGCGTTCTGGCTTGCGGACTCATGGTCGCAGGCGTGTGCATCAAGTACTTCGGAGTGAGCCACGACTTCGCGGGAGCACGATTCACGATCGACGCAATAGGATTCACGCTGCCAATGTCGGCAGCCGTGGCATCACTCGGGTTCGCCATATTCGGCACTGGCTGCGAGATATGCGGGATAACGGTCTCGAAGATAATAACCAAGTGGTTTACGGGTCACGAACTGGCACTTGCCATGGGCATACAGGTGGCACTCGCACGTATGGGTACGGCTGGCGCGCTCATGGGTTCGCTTCCACTCGCCAAAGCGTTCGGCGGACAGGTCGGAGCGCCAGTACTGCTCGGCGCGGTGCTGCTTGTCATCGGCTTCTTGGCATTCCTCGTCTACACGGTCATGGACAAGCGGCTCGACAACAGCGTAGCCGCTGCCAAAGGCGGTGCGGAAGAGGCGGAAATAGAGGCTACGGAGGAGGCAGAGAACGACGAGGACTTCCATTTCAGCGACTTGAAGTACATATTCACCAATCCCGGATTCTGGTGCATATGCCTGCTGTGCCTGTTGTTCTACTCTGGCGTCTTCCCCTTCCTTAAGTTCGCCACAAAGCTAATGATCGCGAACTACAACGTACCAGAGAACCTCGCGGGCATAATACCCGGACTCATACCTTTCGGAACCATACTGCTCACCCCACTGTTCGGCTCGCTCTACGACCGCATCGGCAAGGGCGCGACCCTCATGCTCATCGGCTCTGTCATGCTCACGGCGGTACACCTCATCTTCGCGATACACATACTGCCCTACGGCTGGTTCGCAGTCATAGTCATGATAACGCTTGGCATAGCCTTCTCGCTCGTTCCGTCAGCCATGTGGCCCAGCGTGCCGAAAATCATACCTATGAAGACCCTCGGCTCTGCCTACTCGATAATATTCTATATCCAGAACATCGGTCTCGCACTCGTACCGGTGCTTATCGGCAAGGTAAACGGCATCGACCCGACCTATACCACCAGTATGGGCATATTCTGCGCATTCGGCGTGGCGGCGGTAGTACTGTCGCTGCTACTCATAGTGGTTGACCGCAAGAAGGGCTACGGACTTCAGCGACCCAACATCAAGAAGTAGCACTGCCACTCCAAAGTTGGCTGCAACAGAGGTTATGTTTGTTGAAAAATAACGACATCATCACGACGGCAGCCAACACCTCCAGCACATACGGACCGCCAAACGGCTCATTTCACAAGGCAGTTGAAAGCTCCAAAGACAAACCTTTGTAATCCACTTATATACAGAGAGTTACAACCGCGATATTTTAGAGCTTGAAAAACTGGCAATTTAAGCTCAATAAACTGGCAGTATACGGTCACAAACTGGCAGTTTATGATCGCCAATTGGCAGTTTATGAAAACAGGACGGCGAGTTACGGCAGTGAAAACTGAAAAAGGACAAGAAAAGACATAAGAAAAATGCAGACAACACTCATCGCAGGACCGTGCGTCATCGAGTCAGCAGAACTACTTGACACCGTGGCGGCAGAGCTCGTACGCATAAACAAAAAGTACGGCACAGACATCATATTCAAGGCATCGTTCGACAAGGCCAACCGCACCTCCATACACTCATTCCGCGGTCCGGGACTGGAGAAGGGGCTACAGATGCTCGCCGACGTGCGGTCGAAGTACGGTCTGCGCCTGATTACCGACATTCACGAGAGCTGGCAGGCAAAGCCGGTCGGCGAAGTAGTCGACGTAATACAGATACCCGCGTTCCTGTGCCGGCAGACCGACCTCGTAGTTGCCGCAGCCCGCACCGGCAAGACCGTCAACATCAAGAAGGCCCAGTTCCTCTCCGCCATGGACATGCGCTATCCGGTCGAGAAGGCACGAGACGCGGGCGCGACCGACGTATGGCTCACCGAGAGGGGCAACTCCTTCGGCTACAACAACCTCGTGGTCGACTTCCGCAATATCCCCGACATGCTCCAGATAGTCCCCACGGTCATAATGGACTGCACCCACAGCGTGCAGCGACCATCAGCCGGCAACGGCAAGACCACCGGCGACCGCCGTTACGTCCCCATGATGGCAAAGGCGGCAAAGGCGTTCGGCGCGACGGGATATTTCTTCGAAGTACACCCGAATCCCGACCGCGGACTGTCGGACGCAGCCAACATGCTCCGTCTCGACGACCTCGACAAGCTCATAGGCGAGCTTACGGCATAGGCATAGCCACAGCCCCCCAAGCCACCAAGGCGATGCCGCCACACAAATGAAAGGAACCACAGGCATGACAAACAGCAACGCAGAGGCGGAAGCCCGCCTCAAGAACGTACGGCAGTACGCCGTACAAGCCATACGCGACGAGGCAGAAGCCACCATCGCGCTCATAGACCAGCTCGACGGCGGATTCGACCGCGCAGTCGCGCTCATGTACCACTGCCACGGCAAGGTAATAGTCACAGGCGTGGGCAAGAGCGGCAACATCGGCGCGAAGATAGCCGCGACACTCGCCTCCACGGGTACTCCCGCGTTCTTCATAAACCCGCTCGACGTGTACCACGGCGACCTCGGAGTCATGACAAGCGACGACGTAGTGCTCGCACTCAGCAACAGCGGTCAGACAGACGAGCTCCTGCGCTTCATACCCATGGTGCAGCACATGGACATACCCATAATCGGCATGAGCGGAAACGAGCACTCGCTACTTGCGAAGTACTCCACCGTCCACATAAAGGTGCATGTCGACCACGAAGCCTGCCCCCTCAACCTCGCGCCCACAAGCAGCACCACCGCCGCACTGGTCATGGGCGACGCTCTCGCCATCGCGCTCATGCAGGTACGCGACTTCAAGCCGCGGGACTTCGCCCAGTTCCACCCAGGCGGCGAGTTGGGACGGCTGCTCCTTACCACGGCACAGGACGTGATGCGTTCGGAGGACATGCCCATAATATCCGAGGACATGAACCTCGGAGATGCCATCATACACGTATCCAAGGGCAAGCTCGGCATGGGAGTCAGCCTCGACAAGGACGGCCGCGTCACCGGTCTTATCACCGATGGCGACATCCGCCGCGCCATGGAGAAGTGGCAGGCACGGTTCTTCGACCACACAGTCAGCGACATAATGACGCGCACGCCCAAGATGGTAGCCCCGACCACGCGTATAACCGAAATACAGCGGCTCATGCACCGCAACAAGATACACTCCGTACTCGTAACCGACACCGGCAGACGACTCCTCGGCATAGTAGACAGCTATGCAGCGTCGCTTTTCAACGAGGAAAAAAAATAATACCACAGCACAACGCCTATGAAACATATATTACACACCATGTGGCGTGCGGCGATCGCCACCCTGTTCCTCACGACCGCCATTACAGCAGGGGCGCAGACCACTCCTGCCGGCACGGAGACTGCCGACAGCCTGCTGAAACGGCAGCTCATGGCAGAGGGCATCACCTTCTCACACGACAACACCGTCACCCTGCTCACCAACGGGCAGGAGAAGTTTGACGACCTGTTCCGTGCCATCGACCAGGCACGCTCCACGATACACATGGAGTACTTCAATTTCCGCAATGACTCGATTAACCGCGAGCTAATACGCCATCTCGCACCCAAAGCGGCAGCCGGCGTCAAGGTGCGCCTGGTTTTCGACGGCTTTGGCAATGCCAGCAACAACAGCCCCATGCGCCGCCGCGACCTACGCTATATACGCTCCAAGGGGATAGAGATATACGAGTTCAATCCCGTACGTTTCCCATGGATAGACGACGCCTTCAACCGCGACCACCGCAAGATTGTCGTCATAGACGGGCGGTTGGCGTACACCGGGGGCATGAACATAGCCGACTACTACATCAAGGGCACTCCGCAGGTAGGTTCCTGGCACGATATGCACTGCCGCATCACCGGCACAGAGGTGAATACGCTCCAGAGAATATTCGTCCGTATGTGGCAACAGGTGACCGGCAGCCCCCTGAACGATTCAGGGCTGTACCACGGCGGTCAGGACGTAAGCTACTTCTATGGACTCAAGCCCGACACCACGAGTACCGCCGGCAGAAAGGAAGTCGGCATCATCAACCGTGAGCCCCACAACGGCAACAAGATAATCCGCAAGTTCTATCTCGACGCTATAAACGACGCACGTGACAGTATAAAGATAATCAACCCGTACTTCACACTCTCGCACCGCCTGAAGCGCGCGCTGCGCAATGCCGTCAACCGCGGCGTAAAGGTAGAGATACTGCTAAGCGTACGAAGTGACATACCACTCACGCCAGACTGCGGATTCTACAATGCACACAAGCTCATGAAGCATGGCTGCGAGGTATGGATGTACCGTCCCGGCTTCCACCACACCAAGATCATCATGGTCGACGGGCGTATCTGTACCGTTGGATCGGCAAACCTCAACGCCAGAAGCCTGCGATGGGATCGCGAGGAGAATGCCGTAATCCTCGACAAGCCGACTACACGCGAGCTTGACACCATCTTCGAGGCGCAGAAGCGCGACTCGTTCCGCCTGACCGAGGAATCGTGGAACCAGTGGCGCACTCCGTGGGACAAGTTCAAGGGCTGGTTCGGACATCTGCTCGCCCCATTCCTGTAAACTACGACTTCGCTGTGACGACTCGTTAGCCGGCGACTTCCGTCACCCCTTGTAAGCTCAAAAGTTCATCAGTTTAACAACTGTATATATTAATGTACGCGCGTACATTTATAGTATGCACAAAAAAAGCCGCCTTACCAATCGTAAGACGGCACTTCGTTACAGCTTTACGCTGCTTATATCTACCAGATTGTTGACTATGGCGTATATGGTCAGTCCCGCAGGTGAATGAATCTGTAGTTTGCGGGCTATATTCCGGCGGTGCGTAATCACAGTGTTGATGCTTATGCACAGATGGTCGGCAATCTCCTTGTTAGTCATACCCTGTACGACGCAGACTATCACGTCCCGCTCCCTATTGCTCAAAGCCTCAGTAGCGTCTGCGCTCTTGCTGATCATATTGCTTATCTTCACGCTCACGTCACTCTGCCTGCTCTTTTGCTCCAGATGCCTTATGACAGGCACGAATATCTCCTCCTCCACACGGGCGTGTTGCGCCAGGAAGTCTTCACAATTGTACAAGTCATACAGGGTAGCCATCAGCTGGTTATTATGATGTACGTCCGAGGGCAGGTACTTTATGATTATACTCTTCAGCTCGCCGAGCTTCTGATCCGTCTGCCCGTGGTGGCGGGAGTAAGTATCTATGTCGAAACCCTCGACTGGCACACCGTCAAGCAGTTTGTCCACATATGGGAACACCGTCTTTTCCTCGTACTTCATGTGATTCTGTATCGAGCGTGCATACTCGTCGTACAACTTGATGATAAGGCGCGCCAGATTGTCGCTCTCGTCCAGCGCGGCAGTAAGTTCTTGCCGTATATACGGCAGTTCGAACCCTATATAGTATTGGTGGCTTGCCTTAAGGTATTGCAGAAGCGTCGGAACCGACAACCTGTCGGCATCGTCGAACTCCTTGTAGCCGTTTATACTGAAGTTGGTAACGGCAAGGAACGTGTAGGTATCGACATGCTGCTCCTCGCAAACCTCACGCACGGTCTTGTCGCCAAAACCCAGGTTTATACCGAAGCTGCCCAGCATTTGCAGCAAGTCATAGTTGTCGCGGATAAGATATATCATCTTGTCGTCCGCCTCATACATCTTGTGGTTCTTCATCTTGTTCCTTTTTAGCTCTGTGTCGGTGCGCCGCCATGAAATAAGGCTGCCGCCCATCGTCACATCCCTTGTTCAACGTTGTGCAAAGTTAACTATTTTTCATCTAACCCGTTAATACAGCCCCAAAATTACCTAATAATGATGATGCCGCCATTTACCAAACAATGAGTATTGCCACCGTGCAGCCGAATAACTACCTTTGCACCCACATAAAAGTGCAGAGGTAATTGCCACTCCCGTACAAACAATCAGTTCATCGCCCGGAAAGCCAATTACGTAAGCGACGCACATTGCTGGCGAGACCGCAATTACACCCTGCACTTCTTTTATCTATCACAATATCCCCACCAAGCGTTCCCTTTGACACAATGGTTTGGTGGGGATTTCTATACGTATGGGTAGCCTGTTATTTAATTTTAAGGTAAAAATCCATATTTTTTAGGTATTGCAAGGCTTGTTTGTAAACAATAACTTTGCATCGTATTTGAGAGAATCATACTAAGGAACATTAACAACTATATGTTTCCAAGCATAAAAAGACTGATAACACATTATTAATATTAGAATGAACAGATTTACATCATGCCTCACGGCAGCTGCGATGGCTTTCGGCATGGCTACAACAGCCAATGCGCAAGTCAATGCGGCAGACTCCGTGATGAACCATGCTGGCGGACACCGCCTCAGCGTAGGCGGCTACGGCGAAGTGGCTCTTAGCCGTGAATTTTACAGTGACAACGTTTATAGATACGCCCGACCGTACCAATATTCCAAAGATCCAAGCCACGGACGCTTCGACATACCACACGCCGTCATATATCTTGGCTACGATTTTGGCAAGGGCTGGACTATGGGATCAGAGATAGAATTCGAGCATACCGGTACTGGCTCCGCCAATGAGAAGGAATACACCGAAGGAGGCGAGTGGGAAGCAGAAATAGAGAAAGGCGGCGAGGTAGAACTCGAACAGTTCTGGATAAACAAGCAATTCGCCAAGTGGGCAAACATAAAGGTAGGACACATGGTCGTCCCAGTTGGCATGACCAATGCCTATCACGAGCCTCTCAACTTCTTCACCGTATACCGTCCGGAGGGTGAAGCCACAGTGCTGCCATGTACGTGGCACGATACAGGCATCAGTTTCTGGGGACAAACCAAGAGCTGGAAATATCAGCTGTTCTTCATAGCCGGTCTCGATGCCCTGCAATTCAACCGTGAGAACTGGATACAAAGTGGTGCGGGCTCATCATACGAATTCAAAGTGGCAAACAAATATGGCTTTGCCGCACGTGTAGACAACTACTCAATACCAGGCTTGCGCCTCGGTATCAGCGGTTACTACGGTCGCGCCATGCACAACGGCTATCCAAACGACCTCGAGGGCGACGCATTCGACGCAACCACACAACAGTTCACAGGAGCCAAGAAGCAGTACGACAACGTAAAGGGAACCGTTGCGATTGGCACGTTCGATTTCACACTCAACCGTTTCAACTGGATAGTACGCGGTAATGTAGACTATGGGTATGTCGGCGACGCGAGCACAATAAACATAATAAAGCGTAACTACTCTGCAAACAGCGCCCCATACAAAAAGACACCTGTCGGTAAGAACGCCGTCGTGGCTGCCATAGAGGGTGGATACAACATCTTCTCACAGATTGACAAGCTACGCAACAGCCAAAAGTTGTACCTATTCGGACGCTACGCATACTACAACACTTATATTCCAGCTTCCGACCAGGTTCACTACGATTACACCAAGAAGAACGTTATGACATTCGGTGTAAATTACTACCCACTGAAGCAGATTGCTGTCAAGGCTGAATACTCAAAGCGGTTCCTCGCACACGGCTTCAATAACGAACCAGCAATATCACTTGGTATAGCATACGAGGGATTCTTCCTCTAACACATGGCAATATAATCATCTTTAACAAAACACATACATAACAAATCATGACTAAGAAGTATTTAAAAGCAGGACTTCTCATGGCGATGTGCGCCATGGTATCACTCGGCTTCACGGCTTGTGGTGATGACGACGATGACAACAACGGTAGCAGCACTACCGAACTGTCTGCAAACGAGAGACAAATGCAGACCATCGCTACACAATATCTCAACAGCACTGTCAACAACACCTACCAGCAGTTGGCAACAGAGACCGGCAACCTGTACGACAAGCTCAAGGACTTCACATATAAGTTCAAAGCCAATCCTAACAGCGTAAGCCAGACAGACCTTGACGACCTGTGTAGCACTTTCCTCGAGGCACGCTCACTCTATGAGGAGAGCGAGGCATTCCTCTATGGCGCAGCTACCGACTTCGGAATCGACCCGCACATCGACACATGGCCTCTCGACCCGGCAGGTCTCGCCACACAGCTCAACTCGGCTGATGTCATCAGCGCGCTTGACATGGAGCAGAGCAGTGAGGACGATGCTATCGCATACGCTTCAGGAAAGCTCGGTCAGGAGAACCTTGGCTTCCACGGTATCGAGTTCATACTCTTCCGTGACGGCAGCAACCGCTCTATCAACGATCTCAAGACCAACGATACATATAGTTCTTTCGCAGGCAAGACCGTTAGCGGCACTTCCGAACTTATCTTCGCCACAGCCGTAGCAGGTGACCTCCGCGACCGTTGCTGGCAGATGGAGGTTTCATGGAACGGAAACGCTCCACAGTCACACATAGACCGTGTCGAAGAAATCGAACTCCCATACACCGTCAACGGCAGTGAGCGTTCTTACAGCCAGAATATGCTGCTCGCAGGGCAGGCAGGCAGTACTTACGCAACATGGGCTGAGGTAATGACTACAATCCTAAAGTCTGGTTGCGAGAACATCGCCAATGAGGTAGCCAACGTAAAGATTGGAAACCCGTACAACGGAACAGATGTCAACTATATCGAGTCTCCGTACAGCCATCGCTCGTTCATCGACTTCAAGGACAACCTCATCAGCATTCAGAACTCACTCTATGGCGGTCGTGACGAGAATGGCGCACGCAACGAGAATTCTTCTCTCATCAAGTACATGGAAGACCACAATTATGAAAATGTCACCACTTTGAAGACAAGTCTTTCTGAAGCCATCGCTGCCCTTGACAACTGCCAGACACAGCTCGGCAGCTTCGTTGGACACATCAACGATCCCCTTGTTGGCACTGCGCAGAGCAAGGTTCAAACATTGGACGCACAGCTGACCCTCGCAGCCAACTGGTTCGCAAGCCAAAAGTAATCTAACCAGAGAAGAACGAGTATATCCACATAAATCAAGTGTGGGAACCATTTAGAGCTATTAGGAGTCATGCGAAAGGCATTTCCGCATGATTCCTTTTAGCCGTTAATAGAAAACATTTAGTACAGACACTATGAAAACTAAAAGCAATTTAGCACTATTGGCTATGGCAGCCATGCTGCTGCCAATGGCTTCTTGTTCCGACGACGATACCAACTACGGCGAAGGGACGGAGACCGATGCCTCGTATGTCGGCAAGGGCAACGCAGTATTCTCGGCTGACGAATGGTATCCGGGCGGTCAGCTCGGTACTACCGACAACGCCACTGCCGGCGACTATCAGGACGAGACTCCGGCTGTCGAACAAGACAATGATTTATTCGTAGCATTCCATAAGGGTGAGGCTCTGTTCGAGCGCAACTATAACACTGGCGGCACGCCTCCGTTCGGAGGACTTGGCCCTGCCTACCTGCGCGCTTCCTGTATAGACTGCCACCCTGGCTACGGTCACGGCAAGGCACAACCCGACGGAATACTCCGCGCGCAGTTTGGCAACGGCTACCTCATGGCTATCTATCACCCTAACGGCGACGGCAGCAACAATTTCAGCGGTTCTGACGGCAACAGCAACAACGGCACGTACATTTCTGAAGTTACCGGTATGCCGCAGCAGAAAGCCGCATCGCCGTTCCTCGCACCAATCGACGAAGACCAGATCAGAATCCAGTGGCATGACGTAACGTCAATGCCGAGCGGACTGCCGATGCACTTCCCCGACGGCGAAACTTTCTCGCTGCACTACCCATCGGTAACTATTCCTACGACGGCGTTCAATACCGACCCACAGCCGTCCAACATCGCCATTCGTCTTGAGTCGACCATCGGCATCATCGGCACAGGACTGATTGACGCCATTCCGCAAGACTCTATTATCAAGCAATACGAGAGCGAAGCCGCATACTTCGAGCAGGCTCACGGAATAGATTCCGTCAAGTATTTCCTGAACCCGAGCATGTGGGACGCTGCCAACCGCACAATGGCTGCGTCGGCATTCTACTCAAACTGGACAGCTCCAGGCGCACTGTCGGACGGAACCAAGGTAACCAGTATGCTGAAGCGTTACACCTACGCGCTGACACGTGCATCTCTCCAGGACGGACCAGGCGCCAACGCAATCTGGAACATCACCAACGTGAGCCGCAGCGACCGTCCGCATCTCTATTCGACCGAGCCATGGGCAAAGAAGATGTCGGAGACGCAATCGGTCATCGACGCTATCAAGGCTGACCCGACATCAGTCTACTATGCTTCAACCGACGCTGGCATAAGCGAGAAAGTGTACAATCTCCTGCTACCGACGACCAACCAGTTCAACAACCAGTGGAGCGGCACGTCCATTCAGCCCGAACAGGACGACGACAGTTACTATGCCTTCATGGTATGGCACCGCGGACTCGCCATTCCACGCGCCCGCAACCTCAACAACGCCGACGTACAACGCGGCAAGACCCTGTTCTACCAAATGGGCTGCACGAGCTGCCACCGTCCGTCATGGACTACCGGCGACGACAACTATTGGATTTCCGACAACATCAAGGGTCGTCCGCTGCCGAAGTATCCTCACCAGAAGATTTATCCGTATTCCGACTTCATTCAGCACAAGCTCGACATGATCAATGACATTCACGGATCATGGTGCCGCACCACACCTCTATGGGGACGCGGACTGTCGCTTGCCAACACAGGAGCCGAGGAGCGTCTGCACGACTGCCGCGCACGCAACGAGGTCGAGGCCATCATGTGGCACTGCTACAGCAAGAACAGCCAGGCTTACTGGTCGGCAATACAGTTCTACAACCTGCCGAAGGCTGACCGCGACGCAGTGGTCAAGTTCCTGCGCTCGATATAGTAGAACCCGCATGAATAACGTTATAATGATGGTTTGGGGACAGGCCTCCCCAAATCATCATTTTTTATCGTCCAACATCTTGTACGCCGAAAAGAAAGAACAACTGACATCATGCTTAAGAAATCCATAATAGCCCTGTACGTCATCATATTGACAGTGATGGCTGCCGCGACAATCATCGAGAAATATGACGGCACCGACTACGTCCACGGCGCGATATACGGCTCGTGGTGGTTCGCGACGCTGTGGGCACTGCTCGCCACAGGCGGAACAATCTACATACTACGCCGGCGCGTGCGCCACGTCCCGACGCTCGTCCTGCACGCGTCGTTCGTGGTAATCCTAATTGGCGCGCTGCTCACCCACCTGACCGCACGGCGCGGAATGATAGACATACGCCAGGGCAAGCCAACCGACACTTATTCTACCTCCGACAACAATGGGGGCATGACCAAGGCGCGACTTCCCTTCAAGCTCCGGCTCGACAAATTCGAGACCCGGTATCACGACGGAACCGACGCGGTGGCTGACTACCAGACACGCTTCACAATAATCGACGGCACGGAACACATACCGGCGCAGGTGTCGATGAACAACATCTATTCCTACCACGGCATACGCTTCTACCAGTCGTCCTACGACCAGGACGGACGTGGCAGCGTCCTGTCTATAAACTGCGACCCATGGGGCATTCCCGTCACATACGCCGGCTACGCCCTGCTGTTCCTCTCGCTCGCCTTCATGCTCTTCGACCCAAAGGGCGGATACCGCAAGGTGCTACGCAGTCCGCTGCTACGCAAGGGCACGCTCGCCGCGGCGTTCTTGCTAACGTTTGCCGCAACGGCTGGCGCGCAGCAGACATTGCCCAAGGAGACGGCGGAGAAGTTCGGCAGACTCTGCATACTCTACAACGGGCGCATCTGCCCCGTCCAGACCTACGCCCTCGACTTCTGCAAGAAGATATACGGCAGCCGAACATACAACGGACTCACCGCCGAACAAGTCCTGACGGGCTGGATATTCTACGGCGACGAGTGGAGCCGCGAGCCGTTCATAAAGGTAAAGGGCGACGCGCTGAAAGACCAACTGCAACTCGACGGCTACTGCACGCTGTCGTCGTTCTTCACGCCCGTGGCTGACAACGGCTACCTGCTCACCCGCTACGTCGAGGAATACTACGACGGCAACAATGACAAGCTCCACCAGCAGGCTGCCGACGCCGACAACAAGATAATGCTCATCATGCAACTGCGAAGCGGGCAGACCCTCCGCGTACTGCCATACACCGACGCGCGCGGGCGGACCACCTGGTACTCGCCCACCGACAGCCTGCCGAAGTCGGTAGAGGCGCAACACGCCAAATACATCAAAGACGTGTTCACGCTCATCAACGCCGACGTACGCCGCGGCGACTTCGCCCGAGTCAACGTCTTCTTCGACAAGATGCGCCAGTACCAGCGCGTCAGCGGCGGCAACAGCCTGCCCTCCACGGCACAGTACCGCGCCGAGAGGATAAACAACGCCGTGCCGTTCGCAACCGTCCTGTTCATCGCCAACCTAACGCTGGGCATCATAGCCCTCGCCTACATGCTCTACCGGCTGACAAAGTCGCGGCGCGTCAAGGCATTGGACTACGCGCTGCCGCTGCTCATGCTGCTGTCGTTCCTCACGCTGACCCTCGCACTCGCGCTGCGGTGGATTATCAGCGGCACCATACCAATGGCAAACGGCTACGAGACCATGCTCACCGTGGCGTGGACGGTCGAGCTTATCGCCCTCGCCATGCAACACCGGTTCCGGATAGTGCTCGTGTTCGGATTCCTGCTTTCTGGCTTCTTCCTGCTCGTGAGCCACATCAACCAGATGGATCCTGCCATAGGTCAGGTGATGCCCGTGCTGAACTCGCCGCTGCTGAGCGTCCACGTGAGCATCATCATGATGAGCTACGCGCTGCTGTCGATGACGTTCGTCTGCGGAATACTCGGACTGTCGATGCCGACGCACGCCGCCGAGCTGCAAGCCCTCAGCCGCGTGTTCCTCTACCCTGCCATAACGACGCTCGGCATCGGGATATTCGTCGGCGCGATATGGGCGAACGTCAGCTGGGGCACCTACTGGAGCTGGGACTCCAAGGAGACGTGGGCGCTCATCACGTTCATGATCTACGCCGTAGTGCTACACACGCAGAGCCTCCCCATGTTCCAGAAGCCGCGCGCCTACCATATCTACGTCACGCTGGCGTTCCTCAGCATCGTCATGACCTACTTCGGAGTTAACTACTTCCTCACCGGAATGCACAGCTACGCATGATTCCATAGCTGTGGCTGTACGCCAAACAAGCATTCAAGGCTGAACCCGTCCTTTCTGCGGGTCCAGCCTTTTCTTATTCCCGCTCCATGCGTAGAGGGCATGGAAAAATAAAAAATGACTTTTGTCATTTATATGATTGACTTTTGTGAAAATAAAAATGACTTTTGTCATTTTTAGATTTCACTTTTGTCATTTGATTAAATGACTTTTGTCACTGAAATGAATGACAAAAGTCATTCGTTACGTTCACTTTTGTCATTTCAACAAGTGACTTTTGTCATTTTTCAAATCTCCATGGAGAAATATTTGATTCTTGATGAAGTATTTAAAAAAACTTCATGGAGAAGTACGAGACTTTTGATGAAGAAATAAAAAATCTCCATGGAGAAGCCGGGACTTCTCCATGGAGATTGCAAACAGTCTTTATGATGAAAAACCGATGTACAGACCTACTTTAGATATGGCTTCAAATACCTGCCCGTCAGGCTGTCCTTGCAACGGGCAACGTCCTCGGGCGTACCTGCTGCGACCAGCCGCCCGCCCTTGTCGCCACCGTCGGGGCCGAGGTCGATGACGTAGTCGGCACACTTCACCACGTCGAGATTGTGCTCGATGACGATGATGCTGTGCCCGCGGTCGATGAGCGCGCCGAAGGCGGCGAGTAGCTTCTGTATGTCGTGGAAGTGGAGTCCCGTCGTGGGTTCGTCGAATATGAACAGCGTCGGCTCCTGCCGCTCCTGACCTATGAAGTAGGCGAGCTTCACGCGCTGGTTCTCGCCGCCCGAAAGCGTCGACGACGTTTGTCCCAGCTTTATATATCCCAAGCCCACGTCCTCCAGAGGCTTCAACTTGCCGACGACCGACTTCTTGCCGTACTTGCCGAAGAACTCTATAGCCTCGCTGACCGTCATGTCGAGTACGTCGCTGATGTTCTTGTCGTGGAAGCGCACTTCGAGAATCTCCTTCTTGAAACGCTTGCCGTGGCACGCGTCACACGTCAGCACGAGGTCTGCCATGAACTGCATCTCGACGGTTATCACCCCCGCGCCCTTGCACTCCTCGCAGCGTCCCTCCTCGGCGTTGAACGAGAAATACTGCGGCGTGAATCCCATCTGCCGTGCCAGCGGCTGCTCGGCAAATACCTTGCGTATCTCGTCATACGCCTTGACGTACGTAGCCGGATTGGAGCGCGTGCTCTTGCCTATCGGATTCTGGTCTACGAACTCGACGTGGCGTATCTGCTTCCAGTCGCCACCAAGCGAGAGGTATTCGCCCGGAGCGTCTGCGACCTCGTTGAGGTGGCGCTTGAGAGCCGGATAGAGCGTGCCCTTGACGAGCGAGCTTTTGCCCGAGCCGCTCACGCCTGTAACGACCGTAAGCACGTTGAGCGGGAACTGCACGTCAACGCCCTTCAGGTTGTTCATACGCGCGCCCCTCAGCTCTATCGCCATATTCCACGGGCGGCGGCTCTGCGGCACTGGTATCTGCTCGATGCCCGTGAGGTACTTTATGGTATAGGAGCGTGGATATTTCTCCAGCAACCGCTTGTTCAGCTCCGCCTGCGCCTCAGGGCTGCCAGCCATGAGGTCTTTGACATAGCCCTCGAAGACTATCTCGCCACCTAGCCGTCCCGCGTCGGGTCCTACGTCGATGAGGTAGTCGGCGGCGCGCATTATCTCCTCGTCGTGCTCGACCACTATGACGGTGTTGCCCAACGCCTGAAGCTCCTTCAATACCTTTATCAACCGGTCGGTGTCGCGGCTGTGAAGGCCTATCGACGGCTCGTCGAGAATGTAGAGGCTGCCCACAAGACTGCTGCCGAGGCTCGTCGTCAGGTTGATGCGCTGCGACTCTCCGCCGGAAAGCGTGTTGGAACGGCGGTTGAGCGTCAGGTATCCAAGTCCCACGTCGAGCAGGAACTGCAACCGGCTGTTTATCTCTGTCAGGAGCCGCTTGCCCACCTCGCGGTCGTGGTCGTCGAGTTGCAGATGGTCGAACCACTCCTTCAAGTTCACGACGGGCATCTCCACCAAGTCGGTTATGCTCTTTCCGCCAATCTTGACCCACGCAGCCTCCTTCTTCAACCGCGTTCCGTGGCAGTCGGGGCAGACAGTCTTGCCACGGTAGCGACTCAACATCACACGGTACTGTATCTTGTACTGGTTCTCGCGCAGCATCTGGAAGAAGCTGTCGATGCACACCTTTTCGTGAATGTCCGCCTTGCGTTCCGACGGCAGACCGTGCCAGAGCATGTCGCGCTCCTTCTGCGACAGTTCCATGTACGGCTTGAATATCGGAAACTTGTCCTTTGCCGCACGGCGGCAGAACTCCTGCTGCCACATCTTCATCTTGTCGCCGTGCCAGCACTGCACGCAACCGTCATATACGGAAAGCGTCGTGTTCGGAATGACGAGCTTCTCGTCGATACCGATAATGCTGCCGAAGCCCTCGCACGTGGGGCACGCCCCTACCGGCGAGTTGAACGAGAACATATTGTCGTTAGGCTCCTCGAACGTCATGCCGTCGGCCTCGTAGCGTGTCGAGAAATCATAAGTGATATTCCCCGGCAGGAACACGAGGCGGCACGCGCCGTCGCCCTCGTAAAAAGCCGTCTCGCAAGAGTCCGTCAACCGTGAGATTTCGCTTTTCTCGTTGCTCACCGACATTCGGTCGATGATTATGTACAAGCCTTCCTTTCCGAGCTTGCCGGCACCACCGTCAAGGACCTCGTCGATGCGCACGGGCTTGCCTCCGACGAGTATGCGGCTGTAACCCTCCTGCATATACATCTCCAGTTGCTGCTCCACGGTGCGGTTCTCGCCGACGCGCAATGGCGCGAGCACCATGAACTTGGTCCCTTCGGAATAGCCACGGACGCAATTTAGTATGTCCTCCGTGCTGTTCTTCTTCACCTCCTGCCCGCTTATCGGCGAGTAGGTGCGACCTATCCGCGCATAGAGCAAACGCAGGTACTCGTAGATTTCCGTGCTTGTGCCTACCGTCGAGCGCGGATTGCGCGCCACCACCTTCTGCTCTATGGCTATTGCCGGCGGCAGCCCGCGAATGAAGTCGCATTCCGGCTTCGTCATACGGCTGAGGAACTGCCTCGCGTACGCACTAAGGCTCTCGACATAGCGCCGCTGTCCCTCGGCGTAGAGCGTGTCGAAGGCGAGCGAGCTTTTGCCCGAGCCGCTCACGCCGGCGATGACGACAAGCTTGTCACGTGGAATCTTTATGCTGATATCCTTGAGGTTGTTGACCCTTGCACCCTGTATCTCTATATATCCGCTTGTAGATGTCGATGCATTTGTTTCTTTCATAGCCTTGAATGCTTTAATGCCGATTTTCGTAATTGTGCAAAATTACAAAAACAATGGGAATTTCTCACGATGTCGGCAGACAAATGTCCACGAATGCGCCCTATATGGGCACAAAAACACGCTTTTTAGTCAGAAAACGAGTCAACGCTGCCCGATTAAAATATTTTTTCTTTAAATTTGCATTCAATATCGAAACCTAATAATTAACTCAAACTACAAGGGTTATGGAAAACATTCCTTCAGTATTCTGGCTTGTACCCATTGCATCGGTGTGCGCTTTGGGCATGGCGTGGTACTTCTTCAAGTCCATGATGAAAGCCGACGAGGGCACACCCCGTATGATGGAGATAGCCGAGTACGTCCGCAAGGGCGCGATGGCATACCTAAAGCAACAGTACAAGGTCGTACTTATCGTATTCATAGTGCTTGCGGCAATCTTCGCAGTCATGGCGTATGGGTTCAACGCACAGAACAAGTGGGTTCCGTTCGCGTTCCTCACGGGAGGCTTCTTCTCCGGGCTGGCTGGGTTCTTCGGCATGAAGACTGCCACATACGCCAGCGGACGCACTGCCGAGGCCGCCCGGAACGGACTTGACAAGGGACTGAAGATAGCGTTCCGCTCCGGATCGGTCATGGGGCTGGTCGTCGTAGGTCTCGGACTGCTCGACATCGCGCTTTGGTTCCTGATACTAAACTGGTTCTATGCCGACAAGATGACCACAAGCGAGATGCTCATCACCATAACCACCACGATGCTGACCTTCGGCATGGGCGCATCGACCCAGGCGCTGTTCGCACGTGTCGGCGGCGGCATCTACACCAAGGCTGCCGACGTTGGCGCCGACCTCGTGGGCAAGGTCGAGGAGAACATACCTGAAGACGACCCGCGCAATCCTGCAACCATTGCCGACAACGTAGGCGACAACGTAGGCGATGTGGCTGGCATGGGAGCCGACCTCTACGAGAGCTATTGCGGAAGCATACTCAGCACGGCGGCACTCGGAGCTACGGCATTCGCGACATCAGCCGGAGACATGCAGCTGCGTGCCGTCATCGCGCCAATGATTATCGCTGCCGTCGGCGTATTCTTGAGCCTTCTCGGCATATTCCTGGTCCGCACAAAGGACGGAGCAGGAATGAAGCAACTACTCCACTCACTCGGATTAGGCACTAATACAGCCGCCATACTCATTGCCGTTGCCACATTTCCAATACTATATCTTCTTGGTATTGACAATTGGATTGGCGTGAGCTTCTCTGTCATATCTGGTCTTGCCGCCGGAGTAATCATCGGACAGGCGACCGAATACTACACCTCGCAGAGCTACAGACCGACCAGGGAAATATCTGAAGCGTCCAAGACTGGTGCGGCAACCGTAATTATAAAAGGTATAGGCACGGGCATGATTTCCACCTGTATACCAGTACTTACAATATCGGTAGCTATCATGTTAAGCTATCTCTGCGCCAACGGATTCGAACTTTCAATGAGCGCAGAGTCTATACAGCATGGACTTTACGGAATAGGCATAGCCGCAGTGGGAATGCTCTCCACCCTCGGTATAACACTGGCTACCGACGCTTACGGTCCGATAGCCGACAATGCTGGCGGAAATGCGGAGATGAGCGAACTTGGCGAAGAAGTACGCAACCGCACGGACGCGCTCGACGCACTCGGCAATACCACCGCCGCTACCGGCAAGGGCTTTGCCATTGGCTCCGCCGCCCTGACGGCACTTGCACTGCTTGCTTCATATATCGAGGAAATAAAGATTGCCATGCACCGTGTCGGTGAAACGATGACGGACGTCGCCGGCAATACTATCGATGCGGCACAAGCCACCATCCCTGACTTCATGAACTATTTCCAGGTCAACCTAATGAACCCGACCGTACTCGTCGGAGCGTTCATCGGTGCCATGGCTGCGTTCCTTTTCTGCGGACTGACAATGGGAGCCGTAGGACGCGCGGCAGGGGAAATGGTCGAGGAAGTACGCCGCCAGTTCCGTGAGATAAAGGGAATACTCGAAGGCAAGGCAACCCCTGACTATGGGCGTTGCGTCGAAATATCCACTCAAAGCGCGCAGCACGAGATGATAATCCCGTCGTTGCTGGCTATTATCATTCCTATACTTGTCGGCGTAATACTGAAAGTGCCGGGAGTACTCGGACTACTTGTCGGCGGTCTGTCAGCAGGTTTCACGCTCGCCATATTCATGGCTAACGCCGGTGGCGCATGGGACAACGCCAAGAAGTATGTAGAGGAAGGGCATTTCGGAGGCAAAGGTTCAGAATGTCACAAGGCTACAATCGTCGGAGACACCGTCGGCGACCCGTTCAAGGATACTTCGGGACCGTCGCTTAACATTCTTATAAAACTCATGTCAATGGTAAGCATAGTCATGGCAGGGCTGACAGTAGCCTGCATGTAAACCACGTGTCTATCAAACACTGGCAATAGAAGTTAGAAGAAATCAGGAAGAAGTTAACGGGGGGAGTTATCTTATATTCCCATTTAACTTCTTCCTTAACTGAATAAAATCAATACTGGTATAAAATTAAAGTAAACTTAATGGAACAGGAAACTCATCTGCATCATCACCACGAGCATCATGAACATCATGAGCACCATCATCATCATCACCACCATCACCATGAGGACATTGATATAAACAATACCAAGGTCTCGCCACGCCGCAAGCGAAAAATCGCACGCAAGGTACTGCTCTATACAACCATTGCGCTGGCTGTGGCAGTAGTACTGTTCGCATTCTGGCTGTCGTTCGGCAACTAAACGTTACAGGCTTGCGCCCTATCCTATTCCGCTACATCATGCTCAACGCGCAGGTGATAGTGTGAGCCGTCGTATTCGATTCGCATAACGCCACGATTGATATTCATGCGCGACGCGATGTCTATCGCCACATGCCCCATGGTACGCCGGAGGTTTATTTCCACCATTGGGTGGACGGCATACCGCCCGCAATGGCAAGAAGCGGAAGTGCCGTCGTCAACTATCATCATGTCAACGCCCAAGGCTCCATGGTATTTGCCGGTGAAACGGCTTGTTATAGCTTGTAAAACGGCCTCTCTCACGTGCGAAACCGCCCGCTTCGTAATGTAGTTGGACAACACTTGCAACTTGTAATCTTCCGTTGCAAGAACATTTCCTGTATAAAAGCCGTTGACAGTCTCAAACAATGACAGTCCGCGATAGTGCGCCCCGTAGTCATCGACAATGAACTCCATACCGAAGTCCATTACCTTTTTATAGAAAGGCTCCACCATTATGCAGCCCTGCATGGTGATAACGCGCCGTGCCCAATTCTCCGTAGCCGTGTCAAGTGCCCGTCCTACATACCTGACTCCACGTCCGCTGCTGCTCCACGGAGCCTTCAGTACTGCCTTTTTCATGCCGTTAACCACAAAGCGTAATGCCAGAACATTGTCTGCAACGCACGACATGCCAACTGTACGCAAACCCTCAATACAGACAAGGCGGTCACGAAGTTCGTCCAAAATGCCAACCGACGACTGCCTGCCACTCATATCGCGTATCCCGGCAAGCTGCCCGTCATCGGGTATTTCCACCCCATCAGGCAGTCCCGCCTTACGCAACTGGAAAGCCAGCGCGCTGTCCCAGCCCCACGGTTCGACGACAACGCTTTCATCTATATTATGAATGTCGCCAAGTGTAATAAAGTTTACTTGCACGTCTACACCTAATCCACGTACTTTTTCACGTGCAGCCTCAACGTCGTCTACAAGCACATAATCGCCAAAGCCAGCCCATAATGCCGGGATAAATCCACAATCGGCACGCAACAACTGCCCCGCACGTGGCGCGGTGAAGTACTTGTTATTATGTGCCAAAGCTATGTCATGCTCCGGGTTGAATATGTGTAACTTCATTCTGGTTCTGCCTTTCTTGTGGAACGTAGTATATTTTATGCAAAGATTTTGCAAACGAGCACAACAAGATATTTTCTTGGGTTGTCGAGTGCAGCCAAATCTTATGCAAAAATACTAAAAAAAACAGATTTTTGCAATGTAGGGGTTGCAAATCACAGAATTATATAGTAACTTTGCAGCTTAAGAAGCTAAAGCAAGAGATGGAGTCTTTCTTTCAAACCCATACTTACCTCGTTGAGCACACAAATGCGCCCGTCCGTCGCACCCTAATGGATGAGATTGACTGGGACGACCGTATGATTGGAATCAAGGGGTCAAGGGGTATCGGAAAGACAACGTTCCTACTTCAATACGCCAAGGAACACTATGACACACGGGATCGCAAGTGCCTGTATGTCAACATGAACAACTTTTATTTCCAGGGGCGTGGCATCTGCGACTTTGCCGGAGAGTTCTACAGACGTGGCGGAAAGACGCTGCTCATAGACCAAGTTTTCAAACAGCCCAACTGGAGCAAGGAGTTGAGACAGTGCTACGACTTCTATCCAAACTTGCAAATAATCTTCACCGGTTCAAGCGTCATGCGCTTGAAAGAGGAGAATCCCGAGCTGAACAACATCGTTAAGAGCTACAGCCTTCGCGGTTTCTCATTCCGCGAGTTCCTCAACCTACTTACCGGAAGCCACTTCAAGCCGTATACACTCGACGAGATACTCAACAACCACGAGCACCTGGTAAAGCAGATCCTGCCCGAGGTAAGTCCGCAAGAATACTTCCCAGACTACCTGCGCCACGGCTTCTATCCCTTCTTCCTGGAACACCGCAACTTCTCCGAGAACCTGCTCAAGACGATGAACATGATGACCGAAGTCGACATATTGCTCATCAAGCAGATTGAACTCAAATACCTCACGAAGATTAAAAAGCTCTTCTACCAGCTGGCACTTGCCGGTCCAAAAGCTCCGAACATCAGTTATTTGGCGAACATCATAAATACGAGCCGCGCCACGATAATGAACTACATCAAATACCTTGCGGAGGCAAGGTTGGTGAACATTATCTATCCAGTAGGCGAGGAATTCCCAAAGAAGCCGGCAAAGGTGATGCTGCACAACACCAACCTCATGTACGTGATATATCCGCAGACGTTCACACAGCAGGACGTAATGGAGACGTTCTTTGTCGGCACGCTGCGCAAGGACCACAAGGTAAACGTCGGCGTGAAGCCGGGCTACTACGTGATAGACGAGAAATACAAGTTCCGCATTTGCGATGCAGACAACAAAAAGGTGCGCTACAACTCCGACACCGTCTACGCACGGTACAACACCGAAATCGGCAACGGCAACAAGATTCCGTTGTGGCTTTTCGGATTCATGTACTGACACACGCCAACCTTTGTTAATCAACACACTTATTCAGATAACGTAAATCAAAAACATTATAAACAACATTCATTTTAATAAGTTTGCAAAATGGCTAAAGAAAAAAAGTTTGTGACTTGTGATGGTAATACCGCTGCCGCACACGTGAGCTATATGTTCACCGAGGTAGCCGCTATCTACCCTATCACTCCTTCTTCACCAATGGCTGAGCACGTAGACGAATGGGCTGCCAAAGGACGTAAGAACTTGTTTGGTCAGACAGTAAGCGTTCAGGAAATGGAGTCAGAGGGTGGCGCAGCCGGCGCCGTCCACGGTTCACTTCAAGCAGGCGCGCTCACATCTACCTACACAGCTTCACAGGGTCTGCTCCTCATGATCCCTAACATGTATAAGATTGCCGGCGAGCTGCTGCCTTGCGTGTTCAACGTTTCGGCACGTACACTGGCATCACACTCCCTCTGTATCTTCGGCGACCACCAGGACGTTATGGCTTGCCGCCAGACAGGCTTCGCCATGTTCTGCTCTGGTTCCGTACAGGAGGTTATGGACCTGACGGCTGTTCCTTATCTCGCTACGCTTGAGACCGAGATTCCGTTCATCAACTTCTTCGTCGGCTTCCGTCCACCTCCCGAGTACCACAAGGTCGAG
>CAZGAT010000026.1:0-38879 GCA_964523825.1 uncultured Prevotella sp. | reverse complement strand
GGTATTACCATCAACACTGCACACATCGAGTATGAGACCGCTAAGCGTCACTACGCTCACGTTGACTGCCCGGGACACGCTGACTATGTGAAGAACATGGTTACTGGTGCTGCGCAGATGGACGGTGCAATCGTTGTTGTCGCTGCTACTGATGGTCCTATGCCTCAGACCCGCGAGCACATCCTTCTGGCTCGTCAGGTGAACGTTCCCCGCTTGGTTGTCTTCCTGAACAAGTGTGATATGGTTGACGACGAGGAGATGCTTGAACTCGTTGAGATGGAAATCCGCGAGCTGCTCGAGCAGTACGGTTATGAGGAGGATACTCCTATTATCCGTGGTTCTGCACTCGGTGCCCTGAACGGTGTTCCAAAGTGGGTTGATTCTGTAAAGAAGCTCATGGATACAGTTGATGAGTGGATTCAGGAGCCTACACGTGAGGTTGACAAGCCTTTCTTGATGCCTGTTGAGGACGTGTTCTCTATTACTGGTCGTGGTACCGTTGCTACAGGTCGTATCGAGACTGGTAGGTGTAAGGTTGGCGACGAAGTCCAGCTCCTTGGTCTCGGTGAGGACAAGAAGTCTGTCATCACTGGTGTTGAGATGTTCCGCAAGACCCTTTCTGAGGGTGAGGCTGGTGACAATGTTGGTCTCCTGCTCCGCGGTATCGACAAGGAAGAGGTTAAGCGCGGTATGGTAGTCGTACATCCGGGTGCTATCACTCCTCACGATCACTTCAAGGCATCTATCTACGTCCTGAAGAAGGAAGAGGGTGGTCGTCACACTCCGTTCGGCAACAAGTATCGTCCTCAGTTCTACCTCCGTACAATGGACTGCACAGGTGAAATCAAACTTCCAGAGGGAGTTGAGATGGTAATGCCTGGCGATAACGTAGAGATCGAGGTTAGCCTTATCTACAAGGTTGCTCTTAACGAGGGTCTCCGTTTCGCTATCCGCGAGGGCGGTCGTACGGTCGGCTCTGGTCAGATTACCAAGATTCTTGAGGATCTCCCAGAGGGCTGGCAGAACGAGAAGAAGTAAATTGAAACGATTATTTCAATAATACTCCCAGTCTCCGCATCGAGTGCGGTGCGGAGACTTTCTTACGGGTTTAGCTCAGTTGGTAGAGCACTGGTCTCCAAAACCAGGTGTCGAGGGTTCGAGTCCTTCAACCCGTGCTAATAAGAAAACAATATGTTTAAGAAGTTCGTAAATTATTGCAAGGCTTGCTACGAAGAACTTGCCCATAAGACCACTTGGCCGACAAGAAAAGAACTTACCCACAGTGCAATGGTCGTATTATCTGCTTCCCTGATCATTGCTATTGTCGTATGGGTAATGGATGTCGTGTTCAAGAATATTATGGGATTCGTTTATTCAGTTTAAGCTGTTAGGGAGTTATGGCTGATTCTAATATGAAATGGTATGTGCTTCGCGCTATTAGTGGCAAGGAGGCTAAGGTGAAAGAATACATCGAGGCTGAAATGGGTCACAATCCGAAGCTCGCCGCGCATGTCGCCCAAGTGCTTTTGCCGATGGAGAAGACTGCGTCATTGCATAACGGCAAGCGGGTAGTCAAGGAGCGTTTGAGCCTTCCTGGCTATGTCCTTGTTGAAGCCGACTTGAGTGGTGATGCCGCTTCAATGTTGCGCTTTATGCCTAACGTGCTTGGATTCCTGGGTGGTACCGACCATCCGTCTCCCGTCCGTGAGTCTGAAGTCAACCGTATGCTTGGCAACGCTGAAGAGTCCGAGCTCGAAGAAGTACAGGATATTCCGTATGTTGTCGGAGATACAGTGAAAGTCAGTGACGGACCTTTCAGCGGTTTCCATGGTGTAATCGAAGAGGTGAACACCGACAAACACAAGCTGAAGGTCATGGTTATGATCTTCGGTCGTCAGAATCCGCTGGAGCTGAATTTCGGGCAAGTCTCCAAGGAAGAATAACGTATTGTTACGGATACGCGAAGACTTCCATACATTTTAATCTTTAATTATTAACAAAAGAAATGGCTAAAGAAGTTGCTGGATTAATCAAATTACAGATTAAAGGTGGCGCTGCAAATCCTTCCCCTCCAGTAGGTCCTGCTTTGGGTTCCAAGGGTATTAATATCATGGGATTCTGCAAGGAGTTCAACGCCCGCACCCAGAATAAGGCAGGTAAGGTGTTACCAGTAGTAATCACTTACTATACCGACAAGTCTTTCAGCTTTGTCATCAAGACTCCTCCTGCTGCTGTTCAGCTGCTTGAAGCTGCCAAGGCAAAGAAGGGTTCTGGTGAGCCTAACCGTAAGAAGGTCGCAAGCGTGACCTGGGATCAGGTGAAGGCTATCGCCGAGGACAAGATGGCTGACTTGAACTGTTTCACAGTGGAGTCTGCCATGAAGCTCGTCGCTGGTACGGCGCGCAGCATGGGTATCACTGTAAAAGGGGACTTCCCTGGTAAATAATTTAAAACTTCAATTTAGAAATGAGTAAGCTGACAAAAAATCAGAAATCAGTAGCTGACAAGGTTGAAGCAGGGAAGGCATACACGTTGAAAGAGGCTTCGGCTTTGGTGAAGGAAATCACCACTACAAAGTTCGACGCGTCTCTCGATATTGATGTACGTCTGGGCGTAGACCCGCGTAAGGCTAACCAGATGGTTCGTGGCGTTGTGTCACTGCCTAATGGTACTGGTAAGGTTACGCGCGTGCTCTGCCTCTGCACTCCGGATCAGGAAGAGGCTGCCAAGGCAGCTGGTGCTGATTATGTTGGTCTCGATGAATATATCGAAAAGATCAAGGGCGGTTGGACTGATGTAGATGTCATTATCACAATGCCATCTTGCATGGGTAAGGTTGGTCCTTTGGGTCGTGTGCTCGGTCCTCGTGGCTTGATGCCAAACCCAAAGAGCGGTACTGTGACCATGGACGTTGCCAAGGCCGTCAAGGAAGTAAAGCAGGGTAAGATAGATTTCAAAGTGGACAAGGCAGGTATTATCCATACTTCAATCGGCAAGGTCAGCATGACCGCCGACCAGATTTATGGCAATGCCAAAGAGTTCCTTGCTACTGTAATCCGCCTGAAGCCTGCTGCTGCCAAGGGTACATACATCAAGAGTATCTTTATTTCAAGCACGATGAGTAAGGGTATCAAGGTTGATCCTAAATCAGTTGTTGAATAACTCTAAAAGTTTTGTAAGATGAAGAAAGAAGTAAAAGATACGATTATAGCTGAACTCGGAGAAAAGCTCAAGGAGTATCCGCATTTCTATCTGGTCGATGTGACCGGTTTGAATGCAGAGGCTACCAGTGCACTCCGTCGCAAGTGCTTCAAGAACGAAATCAAGATGGTCGTTGTGAAGAACAAGCTTCTGCGCAAGGCCTTTGATGCTTCGGAGGTCGATTTCGAACCTCTCTACGATTCTTTGAAGGGCAACACGGCTGTTATGTTCGCACAGACAGCCAATCAGCCGGCAAAACTGCTTAAGGAATATAAGAAAGATGGTATTCCTGCATTGAAGGCAGCTTATGCAGAGGAAACTCTGTTTGTCGGTGCTGACCGTCTCGAAGAGCTTGCAGCTCTTAAGAGCAAGAACGAGGTTATTGCGGACATCGTGGCATTGCTGCAATCTCCGGCAAAGAACGTTGTTTCTGCTCTGCAATCAGGCGCAAACACTATTCATGGTGTGCTTAAGACCTTAGGCGAGCGTCCTGAATAAAATATATAAGGTTACAGATTATTAATAATTAACGAATAAATTAAAATTTAGAATAAAATGGCAGACGTAAAAGCTATTGCAGAAGAGTTAGTAAATCTTACTGTTAAGGAAGTTAATGAGTTGGCAACAGTCCTGAAGGACGAGTACGGAATTGAGCCTGCTGCTGCAGCTGTTGCAGTTGCTGGTCCTGCTGCTGGTGGCGCAGCTCCAGCTGCAGAGGAGAAGAGCGAGTTCGACGTTGAGCTGACTGAGGTTGGTTCAGCTAAACTGAAGGTCGTTAAGGCTGTCAAGGAGGCTTGTGGTCTCGGTCTGAAGGAAGCTAAGGATCTCGTAGACGGTGCTCCTTCTATCATCAAGGAAGGTCTTGCTAAGGAAGAGGCTGAGAACCTGAAGAAGGCTATCGAGGCTGAGGGCGCAAAGGTTACCCTTAAGTAATCCGACTCTATTATAGAAAGGAACGGCTTGAAAGTCAAGTGTGTTCTTTTCATTTGAGATAACAAAAAAGGTTGGGATTTGCCAAGTAGGTGAATCCTGACCTTTTTGTGTCGTTTGACACGATATAAGGAAAGTCAAAACTGAAAATCCCTGAAATAACCCTTTAGTAACACATTTTAAATGGCAACAAAGACAAATAACGAAAGGATAAGCTTCGCCAGTGTCAAGAATCCGTATCCATACCCGGATTTCCTTGACGTGCAGCTGAAGTCATTCCGTGATTTCTTGCAGTTGGATACACCACCAGAGGAGCGCAAGAACGACGGCTTGTACAAGGTGTTCGCGGAGAACTTCCCGATCACCGATACGCGTAATAATTTCGTTCTTGAGTTCTTGGACTATTATATTGATCCCCCCCGCTACACAATCGAGGAGTGTCTTGAGCGCGGGCTGACCTACAGCGTTCCATTGAAAGCAAAGATGAAGCTGTACTGCACAGACCCGGATCACGAGGACTTCGGTACGTTTATTCAGGACGTGTTCCTTGGAACTATCCCGTATATGACTGCCAATGGCACCTTCGTCATCAATGGCGCAGAGCGTGTTGTTGTATCACAGTTGCACCGCTCTCCTGGCGTGTTCTTCGGACAGGGCGTTCATGCCAATGGTACTATGCTGTACAGTGCGCGTATCATTCCTTTCAAGGGTTCTTGGATAGAGTTCGCTACTGACATTAACAATGTCATGTATGCATATATCGACCGTAAGAAGAAGTTGCCTGTTACGACATTGCTCCGTGCGATAGGCTTCGAGAGCGATAAGGATATTCTTCAGATATTTGACCTCTGTGAGGAGGTTAAGGTCAACAAGAAGAACCTGAAAGCTGCTAAGGGGCGCAAACTTGCCGGTAATGTAATGAAGTCCTGGAACGAGGACTTCGTAGACGAGGATACCGGCGAGGTGGTATCCATAGAGCGTAATGAGGTCGTCGTAGAACGTGAGACGGAAATCTCGGACGACAATATTGATGAAATCCTTGACAGCGGCGTTTCTTCTATCCTTGTACACAAGGACGAGGAGGCTGCTAACAAGTATTCAATTATCTTCAATACGCTTGCCAAAGACCCGAGTCACTCGGAGAAGGAAGCCGTGCTTTACATCTACCGCCAGCTTCGTAATGCCGATCCGGCAGATGATGCCAGCGCACGCGAGGTGTTCCAAAACCTCTTTTTCTCTGACAAACGTTATGATCTCGGCGAGGTCGGACGCTACCGCATAAACAAGAAGTTAGGTCTCGATATTGACATGGATACCCGTGTCCTTACAAAGGAAGACATTATCGAGATAATAAAATATCTTATACAGCTTGTCAACTCCAATGCTACCGTTGACGATATAGACCATCTGTCTAACCGTCGCGTGCGTACAGTCGGCGAGCAGTTGAGCAACCAATTCTCAGTCGGTTTGGCACGTATGGCACGCACTATCCGCGAACGCATGAACGTGCGTGACAACGAGGTGTTCCAGCCTACCGACCTTATCAACGCAAAGACAATATCCAGCGTTATCAACAGTTTCTTCGGCACGAACCCTTTGAGCCAGTTTATGGATCAGACCAACCCGCTTGCCGAGGTTACGCACAAGCGTCGTCTCTCTGCCCTCGGTCCTGGCGGATTGTCGCGTGAGCGTGCAGGTTTCGAGGTGCGTGACGTACACTATACGCACTATGGTCGCCTCTGCCCGATTGAGTCTCCTGAAGGTCCTAACATCGGACTTATCTCGTCGCTCTGTCTGTATGCCAAGATTAACGATCTCGGCTTCATCGTAACTCCTTACCGCAAGGTCAAAGATGCCAAGGTAGACATGAACAACAAGGATGTCATCTATCTGACGGCAGAGGAAGAGGAAGACAAGATCATCGGTCAGGGTAACGCGCCACTGAATGACGATGGTACATTTATCCGCAAGACAGTCAAGTGTCGTCAGGACGCAGACTATCCAGTCGTTCCACCTACGAATGTAGACCTTATGGATGTGTCGCCGCAGCAGATTGCTTCTGTATCGGCAGGACTTATTCCATTCTTGGAGCATGACGACGGTCATCGTGCGCTGATGGGTTGTAATATGATGCGCCAGGCAGTGCCATTGCTCCATAACGACGCTCCTATCGTGGGAACTGGATTGGAGAAGCAGGTGTGCGAGGACAGCCGTACACAGATTACAGCAGAGGGTGATGGCGTTATAGAATATGTTGACGCAACAACCATACGTATCCTTTACGACCGCAGTGAGGACGACGAGTTCGTAAGCTTCGAGCCTGCAACCCGTGAATATCGCATTCCGAAGTTCCGTCGTACGAACCAGAACATGGTCGTTGACCTGCGCCCGATATGCAGCAAGGGACAGCGCGTGAAGAAGGGGGATATTCTTACTGAGGGATACGCTACTGAAAACGGCGAGCTTGCACTTGGACGCAACCTGCTCGTGGCATATATGCCATGGAAGGGTTACAACTACGAGGACGCAGTCGTCATCTCGGAGCGTATGGTACGTGAGGACGTTCTCACGTCAGTGCATGTGGACGAGTATTCCCTTGACGTACGTGAGACCAAGCGTGGTGTAGAAGAGTTTACTGCAGATATTCCAAATGTCAGCGAGGAGGCTACCAAAGACCTCGATGAGAATGGTATTATCCGTGTTGGCGCGCGTGTCGAGCCTGGTGATATTCTGATAGGTAAGATTTCGCCTAAGGGCGAGAGTGATCCTTCGCCAGAGGAGAAGCTGCTTCGTGCAATCTTTGGCGACAAGGCTGGCGACGTGAAGGATTCTTCGTTGAAAGCCAATCCATCACTTAGTGGTGTCGTCATAGACAAAAAGCTCTTCTCCCGTGCCGTTAAGACGCGTGAGAGCAAGAAACTCGACAAAGTCACGCTTCAGAAGCTTGATGACGAGTATGAGGCAAAGACCAACGACTTGAAGGATATGCTCGTTGACCGTCTGATGACCCTTACCAAGGATAAGGTGTCGGAGGGTATCAAGGACTATTCCGATGCTGAGATTATCACCAAAGGCAGCAAGTTCACAGTGCCAGCATTGAAGAACTTGAACTATGAGGGCATTCAAAGCAACGGTTGGACAGACGACGATCATACCAACAAGCTTATTCAGCGTCTGATTATGAACTACATCCGCAAGTACAAGAAGATGGATGCAGAGCTTAAGCGCAAGAAGTTCGCTATAACTATTGGCGACGAGCTGCCTTCAGGCGTATTGCAGATGGCAAAGGTATATATTGCCAAGAAGCGTAAGATTCAAGTTGGCGACAAGCTTGCCGGCCGCCACGGTAACAAGGGTATAGTATCCAAGATTGTACGTACCGAGGATATGCCGTTCCTTGAGGATGGTCGTCCGGTAGACTTGGTTCTTAACCCTATGGGCGTGCCTTCACGTATGAACCTCGGACAGATATTCGAGGCCATTCTCGGTGCCGCAGGCAAGAAACTCGGTGTCAAGTTCGCTACGCCAATCTTTGATGGAGCCAAGCTTGACGACTTGAAGCAATGGACTGACAAGGCTGGACTGCCAAACCTGTGCTCTACTTATCTTTATGATGGTGAGACTGGTGAGCGTTTCGACCAGCAGGCTACTGTGGGTGTAACCTACTTCCTCAAACTCGGTCACATGGTAGAGGACAAGATGCACGCACGTTCCATTGGTCCGTACAGCCTTATCACGCAACAGCCACTTGGCGGTAAGGCACAGTTTGGCGGACAGCGTTTCGGAGAGATGGAGGTCTGGGCTCTTGAAGGCTTCGGCGCATCGCACGTGCTTCAAGAAATGCTCACCATCAAGTCTGATGATGTACAAGGTCGTTCAAAGGCTTACGAAGCAATAGTAAAGGGTGAGCCAATGCCAACTCCTGGTATTCCAGAATCACTGAACGTATTGCTCCACGAGCTTCGCGGACTTGGTTTGAGCATCAAGCTTGAGTAAGTCTATAAGTGTTTAAGTTTATAAGTTTTTGAGTTCGTGTGGACAATGGTTGTTCAATGATATGGTCTGCGCGACTCAAAAACAAAAGGACTTAATAAACTCATAAACGAAAAGACTTATTAACTCATAAACGTATAAGAAAATATGGCTTTCAAAAGAGATAATAAAGTAAAGAGCAATTTCAACAAGATTACCATCGGACTGGCATCGCCTGAGGAAATACTTGAAAACTCGTATGGTGAGGTTACAAAGCCTGAAACCATAAATTACCGTACATATAAGCCCGAACGCGACGGTTTGTTCTGCGAGCGCATATTCGGTCCTACAAAAGACTACGAGTGTGCGTGCGGAAAGTACAAGCGCATACGCTATAAGGGAATTGTCTGTGACCGTTGTGGTGTAGAGGTCACTGAGAAGAAGGTGCGTCGCGAGCGTGCCGGACACATTGAACTTGTCGTTCCTGTCGCACATATATGGTATTTCCGCAGCCTGCCTAACAAGATAGGCTATTTGCTCGGTTTACCAACCAAGAAGCTCGATTCTGTCATTTACTACGAGAAGTACATCGTGATAAATCCTGGTGTCGTCGAGGGTATGACGGACAAGGATACGGGCGAGGAACTCAACGGCTCCCACAAGATGGACCTCATTAGCGAGGACGAATACATAAACATCGTTGACAACCGTCTGCCAGAAGGCAACGAGCATCTTGACGACAGCGATCCTAAGAAGTTTATTGCCAAGATGGGAGCCGAAGCAGTCTATGACCTGCTTAAGGGTCTTGACCTCGACCGTCTTGCCGGCGAGCTGCGTGACCGTGCTACTACGGACTCTTCGCAGATGCGTAAGACGGAAGCTTTGAAACGCCTTCAGGTAGTAGAAGCTTTCCGTCAATCAAAAGGCATCAACCGTCCGGAATGGATGATAATGAAGATTATTCCTGTCATTCCGCCAGAGTTGCGTCCGTTGGTACCATTGGACGGCGGTCGTTTCGCTACGTCCGATCTCAACGACTTGTATCGCCGGGTCATAATTCGTAATAACCGCCTTAAGAGGCTTATCGAGATAAAGGCTCCGGAGGTCATTCTCCGTAATGAGAAGCGTATGCTTCAGGAAGCCGTTGACTCACTCTTTGACAACAGCCGTAAGGCTACAGCCGTCAAGAGCGAGAGCAATCGCCCGCTGAAATCGTTGTCAGACTCACTGAAGGGTAAGCAGGGACGTTTCCGTCAGAATTTGCTGGGTAAGCGTGTTGACTATTCCGCACGTTCAGTAATCGTCGTCGGTCCAGAGCTCAATATGGGCGAATGTGGTCTGCCAAAGCTTATGGCAGCCGAACTTTACAAGCCGTTCATCATACGCAAGCTCATAGAGCGTGGTATAGTGAAGACAGTAAAGAGTGCGAAGAAGATAGTAGACCGCCGCGAACCCGTTATCTGGGATATACTTGAGAACGTCATGAAAGGACACCCTGTGCTCCTTAACCGTGCCCCGACACTTCACCGTCTGTCAGTAATGGCATTCCAACCGAAGCTTATCGAAGGCAAGGCCATTCAGTTGCATCCGCTTGCATGTACACCGTTCAATGCCGATTTTGACGGCGACCAGATGGCTGTACACCTTCCTTTGAGCAATGAGGCTGTGCTTGAGGCACAGATATTGATGCTTCAAAGCCACAATATCCTCAATCCTGCCAATGGCGCACCTATAACCGTTCCTTCACAGGACATGGTGCTCGGTCTGTACTACATCACAAAGCTTCGTCCAGGCGCAAAGGGCGAAGGTCTTACCTTCTACGGACCTGAAGAGGCTATCATCGCGTTCAATGAGAAGCGTTGCGACTTGCACGCAAGTGTAAAGGTCGTAGTCAACGACCTCGTTGACGGAAAGATACAGAAGCATCTCGTAGAGACATCGGTAGGACGTGTAATCGTCAACCAGATAATTCCTGACGAGATTGGATACTTTAACGGAATCATATCGAAGAAGTCGTTGCGCGGACTTATTGCCGACGTTATCAAGACCGTCGGTATGTCGCGTGCTTGCAGCTTCCTCGACGGTATCAAGAACTTGGGTTACCGCATGTCTTACCTTGCAGGTCTTTCGTTCAACCTCGACGACATCATCGTTCCTGATGAGAAGGAAGACATCGTCAACAAGGGACAGGAGGAAGTCGATGAGATTACGAACAACTACGATATGGGTTTCATCACCGATAACGAGCGTTACAACCAGGTTATCGACACATGGACTCACGTAAACAACAACCTCAAGGCTGCCGTCATGAAGCATATGACCGAAGCCGACCAGGGATTTAATGCCGTTTACATGATGCTTGACTCTGGTGCCCGTGGTTCGGCAGACCAGATAGCGCAGCTTGCAGGTATGCGCGGACTTATGGCAAAACCGCAGAAGGCTGGTGCAGAGGGACGTGGTACAATTGAGAACCCTATCCTTTCAAACTTCAAGGAAGGAATGTCAGTGCTTGAGTACTTCATCTCGTCGCACGGTGCGCGTAAGGGACTTGCCGATACCGCCATGAAGACAGCCGACGCAGGTTATCTGACCCGCCGTCTTGTTGATGTCTCGCACGATGTCATCATTACCGAGGACGACTGCGGAACGCTGCGCGGACTTGAGTGTACCGCTCTGAAGAACGGCGATGAGATTATCTCTACATTATACGAGCGCATACTTGGACGTGTGTCTGTGCATGACGTTGTCAATCCTCATACTAACGAGCTTATCGTAGCTGCCGGAGAGGAAATAGTCGAGGACAAGGCACGTGCCATCGATGACGCTGGCATAGAGATGGTTGAAATTCGTTCAGTGCTTACTTGTGAGAGCAAGAAGGGTGTCTGCCGCAAGTGCTACGGCCGTAACCTTGCTACCGCACGCATGGTGCAGATAGGCGAGGCTGTCGGTGTTATCGCCGCACAGGCTATTGGTGAGCCGGGTACGCAGCTTACACTCCGTACGTTCCACGCTGGTGGTATCGCTGGTGGTGCGGGAGCCAATTCCGGCATCATATCTAAGTATGACGCAAGACTCGAATTCGACGAGCTTCGTGCCGTACCGTTCACTGACGACGAGGGTACGAAGTGCAGTATGGTCGTCAGCCACCTTACCGAGGTGCGTTTCCACGACCCGAACACCGACATCGTACTTGCTACGCTCAATGTACCTTATGGTAGCGCGCTCTATTTCAACGACGGCGACACTGTAAAGAAGGACGAAGTGATAGCCAAGTGGGATCCGTTCAACGGTGTAATCGTCAGTGAGTATGCAGGTACGCTGAAGTTTAAGAACGTAGTCGAAGGTGTTACGTTCCATTCCGAGACCGACGAAACGACAGGTATGACCGAACGTATCATTATTGAGCCTAAGGACAAGACGATGGTACCGCAGGTGGAGATTCACGACAAGAACGGTCAGGTACTCGCAACATACAACTTCCCCGTTAAGGGACATATCGCCGTTGATGACGGTCAGACCATATCAACTGGTGCGACCCTCGTGCGCATACCGCGTAACATGTCAAGCGGCGCAGGCGACATCACTGGTGGTCTGCCACGTGTAACCGAGCTGTTCGAGGCGCGTAATCCATCCAACCCTGCCGTTGTCAGCGAAATCGACGGTGAGGTGTCTATGGGCAAGGTCAAGCGTGGTAACCAGGAGATTATCATAACCTCCAAGACTGGTGACCAGCGTAAGTACCTCGTACCGCTGTCGCGCCAGATACTTGTACAGGAACGTGATGCCGTACGTGCAGGAACGCCGCTTTGCGATGGTGAGATAACGCCGGCAGACATTCTTGCCATCAAGGGTCCTACGGCTGTACAGGAATACATCGTCAATGAGGTTCAGGACGTCTACCGCTTGCAGGGTGTTGCAATCAACGACAAGCACTTTGAGATTATCGTCCGCCAGATGATGCGCAAGGTACAGATTAATGATCCGGGTGATACGGTGTTCCTGGAGCAGGAACTTGTCGACAAACTCGACTTTGCTGCTGAGAACGACCGTGTATGGGGCAAGAAAGTAGTCACAGATCCGGGTGACAGTGAGAACTGTTACAAGGGACAGATACTTTCCGTACGCAAACTGCGTGAGGAGAACTCTACCCTTAAACGCCGTGATATGAAGCCGGTACAGGTGCGTGATGCTCGTACGGCGACCGCTACACAGGTATTGCAGGGTATTACCCGTGCCGCCCTCGGAACAAAGAGCTTCATGAGTGCCGCATCGTTCCAGGAGACTACAAAGGTCTTGAATGAAGCAGCCATACGTGGCAAGAGCGATTACCTCGAAGGTATGAAGGAGAACGTCATCTGCGGTCACCTCATACCAGCAGGAACGGGCTTGCGCCAGTGGCAGAAGCTCGTTGTCGGCTCGAAGGAAGACTATGAGCGCATGGAGGCAAACAAGAAGAACGTCCTCGACTTCGCAAGTCAGGAAGTTGCCGATATGCCTAAGGAATGATAGAAGTAGCAGGGAGTGTGGATTGAGGAAAATTCCGTAATCCGTATTTCCCTATACATAATCCAACAAGAAGAGACCGTGGGGCAGAGGCTTCACGGTCTTTTTATACAGATAATAAACGTTAAAACATCATATACTGTTGGCAGGCAGTTGTAATTAATACCTAATTTTGCACGATATAACAGGACGCATACGGAAAGTTGTGTCCGTTACGCCAAGTTTTTTATGATAGAACATTCTTTTCGGACTGTCAGGAGAACCTTTTTATACATATTCGTTACCAGTCTGTTGGCATTTCTGCCAATGGACGTTATGGCACAGGACTTCGGACTGAAGACTAATTTGCTATACTTTGGGACGACCACTCCAAACATAGGTGCCGAGTTCGGCATAGGTTCCAAGGAGACGTTTCAAGTCATCGCCGGAGTCAATCCGTGGAAGCAGTCGGGAGGCAACCGCTCTTCCATACGCCATTGGGTGGTAATGCCTGAATGGAGGCGGTGGCTCTGCCAGCCCTATAATGGTTGGTTCTGGGGCATCCATGCCTTTGCGGGCAGCTACAAGATCGGTCAGGCGACTATGCCGTTTGGTTTCTTCCCTGCGTTGAAGAACCACCGTTACGAGGGTGGCTTCATTGGTGGCGGCGTTACCGTCGGCTATCAATGGATACTATCTAGACATTGGAATTTCGAGGCTTCAATAGGCATCGGCGCAGCACACTCCAAGTACGACAAACACTGCATAAGCTGCGACGAGGTGCGCATCATAAAGGACAACCACTTCACATATCTCGGTCCTACAAAGGCGGCACTGTCGCTTGTCTACGTGTTTAACGGCAAGGACAAGCGCAAACCGCGCATGATAGGTCGTTACACTCCGCAGTTTGTGTCGTTCGCCACACGGAATATGGCTGACACTGTGAAGTCGATAGCCCGTGTTGGCAACCGTATGATACGTGTTACGAGTGCGAAGGTCGTGCAGAAGGGTGGGGATATGAACGTCCGTCTCACCGTCAACCTCGATAGTCTGCGCCTCGGCGACGACAATCAGCTTGTCTACACGCCGATAGTCCACACGTCCGACAGCGACTACCGTATGCCCCCAATTATCATCAACGGGCGCAGGGAACAGAAGCTTTACCGCCGCGGCGTGTTCCGCAAGAAGTATTCGCCCGACGTACTTGCCGTAGGACGTGATAACGGTACTCCGCAGTCCATAAGCTATGTCGCGTCGGTTCCAGTAAAAGGTAGTTATGACGACTATGCGCTGCGTTTGGAGGAAGATGTCTGCGGTTGCGGCAATCCCGAGAACGACAGCATATATACACTGTTAGAGCACCACCGCGTACAACTGCCGTTCGTCCGTCCGGAGGTAGAGGCG
Organism: uncultured Prevotella sp.; assembly: GCA_964523825.1. Classification (GTDB taxonomy): domain Bacteria; phylum Bacteroidota; class Bacteroidia; order Bacteroidales; family Bacteroidaceae; genus Prevotella. Next base: position 24,890 of record CAZGAT010000026.1, on the reverse strand, counting down.
GAGAAAATACGCTCGCTCGACAAACATGCCGACATAAGCTTCCCCGTAGGGCGTTCTGAGATGCGCATAGACTTTGGCGGCAATGCCGAAGAACTCGACAGCATAATCTCTACGATAAGCACCATCAAGTCAGACCGCAACCTCGAAGTGCTCAATATAACCGTCCACGGCTACGCATCACCTGACGGTCGTTATTCAACCAACGAGCGTCTCGCGCGCAGCCGCACGGAATCCCTCACAACGCTCATACGCCGAATGCTAAACCTGCCGAAGTCTGTGTTCACCGTCAAGTCGACCGCCGAGGATTGGAATGGACTGCGGCAGTATGTCGGCGGAAGCAATTTGGAACACAAGGCTGAGATACTCGCTATCGCAGGTGACTCGACACTCGAGCCCGACGCGCGTGAGAGGCAGATACGTACGCTCTATCCCGACGAGTACTACTATATGCTCGATGCGTGGTATCCGCTGCTGCGCCATACCGATTACCGAATCACGTACAAGGTGCGAGCCTTCAATGCCGACGAGGCGAAGGCTCTTGCCAAGACCAATCCGCAGCTCCTATCGCTTGATGAGATGTTCCGAGTGGCACAGACTTATGACACTGGTAGTCGTGAGTTCAACGAGATCATGGAACTGGCGGCGCGCATGTATCCAAACAGTGCCATAGCCAACCTCAACGCCGCGGTTGCGCATATTAACGCCGGCGATTTCGCCGGTGCCCGCGAGTTCCTCGACAAGGCTGGAGACAGTACTGCGGCACGGCAGGCGCGGGAGGCTTGCGCAAGTGTAGAGAAAGAAAACCAATAACCCATAAAAATAACAAAAGCTTTATGACAAAAGAAAACAAGCAGGGACAGCAGATGCAGGTGTCGCTGTCGCCTGAAGTGGCAAAAGGAGTGTATTCAAACTTTCAGATAGTGTCGCATGCGCCTACTGAGTTCGTGGTTGATTTCGCCAACGTACTGCCTGGACAACCGCAGGCACAGGTCAACTCGCGTATCATAATGACTCCGCAGGTGGCAAAGCGGCTTCTCGGTGCACTCAATGAAAACATACAGCGTTATGAGTCCGAGTTTGGCAAGATTGCAGAACCTGGTGGCAACGTCGGCGGACGTACAATCGCTCCGTTCGGAATGCCTAAGGGCGACGCTTGAGCGCCAAAATTTCTTTAATACGTTGTTCAGCCGGGCTTAGTTCCGGCTGATTTGCGTTTAAAATAGCATGTATTACACTGCCGAACAGCCTCCAATTAGGCAGAAAGGGGACTTTGTTTCGACGTTAAATGACGTTAAACGAACGTGCGGCATTGCTAAGTTTACTTTAATTTTATATATCTTTGTGTTCAGTAAACCAAAGGGAATTTGTCAAACCTAAGTACTTATCTAATATGAATCAACAAATCAAGAAGGCATTACTCGGTGTCGTATTGTGCGTTAGCGGTCTGACAGCCAGTGCGCAGAGTACCCTCACGGGTAATGTGAAGGACTCGAATGGCGAACCGCTTATCGGAGTCGTAATCAATGTTGACGGCAAGCCGGAAGGCATTACCGACATTGACGGTAATTACAGTGTTTCCAACGTGAAGCCAACGTCTAAAATCCAGGTGTCCTACATCGGATACAAGGCACAGGAGCAGACCGTAGGCTCGCATGGAACAATCAACTTCACACTTACGCCTGAGGACAAGTCACTCGACGAGGTCGTAGTCATCGGTTACGGTACTATGAAACGTCGCGACCTTACTGGTGCCGTGGCTTCTGTCAAGGGCGAGGATCTTGCCAAGAACCCTGTATCCAACGTCGCACAGGCACTTCAGGGACAGCTCCCTGGTGTGAGTGTCACATCGCAGGACGGTCGTCCTGGTGCAACGATGAGCATTCGCGTGCGTGGCGGTGGTTCTATCGTCGGATCCAATGACCCTCTGTATGTCGTAGACGGCGTGCAGGTGAGCCGTATCGACGATATTCCTGCCGACGACATCGAGAGCATCGATGTACTGAAGGACGCTGCCTCGACAGCCATCTATGGCGCGCGTGGTGCCAACGGCGTTATCCTCATCACCACGAAGACTGCCAAGAAGGGCAAACCGGTCATTAAATATAATATGTACTACCAGTACAAGGAGAAGCCAGACCAGCTCGATGTCATGGATCCGTATGACTACGTGCTGTGGACATGGTCGTATGCTACCGCCTACGGTCAGAGTTATGGCGACAATGTTGCCAAGTACTTCGGTCTCGGTTCTGCCAACGGCAACCATCTTGAGGAGTACCGCAACATGAAGACTCATAACTATATGGACGACCTCAACAGTGCTTCCCATGCCTGGAACCACGACATAAGCCTTAGCGGTGGCGGCGATCACAACACATACTATGCTTCAGTGAACTATCTTTATGATAAGGGCTCGCGTCTCAATACTGGTTTCCGCCGTTGGAACGCAAGCTTCAAGTTCACACAGGAAATTTCCAACTCGTTGAAGTGGGATTTGGACGCACGTTACAGTGAGATGCGTTTCCGTGGTACGAGGTTCAACCTCGCCGGCAGTGCATACACATACCGCCCGGTAGACACCCCTCTTGGTGAAGACGATCCCGCCTTGTTCGGACAAGGCTCTACATTTGTCGAGGAATCGCAGAACCCTGTTACCATAGCAAGGAACTACGACCAGTATAACGACATCTATCGCCTGCGTGCCAATACCGGACTTACCTGGACTCCTATTAAGGGACTCACCGCACGCACGGAACTGGCTCTCGGTCGTACATGGCGCGAGCAGAAGTACTGGGACGGCGGCAAGGGCGACACTGCCTACAGCGAGGCAGACCTTACCAAAGCCAACGGCTACAACGTACGCTGGGCTACCACAGTCAACTATAAGATACCCGGACTTGGCGACGACCACAGCCTCGACATTTTGCTTGGTAATGAGGTTCTGTCTTCAAAGACCAATACAAGTGTCATGAAGGGCTACGGCTATCCTGAAGAATTCACGATGGATGACGCTTTCGCACAGTTCAACATGACTGGTACGACAAGTGCAAGCAAGGGACGTGACACGTTCTCTAACACCATAGGTGAGCCTAACCACACTACGTCGTGGTTCGGACGTTTGAACTACTCTTATCTGGATCGTTATCTCTTCACCGCTACGTTCCGTGCCGACGGTTCTTCGAAGTTCGCTCCTGATCATCACTGGGGCTACTTCCCCGCATTCGCCGCTGCATGGCGTATATCCGACGAGCCGTTCATGGCTGGCACAAAGGACTGGTTGAGCAACTTGAAACTCCGTCTCTCTTATGGTGAGTCTGGTAGCGACGACATCTCTGCCGCTATGTGGCGTGAGACATGGAAGACTTCTACTATCAACGTAGACGGTGAGAACAAGACCATCTATATTCCAGGCGACATGAAGGGTAATCCTGATTTGAAGTGGGAGACAACCGTCAGCCGTAACCTCGGTATCGACTTCGGACTGTGGAACGGACGTTTGAATGGTAGCTTGGACCTCTATTATAACAATACGAAGAACCTCCTCATGGTTGTTCCTATCAACGAGGCGAGCGGTTACAGCTATCAGTACCAGAACGTGGGTAAGACTGAGAACAAAGGTATCGAGTTCTCGTTCAACTACAACATTATCCGCACCAAGGACTTCAACCTCTCGTTCAACGCTACGTACAACTACAACCACAACAAGGTCAAGGAGCTTGTTGACGGAGTAACCGCAGACGCTCAGACGTTCTGGGGCTCGTCAATGCGTATTCCTCACTACGACTATATGATTCGTGTCGGCAAGCCGGTAGGTACAATCCAGGGCTTCAAGAGCCGTGGCTACTACACTCTCGACGACTTCACATATTCCAACGGCGTTTATACTCTGAAGGAAGGAGTGCCAGACATTCAGGGCATTGTCAACTATCCTTCAGATGCCTACAAGGGACACAAACCTGACGGACAGAATGCTTATCCGGGCGTTGTCAAATTTGCCGATGTCAACGGTGACGGCGTTGTCAATGACGAAGACGCTACCGACATTGGTCATGTCGTTCCACAGCATACTGGTGGTTTCAATATCCTCGGCAGCTGGAAGAGCATCGACTTCTCACTCGGCTTCACCTATGCTATCGGTGGCAAGGTCTACAATGCAAACGCCATGCACGACATGATGGGTAACAAGGATAATATGCTTGGAGCAAACCGTCTCGCCATATTGAACCGTTGCTGGAAGTCTTACAACATTGACTCTAATGGCGACCTCTATGAAGTATATGATCCGACAGAGCTTGCAGCCCTCAATACCAACGCCAAGTATGCCCTCGCATATTCGGAGTACGGTATCGTTTCCGACCAGTTCCTTGAGGACGCTTCGTATTTGCGCTTGCAGAACCTGACTGTCGGTTACACCCTTCCAAAGGTTTGGATGAAGTCTATCGGACTAACCAACCTGCGTATCTACTTCACTGCCACAAACCTGTTCTGTATAACTGGTTACAGCGGTCTTGACCCTGATGTCAACACCAACCCGAATGCTGGTAATGGCAGCAGCAGTATATTCCCGACACCTAACTACGATTATCAGGCTTATCCTAAGACACGTTCTTATACGTTTGGTCTGAACCTCACGTTCTAAAGGCACAAGAGTAGAAAAGTAAAAGGATTAAAAAGGTTTTATACGCTGCGGCATTTGCCGCAGCCATAAAAGGAAATCATTTATGAAAAACAAATTATTATATATAACGCTTTGCGCGGCTGGTGTCCTTACTGGTGCTACATCTTGTAGCGATTACCTGGATACAAGTTCACGGTCAACTGTTGATGCAAACTTTGTGTTTTCCAACATGACGACTGCCCATGCCGCTATGGACGGCGCATATGAGGAATGGCGTAATTTATTGAGTACAGGTGTGTTCGGTGATGGATTGTTTTATTCAAACGATGTTGCCGGTTCCGACATAGAACGCCACCCTGAGGCTTTCTCCAACCAGCCTGGTCGTCACTATCCAGAATGCTTCTATCAGAATGGTACCTATACGAGCCAGTATGGACTTCTTACATATTTGAAGGAGGATGGTATCTATGCTACGGCATTTACCGTTGTAAGTAAGGCCAATGCCGTTATCTACGGTATTGAGCAGACAAGCGGTTTTGCCGAAATGGAGAACCAGACAGAACCGTCTTCGTTGAGCCAGCTCTATGGCGAGGCTATTGCATTGAAGGCTTCTGCCTATCGTGAGTTGATAAAGAATTGGGGCGATGTCCCATACGCTGCCAATTATGGCGATATTCCAGACCGTCTGTCATCGCGTGACTCTATCTATGACGTACTGCTGGCACAGCTTCAGAAGGTAGAGCCGTTGATGTACGACCTCGGTTCCGCTCCCGACTACGACAACTCCGTCAAAAACTACTTCTCAAAGCAGTATGTCGATGGTCTTATCGGTCGTATGGCACTTGAGGCTGGCGGCTATCAGACACGCCGTCACGACATCACTCCTGTTGACGGACAGGGCAATGCGCTTACTATCGTAGCACTCCCAGGCAGCCGTGACAACGATGACGCTACATACGGTCGCCGTTCCGACTGGCAGACATACTACGAGCTTGCGAAGACCTACTTCAAGAAGGTAATCGACAATCCTGGTATTGCCAAGTTTGATGATTCCGAAGGTGGTTTCGCCACATTCTTCAACCAGATGCATGAGGGTGATGCCAATTATGCCGACGAGTCTATCTACGAGGCTCCTATGCAACAGGGCGGTGGCAACGACTCACGTCCTTATGCAATTGGTCGTCCTTCAAACGGTGGTTCCAAAAACAATTATCCTTGTAAGTCTTACGGTCAGGGACGTATCAATCCTGCATTCTATTATGGAATGTTTGATCCTAACGACGAGCGTCGCGACCTTGCTTGCACGGTGACCGGATCTACCGGCAAGGGTGTTGAGACCTTGATACCGTTCAAGCCGAACTCAAAGGCTTCGGGTGGCGGTATCTCCTGTAACAAGTGGGACGAGAACCGTCAGTCTACCGTTTGGACTGGCAACCAGCGTAAGTCTGGTATCAACCAACCTTACATGCGCTTGGGCGAGATATATCTTGGCTATGCCGAGGCTTGCGCCGCTACTGGCGACAATACAGATGCACGTACATATCTTGATAAGATTCGCAACCGTGCGTTCCCGTCAGGTCAGGCTAATACCGACCAGTTCATTCAGAAAGAAGGCTCGTTGCTGACTGCAATTATCGACGAGCGTGGCTTTGAGTTCGCAGCCGAGGGCGATCGTCGCTGGACGCTTATCCGTACCGGACTTATCGGTGAGAAGGTTCGTGAGGTCAAGGAGCTGACAGCTAAGATGATTGAAGGCTTGAAGACCAACGGCTACTATACTTTCGACAATGGTCAGACCATTTCCAATTACGTATGGACTAAGCTTGTTGACGGTAAGTCGCTTATCGGTCACCGTCTGATAGAGGCTGCTCCTGCAGGTGCTGACGACGGTTCCGACGCATACGCAATACAGCACCCGGGCTGGCGTGGTCAGAACAACGACTGGGAGAGCTACGGACTTAGCTATGGCACTACCACTCCTAAGACCAACCTTGCCATAAAGGGACTGTTCACGTATATCGACCCGGACGGCACGGAGGCTGCGCAGTTGGAGGCTGATGGTTATACGAAGGTTAACTGGGGTAAGGACATCGTAGACAACGAGGACGAGTACTACAAGTACCTGTTCCTGGACTACGACTATGTTTCCGCTCCTATCTACCTCTGGCCGTTCACTCCTAACACCATTACCAACGGCGGATTCACCAACGGCTATGGATTCAAGCAAAGCTAACGTTACTATACATTATATATAGTATACAATCATAGGCGACGCTCCTGCGACATTTGGTTGCAGGAGCGTTTTTGTTTTTATTTTGCATTAAAGCCTTACTCGTTCTTCATAAATTCTTTTTAACTTTGCACGTTAATAATAGATTATGGTTGCAAACTGAAAGATAGATGAGGAAAAAGACAATTGCAATTGACACCCCCTTTGAGCGTAATGACGCTTACGGCGCATTGAGTATGCCCGTATATAATGCGGTAGCTTATGAGTTTGACAACGCCAGCCAGATGGCTGACGCGTTCACTGGTCGCATCGACGCGCCCGATTATTCACGCACGGAGAACCCTACGGTCACGAATCTTGAACGCCGTGTACAGGCGTTGACGGGAGCGTCGTCGGTGACGGCGATGAATAGTGGTATGGCAGCCATAAGCACTACGATACTTGCTCTTGCCGCTTCGGGGAAGAACATTGTCACGTCGCGCCATCTTTTTGGCAATACCTTTGATTTGATAGCCAACACGCTGCGGAGGTTCGGAGTGTCGGCACGATTCTGCGACCTTACAAATATTGAAGATGTGGACGCAGCCATAGACGGCGATACATGCTGCGTGTTCATGGAGATTATCACCAATCCGCAAATGGAAGTCGCCGACATCGGCGCGTTGGCGGAAGTGGCTCACAAGAAGGGTGTGCCACTTGTAGTCGATACGACCACGATTCCCTTTGTCGAATTCTCGTCCAAGGAGCTTGGCGCGGATATAGAAGTAGTGTCGTCGACGAAGTATATCAGTGGCGGGGCCACGTCGCTCGGGGGACTCATCATCGACTATGGAACGGCAGCCGGCTTCGGCAGCCGTGTGAAGGGCGAGATGCTGTTCAATTTCGGAGCGTATATGACACCGCAGGTGGCATATATGCAAACTATCGGACTTGAAACGCTTGCCGCACGTTACTCCATGCAATCGTCCAACGCGCTTGCCCTCGCCAGAAAGCTGAAAGGTTTAACGGGCATTCGCAGTGTCAACTACGTAGGTCTGGAGGACAATCCTTATCACGAACTGGCACGCAGGCAGTTCGGACCGACTGCCGGAGCGATGATATGCCTTGATTTAGAAAGCGAAAGTGCCTGTTTCAGGTTCTTGAACAACTTGCAGCTCGTGCATCGCGCCACCAATCTGTTCGACAACCGCACGCTTGCCATTCACCCGTATTCTACCATCTTTGGCAACTTCAGCGATGAAGAGCGTGCAGGCATGGACGTTCTCGACACGACGATACGCATCAGCGTCGGTTTGGAAGACGTGGACGACATTTTCAACGACATAAGCCAGGCGATAGCTGACATATAATCCAATATTAATAACTAATCTTTCACAGGGGCAACGGCTAATGATAGTATCCTGTGAAACTAAAAATTAAAAATCATGCAATACGATTTCGACAAACTCGTAGACCGTACAGGCAGTGGCGACCTCAAGCACGGCGCGCTGCTTCCGCGGTGGGGGCGCGACGACTTGCTCCCCTTGTGGGTTGCCGACATGGACTTTGAAACTCCCGATTTCATTACCAACGCGCTGAAGAAACGCCTCGAACACCCCCTGTTCGGCTACACGGTAGTGCCCGATGACTTCTGGACGAGCATCATCAACTGGATTCGCTCCCATCACCAGTGGGACGTGCGGCGCGAATGGCTGTCGTTCATTCCCGGTATAGTCAAGGGCATAGGGCTGGTGGTAAACATCTTCACCCGTCCCGACGAAAAGGTTATCATACAACCACCGGTTTATCACCCGTTCCGTCTCGTACCCGAAGGCAACGGGCGCGAGGTGGTTATGAATCCGCTGTGTGAGAATGCCGACGGTAGCTATTCCATGGACTTCGACCACCTCGCACGTGTGGCTGACGACAAGTGCCGTGTGCTCATTCTGTGCAATCCCCACAATCCTGCCGGTATCTGCTGGGACAGGGAAACGCTTGTCCGCCTTGCCGACTTCTGCAAGGAGCGCAATATACTTGTCATCAGCGACGAGATACATTGCGACATGGCACTGTTCGGACACAAGCACATACCGTTTGCGTCGGTATCGGAGTCGGCGCGCGAGAACAGCATAACGTTCCAGGCACCTACCAAGACATTCAACATGGCAGGACTTGTCAGCAGTTATGCCATAGTCCCCAACGAGCAGCTGCGTGCCAAGTTCTTCCACTGGCTCACCGTCAACGAGATGGACGACCCAACGCTCTTTGCCCCGATAGCCACCATAGCCGCATTCGAGAACGGCGAGGACTGGCGCAGGCAGATGCTGTCGTATGTGGAGAAGAACATAATGTTTGTAGAAGACTATTGCCGCGAGCATATACCAGGCATACGCCCGTGGCGGCCGCAGGCCTCGTTCCTCGTATGGCTTGACTGCCGTGAGCTCGGGCTCGACCACAAGCAGTTGCTCGACCTGTTTATAGACAAGGCGCACCTTGCACTCAACGACGGCGAGATGTTCGGACACAAGGAAGGCGCGGGCTTCATGCGCCTCAATGTAGCCACACCGCAGTCCGTGCTTCGAACGGCGTTGGAACAGCTTTCTAATGCTGTCAGCCAGTTAGGGAAATAGTAACTCTTGCTGAAGAAATTTAAAAAGTTCATGGACTTTTGTGAAAACTTTATGAACTTTTCCAAAAGACTCCATGGACTTTTTCAGAAAGTCCATAAACATTTGCCAATAAGTCCATAGACTCTTGCGACGAGTTCATGGACTTTTTTTCATTTAATACCATAATCGTGGTATGCGTGGTAGCCGTTTTGTGGTATACAATATACCACGTGAGGGGTATTGTGCGCGCAACCAAACAACCGTACCTTTGCATTCGTAAACAATAATTAAACTTGTATTAATCTAAAGGTACGGAAAAATGGAGAGAATCATCAATAAAGCAGTCAAGTCATTAGTGTTCGTTGCAGCCTTTGCCACCGCGTCTTCAGCCATTGCGCAAACGGTACGTATCAATATCGCCGATGCGCAGTTCACCCGTCCGCTTATAGAGAAGCTTGCTGTCGAGTACCAGAAGCAGAATCCAGGATTCAATGTGGAGATAGTGAGCCGTGTCGGTGAGAGCAGCGATGCCACTGTCAGCATAACCTCCGACCGTAACGACGGGCAGGGGACTATCGCCCACTACGTCCTGCTGCCGATAGCCAACGAGAACAATGCCATTCTCGCCGAGAAGAAAGTGCAGAAGGGGCTTAACGAAAAGGTTACGCGCGAGATATTCGTAGCGAAGACGCTCGACGAGTATATCGACACCCGTGACAAGAAGCAGCTTCCCGGCACAGTCTATTCGCTTGGCGGACGCCATGCCACGACGACCGAGCTGCTTGCCAACTCGCTCAATGTCGGCGTGAAGGACATCAAGGGCAGAAAAGTCATAGGCAACGAGGAGAATGTTATAACCGTGGTTAAGAAACGCCCCGATGCCATAGCCTTTGACGTGGCGAGCCTTGTCTACGACTGCAACACGCGCAAGCCCGTATCGGGATTGAAGGTCCTTCCGATAGACATCGACGGCAACGGACGCGTGTCCGACGAGGAACGCAACGCCATTGCGAGCCTTGACGCTTTCGCCGACTATATAGGCAGCCGTGGCACTGGCAGCAGCCTGCCTACTGGCAGCGTGCGTGTCAGCAGCCAGAACAAGAATGTCGACGCGTTCCTCTTGTGGGCTTCTACCGCAGGGCAGGACTATGTGGGCAATCTTGGATATTTGAGGAGCAACAACCGTGAAATAGCACAGAAATAGCACACTTGGGGAACAATAACACAAGCACAAACTAAATTTACTTAACATGAGAAAGCATAACCATTACGGTGCGTCCGCAAGACGCGCCCTAAGCCTTGCCGTCTTCTTTTTCAGCGTCGTTACGGCAATAGCGCAGAATATCCACGGCGTAGTCACCGATACGCAGACTGGCGAGCCTGTCATCGGCGCGGCTGTAAGCCTTAAGAGCGATGCCGGCGGGCGTACGCTTGCCGTTACCGATGTCGATGGAAAGTTCGCGATAGATGTCAAGGACTTCCCGGCTACCGTCGTCGTCAGCTTCACGGGCTACAACAATGCCGAGTACGACATATTCGAGGCTACGGACGAAGAACTGCAAGTGGAGCTTAGCGAGAACTTCAACACGCTCAACGATGTCGTCGTCATCGGATATGGCACGCAGAAGCGTCAGGACTTGGTGTCGTCTATATCGACCGTCAACCGCGACTTGCTACAACAACCAGCCAACTCCGTAGAGAACGTACTTGCAGGTGCCGTCGCCGGTCTCAACGTCACGCAGACTTCTGGTCAGCCTGGAGCCGCCAACATCATACGCATACGTGGCGGCAATTCCATAACCGGCGGCAACGAGCCTCTGTATGTTATCGACGGATTCATAGTCTACAATGATCCAGAAGCAACGCGCACGGGAGTGTCTGGCGCGGACGCGTCGCTCGACCCGCTGTCGTTCCTCAATCCTTCCGATATTGAGAACATCGAGGTACTGAAGGACGTTTCGGCTACTGCCATTTACGGTACTCGTGGAGCCAACGGCGTTATTATCATCACTACCAAGAAAGGACAGCACGGGCGCAACAACGTCTCTTATTCTGCCAACTTCGGCTGGAGCAGCATCGCAAAGAAGCTCGACTTCCTCAACGCATGGCAGTATGCCGACCTGTTCAACGAGATACGCACCGACCGTCAGCTTGAAACCCCTACGCAGTCGTACGACTGGCAGGACGCGGCATTGCGCACAGGCTTCACGCAGCAGCACCAGTTGTCGTTTATCGGCGGCGACGAGATTTCTCGTTACAATATCAGCGGAAGCTACAAGAGCGTCGAGGGCATTGTCAAGGGTACGGATCAGACAGAATTTAACGGACGTATAAACTACGAGCGCAACATCTATAAGAACATAACCGTCGGAGCTGTGGCCACAGGCGCATACAACAAGGTGCACGGACTGACGTCGGTCAACGAGATGTTTGCCCCCAACACGTGGTTCGCAACCATTACCCACACACCGTATACTTCTATCTACAACGAGGACGGAAGCTACAACTATGACCCGACACCGCAGAGCATCGACATATACGACGGACGCGTGGGCAATCCTATCTCCGACCTTGAGAATACCAAGTCGGAAACAATCAACACGCGTTTCATCGGCAACGCGTTCGCCGAGTGGGAGATTATAAAGCACCTGAAGTTGAAGGCTACCGTCGGCATTGACGTGTCGGACACCCGTCAGAACTACTACGCGCCGTCATACACCACTACCGGACTTGCCTACAACGGCTACGCATCTATCGGCAGCAACAAGACAACGACGTGGCAGACGGAGTACACCGCAAACTACAGCAACATATTCAACGACGTTCACAACCTCCAGGCACTTGTAGGCTATACCGCCCAATCGACCAACCGCAACGGCTATGCCACCAGTAGTTATGGATTTGCCAACGATGCCGCAGGCTTCAACAATATCGGTGCCGCGTCCACTACGCTTCCGTCGTCGAGCTTCAAGTATATCTCCACGTTGCAGTCGTGGATAGGACGTGTCAACTACAGCTACAAGGACAGGTACAGCGCGTCTGGAACATTGCGTGCCGACGGTTCTTCGCGCTTCGCAAAAGACCATCGTTGGGGCGTGTTCCCATCTCTCGGACTTGCTTGGAACATCAACAAGGAACCGTGGGTACACTTTGGCAAGGACGTTGACAACTTGAAACTGCGTTTCAGCGTCGGAACTGTGGGCAACCAGGAGATAGGCGACTATCAGTTTGTTGCCAACGTAAGTCCGCGTACGGTTGTCGTCAACGGACAGAACTCTATCGGTTATGTAATCGACAACATGGCAAACGACGATTTGAAGTGGGAGACCACCACTTCGTACAATGTAGGACTTGACGGTTCTTTCTTCAACGGACGGCTCAACGCCACCCTCGACCTGTACTACAAGAAGACCAGCGACTTGCTGCTCGACGTGCCGGTAGAGCAAGTGACTGGCTTTAATACCGTACTCCGTAATGTCGGCAGCGTCACCAACAAGGGCGTGGAGTTTGAGCTTAACGGAATAATCCTTAACAAGAAAGACCTACAATGGTCGGCAAGCGCGAACATAGCCCACAACAAGAACAAGGTGACAAGCCTCGGCAACTCGCAATACTATCAGCCACACTTCGACGTAGGCACGCTGGAGTATATCGACCCGCTGATTATAGCCGTCGGTCAGCCGCTTGGAACATTCTACGGCTATGTGTTCGACGGCATATACCAGTCGGACGAAGACTTGTCGCAGTACCCGGCGCAGACAGTTGTCGCCAAAGAACCAGGCAACCCTCGCTATCGTGACATCAACGGCGACGGCGTAGTCAACGAGAACGACCGTACGTATCTCGGCAACATACAGCCGGACTTCACCTATGGCTTCAACACCAAGGTCACGTGGAAGAACTTTGATTTCTTCCTCTCGCTCTCGGGCAGCCAGGGCAACAAACTGTTCAACGCCCTTGCGTGCCGTCTCGACCGTGGCAACTACTATTATAACTCCCTGTCGGAAGTCGCCAACCGCTGGACGGTCACCAACCCGAGCAACAGCATACAAAAGGCTTCCACAGCCACGTCGATATTCGCCGACAGTCGTTTCGTGGAAGATGCCTCCTACTTGAAGATCCGCAACATACAGGTGGGCTACACGTTCCCGTTGAAGCAGATTACCCGCGACAGCAAGCTGCGCCTGTACCTGTCGCTGATAAACTTCTTCACCATAACGGGCTACAACGGCTATGACCCAGAAGCCAACCGCAACGGTATCGACGAGACAAGTGCAATGTACCAGGGCGTCGACTATGGTGCGTACCCGTCGGCAAAGACTGTACAGTTCGGGCTTAACCTCACGTTTTAAAATCACACAAACACAACAAACTGATTATTGTCATGAAGAAAACCACATTATATATATTGTCGGCACTGCTGCTTGGAACGGTTGCCGGTTGCGCAGACCTCGACCAGTCGCCACAAAGCTCCATAAACCGTGAGGAGTTCTACCAGAGCGAGGAGGACATAGAGGCTGCCATCAGCGGTATCTACGAGGAGTTTTCCGAAAACGGATTCTACGGCATATTCAACAACCAGAGCATATACATCAACGACTTGCAGTCTGACTATTGCGAGGCAGGCTCGCAGACCAACACCGTCGACATACACAACCTGTCGGACTTCCTCGTCCAGCCGACCAACATCTTCGTACACTACGCATGGCAGAACCACTATATCGGTATCAACCGCGCCAACGTAGTTATCGACAAGGTGTCTGCCAACAGCAGCCTTGACGAGCAGACACGGCAGAACTATGTCAACGAGGCGCGGTTCGTTCGTGCGGTTTATTACTTCAACCTTGTCAGATACTTTGGCGGAGTGCCGCTCGTGCTCCATGATGGCGAAGGCGAAGGCGCGCCACGTGCGTCTGTCGATTCGGTATATCATCAGATAGTAAGCGACTTCGAGGCTGCCGAGGATATACCCGCAAGCTACAACACCCTCGACTCCAAAGGCAATTCTACGGCTGCGTCGGCATTCCTTTCCAAGGTGTATCTCACATGGGCGCAGACAAGCAGCCCCGAGGGCATAGCCAACCAGCGTCAGTACTACCAGCGTGCCATAGACTATGCCGACAAGGTGATAAGCTCGGGACGGTACAGCCTGAACTCCAAGTTTATCGACAACTGGTCTACCGACAAGGAACTGAACAATCCCGAACATATCTTCACCATAGAGCACGACCGAAGCATCAACCCCAATGTTACAGGTCACTGTACTTTCGCCACCAACTGGCAGGACGACGAACCGGTGCTGCTGCCAACAAGCGACAGGTACTATCGTGAGTTCGATCCCGCAGACCAGCGTCGTGACGGCTCCTTTGCCAAGAGGCTCTACAATCCCAACACGGGCACCGACTATGTGTTCACCGTTCCACGCTTCCGCAAGTACATCGACTCGCTCAACTATGCCAATGCCAACAGCTACGGCAATGCCGCCGGGCAGAACGTCAACACCACAGTGCTGCGCTATGCCGAGATACTCCTGATAAAGGCTGAGGCAGAGAACGAACTTAACGGACCTACCGCTGAGGCTTACGATGCCTTGAACCAGGTGCGCCGCCGTGCCTACTGGAGTCCGTACAGCAACAGCCAGCTCGCCCCTACCGACGGAACGACACTCGACCTCTCTGGGCTTACACAGGAACAATTCCGCCAGGCTGTACGCGACGAGTACCGCAAGGAATTCGTACTCGAAGGGCAGACATGGTTCAACCTTACGCGCTGGCACATACTCGTGTCCTACGTGCGTGAGCACACCAATCCCGCAGTTTACGGTACGGCAAATCCGAACTACGGCTACAAGTTCAACAACGTGTCTGTCAAGAACTACCTGCTTCCGCTGCCTGCCGACCAGCTCATATTGAACAAGAACCTCACGCAGAACTGGGGGTACAGCGGCGAGACCGAAGGCAGCCCTTACGACGGCTCGTTCCAGTAACGCATAATCCGCGAGACAGTATTTAGTAGAAAACAAAATTTTATAGAGACAAGGAAATATGAAAAGAAACATCATCTTGAAATCAGCTTTCGCCATCGCCATAGCGGCGTTGGCAGGTGTTACCACTGCCAGTGCGCAGACCCAGATCAACAAGCGCGAGCGCATACTCAAGGTGCTCGACCAGAGCAAGCCCAACGAGTATGTACCGGCAGCGTTCTTCCTCCACTTCCCCGACAAGCTCGGCTATAAGGCAGTGGCAGACCACGAGCAGTTCTACGAGGCTACCGATATGGACTTCGTAAAGGTGTTCTACGAGATTGTGGTTCCGAAGATTGATATAAGGAAAGGCTCCGACTGGAACAAGGTTCCCGTCTACGGCGAGGACTTCTTCGCTCCGCAGGTGGAGGTTATCGCAAGCCTTTCGAGGAAGTACAAGCAGGAGGCGTTCATTCTTCCTACTGTATACTCTCCCGTCGCTCTGGCATACCAGACCCTTGGCGACAACGAGGGCAAGGGCAAGGATTTGAAGAAGCTTGCCGAAGAAGACCCTGTGGCTTTCGGTCATGCCATTGAGAACCTTTCAAAGTCGATAGCCAACTATCTGCGCGCGTCGGTCAAGGCGGGTGCCGACGGCTTCTATATCAGCTCGCAGGGTGGCGACGGCAACAGCCTCAAGCCGGAGATATGGAGCAAGTACGTCCGCAAGTGGGACAAGTACGTAAGCCAGGTTGCCGACTCCATAGGCGAGATAAACATTCTCCACATCTGCGACTACGGCACTCCGTTCAAGAACGCCCAGGCTCTCTATGCCTTCAAGGACTATCCCGCAAGCATCATCAACGTGCCTTTGAAGTTCTCCGACGGTTCGAAGCTCGACCTCAAGGAGGCGCAGCAGCAGTTCGGCCGTCCTATCTTTGGCGGTCTTGAGCGTCTCGGTATCATTGCCACCGGCACTACCGAGGAGGCTAAGAAGGCTGTTGACGAGGTGCTGGCAAACGCTCCGGCAAACTTTATCCTTGGCGCGGACTGTACGATTCCCGGTACGACCGACTATGACAAGCTGCGTGCGGTTATCGAGTACACGCATACATGGCGGCAGACACATCCCGCTAAATAATCTTGACGTGCCAAGAAAAGGGGTGGGACGCAATAATGTTGCGTCTCATTCCGTTTTGTGTAATGTGAATCAGAAAGATAGAAAATGACAGAAGATACAAGTCTGGAAAGGGGCAAGGCAAATACTGGTGGCAGCTACCGCCAGCTGGTATTATGGATTGGCGCGCTCGTAGTGGGCGGTGTGCTTGGATTGTTGGGCGTGCATTGGCTCGACGGGCTGATGACGTTCATAGCCACGGTGTATACCCGGCTATTCCAGCTCGTAGCTGTGCCGACGATAATCCTCGCCGTCATAACCACGCTTGCCAAGTTTGGCGAGCAGAAGGACACGGGGCGCATCTTCGCCCATGCCGTCACCTACACCTTGCTTACCACTATCGTTGCCGCCGCCGTCGGCTTGTTGCTCTACAATATAATCCAGCCCGGCAACCTGCCTGCGTCAATGGTCAGCAGTGGCGGCGCGTCTATACCCAAAGACCTCGGCAGTGAGACCTATTACGACCATATCCTCAACGTCATACCGGACAATATCGTGCGTCCGTTGCTCGAGGGCAACGTGCTCTCGCTGCTCATTCTCGCATTTGCCGTCGGCATAGCGTTGGCACGGCTGCCGAAGTCGGACAGCAAGGACGTGCTGATGAATGGCATACAGGGGTTACAAGACCTTTTGTTCCTGCTTATCCGTGCCCTGATATGGTCGCTGCCGCTTGGTATTGTGGCGTTCTCCGCGCAGCTTACGGCGCAAGTGTCTGCCGGCATAGCCGCCGAGTCGCTGGGCAAGTACATTGCCGTCATAATTGGTGGCAACCTCATACAGATGTTCGTTATCCTTCCACTGTTCCTGTTGGCTCGTGGTCTTAACCCACTTCATGTCTTCGCGCGTATGTCGCCAGCCGTGCTTATGGCGTTTTTCACCAAAAGCTCCGCAGCCACACTGCCCGTAACCATGGCTTCGGCAGAAAACCGTCTCGGAGTATCCCAGAAAGTATCACGTTTCGTACTGCCTATATGTACGACTATCAACATGAACGGCTGCGCTGCGTTCATTCTCGTCACCTCTCTGTTCGTAATGCAGAACGGCGGTATAGCCCTTCCTTTGCCCACGATGATACTGTGGCTGTTTATCGCTGTTATTGCCGCCGTGGGCAATGCCGGCGTGCCTATGGGCTGCTACTTCCTCACCCTTTCTCTCATGACAGGAACGGGCGCGCCAGTCGGCATTATGGGAATCATACTTCCTGCCTACACTATCTTCGACATGATAGAGACGGCTGAAAACGTATGGTCGGACTCCTGCGTCTGCGCCATGACCGAACATGACATCAACTGATATTGCGTGGCGGATTATGTTAGTGTCGTTTGATGTATATTGCATTAAACTGTGATTTTTTGAAGTATTGAAGTTTTAGGGATAGGCTCCGATAGTGCGTCGAAGACGTACATCTATCTATAACCCCACACTAAGCGAACGATAGTGAGCGCAGTGTGTGGGGAGGTAACAGCCTGGTGGCTGCTGCTTCGAAGATGCAGAATAGCACGGTAGTGCGCATAAACTCACCTACAACTCATAAAATTATGAACCCGCAAGCTCAAAAAATCACCAAGAGTTGCTCAAAATATGGGCAGAATCAATAAAAACTCACGAAGTTACCCAAAACTTTAAAACTTTAAAACTTTAAAAAATCACAGTTTAATAATATCGAGACGAAATTTTCCGACTCACTGTAAATATAATTGATAACGATAATAGCTATTATTATATAATATAAATATAGTATATATAATATATTACTATATATAATATATATATTATTAATATATACTTGTAGTATATCTTTACTTCTTCTATCCCTCGTTTTAACACTTCCTTATAGCGAAAAACAGCGTTCCGTGGCTCAAAAACACCCGTTTCGCCACCCAAAAGCATTGTTCCGCAGCCGAAAAAACACCCTTTTCACACTCCCAACTCCCAACTTCTAACTCCTAACTCAAAACTCAATATTATAAAACTGTGATTTTTTAAAGTTTTAAAGTTTTGAAGTTTTTTGGAAATGCCAGTGCGTCGAAGACGTACGTCTCTTTGGTAACCCCAGACTAAGCGGAGCGCAGTCTGGGGTATGACTGCCACTCACCTTGTTTCTGCTTCGAAGATGCAGAACAGCACGATAGTGTGCGTTCCGCTGTCGTACCTCTCCGAGGCACACGCCTTCCGGCTTTCCTGTTCCCCAGACTGCGGTCGCTTCGCTCCCCTTAGTCTGGGGTTGCTGATAGTTAAGCCTCTCCGAGGCTTTTGCACTGCGGAGCCTCACCCCGCCCCTCTCCAGTAGTAGAGGGAGCTTTAAGCGGGTGTTACATTCAACATTTTTTGCCTTTTTTTGTCATTTTGAACGCAAATAAAGTCATAAAAACTTGCAAGTTTGACAGTTTTTTTTTACTTTTGCGCCGAATTTCAAGGGAATGCCGACATTTCCTTGGCGTTTTACGTTATTTGAGAGAAGATGTATCGAGTAATCATACTAAAGTAAATCAACAACAGAAGCAATGAAGAAGCATTATCAGAAGCCCCGTGTGCGCACACTGCGCATGAACGTGGAGGCATCGCTGCTTGCGGCGTCGGGCAGCGAATCGAAGGAACAGCAGTCCAACTTCACCATAGAACAGTGGGACGACCCCGAGGAGACAGACGTGGACATGTAGTATAATCAAGAAACAACAAACATAAAAGAACATGAGGAAACAACTATTATCAACCGTCATGGCTTTGGCAACGGCACTCCTTGCCGCTTCCTGCTCCAGCGACGGCGACCTTGCGGACACTGCCGCCCGCTACGGCTCGGACGAGATTACGTTCAACGTCACCACGGGCGATACTATAAAGACCCGCGCCACTTTGCTAAACGAGCTTGAGAAGTTCAAGGTGTACGCCTATGCCGACGACGGCGAGGCAATCATAGACGGCGACGAGTTCGTAAAGCACGGCGAGCACTGGTATCCGACCAAGACCGCCCACTACTATTGGCCAACGGAAGGCTCGGTGTCATTCTATGCCTATGCCGAGGGCAGCGCGACCGCCCTCGAGTACGACGCAAGCGCGAAGACCCTGAAGTATACCGCCTCCACCGACGGCGCCAAGCAGGCAGACCTGGTCTATGCCTATGCCACCGACTCAAAGGCACTTGCGCAGAACGGCGAGGTGACCCTTGCCTTCAAGCACGCCCTTTCGTCGTTCTCAGTATCTGCAAGGCTCGCCGGCGAGGAGGCTGACACCTGCTCTACTGTAACCATAGGCGGCGTAAGCCTCTGCGGCATACAGCCTTCGGGCACGATAGACTTTGCGAAAGACACGGTGGTTACGTCAGGCGATACGATAAACTCCACGATGCCGATGGCATCAGAGGCGATAACGCTGACCACGGAGAAGCAGATGCTGTCGTCGGAATCCGGCTACCTGCTCATACCCGCCCAGCAGCAGAACCCGTGGAACGGCGCGGGCAGTCTGTCGGGAATGTACCTGGCGGTGAAGTGCAAGGTGTACGACAAGCACGCAGGGTCATACGTAGTTGGCAGCGATGACGGCTACGGCACGGTATACGTTCCGATGTCGAAGGCACTGGGGCAGGCAGAGGGCAACCGCATCAACCTTGTCTTCGGCAAGAACACCAAGCACCTGCTGTCCTACGGAAAGGACGAGAACGGCGTGGCGTATACGATAAAGGAGCCATCGAAGTCGATGACGTTCGTAGACCTCGGACTGTCGGTAAAGTGGGCGCAGGTGAACATCGGCGCAGACTACGCAGAGGAGTCAGGCAACTACTATGCCTGGGCTGAGACTGACACCACCAAAGGTGCTGAGCGCGTAAAGCCGGACGCAACAGGCTGGGATTACAACGCCAACAATGCCCCCTATAGTAATGGTTATGGCTGGTATAGTAGGTATAATGTCAGTTACAATGACTACAAATTGGAGAAGGAGGACGACGCGGCATGCGTAGCATGGGGCGGCAATTCCCGAATGGCTACAAAGGCGGAATTTGATGAATTGAAGAACAACTGCTCGTCACGTATTGTTGAAATCAATGGCGTGCAGTGTAGGAAATACACAAGTAGGAAGGCGGGCTATACCGACAAGTATATCCTTATTCCCCTCGCAGGACAACGTTATGGAACCAGCCTGAGGACGGGTGAGGGTTGGTCGTACTTCTGGATTGCAGAGAAGACAAAGACCTCTTCTGCAAGCACAGGCGTTAATCGAAGTAATATAAGTTTTGGAGGTGCTGTTTATTTGTCTACCAATACATATCTACAACCAGTACGCTACCGTGGCTTCCCAGTCCGTGCCGTGTGCGACAAGTAGGGTAGTGTCGGGATATAGAAATTGATAATAGAAAGAGGTTTGCCGATAGTGGCAGACCTCTTTTTGCATTGTTGCGATGCTAATAATAACGAAGTAGTGTTATATTTTCTTAAATCGAATAATCAAGGGGGATATTGCAATCTATATATTTAGGTACTTTCGGGAAATGTTCGTACCTTTGCAGCCCGAAACGGCTCCGCATCAAATCACAGCGTGGTGGGGCTGTGTCGTAACAGGTTGATTACAAACAAATAATATATAAAATTTAAAAGTAAAATTATGCCTACTATTTCACAATTGGTAAGAAAGGGCAGAAAGGCTGTCGCAAGCAAGAGCGCAAGTCCGGCATTGGAGAATTGCCCCCAGCGTCGCGGCGTTTGTGTACGTGTGTACACGACGACTCCTAA
Organism: uncultured Prevotella sp.; assembly: GCA_964523825.1. GTDB lineage: Bacteria > Bacteroidota > Bacteroidia > Bacteroidales > Bacteroidaceae > Prevotella. The sequence continues at coordinate 3,594 of CAZGAT010000026.1, read as the reverse complement.
GAAGCCTAACTCTGCAATGCGTAAGGTCGCACGTGTTCGTCTGACAAACCAGAAGGAGGTCAACTCCTACATTCCAGGAGAGGGTCACAACCTTCAGGAGCACAGCATTGTCCTCGTACGTGGCGGTCGTGTAAAGGATCTTCCTGGTGTGCGCTACCACATCGTTCGCGGTGCTCTTGATACCGCAGGTGTCTCAAGCCGCACGCAGCGTCGTTCCAAGTACGGAGCAAAGCGTCCTAAGAAGAAGTAATCAACTACGGACACCCCAAAGGAAGCCGAGAGCCAACAGTCGGTGATGGCTGATGGCTCGAGGCTGCAAAAAGAACAAAGACTAAAAACAACAGTTTTGCTGGAGAATTGTTAAAAGACAAGGTTGAGTAAATGTCCAGGTGTGGACGTTGAAGGACGGTTCAGACGACAGCCTCCGCAAAATAAGCAGAAAATAAAAATGAGAAAAGCAAAACCAAAGAAGCGTGTGATCCTGCCGGATCCAAAGTTCAACGACCAGAAGGTCTCAAAGTTTGTAAATCACTTGATGTATGACGGTAAGAAGAGTATCTCGTATCAGATATTCTACAACGCCCTCGACATTGTCGGCGACCGCATGAAGGATAACGAAAAGTCTCCGCTTGAGATTTGGAAGCAGGCACTTGACAACATCACTCCGCAGGTTGAGGTTAAGAGCCGCCGTATAGGTGGTGCTACATTCCAGGTTCCAACAGAAATCCGTCCGGACCGCAAGGTGAGCGTGGCAATGAAGAACATGATTGCTTTCGCACGCAAGCGCGGCGGCAAGAGCATGGCTGAAAAGCTCGCTGCCGAGATTCAGGACGCGTTCAACAACCAGGGTGGTGCTTACAAGCGTAAGGAGGATATGCACCGTATGGCAGAGGCTAACCGTGCATTCGCCCACTTCAGATTCTAACATTATATTAATAAGGTAAAAAAGAAAAATGGCAAACCGCGATTTACATTTGACTCGCAACATCGGTATCATGGCTCATATCGATGCCGGTAAGACTACCACGTCTGAGCGTATCCTTTACTATACAGGTAAGACGCACAAGATTGGTGAGGTACACGATGGTGCGGCCACAATGGACTGGATGGCGCAGGAGCAGGAGCGTGGTATAACTATCACGTCGGCTGCTACGACCTGTAACTGGACTTACAAGGACAAGACATACAAGATCAATCTTATCGATACTCCGGGACACGTAGACTTTACCGCAGAGGTGGAGCGCTCACTCCGTGTGCTCGATGGAGCTATCGCAACATATTCGGCTGCCGACGGCGTGCAGCCACAGTCAGAGACTGTTTGGCGTCAGGCTGACAAGTACAACGTTCCACGTATCGGTTACGTCAACAAGATGGACCGTTCAGGTGCAGACTTCTTCGAGACCGTGCAGCAGATGAAGGATATTCTCGGCGCACACCCGGTGCCAGTGGAAATCCCTATCGGTGCAGAGGAAAACTTCAAGGGTGTCGTTGACCTTATCAAGATGAAGGCTATCCTGTGGCATGATGAGACCATGGGTGCGGAATATGAGGTTGACGAGATACCTGCCGACCTCGTTGACGAGGCAAATGAATGGCGTGACAAGATGCTTGAGGCTGCCGCAGAGTTCGACGAGGACTTGATGGAGAAGTATCTTGAGGGTCAGGACATAGATGAAGACCAGATTATCGCAGCACTCCGCAAGGGTACTTGCGCTATGGAGATCACTCCTATGACCCTCGGCTCTTCATATAAGAACAAGGGTGTCCAGCCACTTCTGGACTATACTTGCGCATTCCTTCCGTCTCCTCTCGACACGGAGGCTATCAAGGGAACCAACCCTGATACAGACGAGGAGGAAGACCGCAAGCCGGACGAGAACGAGCCGACATCTGCACTTGCGTTCAAGATCGCTACCGATCCGTTCATGGGTCGTCTGGTATTCTTCCGCGTATACTCAGGCAAGGTTCAGGCAGGTTCTTATGTCTACAACCCACGTTCGGGCAAGCGCGAGCGTATCAGCCGTTTGTTCCAGATGAACTCCAACAAGGAGATACCTATGGAGTCAATCGACGCAGGTGACATCGGCGCAGGCGTAGGCTTCAAGGATATTCGTACTGGTGACACTCTCTGTGACGAGAATCACCCGATAGTACTTGAGTCTATGACATTCCCTGATCCTGTGATTTCTGTCGCTGTCGAGCCGAAGAGCCAGGCTGACGTTGCCAAGATGGACAACGGTCTTGCCAAGCTTGCAGAGGAAGACCCGACATTCACAGTACATACCGACGAGCAGAGTGGTCAGACCATCATCTCTGGTATGGGTGAGCTTCACCTTGACATCATTATCGACCGTCTGAAACGTGAGTTCAAGGTCGAGTGCACCGAGGGCAAGCCGCAGGTTAACTACAAGGAGGCTATCATGGGTACCGCGCAGAGCCGTGAGACCTATAAGAAGCAGACTGGTGGTCGTGGTAAGTTCGCTTGTATCGATGTCACTATCGGTCCTAAGGACGAGGATTACACAGAAGGCGACTTGCAGTTCATCAACAATGTCAAGGGCGGTAATATTCCTAAGGAGTTCATTCCTTCTGTACAGAAGGGCTTCCAGGATTGCCTGACGAACGGTGTGCTCGGTGGCTATCCTATGACCGGACTCAAGGTTACGTTGAACGATGGTAGCTTCCACCCTGTAGACTCTGACCAGCTTTCATTCGAGCTTGTCGCTCATCAGGCGTTCAAGGTGCTTTGCCCGAAGGCTCAGCCGGTTCTCATGGAGCCGATAATGAAGGTAGAGGTCGTTACTCCGGAGGAGAGCATGGGTGACGTTATCGGAGACTTGAACAAGCGTCGTGGTCTCGTTCAGGGTATGGACGAGGCTCGCAGTGGCGCGCGCATTGTCAAGGCTATGGTGCCGCTGGCAGAGATGTTCGGTTACGTTACCGCACTCCGTACCATTACTTCAGGACGTGCTACTTCGTCAATGGAGTACGACCATCACGCTCCTGTAAGCAACAACTTGGCTAAGGAAATCCTTACCGAGATGGGTGGTCATCCAGAGCTGATCAAGTAAAAACGCGATTAAAGGAAAGGGGCGTTGCCATAGCGTATGACTCTTATGGCGGCGTACCCGTTTTCTGGAATTAAGAATTATAAGTTAAAAATTAAAATTTAAGAAATGAGTCAGAAGATTCGTATCAAGCTGAAGAGCTACGACCACCAGTTGGTTGACAAGTCAGCAGAGAAAATCGTTAAAGCCGTAAAGGCTACAGGCGCAATCGTCAGCGGTCCTATTCCACTGCCTACACACAAGCGCATCTACACTGTGAACCGTTCTACATTCGTAAACAAGAAGAGCCGCGAGCAGTTCCAGCTGTCAGACTTCAAGCGTCTGATAGACATATACAGCGCTTCTCCAAAGACTGTTGACGCGCTGATGAAGCTCGAGTTGCCTTCAGGCGTAGAGGTCGCTATCAAAGTATAATTTAGGATGAATGGATGACGAGATGATGGGAAGCTCCCTCAATCGAGTCGTCTTGCTATCATATTCATAAAACAAATAAACAATTAATTGAAATGCCAGGATTATTAGGAAA
>CAZGAT010000025.1:0-39037 GCA_964523825.1 uncultured Prevotella sp. | reverse complement strand
GTAGTCACCGCTTGGATAACCCTCGGTCATGTCCGACAGGACTGACCGGGGGGGGATAAGGAAACGGCAAGGACGAGATATGACCTCGGAGAGGTCACCGCTTGGATAACCCTCGGTCATGTCCGACAGGACTGACCGGGGGGGATAAGGAAACGGCAAGGACGAGACATGACCTCGGAGAGGTCACCGCTTAGTAACCGCCACTCATCTTTGCGACAGCAAAGTGAGTGGTGGGATATAAAGAAACATGGCGGCAACGACACTGGAAGTGTCGCCGAACAAGCGGATATGCTCTCGGGTAGAAAGTGACTGCTCGGTGACTCCTCCGGAGTCAATGCTACTATATATAGTTACCAGCCCGTAGTCAACCCTGACGGGTATGACTACGGGTTACGAGAGCGGCGACCCCGCCGGGGTCGATGCCTACTTGCTATCTGCACTATCCCCGCATCAGCCTTACGGCATGATACGGGGTTACGAGAGCGGCGACCCTGCAAGGGTCGGCAAGCCGACGAACAATGATATATTTGAGAATTAATCAACTACATATTAACAAATTAAAAAGAGAAAGCAAATGACAGAAAATCAACGCTCACGCCTGGGCTGGCGGCTCAGGCATGTACTGGCATTATTGTGCCTGCTTTTCACTTCGCTTAACGCGTCGGCGTATGTAGTGGGAGACTACATAGAAGACGATAATTTTATTTACAAGATTACTGACGATTCACTCTACACCGTATCAATCACATCAGTGAAAGTGGGGGGGGTAGTACGGATTCCTGAAACTTTCACCGACAAATATGACAACAAATGGACTATCACCGAAGTCCGAGTGATAGGTTCCACTGCCGACCTGCCTGAAGAAAAGACAACGGTCAAGATTTCATCGCTATACCTTTCCAATACCGTACAGTCGTTGAACGTGTCGTACATGCCAAGCTGCGACACCGTACACATATCCGCATCTGTTACCAAAATAGAGGGAGCCTCACTCGACTATTGCTATTTTACCACGGAGGGAGAAAGTAACCATAACCCATACTTCATTGCACAGGACGGACAGCTATACAAGCATGGCAGCGGCTGGTCGGACATGACACTATTGAGTGTAAACAGGAACGTAGTCCTTGAAGACAGCACGCTGAACGTTCTCTCATTGGTGAAGAACGTCACCGCCACGCTTAGCAACCCGACTATAAAGCACCTCAAGATACCCGCTTCCGTAACGAGCATTAATGCTCCGTATGCATCACGGAGCATTGCCGACGTGACGGTCGCCGACGGCAATGCCACCTATTATTCTATAGACGGAGTGCTGTTCAAGCGCAGCAACAAGTCAATAGTATATTATCCATACGCCAAGGAGGGCGATTCCTACACCCTGCCCGACTCGATAGAGTATGTGGCGGTGCGTGCGTTCGGCACGTTGAAATATCTGAAGGATCTGGATTTGAACAATGCCGTGAGGATTGAAGAACAAAGCACGACCGGACTGCTTACCATGAGGATTGGCAGCAAGCTGGCATCAGGCTGTTTCCGTGGCGCGCCGGAGAAGTATATAGTAGACCCTGCGAACACGAGCTTCAAGCTTGGTGACTGCGGCGAGCTGCTTAGCTACGACGGAACAGTGTTGTACAGCTACCCGACCAACCATCCGATGACGAAATACAAGATACCCTCTGGGGTCAAGTATATCAATGCGTTCGCATTCGTAGGTGTCAGAGACGTAGACACTCTCGTAGTCGCAAGCACCGTTACCGAATTAAGGAATTACGCATTTGGCAGCTGCAAGTTCAAGAGGGTTGAGTTCGAGGCTCCGAGCCAGTTGCAAAAGATACCAGCCTTGTCGTGGGGTGTGGAGGTTGACGACTTCGTACTTCCGAGCAGCATAACCTCGCTCGGAGCCATACCGAGCAACCTTACGGAGCTTGAAATACCTGAAGGCTCCGCAATATCGAAGATAGAAAAGGGCACGTGGAGCCGCAACATACAGAAGCTTATAATCACTGGCGGCTCGATAACGGAGATACCCGACGAGACTTTCCACAACAATACCAATCTGACGACGATAGTCCTGCCGTCGACGCTGAAGAAGATAGGACGCAACGCCTTCAACGGCTGCACGTCGCTCGACAGCCTTGCCTTTGCCGACGGCTGCGAGATTGAGACACTGGAGGAAGGCTGTTTCGCAAACACGAACTTAAAGAACGTAACGATTCCTGCATCAGTCCGCACTATCGGCAAGGAGGCTTTCCGCGAGTGCGCAGCCCTGACGAGGGTAGACCTCTCGGCGAACGTAGACAGCATATCGCCCGAGGCGTTCAAGCACTGCTACAACCTCTCGACGTTCACCGTAGACGAGAACAACCCCGTATATTCGGCAGTCAAGGGCTATCTCTGTTCCAAGGACAAGTCGGAACTTTTGATATTCCCACCAGCCAAAGCCAACGAGGACATTACGCTGCTTCCACCCTCAATCACAAAGATTGGCAGCTATTCGTTCTACGAGTGCGACAACCTAAAGAGCATTGTCATTCCTAAGAAGGTTACGAAGATAGGCGAGCGCGCCTTCGGACTCTGCAATAGCCTCAATTCCATAGCCTTTCTTTGTGATTCGATGATACCGTCAAGCGCGATAAACCAGGAGGTTAACCATATGGCTTTCGACTCCACCGCCTTCGAGAACGTCACCCTCTCCTGCGTGCGTGCTGATTTGGCGGAGCAATACTCACAAGATCCATTCTACTCGAAGTTCAAGAGCGGAATAAAGACCACGTTCGAGACCAAGCGTGAGGACGGCGGAACGGACGAGTACTTCCCCTTGTCGAACGACCGCATGATGCTCATGAAGACCACAAGCCCGCTGCAGACATACGTCGTCGGCGACGAGGTCGAGGGAGAAGACGGAAAGGTTCGTTCCGTCAACATGATAGGCGACTACGCCTTCGAGGGCTCGGGAGCCGAGGAGGTGGTTCTGAAGAAGAACGTCCACTACCTCGGAGCCGCGGCGTTCTGGACGAACATCGCACACACTACGAGTGGAGCAAAGGCAGCAAACGCGGCTACAAGGGCAACTTCCTCAAGCACCGAGGTGATAACCCCCGAGTCGACGACCATAAAGAGCGTATACTTCTGCGGCGACAAGGCACCGAGCCAGCTCGCCACGGTCGACTACGACATGGACTCCACGTTCAACGAGTTCGCCCCAGAGCAGAAGATATACGTGAGGAAGTCGGTCGTCAAGGACTTCCAGGAGGCATTGTCGAAATACTCTGACCAGATAGACTACCGCATCACCGACCTCAAGATAACGAACGGCTACGCCACGTTCGCCCGCGAGTTCGACGTAGACCTCAACGACCTGCGGTCGGGAGTGAGCAATCCCGTGACCGGCACGCCAGAGACCGTAGACGGCGGATATAACGGCATAACGGCATACTTCTGCGGCGACAACGGCGTGGAGTCCTGGCACGCCGGAGGCGAGGACCACTACGTCATACACATGACTCCGATAGACGAGAACTGCGACCGCTCCAACTACGGCAAGGGTTATATACCAGCCGGCACGGGAGTTCTGCTGAAGCTCGAGACATCTGACGGAGGAAAGGCTACGCCTGACAACTACTACTATACGATAGGCGAGTACCCCGACTCCGTGAAGGTGACCACGGCGAACAGCGTCATGCGCGGAGTGGTCGACGAGGATACGGTGATAAGCCACCCTACTACAGACGGCACGTCCTACTGGGTTATGCAGAAGGGCTACTTCCGCGAGGTGCTGGAGGGTCAGAGCATAAGGATACCCCGCCACAAGGCGTACCTCGAGCTTATAGACCCAGTAGCTACAAGCGGCTCGAAGGCGAGCCTGTCGGTAGACGCAGGAAGCGGCACGACCGACATAGTGTCTATCGATGCCGACGGCAACGTGGAGACCTCTGCCGACAGTGTCACATACAACCTCGCAGGTCAGCGTCTGCCTGACAATGTGCGCGCCCACGGCGTGGTGATACAGAACGGGAAGAAAATTCTAATTAAGAATTAATAATTACAAGTTAAAAGTTGGTCGGCTTGCGCCGATGAAGAATTGTTTAATGAAGAATTAAAATAAAGCTGATTCCGATTCCCTCCCTACGGGGAAGGGTTAGGGAGAGGCTCAGGATTATGAAACAGGAATATACAAGACCGGAGATAAAGGTAATGGAGATACAGGCTGAGCGCGCGATGCTCGCTGGCAGCGACGAGGACGCAAAGGACGGCATACCGTCAACGACGGGAGGAGTGACCGAAGACCCGGTAGAGTCCAAGGGAAGCGGATTCAGCGTGTGGGACGAGGAGGAATAGCAATATGCGCAGCCAAAAGGCTGCGCATATTGTTTTTATACCATGTTCGTGGTATATGAAATCGTTATTTTGTGGTATTGCCGGTATGTGCAAAGCTCCGTACCTTTGCATTCGTTAAACATACATTTAAAAACTAAAAGTTATGGCAAACGAAGCAAAGAAGAAGTATCATTTCGAGACACTGCAATTGCATGTAGGACAGGAACAGGCCGATCCGACAACTGACTCGCGTGCGGTACCTATATATCAGACGACATCATACGTGTTTCACAACGCGCAGCACGCCAGCGACCGATTCCACTTGAAAGACGCTGGAAACATATATGGCAGGCTGACGAACTCAACGCAGGGAGTGTTTGAGGAGCGTGTCGCCGCCCTTGAAGGAGGAGTTGGCGGACTCGCCGTAGCATCTGGAGCTGCTGCCGTCACCTATGCGATAACTAATTTGGCATTTGCCGGCGACCATGTGGTTGCGACAGATACAATATATGGTGGAACATACAACCTGCTGAAGCATACGCTCAGCAAGTACGGCATAGACTCTACGTTTGTCAATCCCGACGATTACGACGCTTTGGAGGCAGCCATAAAGCCGAACACGAAGCTCGTATTCATAGAGACACTTGGCAATCCGAACTCGAACATATCCGACATAGAACGTTCGGCAGCCATTGCCCACAAGCATGGCATTCCACTTGTGATAGACAACACTTTCGGTACACCTTATTTAATACGTCCGATAGAGCACGGAGCCGACATCGTGGTTCATTCGGCTACGAAGTTCATCGGCGGTCATGGAAGCTCGCTCGGCGGAGTGATAGTGGACGGCGGAACTTTCGACTATTTCCAGAACGACAAGTTCCCTGGATTCACACAGCCAGACGCTTCATACCACGGACTGGTATTCGGCAAGCTGCCTGCTCCGTTCGTTACAAGGGTGCGTGCGCTGCTGTTGCGTGACGAGGGCGCATGTATATCGCCGTTCAACGCATGGGTGCTGTTGCAAGGACTTGAAACCCTGTCGCTGCGTGTGGAGCGTCACGTGTTCAACACACTGAAGGTAATCGACTATCTGAAGACGCAGCCGCAGGTGAAGAAGATCAATCACCCGTCGCTGCCGGAACACCCGAACCATGACCTGTACGAGCGTTATTTCCCGAATGGCGCAGGAAGTATCTTCACGTTCGAGATTGACGGCTCGCAGCAGAAGGCGTTTGACTTCATAGACCATCTAAAGATATTCTCGCTTCTTGCCAATGTCGCTGACGTGAAGTCGCTTGTCGTTCACCCGAAGAGTACCACCCACTCGGAGCTTAGCGAGGAGGAGGCTACAGAGCAGGGAATCTACGACGGTACCATACGCCTAAGCATAGGTACGGAACATTACGAAGACCTTATAGCTGACCTCGACCAGGCGTTTGAGGCAGTAAAGGGAGAGAAGTAATACAAAGAATCAAAGTACAATCACCACCAAGCCGGAAGGCTTGGTGTCACTTAACACACAACATTATGTCAAAGATTGCAAGGAAAATCACCGATTTGATTGGCAACACGCCATTGGTGGAACTCGGTAAGTATTCTAAATCACGCGGACTCGACACTCCGGTAATAGCCAAGGTAGAGTATTTCAATCCGGGTGGCAGTGTGAAAGACCGCATTGCGCTCGCAATGATTGAGGACGCAGAGAAGAAAGGAACGCTGAAGCCAGGAGCTACAATCATAGAGCCTACGAGTGGCAATACGGGAGTGGGACTCGCCCTCGTGTCGGCAGTCAAGGGTTACAAGCTCATATTGACGATGCCGGAGACGATGAGCATAGAACGCCGCAACCTCGTGAAGGCGTATGGGGCTACCGTCAAGCTGACAAGTGGCAAGGACGGTATGCCGGGCGCTATAAAGGCAGCCGAAGAATTGCGCAAGAGCATTCCCGGCTCGGTGATACTGGAACAGTTTGAGAATCCCGCCAACCCGGAGAAGCACTACCTTACTACTGGCGAGGAGATATGGAACGACACAGACGGCAAGGTTGACATCTTCGTTGCCGGAGTAGGTACGGGCGGTACTATCAGCGGTGTCGCGAAATACCTGAAGGAGAAGAACCCTGATGTCAAGATCGTAGCCGTGGAACCGGCAACGTCGCCAGTATTGAAAGGTGGCGCAAGTGGTCCTCACAAGATTCAGGGCATAGGTGCCGGATTCGTGCCGAAGACTTACGACGCTGAATTGATAGACGAGGTGTTTGACGTTCAGAATGACGAGGCTATACTCGCAGGCAGGCAGCTGGCGCAGCTTGACGGTCTTCTTGTAGGCATATCATCGGGTGCTGCCGCGTTTGCAGCGACCGAGATAGCAAAACGCCAGGAGAACAAGGGCAAGACCATTGTGACGCTGCTGCCTGATACAGGTGAGCGTTATCTGTCTACCGTGCTATACGCATTTGACGAATACCCACTATAAATTATTGAGTTTAGATTAGTGATTAGGGTTGGTGTGCGACCCTAATCACTATAAAACGAACTTTAGCCAAAATAAAGAAAGCCAAGCTGTGAAGCTTGGCTTTTTGTTGGGATACCCGGATTCGAACCAGGAATGACAGGACCAGAATCTGTAGTGTTACCATTACACCATATCCCAATGCTGTACTCAACGTATCGTTGTTTAGCGAGTGCAAAGTTACTGCAATTTTCCGAACCACCAAAAGAAATCATCGGATTTTTTATAAAAAACGCAAAATATTAAGTCGCATTTATTGTATTAACTCTTTTTCCACTACCTTTGCACGGAAAATTATGGGGCTTTCAAAGGCTTATAATCCCATTAAAAATGTGATACATGAACGAAACGGACAAGCTGGTAGAAAACATAGTAAAAGGTATACAAGACAAGAAAGGCAGCGGCATAGTTATAGCCGACTTGTCGGATATTGATGGAACTATTTGTAAGAATTTCGTTATTTGCCAGGGCAATTCTCCACATCAGGTGGAGGCGATAGCAGGTTCTGTGGGCGACTACGTGCGTGAGACGACGGGTGAGAAGCCTGTCAATTGCGTAGGACTTGACAATGCCCTGTGGGTGGCTATGGACTATGTAGACGTGCTCGTACACATATTCGTGCCTGATATGCGTTCGTATTACGACCTTGAACACTTGTGGGAGGATGCTAAGCTGACGCAGGTTCCGGACATTGCTTGAAAAACGCAGTGCCATAGCGTCTGGTGAATACCAGTCTTTTAATACGTTATACATTATATTATAAGGATGAGCAGCAAACCAATACAAAGCAACAATAACCAACCGAAGATGCCGAAGTTCAACATGAATTGGATATACGTCTTCGTCATAATCGCGTTGGCTCTGATATTCTATTCCGGTGGAACACGGGGACTCGGCGTAGCTCAGACAAGCGTAACTAAAAGCTACACGGATTTTATTACGTATGTGAACAAGGGCTATGCGTCAAAGGTCGAAGTGTACAAGGATCAGGACTTTTTGAAGATGTATGTCAAGCCGGAACATCAGCGTGACGTGTTCCAACGTCAGGGCGATCTCGGACAAGACCCGTATGTAAAGGTTGAGACAGGCTCGATAGACAATCTGGAGAAAATGCTCACAGATGCCGTACAGCAGAAGAAAATAAGCGGTTTCAGCTATAACAATGATGAAAGCAACGGGCTGTTGATGAATGTGCTTATAAACATTCTGCCGTGGGTTCTCATCATCTTCGTGTGGTTCTGGCTCATGCGCCGTATGGGCGGAGGAGCCGGTGCCGGTGGCGGTATCTTCAGCGTCGGCAAGTCGAAGGCGCGGCTCTATGAGAAATCAAAGTCTGTGGGTGTTACGTTTAAGGACGTAGCCGGACAGGAAGGCGCAAAGCAAGAAGTGCAGGAGATAGTTGACTTCTTGAAGAATCCGAAGAAGTACACCGAGCTTGGTGGCAAGATTCCAAAGGGCGCATTGCTCATAGGTCCTCCGGGAACTGGTAAGACGCTGCTGGCAAAGGCTGTCGCCGGGGAAGCCGGAGTCCCGTTCTTCTCTATGAGCGGTTCAGACTTTGTGGAGATGTTTGTTGGCGTAGGCGCGAGCCGTGTGCGTGACGTGTTCCGTCAGGCAAAGGAAAAGGCACCGTGCATAATATTCATAGACGAGATTGATGCTGTGGGGCGTGCGCGTTCAAAGAATCCTGCAATGGGTGGTAATGACGAGCGCGAGAATACCCTCAATGCCCTGCTTACGGAGATGGACGGATTTGGAACGAACTCGGGAGTGATAGTCCTTGCCGCTACAAACCGTGCAGATATGCTTGACAAGGCTTTGCTGCGCGCGGGACGTTTTGACCGCCAGATACATGTAGACCTGCCGGATCTTGCGGAGCGCAAGGCCATATTCCAAGTACACCTGCGTCCGTTGAAGTATGACAAGAACCTCGATATAGACTTCCTCGCACGCCAGACACCTGGATTCTCTGGTGCCGATATTGCCAATGTATGCAATGAGGCCGCGCTTATCGCCGCACGTCATGACAAGGAGGTGGTGACGAGTCAGGATTTCCTTGATGCTGTTGACAGAATCATCGGTGGTCTGGAGAAGAAGACCAAGGTCATGACGGCAGAGGAAAAACGCTCGATAGCCATACACGAGGCAGGACACGCAACCGTTAGCTGGTTCTGCAAGGCTGCCAACCCATTGGTGAAGGTGACAATCGTTCCGCGTGGTCAGGCTCTCGGAGCTGCATGGTATATGCCAGAGGAACGGGTGATTACTACAAAGGAGGAAATGCTCGACGAGATGTGCTCGCTACTTGGAGGACGTGCTGCCGAGGAACTGTTTGTAGGGCAGATTTCCACAGGAGCGATGAACGATTTGGAGCGTGCCACAAAGAGCGCGTATGGAATGATAGCTTATGCGGGAATGAGTGACAAGTTGCCGAACATCTGCTATTATAACAATCAGGATTATTCGTTCCAGAAGCCTTATTCCGAGTCTACAGCAAAGGTTATGGACAGCGAGGTGCTGCGAATGATAAACGAGCAGTACGAACGCGCGAAGGAGATTCTGAAAGAGCATCAAGACGGACATAACAAACTTGCAGACTTGCTGTTTGAAAAGGAGGTAATATATACCAAGGACGTAGAGGCCATACTCGGCAAGCGTCCATGGAAGAGCCGCTCGGAGGAGATATTGGCGGAGAACGAGAAGAACGACGCGAAGAATAATCCGGTTCCAAAGCTTGAGGAACAAGGTGATGCCGTCAAGCAGGCTCAAGCCGAGCACGACGCTGCCGTGGCAAAGGAAAAGGAAGCAGACGATGACAAGTAAGCAGAAAAACCTTATAACGCGCACTGTGACGGGTATAGTATATGTTGCCGTTATGGTGTTTGGAATGATGCGTCCGGAGACGATCATTCTGCTTTTCGCGCTTATTGCCGGATTGACGATGTGGGAATACACAGGACTTGTCAATGCCATTGACGGCGTACGCACGAACCGGCTTATATCTACAGTGGCGGCAGTCTATTTCGTCATTGCGGTGGCTGGGTGGCGCGTCGGACTTGTAGACTTCCGCGCGTTTGTTCCATATATACTCACGATAGTATACCTGTTTGTAGAGGAACTGTATCTGAAGCAGAAGAATCCCGTAAACGACTGGGCGTATACGATGCTCGGGCAGATGTATGTGGCGTTGCCTTTGGCTCTCGTGTTCTTCTTGGCATTTCAAGTAGATGCCATGAATAATGTGTCTTTTCAGATGCTCATACCCCTTTGCCTGTTTGTGTTTCTCTGGATTAATGATTCCGGGGCGTATTGTACAGGTTCGCTTATAGGCAGGCACAAGTTGTTTCCACGTATAAGTCCGGGGAAGACCTGGGAAGGCAGTGTCGGTGGCGGACTCCTTGTGGTTATAGTAGCTGGAGTGATAGGCTATATTGCCAATGGCGATAATGCCAATCCACACTTGCTCAGTATTGCGGAATGGATTGGTTTTGGACTTGTCGTAGTCGTGTTTGGTACGTGGGGCGACCTTGTTGAGAGCCTGTTCAAGCGTACTCTTGGAATAAAGGACAGTGGCAATATCCTGCCGGGGCATGGCGGTATGCTTGACCGTTTCGACTCCGCCTTGCTTGCAATACCCGCTTCGGTCATATACCTCTATTCTATTTCACTATTATGAGGCTTCCCGCCTCAATTGCCCCATAACGACTTGTAGATGATGTTTGCGGCATTGTCGGGTGCTACATCGTCGCCAAGCCGTCTTGCTACCGTGTTGTAGCCGTCAAGCATCTTCTGCCGTCCGTCGTGTCCTGGAAGAATGTTATACAACTCGTTGGCAATATTGTAAACCCTGAAGCGGTCGGCGAGTAGTTCGGGCACGACTTCATAGCCAGCGATGAGGTTTACGAGGGATATATAGTCAACCTTTATTATGTGGTTGAACGCAAACCTTATAAGTCGTGGAACTGGCGTTTCGTAGCAAACGACCTGTGGCACTCCCAACAAGGCTGTCTCCAGTGTCGCCGTTCCACTCGTTACCAATGCCGCTGTTGAATGTGCAAGCAGTTGGTAGGTTTCATTCGATACCGTCTTTACAGGCGCGTCTTGTATGAACTTGGTGTAATATGAATAATCTATCGATGGCGCGCAGGCAAGTACGAGCTGATAGTCCTCAAACCTCTTTGCCGCCTCAATCATTGCGGGCAGATTGTCCTTTATCTCCTGTTTCCGGCTGCCGGCAAGGAGGGCTATGATAGGTCGTCCGTCAAGTCCGTGGCGGGTGTCGAAGGCAGCCTTGTCTTCCTTGTATTCGTTGCGGAAGTTGCGTACTTCTTCGGCTGTGGGATTGCCTACATAGTTGATAGGGTAGTGATGCTTCTTCTCGTAGAAGTCTACTTCGAATGGAAGTATGGAGAACATCTTGTCGATGTCGCGCTTGATAGCCTTTATGCGCCATTCCTTCCATGCCCATATCTTTGGCGATATGTAATAGTAGACACGGATATTCGTGTTCTTGTGCAGGAACTTGGCTATGCTCAGGTTGAACCCGGCATAGTCTACGAGTATTACGACATCAGGTTTCCACGCGACTATATCGGCCTTGCATTTCTTCATATTGCCGAGGATCTTTGGCAAGTGCAACAGCACAGGCACGAAGCCCATATACGCGAGATCGCGTATGTGCCTTACGCACGTACCGCCTTCGGCTTTCATCTTGTCGCCGCCGAAGTATCTGAATTCTGCTATTGGATCAACGGCTTTCAGCGAGTGCATGAGCCGTGACGCATGAAGGTCGCCGCTTGCTTCTCCGGCTATCAAATAGTATTTCATGTGCTAATAAAAATGCAAGATTCAAGATTTGGAATTAAACATCTTTGTTCCAGCTTTTCATAGCTTCAATCTGTTCGTAGTCTGTCACATCGATGCGTGTCGGAGTTATAGCTATGTAGGCATGCTCCAATGCCCAGCGGTCGTTGTCTGTGGCTTCAGGTTCGTCATTGCGGTATTTGCCAACCATCCAATAATAGTCGAAGCCACGTGGGTGGTGGCATTTCACGACCTCGTCCGTCCAACTGCCGAAGCCCATCCTGCATACACGTACTCCGGCAAACTGTTCTTTTGACGGGTCAATCTTTGGGAAGTTGACGTTCAGGCATACGCCTTTGGGCAGCCCATCGCCAAGTACGCGCTTTACAATCTCGCGCACATGGTCGCGCAAATAGCTTAGGTTCGCGTTCTCGTCGTAGTCACAACTTGAGAATGCTATTGAGGGAATATATTTCATGCAGCCTTCCAACGCCACGCCCATAGTCCCGCTGTAATGAGTGTTTACAGTCGAGTTGTCGCCATGGTTTATCCCTCCAAGAACCAAATCAGGCTTGCGTTCGGTGCACAACTGGTCGAGCGCGAGCTTTACGCAATCGACAGGAGTTCCAGGGCATGACCACACGTCTGCGCCAGGAATGTTGTGCCTTTGCTTAAGCCATAGATATTCGACGGCTGAGAAAGCGCATGAGTATCCGGAGCGTGCCGATTCTGGCGCGCATACGAGTATGTCTGCAAAGTCGCTGAGGAAGGAAACAAGCGTACGGATACCGTTGGAATGATATCCGTCGTCGTTTGATATAAGTATGAAGGGTCTTTTATCCATTACAGTTTTGACGTTCAATATTACGTATTTTCTTTTCTCGGCAAAATTACTAAAAAAGCTTCATAGTTGGTTCTTTCTCGAATAAAATATGTAACTTTGCGCATCGAACCCCTGTGTAAAACGGAAAATTAGAAGAAAAGCAATATGGGAAAGATAATCGCATTGGCAAACCAAAAGGGTGGAGTAGGAAAGACTACCACGACAATCAACCTTGCAGCGTCGTTGGCGACGTTGGAAAAGACGGTGCTTGTCGTTGACGCAGACCCGCAGGCTAATGCAAGCAGCGGTCTGGGCGTAGACCTTAAGGAGGTGGATTGCTCTATCTATGAATGCATTATTGACCATGCCGACATTCACGATGCCATTTACACGACTGATATAGACGGTCTCGACATCGTTCCGAGCCATATCGACCTTGTAGGCGCGGAGATAGAGATGCTGAACCTTGACAACCGTGAAAAGGTGTTGAGTACTATCCTTGAGCCTATCCGCAATGATTACGACTTCATACTTATCGATTGCAGCCCGTCGCTGGGGCTTATAACCGTAAATGCGCTGACGGCTGCCGATTCCGTCATTATTCCTGTACAGTGCGAGTATTTTGCCCTTGAGGGAATAAGCAAGCTCCTCAATACTATAAAGATAATAAAGAGCAAGTTGAATCCGAAACTCGAGATAGAGGGATTCCTGCTCACTATGTACGACCAGCGCCTGCGTTTGGCACGGCAGATATACGACGAGGTTAAGCGGCATTTCCAGGAGTTGGTGTTCAAGACCGTTATCCAGCGTAATGTCAAGTTGTCGGAAAGTCCGAGCCACGGACTTCCGGTAATCCTCTATGATGCCGATTCCACCGGAGCCAAGAACCACCTCGCGCTTGCAAAGGAAATTATAGAGAAGAACAAATAGGTTAATTCTCAATTCTAAATTAGGAAATAGTGGCAGTACACAAGAAATACAACAGAAACGCGAAGACCAACGCCCTTGGTCGTGGTTTGGACGCGCTTATCTCGACAGAGAGCGTGAAGACAGAAGGCAGCAGTACTATCAACGAGGTTGCCATAGACCAGATAGAGGCAAACCCTAACCAGCCGCGCCGCGAGTTCGACCCGCAAGCTCTTGAGGAACTTGCCAATTCTATAAGGCAGCTTGGCATAGTGCAGCCTATAACCCTTAGGCAAATATCAGAGCACAAGTTCCAGATTATCGCCGGCGAACGTCGTTGGCGCGCCTCGCAGCTTGCCGGACTAAAGGCTATTCCTGCGTATATCCGTACCATCGACGACGAAAACGTCATGGAAATGGCGTTGGTGGAGAATATACAGCGCGAGGACTTGAATGCCATTGAGATAGCTCTTGCGTATGAGCATCTGCTCGACAAGAGTGGTATGACCCAGGAACGTGTCGCCGAGACTGTCGGCAAGAGCCGTGCGGCAGTGGCGAACTATCTGCGCCTGCTCAAACTGCCTGCGCAAGTCCAGATGGCATTGCAGAAGAAGGAAATTGATATGGGACACGCTCGCGCCTTGCTGTCGCTGGACTCTCCGTCGTTGCAGTTGAAGCTGTTTAAGGAGATACAGAAGAACGGCTATTCCGTGCGTAAGGTCGAGGAATTGTGCCAGCAGCTCAACAACGGTGAGGACATACAGACCGCCAAGAAGAATATAAAGGCAGAGGCACAGTTGCCGCAGGAGTTCGACGACTTGAAGAAACGCCTTTCTACGTTCTTCGATACCAAGGTGCAGATGACATATTCCAAGAGCGGGAAGGGAAAGATAAGTATTCCGTTTGCCAATGAGGAGGACTTGGAGCATATAATGAATGTACTCGACAAACTGAATTAGGATAAATGGCCCAGGCTATGACGAAGTTTCGACAGGGAATCATGCGCTTGTCGCTCTTGATTTTAGGAGCGGTGTGGTGTGGATTGCCTGCTTGCGCGCAGATCGCCGTTACGGACAGCATGAAAGTCGTCTATCCGGAGAATGCGGGTGTCACCATGCCTTCGGCAAGAAAGATGCGTCATACGGCAGGTACGGATACCACGTCGCAAGCCGTTGGGAAGAAACATCTGCGAGTAAGCGGCGAGGCGGAGGACTCGCTTGACACGTATGCCGCAATATACCAGAAGAAAAACCGCAAGGTTGAAACAAAGATAACGCCGAAACCCAAACGTAATTGGGAAACATGGCGTCCGGATCCGAAGCGTGCGCTGTGGATGGCTTTGGTAATTCCTGGCGGAGGTCAGATATACAACCGCAAGTATTGGAAGCTGCCCATATTCTATGGTGGCTTTGTCGGGTGTATATACGCTCTGACGTGGAACAACCAGATGTACCATGACTATGCGCAGGCGTATATGGATATAATGGATAACAATCCAGAGACCCACAGCTACGACCAGTTCCTGCACCTCGGCACGCAGATAACGGACGCCAACCGCTCACGCTATCAGGAGATATTCCGTAAGCGTAAGAACCGCTACCGCCGCTGGCGCGATTTGGCGAGCTTCGTAACCATTGGAGTGTACGCATTGTCTGTAATCGACGCTTATGTTGATGCGTCGTTGTCCGATTTCGACATCAGCGAAGACCTGTCAATACACGTGGCTCCGCGGGTGATGAACAACGGAACGTCAACCAATCCTGTTAATTCCACTGCGGTGGGTGTCGGCGCGAGCCTGACATTCTAAGCAGCAACTACCTCACTAACTCCCTAACCATTATGACCGACGATTTAAAGAAAACAGACGACAGAGAGAATGCGGAGTCCAAAATGGTAGACGACGCATTCCAGCACCTGTTGGACACGTATCTTGCCTCGCGCCACCGCAAGAAGGTGGATATAATCACCAAGGCTTTCAATTTCGCGCGTCAGGCACACAAGGGCGTGCGCCGGCTTTCGGGTGAGCCGTACATCATGCACCCTATTGCCGTGGCGCAGATAGCCTGCGAGGAGATAGGGCTTGGCTCAACGAGCATCTGCTCGGCTCTCCTTCACGATGTCGTCGAGGACACCGACTATACGATAGAGGATATTGAGAACATATTTGGACCGAAGATTGCGCAGATTGTCGACGGGCTTACAAAGATAAGTGGGGGGATATTCGGTGAGCAGGCTTCGGCGCAGGCGGAGAACTTCAAGAAGCTGCTGCTCACCATGAGCGACGACATACGCGTCATACTCATAAAGATCTGCGACCGCCTCCACAATATGCGCACTCTCGCCTCGCAACCTCCAAACAAGCAGTACAAGATAGCCGGCGAGACGCTTTATATATATGCGCCGTTGGCAAACCGTCTCGGACTGAACAAGATAAAGACCGAACTTGAGAACCTGAGCTTCAAGTTCGAGCACCCCGACACATACGCCGCCATAGAGAAGAAGCTCGCCTCAACGCAGGAACAGCGCGACACGCTTTTCAAGGAGTTCACCGATCCTATACGCCGGTCGCTCGACAAGATGGGCTTCAAGTACGAGATA
Source organism: uncultured Prevotella sp. (assembly GCA_964523825.1). Lineage (GTDB taxonomy): Bacteria > Bacteroidota > Bacteroidia > Bacteroidales > Bacteroidaceae > Prevotella. Next base: position 23,073 of record CAZGAT010000025.1, on the reverse strand, counting down.
AAGGCGCGCATAAAGAGTCCCTATTCCATTTGGAACAAGATGCAGAAGAAGCACGTCACGTTCGACGAGATTTACGACATTCTCGCCGTGCGCATAGTCTTTACGCCCAAGGAGCGTACGGACGAGATTAACGAATGCTTCCAGATATACGTCGCCATAAGCCAGATATACAAGAGCCACCCCGACCGTCTGCGCGACTGGCTCAACCACCCCAAGGCCAATGGCTATCAGGCTCTGCACGTAACTTTGATGTCGAAGAAGGGACAGTGGATAGAGGTGCAGATACGCTCCGACCGTATGGACGAGGTCGCTGAACAGGGATTTGCCGCCCACTGGAAGTACAAGGACGGCGACGAGTACACCGAGGACGAGGGCGAACTCAACGACTGGCTGAAGACAATCAAGGAGATTCTCGACGATCCCCAGCCCGATGCCATGGACTTCCTCGACGCGATAAAGCTCAACCTGTTCGCCTCGGAAATATTCGTCTTCACGCCTAAGGGCGAGATAAAGACCATGCCGGCAGGCAGTACGGCACTTGACTTTGCGTTTCAGATACACACGTTCCTCGGCAGCCACTGCATAGGTGCCAAGGTCAACCACAAGCTCGTGCCGTTGAGCCACAAGCTGAAGAGCGGCGACCAGGTCGAGATACTGACCTCGCAGGCACAGCACGTGCAGCCGTCGTGGATAAACTTCGTGACTACCGCCAAGGCTAAGACCAAGATACAGTCCATACTCCACAAGGAAAGCCGCGAGGTGCAACGCCAGGGCGAGGAGGTTCTCAAGCACTGGCTCGAAGACCACGGTATAGGATATGACCACACCGTGCTCGACAAGCTCTGCGACCTTCACGACCTGCAGAAGCACGACAGCCTGCTGTTCGCATTGGGCGACAAGAGCATAATCCTCGGCGACAGCGAGCTTGACGCGCTGAAGAAGCGCAAGCCCTCAAAGCAAAGCCCAGGCTGGCGCAGGTATGTTCCGTTCCTCGGACGTGGCGACAAGGACAGGGGCGACGACAAGGAGCAGAAGCAGGAGAAGCTTGTCGTCGACGACAAGTTCGACAAGAAGAAGACGATAATCATCAGCGAGGACACGATAGGCAAATACGTCTTCCCGCACTGCTGCCACCCAATCCCCGGAGACGACATCCTCGGATATGTCGACAATCGCGGGCACGTCGAGATTCACAAGCGCGTCTGCCCGGTAGCCTCGAAGCTCAAGGCAAGTTACGGCAACCGCCTCGTCGATGCACGGTGGAATATGCACAAGAGGCTGTTCTTCGATGCCACGGTCGAGATACGAGGCATCGACCGCAAGGGACTGCTGCGCGACGTGTCCGAAGTTCTCTCCGGCCAGCTCGGACTGAATATCCACAAGGTGACGATAACCAGCGACAGCGGCATATTCGATGGAAGCATCGAACTGCGGGTGCACGACCGCGACGAGGTACGTATCATCATGGACAACCTCAAGAAGGTCAAGGATCTTCAGGAAGTGTCGCAGATTATGTAGGTGGCAGCCTACCATTGGCAGCCATATAGAAACTCCAACGGCAAAACAACCAACTAACAATAAAGACAGACTAATATGCGAAAACTAATCACTTTACTGCTCGTCCTGATGGCTGTGACGGCACAGGCACGTGGCAAGTACGACAACACAGACACCATAACCGTGGCACGCGACGGCTCGGGCGAGTTCCGCAATGTCGGCGATGCCATAGAGGTGTGCCGCGCGTTTATGGAATACAAGAAGGTCATCTTCGTCAAGAACGGAGTCTACAAGGAGAAGATCGTCGTTCCGTCATGGCTTACCAACATCGAGATCGTAGGCGAAGACCGCGACAAGACTATAATCACCTACGACGACCACGCCAACATACCGATACCTGGAACTGCCCATGCCATGGGTACCTTCCGTACGTACACAGTAAAAGTCGAAGGCACAAACATTACCTTCCGCAACATAACCATAGAGAACAACGCACCGAAGCTCGGTCAGGCTGTTGCATTGCATACCGAGGGTGACAGGCTCGTGTTCGTCAATTGCCGCATTCTCGGCAATCAGGACACTATATATACAGGTATGCCAAGCACACGCCTGTACTTCCTCGACTGCTTCATCAATGGCACTACCGACTTTATTTTTGGTCCGAGCACTGCGTGGTTTGAGAATTGTGAGCTGCAAAGCCGTGCCAACTCCTACGTCACCGCAGCCTCTACTCCAAAGGATCAGGCTTTCGGCTACATCTTCAACCACTGCCGTCTAACGGCAGAGCAAGGTGTTACCAAGGTTTATCTCGGTCGTCCGTGGCGTGCCTACGCCTATACGCTGTTTATGCATTGCGATATGGGCAGCCACATCGTTCCTGCTGGTTGGCGCAACTGGATTGACTATCACGACCCCGCAAAGGAAGGCACAGTCCGCTATTGCGAATATGACAACCATGGTGTTGGCGCGGCTACTGGTTCCCGTGTTGAATGGTCGCACCAGCTGACCAAAAAGGAAGCCGCACGCGTGACGCTGCCAAACGTCTTTGGCGACACTTCGTGGATTCCTGTGAAGTAACAGCCGTAAGGCAATCGTTTACATTATATTTAAACCTCCGACGTAGAGGTGTGCGTGTTTTTAACATTGTTGAAATGTTAAAAACACGTTGTAACGTTCGCTTGACTTAAATTTTTATAAATTTGTCTTGTGGATTTAAAATAGTTTTAATAACTTTGTCGCGACAAACTAAAATCGGCGAACAAATCAAACCCAAATACAACCATAGATTTTTATAATCTGCTTAAAATTTTAATCATATTTAATAACTAAATTATTTATCTAATGAAAGATGCATTTCTAAACTCACTAAGAGTCTTTCTGGTGATGTTTTGTATGCTTTGCCCTGCCATTATGTTTGCTCAGGGAGTAGTCAGCGGTACTGTCTATGACGAGGAAAACGAACCCGTCATCGGTGCTGCTGTTGTCGAAAAGGGCAATCCCGGCAATGGTGTAGTGACTGACATCGATGGAAACTTCACCCTTAATCTGAAAAAAGGCAAGACCGCTACGGTCAGCTATGTCGGTATGAAACCCCTCGACGTTCAGGTTGGCGAAGGTCAGAAGATTCAGTTGAAGAACAACAACGACCAGCTCGACGAAGTCGTTGTGCTTGGTTACACGAGCAAGGTGCGCCGTGACCTTACCGGTTCTGTCGGTTCCGTGTCTGGTGCAAAACTTGCTGCTGTACCAGTATCGTCGGCTGCCGAGGCACTGCAAGGTAAGATTGCCGGTGTGCAGGTGACGACTGTTGACGGTCAGCCTGGTGCCGACATCAATATCCGTGTGCGTGGTGCTACGTCAGTCACCCAGTCCAACGACCCTCTGTTCATCGTCGATGGATTCCAGCAGGACAATATTAATGATATTCCTTCTTCAGATATCGCAAGCATCGATGTCTTGAAGGACGCTTCCCTTACCGCTATTTATGGTGCCAAGGGTGCTAATGGTGTTGTCATCGTTACGACCAAGAGCGCGCAGGCTGGTAAGATTCAGGTAGGCTTCAACGGTCGTCTCACATGGGCGCACCTTGCTAAGGACCTCGACCTTATGAATACCGAGCAGTTTGCCAAGTATATATATGACCGTGCAGCTGCAGGCGGTACGCGTTCGAGTGCCGCACGTTATTTCCGTGGCAACTTTGGTAGCCCGCAGGACTTGGATCTCTATTCCAACCTTCCTACCCACGACTGGCAGGACGAGGTTCTCGGCGAGACTCCTACCAACTATTCTGCCAACGTAACAGTAGGCGGTGGTAACGAGAAGCTGAAGTTCAATGCCTCTCTTACACAGAGCGAGGACAACGGTATTATTCTCGGTTCTGGCGTACGCCGTACCAACATGAACGTAAAGATTGTAGCACAGCTCACCAAGAACTTGCAGCTCACCTACAACCCACGCCTCATCTATCGCCGTGACATCGGTGCCGGTGGCGATCATATCGGTTCTGGCGGTATTGTTGATGTACTCCGCTATCGTCCTACCAACGGACTCCGTGAGTTCGGTTCATGGCCAGAGTATATGGCAGACCCGCGTGAGGAAGCCAACTTCGCATACACCAACCCGAAGTCGGACATTCAGACCAACCAGCAGAAGCGCCACTCCTACACGATGAACAACCAGTTCTCGTTGCAGTGGACACCTATAAAGAACCTCGTGCTCCGTACCGAGGGTAACTATGAGATTCGTTTCTCAGACCGTTATCAGTTCTACGGTCCATTAACCTCTGAAGGACAGAAGACCTACAACCAAGGTATGCCTGTCGCTACCGCACAGGAGTCTACCTACGAGGCTTACACATGGACTAATACAGCCAGCTATGCCCTGACCCTCAACGACGACCACAACTTCTCGTTCCTTCTCGGTCAGGAAATCTATAACAAGCAAACACGTACCAAGGAACAGTACAACCACTTGTTCGACGCGGACATTACGGCACAGCAGGCTTGGGACAACATGAACCTCGGTACACCGTACACCTCTAGTTCGCAGTTGTCCACTCCTAACCGTATGGCATCGTTCTTTGGTCAGGTTGCCTACAACTACGACCACAAGTACCTCCTTTCGTTCACATTCCGTGCCGACGGTTCTACCAAGTTCGCTCCGGGCAACCAGTGGGGCTACTTCCCGTCAATATCTGGTGCGTGGGACTTGAAGCGTGAAGGCTTCCTCAAGGATGTCAATTGGATCAACCAGTTGAAGTTCCGCGTAGCTTACGGTCTTGCTGGTAACAACAACATCAGCGATGACTTGTGGCGTTACTACTATACCGCTACTAATTCCGGCGGTCCTGGTTTCGGCGAGGCTACCACCAATGGCGAGCTTTATTATAGCACTCCGGGGCAGTTCCCGAACCAGAAGATCAAATGGGAGACCACCGTCACCCGCAACTTCGCGTTCGACATGTCGTTCTTCGACAACCGTCTGACCGTTACTCCGGAGTTATACTTCAACACCACGCGTGACCTTCTTTATAAGTCAACGATTCCTACAGTTACCGGTTTCAGCTCTCAGATGCAGAATATCGGTCGTGTGACCAACAACGGCTTCGAGCTTACCGTCAGCGGCGACATCGTTCGTGGCAAGGACTACGTATTCTCAGGCAACTTCACTTTCGGCCATAACAAGATGACCATCAAGAAGCTGAATTCTACTGATAATGTGCTCTACAACACTTCGAGTCGTTGGAAGTCTGCCGACGCGGCTGACTATAAGCTTGAGGTCGGTGGCGAGCTCGGTCTCTTCTACGGTTACGTCTATGACGGACTTTATTCTGCTGATGAGTTCTACTTCGATCCGACGAACAGCTATACGGCTACTCCTTGGAGTGACGACAACCCACATTATGATGCCGACGGCAATCGTCTGCCCAACACTGTCATTATCGACGCTTCTGTACTTGGCAGCAGCCAGTCTGGAGATGCGACTCTGCCGGGCAAGATCAAGCTCAAAGACCTTAATGGCGATGGTCGCATCACTGCAGAAGACAAGACAGTCATCGGTAACACCAACCCGAAGTATCAGGGTGGTTTCGGATTCTCTGGTCAGTGGAAGAACTTCGACTTCAACATGAACTTCACCTACATGCTCGACTTCGACGTTTACAACGCTACAGGTTATGCTCTGTCAAGTTCGTCTTCGAGCACCAGCACGTTCTATAATGTTTACAGCAAGTTCAACGGCAAAATGTGGCGTTACACACGCCCAAGTGATGGCGAGTGCATGTACCGTAATACCAACGTTGACGGTAGTGTAGATCTGTACTTGGCAATGAATCAGAACGCTTCGCTCTGGAATCCAGGAGACTTGGTAACCAACCAGATGATATCCAATTTCGTTGAAGACGGCTCGTTCCTCCGTTGCACCGACCTTACCTTAGGTTATACGCTGCCGAAGACCCTTACCGAAAAATGGGGTATCAGCAAGCTGCGCTTCTATGGCTCTGCTTCCAACCTCTTCATCATCACCGATTACAGTGGCTACGATCCTGAGGTTGACATTCAGTCGGGTCTCACGCCGTCAATGGACTACAACCGTTACCCACGTAACCGTGCGTTCTCGTTCGGTGTGAACGTTACTTTCTAAACTAAAATCAACAAGAACAATGAAATTAAGAAATATAATATTGGGCATCGGTGTCGTCGGCGCACTTACTGCGTGTAGTGACTACCTCGACGTTGATGCTCCGTCCAAGAACCTGCCCGATAAGGTGTATAGTTCTACGGGCGAGATGGATAAGGCTTTGAATGGAGTATATGCCACCATTATCTCTGGCAGTACATTTGGTCAGAATCTGTACAACGGCTATATGTTGAACAGCGATGTCGATTTTGCTGCCAATTCCAATGAGCAGGCGCAAAACAACCAGCCACGTCGTTTCGATATGAACACCAATGCCGGTTCTGCCGAGACATTGTGGAACAGTCTCTACTCAATCCTTGAGACTGCTAACAGCTTTATCTATAATGCCGAGCACAGCGCACTCTACAATGAGAATAATAAGGACGAGGAGGATTATGCTGATGTAGCGCAGATGGTTGGCGAGGCAAAGGTTATCCGTGCCATGGCTGTCTATGAGCTTCTCTGCTACTATGGCGACGTGCCTTTCACGTTCGAGCCTACATATCAGTCTGAGAACTTCATGCCAGATATTGTTAACCGTGATACTGTTTATCAGACAGTCATCAACGACCTTATCGACGCTTCTTCGAAGATGAAGTCCGTTACGGCTCTCTCCGAAGGTGTGGAGCGCATCTCCAAGGAGGCTTGCTGGGCAATGATTTCCCGTATGGCTCTTCAGGCAGGTGGCTACTCGCTTCGTCCCGATGGTGACACTTACGGCAAAATGGAACGCCCTGCCAACTATCAGTCGTTCTACCGCATAGCACGTATTTACGCCGATTCTGTCATCCAGTCCGGCACCCACTCGCTCACCCAGTCCTACAAGGATGTGTTTGTCAACGAGTGTAACTACCGTGTCATCAACAACGATGACCCGATATTCGAGATTCCATTCGCCCAGGGCAACTCTGGCGGTTGGGGCTATTATCAGGGACCACAAGTACAATCCAGCAATGGCGAGGCACCGTTTGTAAACGGTGAGGAGAATGGCGGTGTACGCACCGAGGCTTTCTATCGCTACACATTCGACTCTCTCGATGTTCGCCGCGACTATGTCAACGGACTCTTCTATTATGCTTCAACGGGCGCACCTGTTATGCGTAGAGACTATTCTGTCCACAATAACAAGTGGGCGAAGCTGTGGACTACTAATGGACTCGGTGCAAACACCACTGGTTCTACTGGTATCAACTTCGCATATCTGCGCTATGCCGATGTGCTATTGATCTTCGCCGAGGCAGACAACGAGCTTAATGGTCCTACTGCTGAGGCACAGGAAGCTCTGAAGACTGTTCGCCGCCGTGCGTTCAACTCAGCCGACTACGGTGAGAAGGTTGAAGCTTACGTTACTCGTGCCGCTTCAAGCAAGGAGGACTTCCTCAAGGCTGTGCTCGACGAGCGCAAGTGGGAGTTTGCTGGTGAGAACAGCCGTTGGAAGGATCTTGTGCGTAACAACATGTACGGCAAAACTCTCTTCGACACATTCATGCGCTACTATGCTGTGGCAGAAAATGCTGCAACTACATCTTCTTATATGGATATGGTAGAGCAGAATGACGGCATCAACTGGTCGGAATTCCTGCCTTATAACATCTACTGGTGTTATATTCAGAATCCTGGCGATGGCTCGCTGTTTACCAATACTACGGTGCCAATCATCTATATGCTCAATCCGTACAAGGCAGAAATGCCACCTACGGTTACAAATCCGAACATGTACTTTGAAAATAACGGTCTGCCATACACTGCAATATCACAAAGGGATATTACAGGCCTTTCGACCTCAAGTACAAGCATTGCTTGGGAAACTGGTGACAACAGTGCGTACTATTCATGGTTTAGCGAGGGAACAGGTACGCCTACGTCACAAGTTCTCTATTCTCTTTATGGCTATATCCGTGGATCGGAACTTGGTACTATATATATAGTCCGCAACGGTGTACCAGAGGCTGTTGACCCGCTGTCGGTTGACCGCGACAACCTGCCTGTTGTACGATATATGTTCCCGATACCGCAGGAGGCTGTCGTACGTTCTGGCAACAGATACCAGCAGCACTACGGTTATTAAAAGAGTTAAGAGTTTGGAGTTAGGAGTGGAGAGTTATTTCTTCAAGCTCCTAACTGCCAACTCAGAAACTTAACAACTCATAAACTTATATTTTAAACTAATGAAGAAGATTTTTTTATATATAGTTTGTGCGCTCGCTGTCGGCGTGACGTTTGCGTCATGTTCTGACGACGACGATAGCGGAACCTATAACGGACAGCTGTTCCGGACAATGTTCCGTACGAACGAGACGACTGGTAAGGGTGATTCCGACCCGTACAACTGTGCCGTCGTTGACCTCAACAACATCCATCTATATTGGTACAATGTCGAAGGCGCAGCGGGCTACCGCATCAAGTGGGCGCGTTATTCTGATGTTGGTGGTGGTGAGACTGCATGGCTTGAGGCTGACTCACTCAACAAGATAGTCGGCGATACCATTATCCCCGCAGGTCAGAATGACTGCCTCATAGAGCACTTGAATTATTCCACCCAGTATGGCTTTGCTATCCAGACCCTCCACTCTATGGATCTGAACGACCCGCTCAATTCTGGATGGTATGGTACAGGCGACATGCGCCACTGGGCTGATCTCTATCGTCCACAGACAGGTGACCGTTACAGCGTGCCGTCTATTACCCAGATTAGCAATATTACTAAGACTTCATTGCGTGTCAATCTAAACCGCTCAACTGCCGGTTACACTGCTGATCAGATGACGGAGTTCCGTGAGCACTTCACTGTTGAGGGCGACCACTTCAAGGTGGACTACATGACCATAACGCCAAGCACAAAGTCTGTCAATGCCGTAGTGCCGGAAAAGTACCAGCACTACCAGTTGACAGAAGACGACTGGAACCGTGGTTACGTAGATGTAGAGGGACTGACAGAGAACTCACAGTATAATATCGACGTATGGGACGAGGATATTCCTATCAAGGTTGACGCAAGCTATAATCCATGGCTGAAGCGTACAAAGGGCGATCCTGGACCTCCAATCCTTCTCACACACGTGGCTAATGCACAGGATACTATAGGCAAGGGAACTGATAATGAGAAGGTTTATGACATCAGTCGTTACAACTCGATGAAGCTCGACAATATCCTTGAAAACTATTGTGCAAGTAGTGATTACGCTGAAAACCAGGTCTTCTATCTTGAGGGTGGCAAGGCTTACCACTGCATAGGCAACGTGTCTATTTACAAGGGACTGACGCTTGAGACCAATCCTGCCGACATCGCTGCTGGAAAGGGCAAGGCAAAGCTTTACCTCAACGGTATCACGCAGTCAGGTAACTCAATCAACACTTGCAACTTCATGCTTGGTCGTCAACCTGAAGGTGGTGAGAACTCCACAATACCTCTCGACATAGATTCGGTACGCTTCATAAATCTTGATGTAGATGCTCCGTTGGCAACCAACTACGGTCATTCGCAGGACGGTTCTGGCTTTACAGCTGTTGGTAACTATTTCATGAACATGTACAACAATGGTATGGGTATCAATGTCAACCTGCTCTCGTGGGAGGGTTGTACGTTCCAGGGACTTATTCGTGGATTCTTCCGTGTGCAGGGCTCCAATGACTTCAACATCCATAAGATGGTTATAAAGGATTGTGACTTCTACAACGGCGGTTACTTTGACAATAAAGGTGGCGGTTACAACTATATACATGCCGACCACAATGGAAAGAAAAAGAGTAATATCCTCGAAAATGTTATCATAGACAACAACACATTCTATGATTCACCTAAGGGTAACCTCATTACCGATGGCAACAGAAATCTCCAGTGGGATGAATCAGTACGTTGGAACATTTCGATAACCAACAACACGTTCATCAACTTCCAGACTGAGTCTGGCGCAAGTACGTTGCTCAACCTGCGCTATATGCCGGGCGGCTCAATTTTGACTATCAAGAACAACTACATCACTGTTACCGCTGATGCGTCTGATAATCTCCGCCCACTTAACTGTAAGGGAACTGATATACGTAACATACAGGGTGGTGACGGCACCGGCAGGGCTACATTTGATGTTGCCAACAACTGGTGTACGAACAACAACCTTAACAATACTGGTACGACTGTCTTCACCGGCAATGATTTTGCTGCAAGCAGTAATTCTATGGGCAAGTTCTTGAAGAACGGTGCTGGTATATTCCCGTCTGGTGCTGACGAACTCGGTTTGCATGTCGACAATATCTCGGCTACCGACCTTATGGTTTCGCCGAATCCGCCACACCATATCGGTGAGACGCGCAATCACCTCGACCACCATGTTGACAATCTCAACGGACTGTACTTCCAGAACACCGACAAGGTGCACAACTCCAACATCTACAAGTTGGGCATTGGTGCAAGCAAGTGGCGTACAGGTCAGGGAGCAGCAGCTGCAAAGCGTTACTTCCACTGGCGTTAACAAGTATATATGGCTAAGTGTACGTATGTGCACTTAGTCCATATAAGACACATCGTTTTACATTATAAAAGGGGCTGTACAATGACATTGTACAGCCCCTTTTCTGTGTGCCAAGGCATTGCCGGCTCATGCGGTAAAGGTTGGAAAGTAACTTTTCCAAAAGTTATTTTTCGGCAAAAAGTAGCTTTTCCAAAAGCTATTTTTGTATCTTTGCAGGGTATTAATATAAATCTATCAACAAAGATGGCACGACCTATAAAAGGAACGCCTGCTCTTACAGGCAAGGACGCAGAAAAATTTTTGTTAGACGTGGCTCAAGAAAGACATGTTGGCAGAAAGGTTAAGGATCATGCGCGTAACGTGTATGAAAGATTTAAGGCAATTGCTACATTTACATTATGACCTTGAAAGACTTTACGTTCTATAAGTTAGAACAGGATTCTGAGATTAAGCCGTTTAGGTGTTCTGATGAAGACTTAAACGGCTTTTTATTAGGTGATGCAAAGAATTATCTTAGGGAGATGCTGGCATCTACTTATGTACTTGAAGACATACTTTGTAATAGAACAGTTGCCTATTTCAGCTTGCTTAATGACAGTATAGCTTTTAATGCGGAATCTATGGATAAAACGGTGTGGAATCGTATAAACCGAAAGATACCTAATGCTAAACGTCGTGGGCATTACCCTGCTTTAAAAATCGGTAGGCTTGCTGTTTCTGAAGAATATGCGAGGAATGGTATAGGACGTGACATAATAGAATTTATAAAATACATGGTTGTGGAAGATAGAAAGTATGGTTGCCGTTTCCTAACTATTGACGCATACCAGAATGCAATTGGGTTTTATGAAAAATGTGATTTTAAACTATTGACATCGTCTGATGAAGACGATGTAACGCGTTCTATGTACTATGATTTGAAAAACTTTTTATAATTTGGTTTGCGTACGGGCAGGCATATATTTTCAAGACCGTTTCCACTATATTGGAAATAGTGTTTCCACTACACTGGAAATGGTGTTTCCACTATACTGGAAATGGTGTTTCCACCGCATTGGAAATGGTATTTCCAAAGTAATGGTAATTTCCTGGAAATAGTATGGCTTGGATTATAAGATTAAGGCTCGCCGTGGTGTCGGCGAGCCTTGTTGTTTGAGATAGTACTTGTTGAGTACTTGTTGATTGCGCAGCGGCGTTTGTGCGCTTACTTGTTGATGCGCTTCTTGCCGTCCTGGATTACTACGCCCTTGTAGTCCTTGCCGACGCGCTGGCCTGCGAGGTTGAATACTGGAGCGTTCTCGTTTACAGCCTTGTCAGTCGTGACTTGGTTGATACCGGCTGGTGTACCTGTTTCGATCACCAATACAAACGCTACCTGCTCACCTGTATTTGTGAACGTCATTGAATTTACAGGTTCGGTAAGTGTGAACTCGTACTTGTCAGGCTGGTCTGTGCCTACATAGTTGGAACCATTCTCAACGTCAGCGAGATCGTCGCTTGCGAGGTTGCAGCTCTTCATCAAGACGCTTCCGTCATATGCAACTCCGTTAACCTCTTTCCAATAAGAATCACGGATATATGGATTACCGCTGGCGTTCGTCTTCAACTTGCTGTAGGTGCAGTTCATGTACGAGTAGATAGTCACCTTGGTGATTGTCGTGCCTTCTGGAGCGGTCAGCGTGTTCTGTGCGCCGTTGGAAAGCTTGATGGCTGTGTAATCCGTGCCGTCAATGGCAATCGTTCCGCCTTTACCTAAAGCCTTTCCAGTATTGCCTGTGATTTGAAGCTTGTAACCAGAAGTCGTTGTTTGAATGTTGTTATCAGTCCAATCGGCTTCCCAGGAGATGATAGTTTGCGCCTGTACACCCATAGATGTGAGCAAGGCTGCTGCGATAAGGGTAAAGATTTTCTTCATAATCGTTTTGTTTTTAAAGTTGATATTTTAGCTAATTAACTCGCCACAAAGTTATAAATTGTTTCTTAACATTCCAAATCTTTTATCCCTTTTTTCTTACAAAGTGTCTCATTCTAATATGTGTAGATGCTCTTTTTACAATATTTGTCTTGTAAATATGAAACATTTGGCGTATCTTTGCGATGTAATAGTTTAGAAAGGAACAACTTATGTCTACAAATACAGCGAATGATATTTTGTTGGTTGACAAATATATGGCTCTGCTGTCAACGTTGAGCAATAGGAACAAGATCCTTTTAGCAACCCGGCTTCTGGATTCTGCCACGAGGAAGAATGGTAAAAGGCACAGGCTGGATATAAGGACGTGCTTCAATGGTGACTGGGCTGAAGGCAAGTCTGCCACCGATTATGCTAATGAGCTAAGGAATTCACGGACATTCACACGAACTGTAGAGCCGTGGTAGACATGGGTAAGGAATATTTGTTAGATACCAATGTGTGTATCTCCATATTGAAGAACAATCAGAAAATCATAGGCAAGGTTCTTGAAGTCGGATTGCAACGTTGCCATATATCTGAAATTACAATTGCAGAATTGTTTTATGGGGCAGCCAAGTCTGGACGGGAGACTCATTTTGACGACGTACGCAAGATGATGGAGTTGTTCGATGTGATTCCGATGTTCCCATGCTTGAGGGAGTACGGAGTTGTAAAGGCGGAACTTGAAGCGGAAGGTATGCGCATAGATGACTTTGACATACTTATTGGTACTACGGCATTGGTTAACGGAATGACGGTAGTTACTGCCAATGTAAGGCATCTTGGTAGAATTCAAAGTCTTAATGTGGAAAATTGGGTATGAAAAGTTTGGTGTGTTGTTGCGATTTGATTAATTTTGCAAGCGACTTCTAATTAACGAGCGACTTAACTAAGGTAACAACATACTAAAACTACAAGACTTATGAAGCGTATATTTATGGCTGTCCTGCTGGCAACCGCAATGTTGTGCATTCCGAATGTCGGACACGCGCAACAGTACGGCGTGACGACGGAGGCAGACGAGCAGAACACACCAAGCGGCTGGGCTGCGGTACGGCTGCCGCAACTCCCGACGATAACATCGGCAAACACATTCAACATCACTTCCTACGGAGCAGAGACTTCTTCGACCGACAATACTGACGCCATACAGGCGGCGTGCGACGCGGTTACGTCTGACGGCGGCGTGGTAGTCATTCCTGCCGGAACGTGGCTTTGCGGAAAGATAAGGCTGAAGTCGAAGACGATACTCCACCTCGACGCGGGGGCTACGCTGAAGCTCCTCGACTACACGACTTATCAGGCAAAGTACAACAACGATGGTCACAACTTCATTGAGAACAACAGCGGCGCGACCGACATCGTGATAGAGGGAGCCGACTCCGCGACGTCTGTCATCGACGGACAGGGCGTGGACTGGTGGAAACTGCGCGACGAGGGCAACTCGGCATGGGACAATCTTAGTCGCGGCACGCTTATCCGCTTCACAAGTGGCAGCCGTTTCTTGGTGAAGAACTTGAAGTTCAAGGACGCTCCTGGAGTGAACGTGACGCTCGGACAGAGCGGTCGCGGATCGGACTTCACCGTACACGACGTTCAGATACTCGAACCGGCTTCAACGCTTGAATATCTGCCGACGGCAAACCAGTATCCGTCGCACAACACCGATGGCATATCGATGTGGGCACCGTACATCAACATCTACAACTGCTACATATCCAACGGCGACGACAATGTGGTCGTGGATTCCAACGGACAGTACGTACACGTGTGGAACTGCACCTTCGGCACTGGTCACGGAGCGTCTATCGGCAGCTATACCTCGAACGTCCACGATGTCATCTACGAGGGAATAACGTTCAACAAGACCGAGGCAGGCTTCAAGATAAAGAGCAGCCGCGGACGCAGCGGCAGTGTCTACAATATCATCTTCCGCAACAGCACGCTCAACGGAGTACTTGGAAACAACATCAGCTTTGACTGTTGGTATGGCAATAGTGATGCCGACAGGCGTACTACTCCTTCGACGGCTGCCAGCGCAGACTCCGTGTCGACAACTCCTTACTACCATAACATACTCGTGCAGAACATCACCGCTACGGGCACACCGTACAATAAGCGTACGTACGACTATTTCCCGATATACATCTTCGGACTGCCGGAGAGCCGTATAAGCGACATAACGTTTGACAACGTGAACCTCTCGACCGAGAAGAAGATGTTTTTGGCATACTGCCACGGCATCAACTTCGTCAACGACTGCAAGATTAACGGCACGACGCTGACGGCTGACAACGTGGCTGCCAATATCGCAACCGAATATGATGCAACGTACCTTGTCAACGGTCCCGTGACCGACGTGACCCCGACACCTGACTCCACGCGCGATACGACAACGACCACTCCCGGCATAGGCGACGAGATAGTTACCCTGTCGAGTTCCACGTGTACAAACGAGAATAAATCAGACCCTCCATACGTCTTCAGCGACGGATATACAATATCCAATTCTGGCGGAAAGACTTATGGCGCGGGCAGCGGAACCTTTAAGGATTATATCAAATACAGCCGTAATGTGCAATATACAATAAATCTGCCAGCAGGCGTGCATGTCGAGGGGGTTAAAATCAGCGGTTATAGTAATGTAGATGATGGTACGGCTTACGTAAGTGAGGTGAACGGTAAGACGTTTGAGGCTACGGACTACCCATTCGTGTCAAGGACTGAAAATGAAGCTAAAGAATATACTATAACTTTAGAGTCTCCCGTCAGTAATACGTTGACATTTACCTTTGGAGGTAATCAGGTCGGCGCAATATTTACCCTTTACGCTCCCGCGACAGGCACTGGTATCAGCAACGCCGTAACTGTCGATACGGATAACGGCAACGGCGCATGGTACACCATAGACGGCAAGCGTCTTGCGGGCGAGCCTACACAGCACGGCGTATATATCCACAACGGAAAGAAGCAGGTGGTGAAATGACCTGCCGGAAATCCGTTTTCGAGTTAGTGGGTAACTCAAACAGAGTTACCCACTAACTCAAATAGAGTTACCCACTAACTCTATAATGGGTGTCTGTCGGCACCATTGAAGTCGACGGTCAACACCATTGAAGTCGACGAACAACACCAATGGTGTTGCCAGGCAAAATGGCAGGTGTTGGTAGGCAACACCCAGGGGTTGCCCTATGACTTGAAAACTAACGAACCCAAAGACTAACAAACTCAAAAACTAAAGAGGAAACTCATCAACTTAATTAACTAATAAACTTAAAATTAAACTAAATGAAAATTTTTACCCAAAGGGCATGGCTGATGCTGTTGGTCATGCTCGCCAATGTTGTGGGTCTGACGGCTTCGGCACAGACCTACACCAATGAGGCGGTGACGGTGGAGTACCCGTTCCAGGGCAACACCACCGACGCAGTGGCTATCACGCCGTCGGACGCAGTGTCAATCGCGTCGTTTGCGCATGGCAGCGATCTCAAGGACGCGTCATCGGCGGCATGGAATGGAGTGACTTACACCCGCTTCCAGCCTATTAGTGGTACAAGTTCCGTTAGCGCGGACGCGTCGATGACGTGGACTGTGAAACCTGCCAAGGGACTGACGTTCACTCCGACGAAGGTCAGCGCGAATATCCGCCGATTCGGTACTGACGGCGGACTTATCGACGTGAAGGTCGTCAACGAGGAAGGTACGTCGGTGACGCTTGCCACAGGACTTATCCCAGCACGCAACAAGTCGGTGGCAGATGACGGGACAAGCTCGAATGAAAATTGGCGTGAAAGCTTCTCGCTCGACGTTCCGGCAACCCTTGCTACCACAGATGGCTTCAAGCTCGTGGTCTACCTTTACAGTCTCGGCAACACCAAGCAGTTCGGCATCAACGACGTGAAGATAGAGGGAACGGTCAGCGGTACCGTCGTCAGTGTTCCGAAGTACGCGCTATCCGTCGCCGCATCGCCAGCCGAAGGTGGAACGATTACTGTCAATCCTGCCGGTACGGAGTTTGACGAAGGCACGGAGGTCAGCCTCTCTGCCGCCAAGAACTTCGGCTACAAGTTCGTCAACTGGACTGACGCAAGCGGCAACGTCGTTTCCACCGATGCCGCGTTCACATATACCGTCAACGCCGCAGCTACCCTCACCGCCAACTTCGACAAGCTGGACACCTATTCCCTCACGTACGGCGTGACTGGCGGAGCTGCCTCCTACATGGTACAGCCCGACGTAGCTCCTACCGTAGTTGACGGCAAGAATATGTACGAGGCAGGCACTACCGTCAAGCTCACAGCCACCGGCAACGACATACTGACGTTCACCAACTGGTCTACCGGCGAGACTTCTTCCGAAATATCATTTGTCATGAATTCCGACAAGTCCGTCACTGCCAACTTCTCCGCCAAGGACTTCGTTGCTGCGTGGGACTTCTACCTGCCGGGCAACAACGGGCGCAAGGCAGACTTCTATTCCGAGGGCAACGATGCCGACCAGCTCGTGCTCCGCGACTCCGACGGCAACACCTACGGCTGGCTCGACAAGAGCAATTCGACTGGCGGTTATGAGGGGCGCAACGCAGGTGTCAACTGGACGGACAACCATATCGGCGACTACTACTGGCAGACGAAGGTAGACGCGACGAACTTCACAAGCCTGAAGGTGAAGAGCGCGATGGTCTACAACTACAACGCATATACCACATACCTCGTTGAGTATTCGCTCGACGACACCAACTGGACTACACTCGGCAAGATCGAGATGCAGGGAGCCAAGAACTGGGAGGACTCCGAGCTTGACCTTCCAGCGGCAGCCAACAACCAGTCGGCTGTCTATATACGCTGGATTGCCGACAAGACATCGTCTGTCGACGGTACAGAGTCGACAAAGGACGGCAACGGCATCGGCGCAATCTACATCTTCGGCACTCCGCAGATACTCGACGACGGAACAGCTCCCGTGCTCGTAAGCTCGGTTCCCGAGAACGGCTCCACCGGCGCGTCGGCAAACGGCAAGATAGTATTGACGTTCGACGAGAAGGTACAGCTTAAGGACGGCACGCAGGCAACGCTCGGCGTGGAGAGTCTTGACGGCAGTGTCGCAGGCAAGGTCGTCACGTTCCCATACCACAACCTCCAGTACGCCACCAACTATACGTTTACGCTGCCTGCCAACACAGTCAGCGACCTCTCCGGCAACACCCTCGCCTCTGCCGTGACTATCGGCTTCACCACTATGGCCAAGCCGACTGTGGAGAAGAAGCTCTACGACTTCGTAGTTCCCGACAACGGCACGTTCAAGGAAGCCATAGCCGCCGCCAACAGCCGTACGGACAAGTCGGTGCGCTTCCGCATCTTCGTCAAGAAGGGTACGTATGAGGTTCCTCTCGACGAGAGTGCGACGGTGGCAGGCTCTGACGGCAATACCTATCCGGCGACGACCACATACCTTAGCGCGGGCAATGTCTCCATTATCGGTGAGGACCGTGACGCTACCATAGTAAGGAACAAGACCAATCCGGTATTGTCTACCGGAGCCGATCCACTTGAGGGCATAGGCAAGAACGACCTGCTTCAGAACACCGGTTCGGACAACTACTTCGAGGACATAACCCTCCGCAACGGCAGCGACGACGCTACCGGGCGCAATCTCGCACTTCAGGACAAGGGCGACAAGACCATTATGAAGAACGTTACCCTCTGGGGCTATCAGGATACGTGGACGAGCAACAACCAGCGTGCGCGCTACTATTTCGAGGACGGCGTTATCCGCGGTCGTACCGACTATATCTGTGGCAAGGGCGACGCGTTCTTCAATGGAGTGACGTTCCAGAATGCCGGCACTGGCGGTTACATCGCCGTACCTTCCCTTCCTAAGCAGTACGGCTGGATATTGTCAGGTTGCACCATTACGGGTGAGGAGTCTGGCAACAACGGCAACTATACTCTCGGTCGTCCGTGGGGCAGCGGCACTCCTATCGCCCTGTGGATAAACACCGTAATGGAGTCGCAGCCCTCGGCAATAGGCTGGGGCGAGATGAGCGGTGGCTGGCCCAATAGGTTTGCAGAGTATAACTCCGTAACGTCTTCTGGTACCACTATTGACCTCTCTGGACGCAAGAAGACGTTTGCCGATACCCATACCAACAACCCTGTGCTCACGGCTGACGAGGCTGCGCAGTACACCATTGCTACCGTCATGGGAGGCGATGACAACTGGAATCCGCAGTCGCTCACAGAGCAGGCTTCGGCTCCGGAGAATGTCAAGCTCGACGGCGTTACGCTCACTTGGGACAACAGCAACTACGCCCTCCTGTGGGCAGTCGTAAAAGACGGGTCGGTAGTGGCGTTTACCACAGAGCCTACATATACCGTTGACGATGCCAGTGC
This sequence comes from uncultured Prevotella sp., assembly GCA_964523825.1. Classification (GTDB taxonomy): domain Bacteria; phylum Bacteroidota; class Bacteroidia; order Bacteroidales; family Bacteroidaceae; genus Prevotella. The sequence goes on along the minus strand of CAZGAT010000025.1, from coordinate 4,084 downwards.
AAAATGGAGCGTACGTGCAGCCAACGAGATGGGCGGACTCGGCGAGGCTTCCTCTGCCGTAGTTACCGGTATTGGCAATGCCGCAGCCGATGGCGTTGCCGCTTCCTACGAGTACTACACCGTAGATGGCGTGCGCATGGTCAAGGCGCAGCGTGGTGTAAATATCCGTGTGAGCCACTTTGCCGATGGTAGAACCGTAACCGACAAGGTGATTATCAAATGATTATGAATTCAAAACTCTTTATTACAACCGTGGCGGCTGCACTCTCGTGTGCGGTCGCCACGGCTCAGGTTCCAGCCTTCCCCGGTGCGGAGGGTCATGGACGTTATGTTACAGGCGGACGTGGCGGAAAGGTTATCCACGTCACCAATCTCAATGATTCGGGCGAAGGCTCGCTGCGTGCTGCCTTGGAGACTTCGGGTAAAACGATTATAGTATTTGATGTCGGAGGCGTTATCCCGCTTAAAAAGAATCTTCAAATTAAAGCCAATACGACTATTCTCGGACAGACTGCGCCTGCTCCCGGCATTACATTGCGGTATTATACTACCGAGATTAAGGGTGACAACATAATAGTGCGTTTCCTCCGCTTCCGTCGAGGACAGGAGAAGGATGTAAACGACGGTGCTGACACTTTCTGGGGACGCAGGCACACGGGGATAATCATAGACCACTGTTCTATGAGCTGGAGTATAGACGAAATAGGTTCGTTCTATGATAACAACAACTTCACGTTGCAGTGGTGCGTCTATGGCGAAAGCTTGAACAACGCCGGGCACGGCAAGGGCGCGCATGGATATGGCGGTATCTGGGGCGGCAAGTTGGCAAGCTTCCACCATAATATGATAGCGCACACGAATAATCGTTCCCCCCGCTTCAACGGCGCGCGCTATAACTGGACAGGCTACACTGGCAATACGGAATACGATACCTATAAGTGGGCTAACGCGTTGCAAGCTGAGAATGTAGATTTCCGCAACTGCCTTATATTCGATTGGGGAAGCGGTGGCTGTTATGGCGGACCTGGCGGCGGTTACATCAATATGGTGAACAACTATTATAAGTCTACGCCTGAAACAAGCCATAAGAACAGGATTACGACGGTAAGCATAGCAAACAGCACTACGTCGTCAGACAATCCGACTTATATGGGAATGACGAGCCGTTACTATATCAGTGGAAATTATGTCACTGGCTATGGAGCTGACTATGACTGGAAAGGTGTCGTGTATGACAGCGGTGTGCTGAACTATCAGGGAGAACGTTATAGTATTGATTCGCTCAACTATTATGGAGACGGCGTCCAGCATTATACCATAAATGGCGATAAATACGTAAAGATAAAAATGGACGATATTGCAGCCCCTGTTGGTACGGTAACGACACATACAGCCGAGCAAGCCTATCAAAAGGTTATGGGCTATGCCGGCAATTCCCTTTATCGTGACGATGTTGACACACGCTACATGAGCGAGTGTGCCAGTGGCACATCGACATATACAGGTTCTGTTACAGGCATAAAAGGGCGTATAGACCTCGTTGCCGACTGTAACGGATATACAGAGGAAACAGAAGGGTGGGGGCTGACGCAATCGACCATTGTAGATACCGACGGCGACGGAATGCCCGACGATTGGGAGACAGCCAACGGGCTTAATCCTAATGACGCAAGCGACGCTTCTGCCTATACCATTGACGCTACGTCGAATGGCGGCAGGGGCTGGTATACCAATATTGAGGTTTATGCCAACTCGCTCGTAGAGAACATTATGAAGGCGGGCAATGCCGATGCCGTATCGTCAGTTGACGAGTATTATCCCAAGTTCGTCGCTACTGGCATAAGCCATACTGTGGCTGATGACGCGGCGGTCGTTACGAGATATTACGGCATTGACGGCAAGGCGGTGCAAGATGTAAATTCCGCCCATGGCGTAGTTATACGCGTCGATACGCAGAAAGACGGAAGCCGTGTGGTGCGCAAGATGATGAAATAAATTAAAGGATATATGCAACATTTTTCTATTAGGGCATGTGCGGCTTTGTTGCTCATGCTGTTGAGTGTAAACACTGTGTCGGCACAGAAGGTAGGCAAGATGCTCTATGACTTCGTAGTTCCGGACAATGGAACGTTCCGCGAGGCAATATCGGCTGCTAACGACCGTAAGGACAAGTCCGTGCGCTTCCGCATCTTCGTGAAGAAGGGAACGTATATAACTCCAATTGATTCGAGCCGCCACGTACTTGGAAAGGACGAGAACGGCAAGGTTGATGGAAAGTCGTATTGCAGCGTTACTACATTCCTGACCGCAGACAACGTTTCAATCATTGGTGAGGATATGGCAGGAACCATTGTGAAGAATGATGTGCCTTATCCACTCGTGGACGACGCGAAGTGGGGACCAGGCGTGCCGATAGAAGGTATCGGCAAGTGTGACTTGCTGCAAATACTCGGTGCCAATACGTATATACAGGATATAACCCTGCGTAGTGGAACCAACGATGCTACCGGGCGCAACCTTGCCGTTCATGACAAGGGTGACAAGACCATATACAAGAATGTAACCCTCTGGGGTTATCAGGATACGTGGACGAGCAACAACCAGCAGGCACGCTACTATTTCGAAGGCGGAGTTATCCGTGGGCGTACCGACTATATATGCGGAAAGGGCGACGCTTTCTTCAATGGCGTAACGTTTCAGAATGCCGCCACTGGCGGATATATTGCCGTACCGTCAGTACCGAAGAAATATGGCTGGATTCTTTCAAATTGCACGATAACGGGTGAGGTTGAAAAGAACAATGGCAAGTACACCCTCGGTCGTCCGTGGGGCAGTGGTACTCCTGTGGCATTGTGGATAAACACCACGATGGTGTCTAAGCCTTCGGCACTTGGCTGGGGCGAGATGAGCGGCGGCTATCCTAAGCGGTTTGCCGAATACAATTCTGTTGCTGCCGACGGAACGCCAATCGGGCTGGACGGGCGCAAGACCACGTTCGTAAAGAAAGACAAGGAAGGCAACATCATTGAGTCACATACCAACAACCCTGTGCTGACAGCTGATGAGGCTGCCAGATATACCATGGCAACCGTTATGGGTGGGGACGACAATTGGAATCCGCAAGCACTTGCAGCTCCGGTTGCCACACCGACAAACGTAAGGTTGAAAGGCAAGAAACTCACATGGGGCAATGACGACAAGGCATTGTTGTGGGCAGTCGTCAAGAACGGCAATATCGTAGCGTTCACCACCAAGCCTTATTATAAGGTTGACGATGCCAGTGCTGCATGGGCTGTGCGTGCCGCCAACGAAATGGGCGGACTCGGATTGGCAGTCGGTGCGGCTAAGTAAGCTCTTTTACCAATAGCCTTTCGAATGCAGACAACTCTGGCGGAGTGGTGTTGAGGCTGTACTCGTGTGATACGCCATTGAGGATTTGCCGTTGCGTGAACTCAATTTTGGGGAACACCAATGCGCCAATGCCCAACGCGCGTGCGGCGTTGACATTCACTTCCCTGTCGTCGACGAACAGGCACTCTTCTGCCCGAAGCCCGTATTTGCCAAGTAATATCTTGAAGATGCGGGCATCGGGCTTTATCACGTGTACGTCCGACGACACAATCTGACCGTCGAGCATCTTGAATATAGGTAGCTGACGTTCGAAATCGTATACCTTGTGGCTGAAATTGGATAGTCCGTAGAGCTTGTAACCGTCGGCTTTCAGAAGCGATAGCAGGCGTTCCATGCCCGGCATGGTACCAATGAGGAAGTCGGCGAAGCGTGTGTCGTACATCGCTATTGCATCGGAGTACTCCGGATATTTGCGTTGTAGGTCGGCAATACACGTGGCATAGTCCTCGCCAATGTCGAGCCGGCTTATCCAATCTGGTTCCAATATGTTGTCACGGAACCAGCCCGCTCTTTCCCACGAGCCGAAAACGCCGGTATATACTTTGCGGCAGTCGGTCTTTATCAGTACGTCGCCATAATCGAAAACAATATTGCGTATCATAGCGCAAAGTTACCATTTATCTATGGAAAAATCAACAGGAAATGGATAAATGATGATGGCTGCGCTGGTGGT
>CAZGAT010000024.1:0-45983 GCA_964523825.1 uncultured Prevotella sp. | reverse complement strand
TTTCCAATTAATTGACAAAAGAAACACACGGACAAGAACAACACATTATTTAATAAAGGGAGATATGGGGAGTTGGGAGTCAAGAGCGGTCATAATGACGGGAAGGGAAATATCACATAGGAAGAAACCAAGGCAAATCACGGAGAATACCATCTTAAGGCGCAAGGAATACGTTTCTTAGGTGCGACGAATGTCTTTATTACTCTTAAACCTGTTGATTTATATAACACATTAGTATGCATCTGGCAACGCATTAGTATGTATCGGGCAACACATTAGTATGTATTGGACAACACATTAGTATGCACCGGACAACACGTTGGATAAGAAAAGGGAGGCAGGACGGAAAGGACGTAGACATACAAAAAAAAACGAGAGGGGAACTGAAATATACCAGTTCCCCTCTCGCACGCGCTTCAGGATGGGCTTGAACCAACGACCCCCTGATTAACAGTCAGGTGCTCTAACCAACTGAGCTACTGAAGCAAGCAATGCTTATCTGTTGTAAGCGGTTGCAAAGGTACTCCGTTTTTTTCATTCCGCCAAACTTTTCACCAGAAAAGTTGCGGGCAACTGCGATTTTTCCAGTATCGTATAAAAATACTACGCCTTTATAGGGTGTCTGTTGCCACGTATATTTGATATTTTCGCCTTGGCAGAGCCAAATTTAAGGTTAAGGTCGATGAGGACAGGTATACGGTTATCGTCGTCCGTTATGTAGAATGTGGCTATCTTCTTCATTCCTTTACCCTCGTTCTCATAGTACGCCATCTTCAGACAACGGTACTTCCGTCCATTATCGCCAGCCACCGTCGTCTTACCCCCATACTGTACATATGCAGGGTTGACATCTTTACCGCTGACTATATAGAATCCAGCCTTGTGTCCGGCACGCCATTTGGAAAAGTCCCACGAGCGAGCACGTAGGAACAGGCTAAGCATATCATAGGCACCATTGCGGGATACATTCTTATAATGATTGGAGCCGTCTGTCTTACGCCGGCGCAAGCGCATATTGCACTGACCATGATTGAACGTATACGTCACCTCGTCAAGATTACGACGGTCACCCTCATGCGTATTTTTCGAATAGAACTGTGGAACGAGATTCCCCGTCATATATGTGGTTATATTGTCGCGGATAGTATAAAACTTATCCGCTCTGGCATTAGTCCGGCAAACAAGACTCGACCTAAACGAATTGCCGCCTTTATAACGTGTGATAATAGTAGACAGAGAGGCGTTGCCAGCCTTTATCCAGACAAATTTCCAGTTAAAATATAGATTATACGACAGGAACTCGCCATTCTGAAAAGCAGTATTGGTCATTCCCTGGGCAGCCACTCCCACTGAGACAAACGCGAGCATACCCAAAAGTAAAAACTTAATCTTCTTCATAGCCATCTTTATTTTGCTTCGCCAGGAGTATAAGGTATTCCCAAGCTGGCTGCCCTTGCAGCATTTTGATTTTTAATCTTGCGTTGTTGTGTGTTTTTTTCCTTTATAAGTCCAGAAGGCTTCTGCCTGTTAATAGGACGTGCCGTCGGATTCCATGTCAAGCCATCGTCCCATTTTGCCTTGCGCTCTATCTTATCTGGGTAATAATAAACCATTTCGGGTTGTAATCCGGCAGAATAATTACCAGTATCCCAAATCCCATTCTTATTATCGTCAACGAACATGCTTAAATAGTATGTTCCAGGCGTAACCCACAAGAAAACGACCTTTCCATTGTCCGTAGCACATTCCTTTACCACTTTTCCAGACTGGTTCAACAGCCTGACAACTATATTCTTTCCATTGAAACCAGAGACGGTCACTGGGAAAGTATTATACTCGTCCTCGGCAGGAATCTTGAACCCCTGCTTTATCGACTTCGACACATGACCATATATGTCAGCGAAAGCGGCAGAATCCACCTCAAGACTATATTGCATTCCCGGCTGCCAACTCCCAATGAACTGATACGTGCGGGGTTGTGATTCAACTTCACCAAACCTAACCGGGACAGGGTTCCACAGGGTATCTACTTTCTGATACACGTGAATCTTCGCCGTGTCTACTACCGCAAGCGGCGCAGGCATTGCCACGACAGGATTACAGTCTGGATCCATGCTGGACGGCACCTTGTAATTGACTTTCAAATCCTCTGGAGCCATCACCGTCTCATAAGGACGTCCTTTCTTCCTATTCCGTTCTTGCTGCTTCTGCCATTTTTCATAAGCATCTTGCCTTTCCTTCAGGCGTCGTTCATACGGTTGCTTAGACAATACTTCAAGAGTGTCTGTCTGCGTAATGAGGACTCCGGTAGAATCTGTACAACGATAGTTCAATTGCAAGCGCAGGGTATCTTGGTTTACCAAAGCCGTATCTCGAAGCCAATAAGTAATGGTATCCGCATTCAACGACCTTTCGACTACAAAGGCAGAATCAGCTTTGAAGTTCAGTCCTGTTATCTTTGGCAAGACGGAATCGCCATAAGAGAAAAACAGCGAGAAATGGTTTGCCTCACTACGCTCCACCTTCATAAAATAGCGGTCAGTCTGTTCTTCCGTAAAAGCCCGAAGGACTATATCGTCGGGAAAGAAGTGCATATATGGAACCTGGCGTATGTCCTCTATATGCAGGGAATCCCGCCACAGGGTGTCCTGCCTTACATCGGGTGCGCAGCTGGTAGAATAAACTGTAGTATCAAAAGCTATCTTCTCACTTTTTGCATTGAACATATAGTTGCCGTCAGCATCTTGCAACGCAAAGACATGATACCGCCCGTTGCGCACGCCCTTTATTGAGAAATGCCCGTACTCGTCTGTACGTGACACGCGCAACAAAGGAAGATGCGTGAAAGCTGTGTCGGTAAGATTGTCATACAATCCCACGAGAATACCCTTCACAGGCTCCAACGTCTCCGCATCGATGACATAGCCAGAGACCTGCATAGTGTCTATATGGTCGCCAGTAGAGAATGTATACGTATAGTTCCCAAGCGGATTTCCTTCATTGTTGTCGGAAATAGCATCGGAAAAGTCAATGGTATAAGTTGTATTGGCACGCAATGAATCCTGCAACCTCACGGAAATCTTTTTGCCCTCATTCTTTATAGTAGGAGCCTCAAGTTGTGGAGGCGAGACCACGACCTTCTCTGTCGGGTTGTCGAGCTTTATATATTCATCAAAGTATATTGTCACACGCCGCCCGCTCACGCCCGTAGCACCATCAGCTGGTGACTCCGCCAACACCCGTGGAGGAGTTTCATCATACCAGCCACCATCAGGCTGCCCCATCTTGGCGCAAGACTGTAAAAGGAAAAAGACAATAAGGCAAACAGGCAAAACGTATTTCACCTTCTTTACATATTTATTATGTATGATATTACCGTACATATCCCTTTCACCTATTCATTTTTCAAGCATTAAGCTCCAACAGCTCGTCTATATTCTTGCGGTCATTGGAAAGACGCGGTACCTTATGCTGCCCTCCCAACTTGCCTTTTGATTTCAACCAGTCGTTAAACAGGTTTTGGCGTGCTTTCACTATTTCCAGTCGCTGTAGTGTTATGTCGTGGAAGCGTTTTGCCTCATAGTCTGAATTTATCTCCTGCAAATGCCCGTCCAGCAATTCAGCGAACTTTTCTATATCGGCCGGTTCCTTTGAGAACTCTATAAGCCACTGATGACGGCAGCGTGCCTTGTCGTCCATATAGACAGGAGCGGCGGTATACTCCGACACGACTGCACCAGTCTTTTCACATGCATAAGCAAGTCCTTTCTCTGCATTATCCATGATAAGTTCCTCACCAAACGCATTGATGAAGTATTTGGTACGCCCAGTAATAACGAACTTGTATGGATTACGGCTCGTAAACTTCACCGTATCGCCTATCTCATAACGCCAAAGACCACACGAAGAACTGATAAGCATCGCATAGTTTCGTCCAAGCTCTACGCCACTTAACGGCACGATATTGGCGTGGTCTGAACCAATCTCATCCACAGGCAGGAACTCATAGAACACGCCATAGTCAAGCATAAGGAGCATACTCTTGTCCGATGGATCATTCTGTATTCCAAAGAAGCCCTCGCTTGCATTATAGGTTTCCATGTAGTGCATATTGGGCTTCGTGATAATCTGCTCGTACTGCTTCCTATATGGAGTAAACGCTATCCCCCCATGAAAGAACACCTCCAAATTTGGCCATACGTCTTCCAAATGCTTCTTTCCCGACAGTTCAAGAACCCGTACGAGCACTGACAACATCCACGAAGGCACTCCAGATATATTGGTAACGTTCTTGTTCATAGTCTCACGGGCTATGCGGTCACGTTTCACCTCAAAGTCGCCGAGCAATGCAGTAGCCTTCTTTGGCACACGCACCAACTCCGCAAGCGGGGTTATATTCTCTATAAGTATCGCACTTAGGTCGCCAACCAAAGAGTTTGGCAGATTATAATTAGACGAGTGACTGCCGCCAAGTATAAGGCTCTTTCCATCGAATATCCGGCTTTTAGGATTGTTGAGCAAGTAGAAGGCGACTACATCGCGTGGCCCCTGGTAGTGAATATGTTGTAGTCCGTCTTGGGTTACTGGAATGAACTTGCTCTTGTCATTGGTAGTTCCTGAACTTTTGGCATACCATTTGGTCTGTCCAGGCCACAGCACGTCTTCTTCACCATGACGCATACGGTCTATGTCACCTTTTAACGACTCGTAATCATTTACAGGGACATTCTGAGTGAAGTCTTCGTAAGAATTTATATGATTGAAAAGATGCCTTCTTCCATATTCGGTATCCCGCGCACGCTGCACAAGGAATTGCAGGACATCATGCTGCATCTGCTCCCCTTTGACTGGATAAGACTCCAACTCACGCTGTCGTCCACAGAAGAAAATCTTTGCAAAACTTGTCAGACTCATTTATCAATGATATTCTTTTGAAAGGGCAAAGATACACAAAACATATGCAACGATGCCCATTTTTACCTAATTTAATAGAAGATGTAGACCACACTATTTACCGTCGCCAAAAGCGGCAGCCTCAGCGGCAGCAATAATGTCCTCCCTACTTTTAGACTTTTCATGCGAGATGTCAGAGAGGTCATAATCCTCCTCCGCCGCCTTCGTTCCCGCCATTAACACGGCGTTTCCCTTATCTGCCGCAGGTTTGTCGTCAAACACTTCTTCTCTGAATGGATTTTCGTGTTTGGAAGCCGCCTTGGCGGCATCACCTATGAGGAAGTCGTGCTCTTGTTCTGGATCAGGGACCGTCTCTACCGGTTCTTCCTCCATCTTTGTCCTGTTACCCTTCGCTGCAAAAACAGCGTCGATAAATTGAGGTTTGCGACGTAGTTGCTGCAACGTAAGTTTTGATGCTATTTGCTGGCTCTCCTTTTTCGAGAATCCCTTGCCGCTGCCGCCAGGCAGCCCCTCTATAAGCACCTCGTACTGGAATGTAGGACTTCCGTTCTCGTCCTGATGCTGGTCGAGTAGATGGAACTCTATATTGACGCGGTTCTTCTGGCTCCACTCAATGAGCTTGGACTTGAAGTTAACCTCCTTGTATGCCACACGGTCGAGGTTTATAAGTTCGCCGAGTATCTGCTTTTCCATAAACCTCATGCACGCATTATAACCATGGTCAAGATACAATGCGCCGACAACAGCCTCAAAGGCATTGCCACCCATATAACTGTTGTGGGATGACGAATGACCAGACGAAAGCACGAGCGCGTTTATACCCATCGTCTTGGCAAGACGGTTCAAGGTTTCCCGCTGTACTATTTTTGAGCGTGTATTCGTTAGGAACCCCTCACGTTTACCAGGGAAATGCCTGAATACGATATCGCCAACTATCGCGTCGAGTATGGCATCGCCAAGGAATTCCAGCCGTTCGTTGTTGACCTTCTTGCCTTTGCTGTTACGATGAGCTATACTCTTGTGCATCAAAGCCGTTTTGTAATAGCTTATGTCGTGTGGCAGAATGCCCAATATGTGGTATAAAGACAAATAAAGCTCCTTGTCCTTACGGAAAGGGAGCTTTATTCTATCGATGATATTATTCAGCATACTTCTTGAAAATAACGCATGCGTTATGACCGCCGAAGCCGAATGTATTGCTCAGCGCAGCACGTACAGTGCGCTTCTGTGCCTTGTTGAACGTGAAATTCATCTTGTAATCAAGTTCTGGATCATCATCACCTTCTGCGTGATTGATTGTAGGCGGAACGATGTCCTCCTGAACAGCCTTTACACAAGCAAGAGCCTCTACAGCACCTGCTGCGCCAAGCATGTGTCCCGTCATACTCTTTGTTGACGAGATATTAAGACGGTAAGCCTCGTCACCGAACACGTCCTTGATGGCCTTTGCCTCCGAGATGTCACCAACATGAGTCGATGTTCCATGAACATTGATGTAGTCGATGTCAGCTGGTGTCAAGTGTGCATCATCAAGAGCAGCTTCCATTACGAGCTTGGCTCCAAGTCCCTCTGGGTGTGAAGCAGTAATATGATAAGCATCTGCGCTTTCACCCTCGCCCACCATTTCCGCATATATCTTCGCACCACGTGCCTTAGCATGGTCAAGCGTCTCCAAAATCAGGCAGCCTGCGCCCTCTGCCATAACGAAACCGTCACGACTTGCAGAGAATGGGCGTGATGCGTGTTCAGGATCATCATTGCGTGTAGAAAGGGCCTTCATAGAGTTGAAACCACCTACCCCACACATACATATCGCACTCTCGGCACCACCGGCGACAATCATATCCGCCTTGCCAAGACGCAGCAGATTGAAAGCGTCAGCCAGCGCATTGGTCGAAGACGCACATGCGGAAGTCGTCGCATAGTTCGGACCGTGAAATCCGAAGCGGATTGATATTTGTCCAGCCGCAATGTCGGAAATCATCATAGGAATGAAGAACGGCGAGAAGAATGGACCGCGTTCTATATTCTGTCCATACTCTACAACCTCATTCTGGAATGTATTTATACCGCCAATACCTACTCCGTAGATAACGCCAATGCGGTTCTTGTCTACTTTCTCCAAGTCGACACCAGAATCCTCAACTCCCTGGATGGCACTTACCATAGCCAGCTGGGTATAGCGATCCATCTTGCGTATTTCCTTACGGTCTAAATATTGTTTTGGATCAAAGCCTTTAACCTCACATGCGAAATGGGTCTTACACTTTGAAGCATCGAACTGGGTAATGGGCGCGCAACCGCTCTTGCCGTCAACCATGGCCTTCCATGTCTCGTCGACATTAAGTCCAAGCGGAGTAACGGCTCCCAGTCCTGTTACTACTACTCTGTTTAATTCCATGTATAATCAATTTTAATTAGAGGACGCAGGCTGTTGGCTTTGCTATATAAAACGAGCTGTCAACAACCAACCATCAGCAGCCTCTATCCTTAATTACATATAAAAGTCAAAATGTTGGGTACTGAACGCTTTTATGGCTTTCAATACCCAACATTTACTAAATCAATATCCAAGAAATTGATTACTTAGCGTTCTCTTCGATGTACTTGATGGCGTCGCCGACAGTTGCAATCTTCTCTGCCTTATCGTCAGGAATAGAGATGCCGAATTGCTTCTCAAATTCCATAATCAGCTCAACAGTGTCAAGAGAGTCAGCACCAAGGTCGTTGGTGAAGCTTGCCTCAGGCTTTACTTCTGCGTCGTCAACACCCAGTTTGTCTACGATAATAGCCTTTACTTTTGATTCAATTTCTGACATAATTGTTTTCCTTTAAATTGTTTGTAATTGTTTTCTAATTCAAAATCGGCTGCAAAGGAACGAATTTTTATTTAGCTGTGCAAATTATTTTAAAGAAAACTAACTTCTATATGCACAATCCACCCGTAAGTGTGCATAAAATAACGCCTATTTTACACGTATCTTGCAAAGAATCAATTACTTCTACAAGAACTTATACCCCTCGTATAACGCACCCGTTACAAGACACACCTTATAAAAAACGAGTCGTTTATTTGTGTAATCGCTGAAATTCCATTATTTTTGCAACTTAGTACTTAAGTCAAATTTTATTAGGAAACAAGATGTCATTTACAGAACATTGCAATGAGATTTTCAGTCAGGCGATACGCGACTATCACGTAACGAACAATGTCGACACGCCGATAAATAACCCTTACGACCGCGATTCAATAGAGAACCGCCTCTACCTGAAATGTTGGATAGACACCGTACAGTGGCACTATGAAGACCTCATACGCGATCCGCACATTGACCCTGTAGAGGGAATGAACCTCAAGCACAGAATAGACCGCAGCAACCAAGACCGTACGGATTTGGTAGAACAGATAGACTCATACTTCCGCCAACTTTACTCCGATGTCAAGCCTTTAGCCGATGCAACCATAAATACAGAAAGCCCGGCATGGGCGATAGACCGCCTAAGCATACTTGCATTGAAGATATACCATATGAAGGAGCAGACAGAACGTACAGACGCAAGTCCAGAGCATATAGCCAAGTGCAAGGACAAGCTCGCCGTACTCTTGGAGCAGCAGAAAGACCTGTCACTCGCAATAGACCAACTTCTTGACGACATAAAGGCAGGTCGGAAGTACATGAAGGTATACCGGCAGATGAAGATGTACAACGACCCGTCAACAAACCCCGTATTGTACAAGAAGAATTAGGATTTGACACCGCACGTACTCATAATACGCTTCTCTGCCATTGGCGATGTAGCCATGACAGTGCCTGTGGTATATTCTGCCGCAAGACAGTACCCTGACGTAAGGTTTACAGTCCTAAGCCGTCCTTTCGCACGTCCTTTCTTCGAAGGTCTCGCCCCAAACGTCTTTTTCATGAGTGCCGACGTAAAATGGGAATATCATGGACTGCATGGCTTAAACGAGTTATACCGGCGTTTGGCAGCAAAGCAATTCACCGCCATAGCCGACTTCCACGACGTATTACGGACGAAATACCTGCGTGCACGCTTTTCCTTAGACATAACGAACCATATCCCTGTCGCACATATAGACAAGCACCGCACTGGCAAGCGCCAGTTGTGCGACCGCGACAACAAAGACAAGCGACAGCTCCCAACATCATTCGACAACTACTGCGACGTACTTGCCAGGCTTGGTTATCCCGTAAAGCTACACTTCGACAGTATTTTCGGAGATGCAAATGGCAGTATGCGCGAGCTCTCATCTGGTTTAATTGGTGATATTGCCCCAAACTTCCAGACATGGATAGGCATAGCTCCATTTGCCGCACACAAATGGAAGATATATCCACTTGACAAGATGGAAGAGGTCATACGGTTGCTTTGCAAGGCAAGACCTACTTGCCGTATATTCTTCTTCGGAGGCGGTGACAAGGAAATGGAGCAGTTTGACAAATGGTGTGAGAAGTATCCACAATGCACCAATGCCTCGGGAGCGCTAAGGTATATCGAAGAAGAACTGGCTCTAATGAGCAACTTGGACGTCATGCTGACTATGGACAGCGGCAATATGCATATGGCTGCCATAACGGGATGCCGTGTAGTGAGCGTATGGGGGGCTACCCATCCTTACGCCGGCTTCGCGCCATGGAACCAGTCACCCGACGACATCATACAGGCAGACCTGCCATGCCGTCCATGCTCTGTATACGGCAACAAGAAATGCTATCGTGGCGACTTCGCATGCATGAAGCAGATTACTCCACAAATGATAGTTGACAAATTATTATCCGACTAACTTTTTCACAACTAAAGACATGGCAAAGAAAATCACAGACATGGTTTCCTGGGTCGGCAAGGTTGACTGGGAACTGACGCATTTCCACGGTGACGAGCTGTCCACCAAAAAGGGGTCAAGCTACAATGCCTATCTCATAGAGGACGAGAAAACGGTATTGATCGATACCGTATGGAAGCCTTATGACGACGAATTTGTAGCCAATCTAAAGAAGACTATCGACCTTAAAAAGATTGACTACATTGTAATGAACCACAATGAAATCGATCATAGTGGCGCACTTGTTGAACTACTGCGTGAAATACCAGATACGCCTATATATTGCACCAAGAAAGGCGAGGCGATACTGCGCGGACACTATCACCAAGACTGGAACTACGTGAACGTGAAGACCGGCGACACGCTGAACATAGGCAAATCAACACTTACGTTCATTGAAGCCCCCATGTTGCACTGGCCTGACACGATGTTCACCTATATGGATACCGACCAGATATTGTTCTCCAACGACGGTTTTGGACAGCATTTCGCATCAGAATCGCTATTCAATGATTGCGTCGACGAGCACGAGGTCTATTACGAGGCAGAGAAGTACTGGACGAACATTCTCAACCCATATGCTATGATGGCAACACGCAAGATCAATGAGATTCTCAAAATGAAACTGCCGTTGAAGATGATTTGCCCGAGTCATGGTATAATATGGAAAGAGAACCCCACGCAGATAGTACAGAAATACCTCGAATGGGCAAACGCTTATCAAGAAAACCAGGTAACTATCGTTTATGACACCATGTGGCAGTCAACACGCCTCATGGCAGAAGACATAGCCAAGGGAATACGCGAAGAAGATTCTACCGTCACCGTGAAGCTCTACAATGCTTCAAAAGAGGACAAGAACGACATACTCACGCAGGTATTCCAGTCGAAGGCCGTGCTCGTAGGCTCGCCTACTATAAACTATGGTTACAGCTACGCCATTGCCGGCATACTGGAAATGGCAAAGGGACTAAAGTTCAAAAACAAGAAAGCCGCCGCCTTCGGCAGTTACGGCTGGAGTGGTGACGCTCCAAAGCAAATTACGGAAGCATTGAAAGCCTCTGGATTCGAAATAGTCAATGACGGTATAAAGAAGTTGTGGGTTCCGGACAACGGAGATTTAGAAGATTGCGTCGCCTACGGGCGTGACTTCGCCAACGCTGTAAAGTAGGCGTAAAGGGATCATGTTCCCACACATTATTTATATAAGCAACAAAAAGCAGGAACCAAAACGGCTCCTGCTTCTTTTTTTATCATATCCTTATGGATTAGTCGGCTGAAAGCGAGAAACGCTTGTAGTCAACCACCTTAAGGTCGTTGTCCTGCTTCTTCAACCAGTCCTGTACAGAAATCTTGCCATCTGCCTCATCAGCAAACTGGAACTCCTGGTCTACAAGGCAGTTCTCCTTGAAGAACTTGTTCATACGTCCCTTGGCGATGTTCTGAATCATGTTCTCGTTGAGTTTGCCAGCAGCCTCGGCAGAAGTCGTTGCTATGATGTCCTTTGCCTTGTCTGCGTCTTCCTGGGTAAGCCAGTTCTTGGAAACATTGGATTCAATGTGCTCCGGAGAATCAACGAGGTTGGGGTTGATGCCTGCCTTCTTCAGTGCGCCGTTAACCTGACGCTGAACCTGCTCTTCCTTGGTCTTCTCAACAGCTACCTTCAGTTCCTCGTCCTTAACGTTCTGAGGAACAGAAGCCTCATCAAGTGCTACAGGCTTCATTGCTGCAACCTGCATTGCCACCTTGTGGGCTGCCTCTTCATTTTCCTTGTTGAGCTGTGCCATGGTAGCTACGGTATGCTTGCCCATGTGGTCATAGATCGAGACATTGTCACCAGCGATGAAGTTGTAACCATCTACCTCCATCTTCTCACCAGTGATACCCGAACGATGCTTGACAGCAGTCTCTACATCATCGCCATTAGCGAGCTTGAGAGCCTTAACCTCATCGAGAGTCTGGCACTTGTTCTCTACTGCTGCATCAAGGATTTCCTGCACGAGTGCTATGAAGTCCTTACCAGCGGCAACGAAGTCGGTCTCACACTTCACAGCAACCATTGCTGCGAATCCTGGAACTTTCTTCACGAGCACGCAACCATTACTGGTCTCGCGGTCAGAACGCTTTGCAGCAATAGCCAAGCCACGCTCACGAAGAAGCTCCTGAGCCTTGGTGAAATCACCATCAGCCTCGGTGAGAGCTTTCTTGACATCGGCAAGACCGGCACCGGTCATTGCACGAAGTTTCTTTATATCTGCTATTGTAACAGCCATAATTCTAATTGAAAATTAATAATTGAAAATTAATAATTTACTCTGCAGCTGGAGCCTCTGTTGCTGTCTCTGCCTTTGCCTCCTCTGCTGGAGCCTCAGCCTTTGGAGCCTCATCAGCCTTGCGTGCGCGGCGTGCACCACGACGTGGCTTATCTGCAGCTTCCTCTGCCTGCTCGGCTGCTGCCTTCTCGTCAGCCTTCTCAGCCTTACGTTCTGCGAGTCCTTCAGCGATTGCGTCGCAGCAAGCGCCGAGTATGACCTCGATAGAATCCTTGGCATCATCGTTGGCAGGAATAACATAGTCGATTGGACGTGGGTCAGAGTTAGTGTCTACGATTGCGAATACTGGTATACCCAGACGCTTTGCCTCTTTAACTGCTATATGCTCTTTCATCACGTCAACGACGAACAATGCTGACGGCAGACGGTTCAAGTCTGCTATAGAGCCGAGGTTCTTCTCAAGCTTTGCACGCTGGCGGCTGATCTGCAGCAACTCGCGCTTTGAAAGGTTTGAGAATGTACCGTCGTTCATCATCTTGTCGATATTGGTCATCTTCTTGACTGCCTTGCGGATAGTCGGGAAGTTTGTAAGCGTACCGCCAGCCCAACGTTCGATAACGTACGGCATATTGACGCTTGCAGCCTTCTCTGCCACGATATCCTTTGCCTGCTTCTTGGTAGCGACAAAGAGGATCTTGCGTCCCTGCTTTGCAATACCCTTCAGGGCTTCGGCAGCCTCGTCGATCTTGACTACGGTCTTGTTGAGGTCTATAATATGAATACCGTTGCGCTCCATGAAGATGTAAGGAGCCATTGCCGGATTCCACTTGCGCTTCAGGTGACCGAAATGGCAACCTGCCTGAAGCAATTGGTCAAAATTTGTTCTTGACATTGTCTTTTGCTTTTTTAATGTTTACTTTCTTTTTGAATTCTTGTTAGAATCAGCCGGCAAGTAATCTTGTATCGAGTCTTGCCGGTTTAGATACTAAACTCCTTATATTCCAACATAATCCAGACTCCGAATCATGACTCCATATCCAAGGACGGAACATGACTTTGCAGTTTGAACTACGAATTGGATATTAACGCTTACTGAACTGGAAGTGGCGGCGAGCCTTCGGCTGACCTGGCTTCTTACGCTCAACGGCACGACTGTCACGTGTGAGGAAGCCTGCGTCTTTAAGCTGTTTCTTGTCTTCAGCGTTAACCTTGACGAGCGCGCGTGCGATAGCGAGGCGGAGAGCCTGGCTCTGACCGGTGAAACCGCCACCGTCGAGGTTTGCCTTTATATCGTACTGTCCCTCAACCCCAAGGAGCTGCAGTGGCTGCTTGACCACGTAGCGGAGGATTGCTGATGGGAAGTACTGTTCGATGTCTCTCTTGTTTATAGTGATCTTGCCGGTGCCCTCAGACATATAGACGCGTGCTACTGCACTCTTGCGGCGACCGATTGCATTGATTATTTCCATCGTTCTTTCCTAATTTATTTGTACTGGTTAATATCAATCTTCTTCGGCTTCTGAGCCTCGAGTCCACCAAGCTCAACGCCATCGATAACATAAAGGTTGTCCAGGAGCTTACGTCCGAGGATTCCCTTTGGCAGCATACCCTTCACTGCATGACGGATCATCTTGTCGATACCGTGCTTGCGGGTGCGCAGGTCAGCCGGAGTGTTGAAACGCTGACCACCAGGATAACCAGTGTAACGTGTGTAGACCTTGTCAGTTTCCTTCTTGCCAGTGAAACGGACTTTGGCAGCATTGACGATGATTACATTGTCACCACAGTCTACATGAGGAGTGAATGTTGGTTTGTACTTTCCGCGAAGCAGCTTTGCAACCTTTGAGCACAGACGGCCCACAATCTGGTCGGTGGCATCAACGATGACCCACTCTTTCTTAGCTGTTTCCTTATTAACGGAAATAGTCTTGTAACTTAAAGTGTCCATAAAGATTTAAAAATACTACTTTAAAAACGTTTTTATAAAAATATCATTCACGATAAACAGGAACCTTCACGGCGCCTCCAGTCTAAAAGAGACCATCCAGCATTATTCCTGAATGCCGGCAGTGATTCACGAACCGCCATATCCGGCCAAAGATACGGCTATTCACACACTGCAAACTGCGAACCTTCTAAGCTTCAGCCCGCAATCGCGGCTGCAAAGGTACATATTTTTATATAATGAGGAGTTGGAAGTTAGGAGCCGGGAGTTCTCTTTTATATTTATTTAACCTATCGCCCACATTCTCCGTTAATCTTTATTATAAAGCAATTATTATAAAGTAATAATTATAGTATAATAATTATCTTTGCAACGCACATTAAAATAAGACCAGCATGATAAAGAACCCATTTATACTGCAAAGCTACGTTTCCGATGAGTTGTTCTGCGACAGGAACGAGGAGACCGCATCGCTACACAAGCATATCGAAAATGGGCGCAACGTAACAGTAATTGCTCCAAGAAGGGTCGGCAAAACCGGACTTATAGAACATTTCTTCAACCAGCCGGACATTCGCCGGGACTACTATACAATATTAATAGACCTGTATGCTACTAAAGACATGAACGAAATGGTGCAGACAATGGGCAAGTCCATACTTAACGCACTCATGTCAAAGAGCAAGAAAGCAGCGCGCGCATTTCTCGCCTGTGTGAAATCACTACATGGAGGCGTGACCTTTGCAGAAAATGGTGATCCCGAAATTACTTTTGGCATGGGACGGGTGAGCGAACCACGCATGACAGTTGACGAGATTTTCAGCTACATAGACCAAGCCGACAAGCCATGCATAATAGCCATCGACGAATTCCAGACCGTATCAAACTATCCTGACGGCAAGGCAGAAGCACTGCTGCGCACTTACATACAACACTGCGGCAACGCGCGGTTCATCTTCTCAGGCAGCCAACGGAGCATGATGAGCGAGATGTTCCTAAGTGCGACACGACCGTTCTTCCAAAGCACGACCATAATGAACATCGGCGTACTCGACAAAGACACGTATTCTGATTTTGCCACAGAA
Organism: uncultured Prevotella sp.; assembly: GCA_964523825.1. GTDB lineage: Bacteria > Bacteroidota > Bacteroidia > Bacteroidales > Bacteroidaceae > Prevotella. The sequence continues at coordinate 30,923 of CAZGAT010000024.1, read as the reverse complement.
CTATTCCGCAACAACGGCAAGCAGTTGGAGGCAGAAGTGCCACGTACGGTATATGACCGTTTCGACGGCATAACGTGGTACATTCAAAGCGTCATGAACGAGTTGTACGCAGACACACCAGCCAACGGTTCTTGCAGAACAGACATGATAGCACCAGCCATCGACACGATATTGACCGCAAACAGCTTTACCTACGAGTCTATACTGTTCCAACTGCCGGCAAAACAGAAAGAATTGCTGATTGCCGTCTGCAAGGCAGGCAAGGCATCGCAAATAACATCAGAGAAATTTGTACGGCAGTACCACCTGCCGTCGACAAGCAGCGTACAGTCTGCCATGCGCGGACTATTGGAAAAGGAATTTGTCACTAACGAGCTTGGTGTTTACGAAGTCTACGACAAGTTCTTCGCCCTGTGGCTGAGGCGGAGATTGTAAGTGTTACGACCTTGATTCCGCAACCTTGCGAAATGGATTTAATTGTGTAGCGTCATACATACTAATTAAAGTACATACACATACTATTAAAACACCACATTCATACTATTGCAAGTACATAATATAACGGCATGAGATAATGCCACATTCGAAAGACAACCAACCCACTGTTTCCGTCGTAATGGCGACATACAACGGAGAGAAGTATATACGCGAGCAACTCGACTCCATACTCGCGCAGACATACCCGATACGAGAGCTGATAATCCAAGACGACTGCTCCACCGATTCCACCCCTGCCATTTGCAGAGAGTACGAAAGCAAATATCCCAATGTGCATTTCTTTGAGAACGAGAGCAATCTCGGCTTCAACAAAAACTTCCAAACGGCAGCAATGCGTGCCACCAGCGATTTCGTCGCGCTAAGCGACCAAGACGATGTGTGGTTTCCACAGAAAATAGAGAAACAAGTCGCTTCCATTGGCGACCACGACATTTGCACGTGTTCCATTTGCAGAGGCACTACGCTAAAAGATGCTATTGAAGAGCTGAACAGCAATGACATTAGACCTGCAACTCATATATTCCGCACTTTATTGGGGCATACTATTCTATGCCCTAACAGATTCATCACAGACAGCAAAAATTGGGAAGGAGGGCTAAACTACGATTGGGGATTAACTCTACATGCAGACTGGGGCAATGGGATAATCAAAGTAAAAGATGTTCTTGTTTTTCACCGTTCACACGACAATTCTTTTACCTCCGAACAAGCTAAATTAATGCGGAAGCCTTCAATAGTAGCACCATATTTAAAAGGATTCCATTGTTTTAGGAACATACAACAATCACATACATTTCAGGAGTTTTATAAATATGTATCAGAACACACACTTAACACAGACAACGAAGCCATACTACTGCAACATCGCCTTTCGCTATTAATGCTCAGTAAGACTTTCTTTAATTATATACGGCTTAGCATACTTTGCATGCTAAAACGCAAAGAAATATATTATCCAGCGCACAAGGCTAACGGAATACAAGGCATCATAAGAGGTCTGTTCTTTCCTGGCATTTTCGCATATTACGCCCCTACAATCTTTACAAATAAGTAAGAAAGTGTAGCGGTTAATCCTTATATGGCTCCATTGCGGAATACGGTTGACTGTGGATTGACTGGAGACGGACTGTACACGGAATTTTCCGTCAACTATCATTAAAATCTAACGAATACATTCCTTAGGGTCTAACGAATGTATTCGTTACGGTCTAAGGAATACATTTCTTACAACCTAAGGAATACAGTCGGTAGAACGCAAGAAAAGCGTTCGTTAGAATGCATGAAAAACAGTTGTTGGGAAACATGAGAAACAGCCGTCAGGCTGTACATATTAGTAACAGTACACGTTACGTTTCCCAATTCTTTTTCGTCGTATCGGCAGAATTAAGTACGCACTTAGTTAATTCCGCCAATGGGTAAGTCTTCTATTCTTTAAGATACTCTATCAGATTACTGAATATTTCCTTTAATCCATACTGCGGTTTCCAGCCGAGGGCGCGAAGTTTTGCTGACGAAAGTCTAAGCTTTGTTGGAGGGGCATAGCCATAATCATCACCAAGTTCTACATGTACGTTGATAGCTGGGTTGAAATTCTCTTTGAGGTATTCCGCCATTCCTCGCGCAGAAATGTACGTGTCTTCATTTGCGACGTTATAGGCTTCGCTATCTTTACCTTTTAATAATATATACAAGATAGCCGAAATACTGTCAGTGGTATAACAATAAGGGCGTGCGGACTCTCCAGTCGTATGCAAGACAATATCCTCGCCACCAGCTGCAAGGCGTGCAAACTGCGCGATAATCCTGTTATCATTACGGGCTATGCCCGCACCAGTAGTTTGAGTAAGACGAGCTATTTTAACAGGCACGCCGTATTCTCCAGCATAAGCGACGCACATATTTTCCGCAGCGCGCTTTGCCACAGGATAGCTGCTTCGCACACTTAACGGATCGAGATAGCCTTGCACATCTTCTGTAATAGGCTTGCCGCCGTCCAAGATAGTCCCATAGACTTCAAGAGAGGACAAGTATACAATTCCCTTAACACTCCTTCTACCACGCGCATAGTCAAGGATTCGCTTAGTGCCATTGAGGATAGAGTCAACTGTCTCGACGGGATTTTCTACGAAGAACCTGCTTGCCGTCGGCGCAGCGCAATGAACTATATAATCGACATCGCCTAATTGGTTGTAATCATAATGCAGGAGGTCGCATTCGATGAAATCCACGTCCTTATATCCAGAGCCAAACATATCATGCGCCTTCTTCAAGTTGCGCACTGGAGCCAATACCCTGACTCCCCTATCCAAAGCCACAAGGCAACGTACCAACGTCGAGCCTATCAGCCCTGTTGCCCCAGTGATTAAGAAAGTAGTTTCTATTAATTCTTCCTTTAGCGGAAAGGAATTAACAAATCCGTCAATATCCCTCTTCAATATCTTATCCATCGACTTGCAATATAAAAATCAAAAACCGAATATTTGCTGGTTCTCATGCACCTGTATCATAGCACGGAAAATGAAAAAGTCGGTAGGGGTAGTGATTTTGATGTTCTCCATAGGACCTATGATAGTGTTCATATAATATCCATAATGGCTCATCATCGTGCAACTATCTATAAAATCCGTTTTACCTTCCGACATAGCCTTACGGTCAACCTCCAAGATTTCCTTAAGCTTGAACGTTTGGGGGGCACGCGCTATAAGAGAATTATTACGGTCTGGTATTTCCAATGCCCCATCACTTTGACGAACCACGAACGTTTCCGTTGCCGGCACACACGTTATGCAGTTGCCTTTTGCCCGTGCCGTGGTTATATTGTCGGTTATGGTTTGTTCCGTTATAAGTGGACGAACGCCATCATGTATCAGCACGATGTCATCATCACCTCCTCCATTCGCTTTCGAAAATCTTTCTGCCGCGCAAAGTCCGTTATATATGCTTTCCTGCCCGCTTTCACCGCCGGCGACTATATCGACCACCTTGTTTATCTCGAACTTCCGAATCATCTTCTTCAAGAAAGGTATCCAACTCTCAAGGCAGGCAACCACGATGCCGTCGATGTCCGGGTGATTGTCGAACAGTTCAAGTGTATATACGATGATCGGCTTTCCATTTAGTTCGAGAAACTGCTTCGGCCTCGACTTTGTATGCATGCGCTGACCTGTTCCGCCAGCAAAGATTACTGCTATATTCATTGTATTAAGAATTTCTCAAAAGAGCTGACAAGTTAAAGCCAATGAGTCAAGTCACAGCTATAAATCGACTTATAATGCAGCAGCTCGTACAATCGGACTTTCCACAAATCCCTGTTGTTCTTATAACGCAACAAGACATCTTTTATTTGCCCTATCTCCTTACGCTGCCTGGTCGTTAAGTTATTGGCTATCCGCAACTCTATATTATTAATAATGTCCAAACGGTCATCGTCAAACCTCAAGTGGAGGAACCTGTACAATTTTGATTTCCTTTTGTCACGTATTCCAGTAACGCTGGTTTCCAATCGCCGATAGTCCATAAGGCTTTGTCCAGTATACGCTATTCCGCCATAAAAGCACGCCAAAGAAGCAAACCACGTATCATGGTATCTCATTTCTTCGGGTATAGGCAACGCCTTTGAGATAAAATCACGTTGCATCAGCATCGTAGCTCCCTGGTATGGATTGCGGAATAGCATTATGGAACGAAATTTCTTCATGTCGTCTTCTGGAATCCAGTCAAGTGATTCCTGATGACGCAATGTCGTGCCAAGCCGCCTGCCATCCGCATCGACAAATGTAGAATTACCACACGACAAAGCCTTGTCTCCGATAATACGAAGCAGGACTGCCAAATGATATGGCTCCCAAATATCGTCACAATCACTTAAAGCGATATACTCGCCTCTACATAATGATATGGCACGTTCAAAATTCCGCTTGAAACCGACGTTCTTGTCATTATGGAATATCCTTATCCGCTCGTCCCCTCGTGACAATTCGTTCATCAAAACCCACGAGCCATCTGTAGAACAGTCGTCCACTATCACAAGCTCTATATCCTGAACAGTCTGCCCAAGTACAGACTCCACCTGCTGGCGCAGATAATCCTCGCCGTTATAAACGGTCATTGCTATAGAAACCAGTGGCATATTCAAAGGAACTCTATGTTAATCTTGTGGCGGTCGCGCTTGTCACGTGGAGGCAGGTTCATATAGTCGTGATAGGCTATCTCGCACATACGTTCCGGACTTGCAGGACCTTCAAACGTCTTACCCTCAAACACAATGTCCTTGTGTGGTACGAGTACGTCGCGCGGTATCTGCTCGTAAAACCACGCTCCATAAGAGTGCATACATTTGTCCTTGCGCCCGAAGATCCTTCCGACTATCCTGAAGACGGGGAACACGGAATAGTGCAATATGTTGTAGCACAACTGTGCCACGTGAGGGTGAACACCGGCAAAACGAAGGTTGACATTCACCGAAAGCTTGGCTGCCAGACGTTGCAGCCACGGTATCATATATCCCTCGTAAGGGAAAATGTCTATATGCAGTCCCTTGTACCTCATAGCATTGCCGGCACGGCGGTCACGGCTTTCGGCATTGTCATGGCTGACCTCACGGCTCTTAAGGTCACGAAGCACTGCCCACTCCTTGTAGAAGCCTTTGTCGGTCTCATTGTCCTGGAGTACGTATTGAGGGTGCGGGTGGTCTTTCAAGTATCTTGTAAGCTTCTTGAAATCCTTATAATCGACGACGAAGTCTACATCATCGTCCCATGGAATAAAACCGCCATGACGCAAGGTGCCAAGTACGTTGCCCCCATCAAGGCGGCAAGGCACGCCAATCTTCTTTGCCGTAGCCTGCAACCACACAGCCATATCAAGCAACCGTAGTTGCGCCTTCCTTAGGCTTGAGCCTTCAGGATTATATTCCCGACGCAAGTCCTCTTCCGTCTCGCCTGTGTTGTATGTTTTCATATTTCTGTTATATAACCAACAAGAACCAATCAAAGCATTTGATTAGTTCCTGCTTATCAGCTTTTAAATAAAGCATCTTTTGCAAAATTAGCACTTTCTTTTTGAAAGACAAACTATTTGTTGTAATTTTGCAGCAACGATACAAGTACCACGCGCGAAAGCATAATGAAGATTCTTGCAATAATAGTCACATATTTTCCAGACACGGCTTTGTTGGGTGACAATATCAATGCCATAGAAGATTACGTTGACGAAATACTTGTTTGGGAAAACACGCCAACAACCGACAACGAACAATACAGGATTCCCCAAAGGAGCAAGATAAAATATGTCGGCGAGGGTAACAACGTTGGCATTCCGAAAGCACTAAACTACGCTTGGAGATATGCAAGAGACAACGGCTTCGACTTTGTACTTACCATGGATCAAGACTCCATATGGGAAGACTTCGGGGCATTTCTTGACCTTACAGTCAACAAAGGTCACTGGGACAGATTCATCTGGGGGCCAGCAAACAATATCGTACGCGACGGACAAGACTATGAGGAGAAAGCGTCTATCAATACGTCTGGAATGCTCGTGTCTACAAGCATACTGAACAAAATCAATGGTTGGCCGGAGACATTCAATATTGACTGTGTTGATTTAGATTTCTGTTACGCCGCCCGTCAACATGGCATAACCATACTTCGGGTTAACAAAGCCTATATGAAACACCAACTCGGCGAGCCAAAGAAAGTCCTATCAATCAAAACTTTCAAACACAAATGTATAACTGTACACTCACCGCAAAGGACTTACGGCATTGTAAGGAACGGTTTTATTATGAAAAAGAAATATCCATCTTTCCCTATAATGGATTATCTAAAGGGGAATGTATGGAAAAGATTGATTTCGATTCTACTTTATGAAAACCATAAGGCAAAGCAAATTGCCGCAATATACAGAGGATTGCGGGACGGTTTAAGGTTCAAAATGGAAACATGACATGGTTTGAGGATCTGCTGACTTACGTTATACTTCTACATAAGTTCGACTTAATATTCACGCAATTTTCATTTTAATCAAATATGCGAATTTACTATTACCATCATATTGACGCACGAACCATCCACGCACAATGGCTTGCAGGCGAGAAGCCGTCCCACTTGCTCTACGGGGCATGCCACTTGCCCGAACATGGCATCGAAGTCATTTATCACCGTCCCCGTTTCACACGCCACAGGCTATTGCTGTCATTACACACGATGATAAAGATACTGGCAAACTATCGCAAGTTTGACGCCGTCTACGCTACGGCTTTCCGCGGACTTGAGTTGATAGTATTCCTACGCGCCCTTAAACTATTCCGCAAGCCTATAATATGTTGGCACCACCAGCCTATTGTCAAGGCTTCAAATCCATTGAGGGAGGTTGCCGCAAGATTGTTCTACAAGGGGTTTGACGAACTCGTTTTCTTCTCCAAAGCAATTGTAAACGAGTCACTAAAGTCAGTAAAAGCTCCACGCGACCACATGCATGTAGTACATTGGGGAGCCGACCTTGACTTTTATGACAATCTAAAAGCAAGAAACAAGACTGGTCAAAACTTACGATACAGCTTTATCTCTACAGGACGGGAGCTCCGTGATATGCAAACGCTTGTTTCCGCTTTCAACGAAACGCCATATCCGCTCGACATTTTTATCAACCGTGAACACAACGGCTTTAGCTATGAAGCCATGTTTCACGATATGAAAGTCAACGGGAACATACATATCCACTATGTTGACGGAGATATAACAAAAGACCTGGCGGTCAACGTCTACCATTCAAAATGCGCAGTCATCTGTTGCAAAAAGGCGAACTATACCGTAGGGCTTACTACGGTTGTCGAAGCTCTCGCACTTGGCATTCCTATGATATGCACACACAATCCTTGGATGCCATTAGATATAGAGAAAGAAGGCTGCGGACTGACCGTCGGTTACCATGACGTAGAAGGATGGACTAAGGCTGCCAACTATCTTGCAAAACACCCACAAGAGGCCAAACAATTCGGTTATGCCGGGCGGAAGTTGGCAGAAGAAGAGTTCAATGACTTGAAATGCGCGGAAGAAGTGGCTGCGATTATCAGCTCGAAGTTGCGTTAATATAGAAAACTAAGTTCTGATAATATTTATATGAGTGAATTAAAGGACAGAACGGTCAAAGGAATATATTGGACGGCATTAAACAACGTGGCAATGCAATTGCTCAACATTGCTATCGGCATCATACTCGCACGGTTGCTATCTCCTGGAGATTATGGACTTGTAGGTATGCTGGCCATATTCTCGGCTCTTGCAGCTTCTCTGCAGGAAAGTGGTTTCACAAGTGCGCTGACAAACATAAAGGAGCCTACCGACAATGACTATAACGCCGTCTTTTGGTTTTCCACATTCGCAAGTTTCATACTTTACTTGATTCTTTTTTTCTGCGCTCCTATTATAGCAGAGTTTTTCCATCATGACGAGCTTGTCTTGCTGTCAAGGGTGGCTTTTCTGGCTTTGCCAATCTCTGCATTCGGTACGATTCCACAAGCTTACCTATACAAGCACATAATAGTAAAGCCCGTGGCTATCCTACGGATAGTGTCGTTGATTATCAGTGGCACTGTCGGTATTGCCATGGCTTTTAACGGTATGGCATATTGGAGCCTTGTAGTGCAGTCGCTCACGTATATGGGGCTACAGAGCGTATTCAAGTTTGCCCTTGTTCCTTGGCGTCCGTCATTGCGCATTGACTTCAGCCCGATACGCAGCATGTTCGGGTTTTCAAGCAAGATACTTGTTACCAAAATCATCAACGATGTGAGCAACAACATACTGACTGTCATATTCGGACGGTTGTTTCCCGCAAAGGTCGTTGGCAACTTCACGCAAGCCTACAAGTGGAACAATATGGCATCTGGATTCATCACTGGTACAATTGGGCAGGTGGCACAACCCGTGTTCGTGGCTACCAACGGCGAGGCTGACCGCCAACTGGCAGTATTGCGAAAGATGATACGATTCACCGCATTCCTTACATTTCCATGTATGATGGGACTGGCGATTATCTCGAAAGAGTTTATCATATTGCTAATATCCGACAAGTGGATAGACTCTGTGGCTATTCTCCAAATATTGTGTGTCAGTGGAGCCTTCCTGCCTCTATACAATCCATTGCAGAATATCATTATCAGCCATGGGCGTTCCGACACGTTCATGTGGCTGAGTATTGTTCAGATAGCCATTCAAATAGCCATTATACTGACATTCGCCCATTACGGCATCCTTACCATGGTAACCGCATATAGCTGCTTCATCGCACTATGGACAGGCGCATGGTATTGGAGTACGGCACGCGTTACGAACTACAGGTTCATATACTTTTTAAAGGACACCATGCCGTTCCTGCTTGCCGCCGTAGCCGCATGTGGTATCGCGCTTGCCATAGGCAACTTGTTCGGCAATATGGTTGCAGCACTTGCTATAAAGGTCGCCATAGCCGTCGTGATATATTACTCGATAATGAAGATTGCACACGCAAAGATAATGGAGGAATGCCTCTACTATCTGTTCAAAAGGAAAGGAAATATTTAGTTACGGCGAAAGGAAATATTCCGTCTGAAATACGATTTACTTTCCCTTCATTACCGACATACGTTAAAGGTCCTCAAGCCATTTCTTTCCAGGTTTGGTGTACGTCCAGATGATAAGTGCAAGCGTTATAACACTCACTATAACATATATGATTCCCAATTCACTCATAATTACAACTATTTCAAAATTTTATTTGCAAAGAAAGCCAACAATCCTGTTGTGATAGTCCCAGAAACTATCAAGGAGACATCTACAGATCCCGTATTGGAAGAAAACAATGGTGTTATTCCACCTATCACAAGTCCTGCAAAGGACAGACTCGCCAAATTGTAGACAAAACCAGCAAGCTTCTCCTTCCTTAAATCGTTCCTCTCCTTACCATTCATACCGCAAAGATATGCATAATTTCACGCAAATGCAAATTGAAAGGTGATTTTCTTTGTCTATTTCGCTCATTTGCAGTACCTTTAAATAAGATACGCTGTACCTCAACAATAAAAATAAAACTTCGTTTCATTTTGTATTGTCTTCGGTTTGCAGTACCTTTGGATAAGATACGCTGCACCTCAACAATAAAAATAAGCTGACGTTTATTTTGTATTGTCTTCGGTTTGCAGTACCTTTGCAGCCGTTTTGGGACAATAGCCACCCTGACTGTCTGTCACGGACTTACGAGGAACGCAATAGCGTTGAGGGTTGTTGGTGGTTTATGTCCCACAGTGTTTAGGATAATAAATCATTTAACAACAGTGAAGACATTTGAAGAACTTGGCGTTTCCGAACCTATAAGAAACGCCATTGAGGAGCTTGGCTTCGAACAGCCAATGCCAGTACAGGAAGAAGTAATCCCTTATCTTTTGGGCGAAGGCAACGACGTTATCGCGCTTGCACAAACAGGAACAGGCAAGACTGCCGCTTTCGGCATACCGTTGCTGCAACGTGTTGACAGTACGCAGAAGACCACACAGGCTATCGTACTCAGTCCGACGCGTGAACTTTGCCTGCAGATATGCGACGACCTCAACGCTTTCGCAAAGTATATCCCACACATGCACGTAATACCTGTATACGGTGGCGCGAGCATTGAGGAGCAGATTCGCAACCTAAGGCATGGAGCACAGATTGTCGTAGCCACGCCAGGACGACTCATAGACCTCATGCACCGTGGAAAGGTGAAGACGGAAAACGTACGCAACGTGGTACTTGACGAGGCTGACGAGATGTTGAACATGGGCTTCCAAGAGTCCATAACGGAGATACTGTCGTCGATACCGGAGGAGCACAATACGCTGCTGTTCTCAGCAACGATGAGCCGTGATATAGAGAACGTTGCCAAAGGATACCTGCATGACTACAAGGAGATAGTGGTAGGCAGCCGCAACGAGGGCGCAGAGCACGTGAACCACATATATTATATGGTGAACGCCAAGGACAAGTACCTTGCCTTGAAGCGCATTGTCGATTACTATCCGAAGATATACGCTATAATATTCTGCCGCACCAAGCGTGAGACACAGGAAATCGCTGACAAGCTGATACACGACGGCTATAATGCAGAGTCGCTGCATGGCGACCTGTCGCAGCAACAACGTGACCTCACTATGCAGAAGTTCCGCAGCCACCTGACACAGTTGCTCGTAGCTACCGACGTGGCAGCGCGAGGACTTGACGTTGACGACCTCACACACGTAATCAACTACGGACTGCCTGACGACATAGAGAGCTACACCCATCGCAGCGGACGTACTGGACGTGCGGGTAAGAAGGGTACTTCGATTAGCATTATCCACAGTCGCGAGAAGCACAAGATACGCCAGATAGAGAAGGAAATCGGCAAGGAATTCGTTGACGGAACACTGCCGACACCTGAGGAGATATGCAAGAAGCAATTGTTCAAGACTATGGACGACATTCTCAAGACTGATGTCGACGAGGAAGAGATAGCTCCGTACTGGACGGAAATCAAACGCCAGTTCGAATATATAGACAAGGAGGACATTGTCAAGAAAATGATAACCGTCACTTTCGGACGATTCCTCGACTACTACAAGAATGCGCCTGTGATAGAGAAGCCTGTAACAGGTCGTGGTTCACGTGGAGGTTCGTCAAGACAAAACGGCGGAAATGGAGGTTCACGCAAACGTGGCAACGGTTCACGCAAGGCAGAGGAAGGATTTACCCGCCTGTTTATAAACCTTGGAAAGACCGACGGCTTCTTCCCTGGCGAGGTAATGCAGTTCGTAAACAAGCATGTGCGTGGCCGTCAGGAAGTAGGACATATCGACCTGCTGCAAAAGCAAAGCTACATAGAGGTGCCAGAGCGTGATGCCAAAAAGGTAATGCGTGCTCTTGACGGGACAGTATACAAAGGTCGCCGTGTACGTTGCAATGATGCTGACAGCCGTCTTTCAACTTCAGGCGAACGGCGGGCGAATGGACGCAAACGCAATTCGTCAGAACGTAATGGTGGAAAGCGTGGAAAAGGCGGACGCAACTACAAAGATCAGGAGATCGTAGAGAGCAGCCACAAGTTTGGAAAAGACGACTGGAAGAAGTTGATGAACGGCAAATGATAATATCTATCATATACATAAGGGGCTTCCCAAAATTGGGAAGCCCCTTATATATTTTATGGCACTATGGAATCTAATTCATAAAGCGCGAGATTGATTAGTCTGTCATTTCCGCAAGCAGTGCCAACGCCTTGTTCTCATTGGCTTCCATAATCTCACGCTCGCCAGGTCCCTTGTCATTTATTCCACAAAGGTGAAGAACTCCATGGATAAGCACACGACGGAACTCTTCTGCATAGCTCTTGGCGTACTTTTCGGCATTCGTGCGCACGGTATCGAGCGATATGACTATGTCGCCATTGATAACATCGCCATCGTCGTAGTCGAACGTTATCACATCGGTATAATAATCATGCCCAAGATATTCGCGGTTGGTAGCCAAGATGCGTTCGTCGTCTACGAACATATAGCCTAATTCGCCAACCTTCTTTCCATACGTCGCTGCCACGGCACGTATCCATTTGTTGGCTACGCGCTTGTGGAACTTCGGCATCTTTACGCCGTCAGTGTTGTAAGTAATCATTATCGTTTCCTCCTTATGTTCAAACTGCCTCAAGGTCTGGATAAGTGTCTTCTGGCAGGTCTTCTTCTATGACAAGGTTGTCAATGATGAAGTTCTGGCGTTCCATGGTATTCTTACCCATATAGTATTCGAGGAGCTTCTGTACTTGGTCGTTCTTGTGCAGTGTTACTTGCTCAAGACGCATATCCGGACCTATGAAATGAACAAACTCATCCGGACTTATCTCGCCAAGTCCCTTAAAACGCGTTATCTCAGGATCAGGTCCAAGGTCACGTATAGAGTTAATACGTTCTTCCTCCGTATAGCAGTAGCGCGTTATAAAGTCGTTCTTCTTCTCCTTGCCGCCGAGTCGTGCGTCAGCGTCCTTTACTACCTGTTTGTTCTTTATCTTGGTACGCTTGTTACGGACACGGAACAACGGAGTCTGAAGCACATATACGTGCCCCTTCTTTATAAGGTCTGGATAGAACTGGAGGAAGAACGTAATCAGTAGAAGCCTTATGTGCATTCCATCGACATCGGCATCGGTGGCTACAATTACCTTGTTATACCTTAGGTTGTCAAGTCCGTCCTCTATGTCGAGCGCGGCTTGCAGAAGATTGAACTCCTCATTCTCATAACACACCTTCTTCGTAAGTCCAAAACAGTTAAGCGGCTTGCCTCGAAGCGAGAACACTGCCTGCGTATTGACATCACGGCTTTTGGTAATGCTTCCACTGGCGGAATCGCCCTCGGTTATGAATATAGATGATTCTTCCTTGCGGTCGTTCTTTGTATCACAGTAATGGATACGGCAGTCACGCAGCTTGCGATTGTGAAGATTGGCTTTCTTCGCACGGTCGCGTGCGAGCTTTGCAACGCCAGCCATAGCCTTGCGCTCACGTTCCGCCTCCTTGATATGCTCCTCCATAATGTCGGCACAATCTTCCTTGTGTATATGCAGGTAATTGTCTACATTCTTCTTTATGAAGTCGCCGACATACTTGTTTATTGTCTCGCCGTCAGGAGCCATTTGCGTGCTGCCGAGCTTTATCTTGGTCTGCGACTCAAACACGGGTTCCTCGACATTGACCGCTATTGCCGCAACAAGCCCGTTGCGTATGTCGCTGTACTCATACTTGCCGAAGAACTCCTTGACCGTACGTGCGAAATGTTCCTTGAATGCTGTCTGATGCGTTCCGCCCTGTGTAGTATGCTGACCGTTGACAAACGAATGATATTCCTCACCGTATTGCTTTGTGTGGGTGAAGGCTATTTCTATGTCTTCACCCGTCATGTGTACGATTGGATAGAGCGGTTCCTCCGTCATCGTGTCTACGAGCAAGTCTTTCAATCCGTGACGGCTTAGTATCCTCCTGCCGTTGTACATGATCGTAAGCCCGGTATTCAGATAGGTATAATTGCGGAGCATTGTCTCCACTATATCGTCGTGGAACGAATAGTTCTTGAACAACGTGTTGTCCGGCTCGAAAAATATGAACGTTCCATTCTCGTCCTGCGACTCGGCAGTATTGTCGTCCTTCAACTGCCCGCGTTCAAACACAAGGTCACGTACTTTTCCTTCACGATAACTCTTTACCTCAAAGCGCGAGCTCAAGGCATTGACCGCCTTGACACCGACACCGTTAAGTCCTACACTCTTCTTGAACGCCTTGGAATCATATTTGCCTCCCGTGTTCAATACGGATACAGCTTCAACGAGCTTGCCCTGCGGTATTCCACGACCATAGTCGCGTACTGACACGCGCAGGTTGTCGTCTATATCGACCTCTATACGGTCGCCAGCCTTCATCTTGAACTCATCTATGGAGTTGTCGATCACTTCTTTCAGCAGCACATATATCCCGTCTTCAGGCAGCGAGCCGTCGCCCAAACGTCCGATGTACATTCCAGGACGCGTACGTACATGCTCCATGTCCGACAAATGGCGGATATTGTCGTCTGTATATTCTACTTGCTGTATATTATCGTTTTCTGGCATTTTATCTATAAGTTCTTTTTAAAACAACGCCTTCTCTTGTGATTTTCCGGATTAAGCGCCCCCCACTGTCGTTGTACGCCCTCATTGTCTTCCATCTCCACCTGGCTCTCGCCCCACTTGATTCCATAGTCGATATACCGTGGTATCAAGTCGGCAAACAACAAGGCATTGGCTCCTTTTGAGCGATATTCCGGCAGGACGCCCAGCAGAAGCAGATCTACACCTTCCGTCTTGTGGAACTTCACAGCACGCAGCACATGCCACCAACCAAACGGGAACAACCTCCCACGCTTGCACTTCTGCAACGCATGGCTCATAGACGGCATTGTAATGCCTATACCGACAAGCTTGTTGTCTGCACTCGCATCTTCCACACACGTAACGAGATTTAGGTCAAGCATAGGCAGATACATCTTGACATATTCGTCTATCTGCCTCTGGCTAAGTTCGGAGAATCCGTATAAATCCTTATAGGTATCGTTGATTAACTTGAACACCTTATATCCATAACCGGCACGGACATCTTTCATGGTGAGCTTCTTCACACGGAGATTGTACCTTTTCTCTACCATTGCCGCAATCTTGCTGTACTTTTCAGGCACGGTCTTTGGCACGCACATATAGTATTCAACATAGTCGGCATCTTTGGTCCAGCCGCCCAACTGCTCCATATGCCGAGGATAATAGTCGTAGTTGTATATCGTAGGCATGGTACCAAGCTTGTCAAAGCCCCAAATCAGCATTCCCTCTGGATCCATATCGGTGAATCCGAGCGGACCTACTATCTCCGTCATACCTTTTCTGCGACCGTAGTCTTCAACGGCAGAAAGCAACGCGCGGCTCACCTCGATGTCGTCAACAAAGTCTATCCAACCGAAACGCACACTCTTACGTCCCCACTTGTTATTGGCCTTGTGGTTTATAATAGCTGCTACACGCCCCACAATTTTTCCTTCCGCATCGTATGCGAGATAATATTCCGACTCACAAAACTCAAATGCGGCGTTCTTGTCTGGCGAAAGCGTATTCTTCTCGTCTATGAACAGGTTGGGAACATCGTAAGGACTGCCTTCGTAAAGGTCATAATGGAAGTCGATGAAAGCGCGCAATTGCTTCTTCGTCTCCACCTTGCGTATAGTTATTGATGACATTTTCTGTATTAAGAGTTTGCTTTTAAGTATGCAAAAATAGCAAATAAAGCCAACATAGCCAAAACTATGAGATTTTTTTGGTTATTATTAAGACATGGCGGACACCAGTTATAGTAGTACCGAAAATATAGGTGTCGCCCCCATCGCGAACCTTAAGCCTGCGTTTCAATTCTTCTGCACGCATAGGGAAATTACGGACAGACACGTTAGCTTTCGAAACTCCACGCATTACGTGCTTCATATCTTTCTTATTCATCGATGAAACCGCTGTTATTTGAAACTTGCGTCCAGGAAAGTCCTCGATTAATTCGGCAGAAATGAATAAATGGGAATTCCTACCCACAGCCTTGATTCCATATCGTTGCGCTATCGCTGGGAAACAGCCAATCTTCATTACGGCTGCGTTTGGTTCATAAAGATAACGCCCTTCTATAACACCAGAAGTATCGGCTACTGGCACTTGCGCTGCCATCTCGTCAGCATAGCATTCAAACGACGTTCCATTACAGGCAGAAACGAGACGTAAAACAGGTTCTTTTATACTATCAAACCGCCCGTTTGACGGCTCGATTACAAGCAACAACTCCTTGCACTCATTCCTTACGGCTACAGCATGAACCTCAAACACTTTAAAGCCACGCATAGTACGACTGCCGACAGAATCCAACTCGCGCACGGCTTCATGCCAATCGAGCATCGGCGACAGCTTCAATATTATCCGGTCTGCCATACTATCAAATATTGGAAACAGCGATAACACGTCTGGCTCGCAGTCGGAAATGGAAGTCATCTTGCGCCCGTAAATATCCCGTCTTGCAGGATCAGCAAACAGAGTTATAAGAGTATCAGCATCACGATGAAAGTTTGACAAGAAGCCAACGCTGTCCTGATTTATGACCTCGGCATTTTCAATTCCGAGGAGTCCGAAGTTATGCCTGGCAACCTCACACAAGTCTGCATTTCTTTCAACGTATACAGCCCAGTCAAAACGTCTTGACATGAAACTGAAATCAACACCAAAGCCTCCAGTAATATCGACCAATACGTTTTTTAGTCCATAATTCCGTATACTTGACGAAGCTAACAAGGCTTTGTATTCGGCTGTGTCTTCTGACGAGCATTGCTCCATGTTAAGGTGTGGCGGGTAAACGACACCATCCACTTTATACCATGCAGGCAACTTGCGGCGTGCAGTCTGTCGTCCCTCTATTTGATTAAGTGCGAATTGCAGGTCTACTCCAACAGGCTTACCAGCACTCAACGCGAGCTTCCGCACATCAGAATCCCGATGAATTCGGATAAAATCTATTGTTTGTGGAGTAATATCCATAGACATTTATGCCTTGCCCTTAGGAAGGAACTCCGAAACATCGCGACCAAAGAACTCAAGCTCTCTGACAAGGCTGCTGCTGACGCTTTCAAGTCCTGGCTCTGCAAACAACAAGACTGTTTCCAGACCGCCAAATTTGCGGTTGAACTCAGCCTGTTCGCGCTCATATTCGTAATCCTTGACCGAACGGACTCCGCGGACTATGTATTTTGCACCCACACGGCGAGCCATATCGATAGTCAAATCACTGTATGAAATCACTTCAATACGATTGTCATCGCCATAGATCTTGCGTATTTCCTCAACACGGTGCGCAGCTTCAACTCCAGCATTCTTCAGCTTGCTGACAGCGACGGCTATAACCAGTCTGTCAAACATAGGCAGTGCACGCCTCACTATTGAATCGTGCCCTATCGTAAAGGGGTCGAAAGTACCAGTGAATATTGCTATTCTCTCCATATATCAGAATAAAGAAGGTTCCATAATATTGCCATTATAAGGATTGCGCCCGAGATGCTCGTATGCGAGCGTTGTAGCCATACGACCACGCGGAGTACGCTTGATAAAACCTTCCATTATAAGGAACGGCTCATAAACTTCCTCTACCGTACCAGCATCCTCGCCTATTGCTGTGGCGATAGTCGATATTCCGACAGGCCCGCCACGAAACTTGTCGATAATCGTAAGCAGTATTTTATTATCGGTTTCATCGAGTCCGTACTGGTCTATATTCAGAGCCTGCAACGCCAATTGGGCGATGCCGCTCGTTATACGTCCATTGCCTTTCACCTGCGCGAAGTCCCTTACACGGCGGAGCAGCGAGTTCGCTATACGTGGCGTACCACGGCTGCGGCGTGATATTTCCACAGCCGCGTCATCATCGATAGGAACATTAAGCAATCGTGCAGAACGACGTATTATCTGTTGCAGAGTTTCGGCTCCATAATACTCTAGGTGCAAGTTAATACCAAAACGCGCACGCAACGGCGCAGTAAGCAATCCGCTACGCGTGGTGGCTCCGATGAGTGTAAACGGATTGAGGTCTATCTGTATGGAACGCGCTGAAGGTCCTTTGTCTATCATTATATCTATGCGGTAGTCCTCCATTGCAGAATACAGATATTCCTCTACCACAGGGCTAAGACGGTGTATCTCGTCGATAAAAAGGACATCGTTAGGCTCCAACGATGTCAGTATTCCGGCGAGGTCGCCAGGCTTGTCGAGCACAGGGCCGCTCGTTATTTTGAATCCGACACCAAGCTCGTTGGCAATGATATTGCTTAATGTCGTCTTTCCCAAGCCAGGAGGTCCGTGCAGCAGGGTATGGTCAAGTGGCTCACCACGATATTTTGCAGCCTCAACAAATACACGCAAGTTATCGACAACGCCCTTTTGTCCGCTGAAATCGTCAAATCTCAACGGGCGCAGGGCTTTCTCAAACTCTTTTTCTGCCGGACTGACGCTTTCATTCCTTATATCGAAATCTTCTGCCATGCTTTCGTTCATTTTCTCTTTGCCGTGCAAAGATACAAAATAAAATCCAATCCGCCACCAATCCGAATACTACGAGCCTATTTGCCGTAAGCCTTCAGCGCTTCGTCAAGGAAGTCCGCGTATGCCTTGACGTCCTCCCTGTAGGTAAACGGAGCTACAAGCGGTTTGCCGTCATTGTCAAGCGGCACATAGAAAGGCTGTGCAAGATAGCCAAACTTTGTCTGTTCAAGGTAGCTCCACTTGTCACCAACCGTACGCAGCTTGTAAGTCTTGCCGTCAGGACCTTTCCTCTCAATGGTTTGAGGCAGCGGGGTCTTGTCGTCGACATATAACGATATGAGTATATAGTCATCTGTCAATCGTTTCGCCACTTCCGGGTCTGTCCATACAGAAGCCTCCATTTTACGGCAGTTGACACAGCCGAAACCAGTAAAGTCGACAAGTACAGGTTTGTGTTGTGCACGTGCGGCAGCCATACCTTCATCGTAGGAATAATATTTGGCACGTACTTCCTGCTGGCGGTTTAGATTGAAATCCTGCGTATACATTGGTGGCGCGAATGCAGAAACAGCCTTGCACGGCGCGCCCCACAGCCCTGGAACCATATATACTGCGAATGCTATCGACAACAACCCGAGCATTATGCACACGACAGGTTGCGGTTTTGGTTTGTCGCCGTCGCTACGGAAGTGATATACACCTATCAAATAAAGTCCCAAGAGCAAGAATATGGCTATCCAAAGGGCAAGGAATGTCTCACGGTCAAGCAGTCCCCAGCCATAGGCAAGGTCGGCAACGGAAAAGAACTTTAACGAGAACGCCAACTCCACAAAACCAAGAACCACCTTGACAGTGTTCATCCATGCTCCAGACTTTGGTGCCTTTTTCATCCAATTGGGGAACATTGCAAACAACGTAAACGGCAGTGCAAGGGCAAGAGCAAAGCCAAACATACCAATTGCAGGTGCCACCCAGTTGCCACTCGTCGCTGCCTCAACAAGCAGAAGTCCGACCACCGGTGCCGTACAAGAGAAGCTGACAAGCGACAGCGTGAACGCCATAAGGAATATCGACAAAAGTCCAGTTGTGGCAGAAGCCTTGGTGTCGATCTTGTTACCCCATGACGATGGCAGGCGCAATTCGAACAGTCCGAAAAAGCTCAATGCAAAAACCAGCAGTAGCAGGAAGAAGAAAATATTGAACGGGGCATTCGTTGCCATCTCGTTAAGCGTCTGCGGACCAAAAGCCACCGTTACTATCAATGCCAAAGCCATATATATGACTATAATGGATATTCCGTAGGTAATAGCATCACGTACCCCCCTACCCTTGTTGTCAGAACGGTGAAGGAAGAAGCTAACCGTCATCGGAATTATCGGCCATACGCATGGTGTCAAGAGTGCGACAAGGCCGCCAAGAAGTCCCATGAGAAATATATACAGCAACGACGAGCTCGCGCTTTGTGGCTGCATTGCACTTAATTCGGCAGTAACAGGTGCCCATAAATCGGTGCCAAGTGATGCAGTAGCAGTATCAGACTTTATCGTATCTGCTACCGCAAGAGTGTCACCAACAGCCTGTAAAGCTTCCACAGAGTCTTTGTCCGACAAGCCCTTATTGCCTCCATTTAACGTTTTATCATTCGCTACGGCTGACTCTGATGTTGTTTGTGGCGCATCATCAGGTCCTTTACCTGAATAAGAGAAGTCTACCGATTGTGGTGGCAGGCACATGTGGTCATCACACGCTCCATACTCCAAATACCCCTTTATATTATACGTTTTGGCTGTAATAGTGAACCGCTGAATAAATTGCACATGGTGTTCGAAATAGCGCAATCGCATACCAAACACCGGATCATTGACATTTATCTCGTTGCCTACGGCACGCAATGCGCCCGACGGCTTTGCGCCTATTGCGCTTTCAACGTTCATAGTTGCAGCAGTAGGACCGCCCGACGGAATGTTGGTAGAATATACATGCCAGCCCTTGTCGATAGAACCTGTGAAAATAACATCGATTTCTGATTCTGACACATGCTTCTGAGTAACAGAAAAACGTACCGCGTCGTCTTGTGCCAGCAGGGTAATTGCATTGAGCAATAGCAGCAGGGAGAGTGTTGCTTTCTTGAACATAATATTGTTTTGTCGTATCAATTTGCTATGACGGCAATGCCAATCGCTGCCGTCTGTTTTCATTTTGGCTGCAAAAGTATGAAATTATTTTTGTCTTTTGCCTTAATTGATGTAATTTTGTACCTAAAATATAAGAAAGACTAAAAATGAGAAAGATTAACAGGCTGCTTCGTTGCGGCATCTTGGCAGTGGCAGTTGTAGCCATTGCTTCTTCATGTGGCGAAGGCTCATTCCATATTGACGGAACTGTTGCCAACGCCAAAGACAGCATTCTCTACTTCGAGCATAACGGTCTCGACGGATTCGACGTACTGGATTCGGTAAAGCTCGATGAAACTGGCAAATTCAGTTTTTCTGGCGACCATTCAGACAATCCAGAGTTCTACCGTCTGCGCATATCTGGACAGATAATAAACGTGGCGATAGACTCTACCGAGACGGTAAACATTGAGGCAAAGTATCCTGGCATGGCTACCAATTATACGGTCAAGGACTCTTATGAGAACGAGAAGATAAAGGAACTTGCGCTCATGCAGATAAACCTACAAAGCCAATGCCAAGCCGTCGAAAATAATGGAACGACAGGTGCCGATTCGATAGTAAGCCGCATGATAGAGAACTACAAGGACAATGTCGAGCGCAACTACATATTCAAGGAGCCTATGAAGGCCTATGCCTACTTCGCCCTATTCCAATACATAGTCATCAACAACCAGCCGATCATGCTATTCGATCCTGCCGGCAACCGCAAAGACAACAAGGTCTTCGGAGCAGTGGCTACGAGTTGGGACACCTTCTATCCAAACTCCGAACGTGGCAAGAACCTACACAACATCGCCATAAAGGGAATGCAGAACGAACGGATAATTGCCAACAACCGCCGTCAGCAACAACAGAAAGGCACAGTTGCCAGCAACGTATCCGTAAGCGAGACAGGCATAATAGACCTTCCGTTATACGACCGCAACGACAAGCTGCACCACCTTACCGATCTAAAGGGCAGCGTCGTATTGCTTTACTTCAATGTTTTTGCCGACAAAGGCTCGCAACAGGCTATCATGCAGCTGCGCGACCTGTATGACAAGTACCACAGCCGCGGATTTGAAATCTACATGGTCGGACTTGACGACAACAAGTCGTTTTGGAACTCACAAGTCAGCTCATTGCCCTGGATAAACGTATTCGACGACAGCGGACGCAGCCAGGCATATACCGCAGCCGCGCCAAGCCTGCCATACTTCTTCATCATAGACCGTGGCAACAACATCGTGCGCAATGCCGCACAAATAAAGGACCTCGATCGGGAAATCCAGGCTCTGTTATAAAATCTTAAACTTCCAAATCTAAAAGAAACAAGTATAATGAGAGAGAGTCGAGAAAGACACTTGATGTATTTCGGGCTGTGCCTTGCACTTATCCCGGTACTATTGTTGCGGGACTACACCTCGTCCAACGAGCTGCGCTATCTAAGCGTAGCCGACGAGGCTCTGCGCAATCACGTGTTCTTCGCATTCACCAACCACGGAATGCCGTTTACCTCCAAGCCTCCTTTATACCTGTGGATTGTCATGTTCTGCCGTTGGCTCACTGGCGGACATCACATGTGGCTCCTCGGACTGTTCTCCCTACTACCTGCCATTGGCATTGCACGTATTATAGACCGCTGGACTGTCAATGACATGGATGGCTGGGGGCGATCCATGGCACGGCTGATTCTCCTGACATGCGGAATATTCTTCGTATCTGCGGTAACAATACGGATGGATATGCTCATGAGTCTGTTCATCGTACTCGCATTGTACAACTTCTGGCTCATGCAGTACGACGAGACTGCAACGACAAAGAGCAAGTGGCTGTTCCCTATATACATCTTTCTCGCAGTACTGACCAAGGGAGCACTTGGCTTTGTCCTTCCATTCTGCGTAACGGTAACCTACCTTGCCGTTTCTGGCAACATACACCGATTCTTCCGCTATTGGGGCTGGCGGACTTGGCTTGTACTGGTAGTTTGCTTCGCGGCATGGTTCGCCGGCGTATATGCCGAAGGCGGCACACATTATTTAAAGAACCTGATCGTTACACAGACGCTTGACCGCACGTTTGATTCCGTACGCCATGCGGGACCTATATATTATTATGCCGTAAGTATATGGTACAGCCTCGTTCCATGGTCGCTGCTGATAATAGGAATAATTGCAGCCGCACTGCGCCCGAAGTTCGTACGCAGCCCGATACAGACTTTCTTCCTTACAGCCAGCGTTACGATATTCGTCGTACTATCGCTTGTAAGCTCCAAGCTCCAAATATACCTCCTGCCAGCAGTACCGTTCATGGTCTATGCAGCGGCAATGTTCCTACCACGGTTCCACGTCAGCAACAAGTGGATACGCCTTGCAGTAGCAATACCGGCAGGACTGCTCGTACTGTCGCTACCAGCGCTCATATTCTCCGCTTCTACATTCAGTGGCGTAAGCTACCTCAACAATGGATTGCTATACGCTTCAGCCACAGTGCTGTCACTCTGCGGTGGCAACGCCCTATACCATCTGTACAACAAGGTTGAGCCAGAGCCATTCATCGCAACCGTACGCCGTATAGGCTGGGGAATAGGGCTTGCGGTGTTCGTTGCATCATGGTCGCTGCCAGCCATTAATTCGAGCATCGGCTACGGCGAATTGTGCGAGGAGGTCGAAGAATTGTCACAAGAGCACAAAACAACCGACTTCCGCGCATGGCATGTCAATTATGCAGCCAACATGGACGCATATCTCAACCACCCTGTAAAGCCAATATACAGTGAGCATTCCCCAACAGCCAACAAAGGAGAACGATACCTGCTCATGATTCCAAGCAAATACACGGCAGAATTTCCCAACAAGGAAATTCATCAAGTCGGACCTTATTCCGTAGTCGTCTGCCAATAATATGGAACACCAACATCCACTTTCCCTATTCCGCTACTGCCCCGTCTGCGGCAGTCCTCGATTCGTAAACAACAACGAGAAGAGCCGCCGTTGCGAGGATTGCGGCTTTGTCTACTATCTCAATCCAAGCGCCGCTACCGCTGCATTCATCGTCAATGCCAGTGGGAACGTACTTGTCGTACGACGCAAGCTGGAGCCTTCTAAGGGAATGCTCGATCTTCCCGGTGGATTCTCCGATATTGGCGAATCGCTCGAACAGGGCGTTACAAGGGAAGTGAAGGAGGAGACCGGGCTCGACGTAGAACGTCCACGATTCCTTTTCAGCTACCCCAATTCATATCTTTATTCAGGACTTGTGGAACCTACCATGGATTCATTTTTCCTCTGCCGTGTACCCGACGGAGTTGAGGCTCATGCCGATGACGACGCGTCAGAGGCGTTTTGGGCACGTCCCGAAGACCTTGACGCAAGCCTGTTTGCGTTTCCAAGCACCCGCAACGCAGTCTTCCGGTTTGTCACCAATTTGCCCAAATACTTAAAAAAGTAGAAAAATCATCTATATAATAAGGTGTAAGCAAAAGTTTTTCTTACTTTTGCGCCCTTGAACTTCAGGCACGTAGCCTGCGGTTCGAGAACGTATTAACATACTATCATCTGACTATGCAAGATAATTTAGTAATAGTAGAGAGCCCAGCAAAGGCAAAGACAATACAGAAATTCTTGGGTAACGACTACAAGGTTATGTCGAGCTACGGGCACATACGCGACTTGAAGAAGCGCGAGCTGAGCATCGACACCAAGACGCTCGAACCCCATTACGTCATACCAGAGGAGAAGAAGAAGGTCGTCAGCGACCTGCGCAAGAACGCCAAGAACGCCAAGAAGGTGTGGCTCGCGTCCGATGAAGACCGCGAAGGAGAGGCTATAAGCTGGCACTTGTGCGAGGTTCTCGGGCTCGACGAGGAAAAGACGAGCCGCATAGTATTCCACGAAATAACGAAGCCCGCCATTCTCGAAGCCATAAAGCACCCACGCCATCTCGACATGAACCTCGTCAACGCACAGCAGGCACGCCGCGTGCTCGACCGTTTGGTGGGGTTCAGACTCTCGCCGGTACTCTGGCGAAAGGTGAAGCCTGCATTATCGGCAGGCCGCGTGCAGAGTGTCGCCGTCAGATTGATAGTCGAACGCGAACACGAGATACACGGATTCAATGCAGAACCCTTCTACCGTGTCAATGCCGTATTCGGCATAGACAATGCGGACGGCTCACAAAGCGAGGTCAAGGCAGAACTCAACCACCGCTTCAAGACCCACGAAGAAGCGTTGGAATTCCTCAATATGTGCAAAGACGCAAGCTTCCACGTAGCGGCAATATCCAAGAAACCGCTCAAACGTTCGCCAGCACCACCGTTCACAACATCGACATTGCAGCAGGAAGCCGCCCGCAAGCTCGGCTTCACCGTAAGCCAGACCATGATGGTTGCGCAGCATCTGTACGAGAACGGACACATTACATATATGCGAACCGACAGTGTGAATCTCTCGAAGCTCGCCATCGGCACAAGCAAGGAGGAAATCTCCAAACTCTATGGCGAGGAGTACAGCCGCCCGCGCAACTATATCACCCACAGCAAAGGGGCGCAAGAGGCCCACGAGGCTATCCGTCCTACGTTCATGAGCAATACCGCCATAGAGGGAACGTCGCAGGAGCGCCGCCTCTACGAACTGATATGGAAGCGCACCGCGGCTTCGCAGATGACCGACGCGCAGATAGAGAAGACTACGGTCAACATAGAATTGACTGATAGCAATGCCAACACATCGGACTATCAGTTCGTAGCCAATGGCGAAGTCATCGTGTTTGACGGATTCCTAAAGGTTTACCGCGAGTCAACCGACGACGATGAATCCACAACGCAGGGCGAGTTTGCCAATTCCCTCCCACAGATGCGGAACGGCGATGAGCTTGAACGCCGTGAGATAACGGCTACCGAACGCTTCTCGATGCCGCCAAGCCGGTATACCGAGGCAAGCCTCGTGCACAAGCTTGAGGAACTCGGCATCGGGCGTCCGTCAACCTACGCGCCAACAATATCTACCATACAACAACGCCAGTATGTCGTCAAGGGCGACAACAAGGGCGAGGAACGCAAATACACCGTAGACACGCTGAAAGGAAAGGTTATATCGCAGAAGACAAAGAGCGAGATGGCTGGCTCCGACAAGGGCAAGCTCGTTCCTACAGATATAGGCATCGTAGTCAACGAGTTCCTCATGAAGAACTTCCCCGACATAATGGACTACAACTTCACCGCCAACGTGGAAAAGGACTTCGACAAGATTGCCGAGGGCAAGGCGCAGTGGAACAAGGAGATGAAGGACTTTTACAGCCACTTCGAACCAGAGGTTGAGGATGTGCTGAACTCACGTTCCGAGCATAAGGCTGGCGAACGCGAGCTTGGCAAAGACCCAAAGACGGGCGAGCCGGTGTTCGTAAAGATAGGACGTTTCGGTCCTGTTGTACAGATCGGCACAGCCGACAGTGATACGAAGCCGCGCTTCTCTCAGCTACCCACAGGCAAGAGTATGGAGGACATAACTCTTGACGAGGCTCTGGAACTGTTCAAACTGCCGCGTACTGTTGGGCAGTTTGAGGGTACCGACGTTACTATCGGCTCTGGAAGGTTCGGACCCTACGTGATGCACAACAAGAAGTTCGTAAGCATTCCAAAGACCTTCGACCCGTTGCAGATAACACTCGAAGAGGCTGTACGGCTCATTCAGGACAAGCGCGAGTCAGACAAGAAACGGCATCTAAAGTCATTCGATGAAGACCCGAAGATGGAAGTGATGAACGGACGTTATGGTCCCTACATCGCTTATGACGGAAAGAACTACCGCCTTAATAAGGAACAGCGCGAGCGTGCCGCCGAGCTGACATATGCCGAATGCCAGGACATCATAGCCAACGCGCCCGAGCCGAAACGCCGCAGAAGATAAACCACGCCGCAGATGAACAACAGGATAATACTACTTGGATACATGGGGGCGGGCAAGACTACCGTCGGCAAGGCATTGTCCAAAGACCTAGGAATGATGTTTTACGACCTTGACTGGTACATCGAGAGCCGTATGCGAAAGACTGTCAAGCAGTTGTTTGACGAAAGGGGAGAAGACGGATTCCGCAAGGTAGAACACAATATGCTGCACGAAGTGGCAGAATTCGAGAACGTCATAATCTCGTGTGGCGGTGGAACGCCGTGTTTCTTCGACAATATGGACTACATGAACCAGCAGGGCGAGACCGTCTACCTGAAGGCTACGCCCGAAGTCCTGTACGAACACCTTAGAATGGGCAAGGCAGTCCGTCCGTTGTTGCTCGGCAAAACGCCTGACGAGGTACGGGTGTTCATACGCCAACAACTGAAGGAACGGGAATTTTTTTACGGTAAGGCACGGCACACGTTTGACGTGAACCTGCTCGACAACAGCGACAAGATTGGCGATACCGTACGTGAAGTACGACAAATGTTGAATATCTAACAAGCATTACTATTCTATCAAAAGGCAGCTGCTGCCTGCCTTCTTTGTTTAAGACATGAAAAAATGGACTATTGAAGACTCCGAGGAGTTGTATAATATAAAAGGTTGGGGCACTTCCTACTTCGGAATAAACAGCAAGGGACACGTCTATGTCACTCCGTGCAAGGACAACACCCAGCTTGACCTATGCGACATAATGGACGAACTGGCTCTGCGCGATGTCAAGCCGCCTGTGTTGTTACGCTTTCCAGACATTCTCGACAACCGTATCGAGAAGATGGCTTCGTGCTATGACAAGGCACGCGAGGAATACGGATTCAAGGGCAAGAGCTATGTCATCTACCCTATAAAGGTAAACCAGATGCAACCAGTCGTAGACGAGGTCATCTCTCATGGAGAGAAATACAACCTCGGTCTTGAGGCTGGCTCGAAGCCGGAGTTGCATGCCGTAATTTCCGTACAGTGCAAGAGCAACTCCCTTATAATATGCAACGGATATAAGGACGAAAGCTATATAGAACTCGCAATGCTTGCCCAGAAGCTCGGCAAGCAGATATTCATAGTCGTAGAGAAACTCAACGAGATAGACGTAATAGCCAAGACTGCCAAACGGCTGAATGTGAAACCGAACCTGGGCATACGCGTCAAGCTCGCGGCGTCAGGCTCTGGCAAATGGGCTGAAAGCGGTGGCGACGCGTCGAAGTTCGGACTTACACCTTCTGAACTGTTACAGGCGTTGCAGCGTCTCGACGAGGTTGGCTTGCACGACAGCGTACGTCTCATACACTTCCATATTGGCAGCCAGATAACCAAGATACGCCGCATTCAGAACGCGCTTACCGAGGCAGGGCAATACTATGCCAACCTCCACAAGATGGGTTACAACATAGAGTTCGTGGACTGTGGCGGCGGACTCGGAGTTGACTATGACGGCACACGCTCGTCCAATAGCGAAAGCTCGGTGAACTACTCCATACAGGAATATATCAACGACTGCGTCTATGCGTTTGTAGATATTGCCGACAAGAACGGCATACCACATCCGAACATCATAACCGAAAGCGGACGCAGCCTTGCCGCCCACCACTCGGTGCTCATACTCAACGTTCTTGGAGCCGCATCACTGCCGGAGATGCCGGAGGAGTTTGAGGCAAAACCGACAGACCACCAGCTGGTGAAAGACTTGTATGAGATATGGGACAACCTTACACCGAAGTCGATGCTCGAGGACTGGCACGATGCCGAGCAAATACGCGAGGACTGCCTTGACATGTTCGCCCATGGCATGGTCGACTTGAAGACGCGTGCAGAGATAGAGGCAATGTATTGGAGCGTAGGACAGGAGATCAACTCCATAGCCAAGACGCTGAAGCACGTTCCTGACGAACTGCGCGGACTCGACAAGCTCCTTGCCGACAAGTATTTCTGCAACTTTTCCATATTCCAATCGCTGCCAGACTGCTGGGGCATAGACCAGTTGTTCCCTATCATGCCGATAGAACGCCTTAACGAACGCCCCACGCGCAACTGCACCATACAGGACATAACCTGCGATTCAGATGGAAAGATAACAAACTTCACCACTGGCGGTTCCGTATCAAACGTGCTGCCGGTACATGCGCTGCGCGAGGGCGAGCCGTATTACTTGGGAGTGTTCCTCGTCGGAGCATACCAGGAGATACTTGGCGACATGCACAATCTGTTTGGCGACACTACCGCGGCACACATAAGCGTGAAGAACGGAACCTACCATATAGACCAGATTATCGACGGCGAAACGGTAGAAGAGGTGTTGGAATACGTACAGTATAATCCGAAGAAGCTTGTCCGACGGCTGGAGCAATGGGTGGCAAAGAGCGTAAAGCAAGGCAAAATCTCACTGGACGAAGGCAAGGAGTTCTTGAGCAACTACCGCTCGGGACTTTACGGCTATACCTATCTACAGTAGTGTATCCTACCATGCGCGTGACTACCGTACAAGTCTTGTGTTACATATCCAGAACTGTAAAATACGAAAGCTATGAATAAAGGACATCTGACAGTTGTCAAGGTCGGCGGAGCCATTGTAGAAGACAATGCCAGGCTTGAGCAATTACTCTGTGATTTCGCAGCCATAGAAGGGCGCAAGGTTCTCGTGCATGGTGGCGGACGACGTGCCACAAAGGTTGCTTCCGCCCTCGGAATAGAGAGCAAGATGATAAATGGACGGCGCGTAACCGATGCAGACATGCTCGAAGTCGTTACGATGGTATACGGCGGACTTGTCAACAAGAACATTGTCGCACGCATTCAGGCTCACGGCGTGAACGCCCTCGGACTTACAGGTGCCGACATGAACGTCATGCACAGCCACAAGCGTCCGCCGGTAGCCATAAAGTCATTACACGATAGTGCCACCAATGACAGACAGTCTGAACCCGTTATGGTTGACTATGGATTTGTTGGCGATGTTGACCGTGTCGACGGCAAGGAATTAAGCTTGCTCATAGAGAATGGCATAACGCCAGTAATGGCTCCGCTTACACATGACGGTTCGGGGCATCTTCTCAACACCAATGCCGACACAATAGCCTCGGAGACGGCAAAGGCGTTGGCAGAATACTATGACGTGACGCTCATCTATTCTTTTGAAAAGGCGGGAGTGTTGAGCAATCCCGACGACGAGGGCAGCATAATACCCATCATAACGCAATCAGCTTTCACGCAATACGTCACCGACGGAACAATAGCCGGAGGCATGATACCCAAGATAGAGAACGCGCTTGCAGCCGTAGACGCAGGAGTATCACGTGTAATAATAACCCGCTCCGATGCCATCGACGGTCGGCACGGCACCGTCATAAAGAAATAAGCAATATCCCATATAGATGAATAACGTCAGTTTCCAGAACGACATACTGCCAATGAAGAACGAGCTTTTCAGGCTCGCGCTTCGCATCACGCTTGACCGTGCTGAGGCAGAGGACATTGTTCAGGACACGCTGATAAAGGTATGGGAGAAACGCGACACGTGGGAGGATATAGAGAACATCGAGGCTTTCTGCATGACTATATGCCGCAATCTTTCATTGGATAGGGCGAAGAAGCGTGAGAACAACAATGAAAGGCTCGACGACAAGACTGTCGAACCTGTGGCGGTCTCCAATCCGTTTGAGCAGGCGGTGCAGAACGACCGCGTCAGAATGGTCAAGATGATTGTAGACTCATTGCCCGAAAAGCAGCGTAGCTGTATGCAGTTGCGTGACTTCGAGGGCAAGTCATACAAGGAAGTCGCCGCTATCCTTGGAATAACCGAAGAACAAGTAAAGGTAAACCTCTTCCGTGCCCGCCAGACCGTAAGGCAACGCTTTACAGAGCTTGATGCCTGAGCGCAATCTAAAGAAAAGTTAAAAACAAGTCTTGGCTGTAACTTTTACCAGCCTTTTGTCGTCGTGTATATAGAAACAAGAAAAATAATGGACTACAAGTACATCGCACAGCTGTTGGAACGCTATTGGCGTTGTGAGACTTCTCTTGAAGAAGAGGAGATTTTGCGTGCGTTCTTCTCCCAAAAGGACGTACCGGCTGAACTGTCCGCCTACCAGCCTTTGTTCTCCTATGAGCAAAGCGAGGTCAAGGACGACGTGCTGGGAGATGACTTCGACCAGAAGATACTTGCCAAGATAGAGGGTGAAAAGCCTGTCAAGGCACGTGTGATAACGATGCGCCAACGCTTAATGCCACTCTTCAAGGCTGCCGCAGTCGTGGCTATAATCCTTACACTTGGCAACGCCGTACAGGGCGCATTCACCAATGAGGAGCCACAGACGCAAAGTGTAGCCAACATACAGAAGCCAGAAAACGGTCCATCGGTGGCAAAGGTCGATTCCACATCACGTGGAGATTCCGCTACTATGAACAAGGCACACCCGACGGTATCTGTGGTGAAATAAAAAAGATATTTCTATGCTTTCTCTATAAAATCATGTTTAGTAAAACAAAAAAAACGAAACTGTGAAGTTTCAAATTCTCTCAAATTTTTCATAACATACTAACGTAGGATGAGACCGGTGTCCGATTGGATACCGGTCTTTTTTTACCACAGTCTGCTGATGTCGCATGACATTACCTTCTTATACGTCAAGATTATATCACGAAATTTAACACTTGATTTTTCGCGTTTTAGGATTGAAACGGGTGGAATCTTGCGGTTACAATCGCTCGA
>CAZGAT010000023.1:0-46355 GCA_964523825.1 uncultured Prevotella sp. | reverse complement strand
CGCCGACCCTCTGCTTGTAAGGCAGATGCTCTAAACCAACTGAGCTAAACGCCCTAAGACTTCTCTTAAGCGAGTGCAAAGGTAAGAAGAAAAATCTGTCTCGCCAAACTTTTCCGACTTTTTTTGAACACGACTCAATTTTGTCAGGAAAGCCTTCTGGATAATTCACCAAAGTCATTTTTGAATTTCACCAAAGTC
This sequence comes from uncultured Prevotella sp., assembly GCA_964523825.1. Lineage (GTDB taxonomy): Bacteria > Bacteroidota > Bacteroidia > Bacteroidales > Bacteroidaceae > Prevotella. Next base: position 46,157 of record CAZGAT010000023.1, on the reverse strand, counting down.
ATTTTCCAAATTCACCAAAGTGAATCTAAAAAGTCACCAACGTGATTTTTGGGTTCATCAGCATGACTCTAAAAAATCATCCGCATGAAATTGAGAAGTCACGCGGGTGAAATAAGAATTTCACGCACATGGCTTGCATCTATGAGAGCATGGACTCGATGTCCTGCTGGCGGAATATGCACAAAATCTTCTTGCCGTCCGGAGTGTAGTTGACGTTGGAGCAAGCGAACAGCTCGTTGATTACGGCTTCCATCTCGTCGTTGCCGAGCACCTGCCCCTGCGGTATGGCGGCATTGCGCGCGAGGCTCAATGCCAACGTACGGTTTATATCGTCAGCCACCGACGAGTGTTTCTCTACCGTCGCGTCTATCATGTCGCCCACGAGCTTCTGCACGTTGATTCCTTCAAGCCCGGAAGGTATGGCGTTAACGGCATAGCTGCCGCCGCCCATGTCTGTAAGCTCGAATCCCAACGCCGTCAACTCAGGCAGAACACGGTTCAAAGCCACGACCTCCGACGGTGAAAAGCTCACCACTTCTGGGAAAAGCTCCTTCTGCGGCTGGCGGTGCTTGTTCTTCAACTGTGCAAGATAGCGTTCGTACAGTATTCTAACATGGGCGCGGTGCTGGTCTATAATCATCAGTCCCGACTTAACCGCCGTCATAATGTAGGTTCCCTTATATTGATAATGCGACGGAGACTTCTCAGCTATCATATCCCCCGCCGTGTCCTCGGACGGTTGTTCGGGGAACATCTCCTGCTGCCGTGGCTGCACTTGCTGCAATCCGGCATACATAGCCTCCCAATTGCGTGGCGCGGCGTGTTGCTGTTGCTTGGATTGCCCGTGGAATGGATTATATTGCGGGTTCAGGTGTATCTTTGGAGCATCGGCATAATGCGTAGGATCGAACACAGGTATCTCGGGCTGCCCCTCCATATCGAAGTCTATCGTCGGCACCTCGCTGAACTTTCCGACTGCCTCCTTGACCGCGGCGGCGAGTATCTGCCAGACAGCTTGCTCGTTCTCAAACTTTATCTCCGTCTTTGTCGGGTGGATATTGACGTCGATGTTGTCGGGAGCGACTTCGAAATATATGAAATACGGCACTTGTTCTCCAGCGGGTACGAGTCGTTCGAACGCCGACTGCACTGCCTTGTTGAAATATGGGTGCTTCATGTACCGCCCGTTGACGAAGAAGAACTGGCGCGCGCCTTTCTTGCGCGCCGATTCGGGCTTGCCTACGAATCCGGAAATCTTGCACAGTGTCGTTTCTACGCCTACCGGCAGTAGATCCTGGTTTATCCGCTTGCCGAAAATATCAACTATGCGCTGCCTCACGTTGCACACCGGCAGGTTGAAAGTCTCCACGCCATTGCTCTGCATGGTAAAGGCTATGTCCGGGTATACAAGTACGATGCGCTGGAACGCGGTGATTATATTGTTCAGCTCCGTGGTGTTCGATTTCAAGAACTTCCTTCTCGCCGGCACGTTGAAAAACAGATTCTCCACGAGGAAGTTGCTTCCTTCGGCACATGAACATGGTTCCTGATCCGTGACATGGCTGCCAGATATTGAGAGATGCGTTCCAATATCCTCGCCATGCAGCCTTGTCTTCAACTCCACTTGCGCCACGGCGGCTATTGACGGCAGTGCCTCGCCGCGGAACCCCATGGTGTGGAGCGAGAACAGGTCGTCAGCCTTGCGTATCTTCGACGTGGCATGACGCTCAAATGCCAGCCGCGCGTCGGTTTCCGACATACCCTTACCGTCATCAACGACCTGTATTGCCGTACGACCGGCGTCGGTCACGAGTACGTCTATATGTCTGGCTCCGGCATCAACGGCGTTCTCCACCAATTCCTTTATGACAGACGCGGGACGCTGAATGACCTCGCCCGCAGCTATCTGGTTGGCGACGCTGTCTGGTAAAAGCTGTATAATGTCACTCATTGGCTATCTGCTTAAATATATCCAAATCAAAATAAGGACTATGATTATAACTGCCAAAGCCCCGCTTCCCACAAGCATCGAACCGCCACGCACACGCCGGCGGTAACGCAGCAGATGTCTTTCAGAACCTGAAAACGCCTCACGTATGCGTCGTTCGCGGCTCTGCCCTACGTCATCACGCCTCAAATGCTCATGGCGCACATTATAATATACAGGCTCGTGATGAAACTGCCGTGGCTTTGGCTGGCGAAAGAATCCCACTGTTACTGCTCCTTTCTTGCCTTACGGTCGTCCTGTGGGGGATAAGCCACCTCTCGAGTCGTACCGTTGTCGGTCATTACAGACTGTATGTTCCTGCTACGTGTCAACGGTTGTCCGACTGCCGGCACGTCCTCAACGCGATGTATCGGCGTTTGAACCTGGCGGTTAGTCGGACGTATGGCATCGCCTTTCACAGTATGGCGGAATATGTCATACTTGTTAATCGGGCGTATATAGTCGTACCATGCGAAGCCAGGCAGCTTGAACTTGTCGGCAGGTATCTGGTTCATAGGATACCACGAGCCATTGGCTTTAGGCATCCATATTTTCTGAAGCTTTCGCTCCGGGGTCATGAAGATACGCATCGTGTCCGTCTCCGTATAGTTCAACAACACCAGCGAGCTATCCTTGTCGTCCACGGGATAGTATATTGCGAGCACGTTACCTACCGCTTGTCCCCAACGTATACGTCCTTCTACGAAATAACCGTCCATTACCTTCGACGACACTTGGTTGTAGTGTTCGCCGTCAGGCATCTGCTCTATCGACATGGCGTTGCCCATTACGTGGGTCTCGCGTATCGTCGAGTCGTTCATAAACGTCTTGATCGAGTCGCCGAATATCTGTCGTGAGCCGTTCCAAACAATCGGGTCTTGATACATGGTCATGCTCGAATCGCGCGTGCAACCAATGGCGAGACCGCACACCGCCTGTATGTCGGTACGGAAGGCACGCACGTTATTGATGCCATAGAACGTACGGATAGTATCCGACACTACCCGCTGGTTGGCAAGAGTACGCTCCTCCACGACACCTTTCATCTTTATCGTGTCGGCATGGACGAACATCGTGTCGCCACTGGAGAAGTCCTTTCCGACAGCCTTGCCGTATGCAATGGCATCAAGTTCGGTGTAATGCACGAAGTCGCCAAGAAAGGCGTGCTTGTTCTTATGGTCTATATAATCGACATTGCCACGTCCGTCGCCGACCTTCGTGCGGCTGTTGTATTTGAGGTAATCGCCCTTTATGGTACGCTGTGCCGGGCGATCCACAATCTTGGAATTGCCGTCGCCCTCGAACTCTATCACCTCGTTGGTGGCACGTCCGTTCTTTACCACGCGCCCGGTTCGGAACTTCACGTTGTCGCCAGTTATCACCCTGCCGCCTTGTTTGTCAACGACCTTCACGTTGCCGTGTCCCTCGCCATAGCCAGTAGAGCGGTTGTAATCCATATCATCGGCCTCGATGTCGCGCTCACGTGACGTGACCGTCGAGCGTCCATGGGTAGAAAAACTGTGCGAAAAGCCGTTGAAGTCTGCGTCATCGGTGTGTATCACCTCGCCATTGCTTGTCCTTATGACCGACTTGCCCTGCACGTGCCCCTTCTTCGTCTGCGTGTTGTAGCTCAAATCGGGCGTCGTTATAGTGTATTCTGGATTCTTCAGCACGACCCTCTCGCCCGTGAAATGCGCGTCGTGAGTCTTCGTATTGTAGTCGCCAAGCTCGGAAGTCACGGTAGTACCATTGCCATGCAACCGTCCATGACCATAATAATTGGCAACGTGCGTACTGGTATTGTACACGAGGCTGTCGCAATGGAGCGTATTGCCCGGCTGTGTCAGCACTACATTCTTCACCGCTTGGAACACGCGGGAGTTGCTGTTATAGCTGGCATGGTCGGAATTGAGGTTCACGTTGCCCGTACCACGGTGCATACGGACATGGCCGAATGCCTCAAACGTGTTCATAACCTGGTTGAAATAGGCACTGTCACAGTACAGGGTGTTGTCCTCATAACGGAACTTTACGTTGCCTCTGGCTATCTGCACGCCCGGCATTACGTTCTGGTCATACCGCAAGTCGTCGGCATGGTCAAGATACACCCAGTCCGCCTTCTTCGTTGCCTTCTTTTCCTGCGCCATGACAGGCACGGACAGACATAGGGCAAACAGGCATAGAACCGTAAAGAGTATAGTTCCATGCCCGCCTTCCAGTGCATTGTATGTCTGTTTCACCACTATTTTACCCATCCTTCATATTGGAACTTGCAGTCGCGGTATTCGGGAAGCATACGCACGTAGGTGTCCTTTATCTTCTTCACTACCCAATCATGCAGTACTTCCTCGCGCTTCCGTGCAAGGACGATGTCCTTCATGTCCTGGAAATCCTCCGTTATGGTGGCGCGGTGCTCGTCGGTACGGCTCTTCAATTTGGCGATAAGGCAAACGAGCTTGCCCCGTTCGTTAACCATCTGGAACGCCTTTGACACCTCACCGACCTTCATCGTGTCGACGACCTTTGCCACTTCCGACGGAAGCTCAGCCATACGGAAGCGCGATGTCCGCTCCGTCTGCGTGGAGTTTGCCATCAGTCCGTTGTTGTTTTTCGTATCCTTATCGTCGGATATGTACGAAGCGCCTTCCTCGAATGTGAACTGCCCACGGCGAATGTCGTCGCCAATGGAGTCAAGGCGCGCTTCAGCCGCAGCCACGGCAGGTGCCTCGATACGAGGCTTCAGCAGTATGTGGCGCACGTTGATGCGGTCACCACGACGGTCTATGAGCTGTATGATATGGAAACCGAACTCCGACTCGACAATCTTTGACACCTTCTTAGGGTCGGTAAGGTTGAAGGCTACCGCCGCAAACGACGGATCGAGCATTCCCCTACCCGTGAAACCAATCTCTCCGCCCTGGCGTGCGGAGCCGGTATCTTCTGAATAAAGGCTTGCAAGTGTGGCAAATGATATTTCCCCCTTATTCACTCGCTCGGTGAACTCGCGCAATTGTTCCTTCACACGGGCTACTTCCTCGGCAGTAGGCTGCGGTGTCTGGGTTATGATTTCCACTTCGACAGTCGTAGGTATCTTCGGAACGCTGTCGGCAGGGAGCTTGTTGAAGTACGTGCGGACCTCTGCCGGTGACACCTTGATGTCCTCGACGAGCTTCTGGCGCATCTTCTGTACGAGCTGGTTGTTCTTGAACTCGTCGTGGAGTTCCTGGCGCATCTGCGTAATCGTCTCCTTGCGATACTGTTCCAAACGTTCTTTCGACCCTCCGGCTACTTGTATCCAATAGTTGATTTGCTGGTCTACTCCAGCAGCTATCTCCGACTCCGTAACCTCTATACTGTCGAGGGCTGCCTGATGCAAAAACAACTTCTGCACGGCAATCTGCTCGGGTATGGTACAGTCGGCATCATCGCCGAAACTGTGTCCTTCGGCGTTGCCCTGCAAACGTACCGCCTCTATGTCAGAACGCAATATCGGTTCGTCACCGACCACCCACACTACCTCGTCTATTGCGTTTGGCCTTGCATCAGCCACGCGTCCGGCACTGTCCGCCGCACTTGAAACGACGACTGTATCTGTATCAGACGGTATTGACACCGTACGTCCGGCACTGCCTCCCGCATTCACGCCGAGGGCTACCGACAAGGCTGCGCCCGCCAGCATGACCGCAAAGGACTTATTCTTATACGTATTCTTCATTCTAATGTTTGTTAACCGTAGCAACTACGGAAGCGTCTATTATCACTGGATATTTCGCACGAAGCCTGTCTGTCAGTCCAGCCTCCAGCTCCTGCTTATAGTCGTCAACTACATATTCCCGGACATCGTCGAGCCTCTTGGGCGCCTTTCTCTTTTTAGTTCCCTTGACCCGCGGCGTGCCCCACTTGTATTTCTTCTTGTTGGCTTTGAAGTAACGCTGCAATCCATCTTCGTCACTTTCAGCCCTGACTGACACGAGGCTGTCGGTAATCGCGGCGGCAAGCAAGCCGTCACGATATTCCCGCGCCAGCCAACGCAAGTCCGGATTGCGAGCCATCAACGACGCAAAACGGTCGTTATTGACCGCATCTATATCTATAACGCGCTGCATAGAACGCGGCTTGGCATTCTCCGATACTACCGCCTCGCGATAGTTGCGGCGCTCTATATAGCTGACAATATCAGCCCGCACGGAATCATACGGAGGCATTGCCTCGCGATTGTCCATCTTGATGATGTGATAGCCGAAGACTGTTTGAAACGGTCTTGACATTTCGCCCTCGCGGAGAGAGAAGGCGTTTTTCTCAAACTCGGGAACCATATCACCGTACATCATCATGCCTTTCAACCTTCCGCCACAAGGAGCCGAAGCCGTATCTTGCGACAATTGGCGTGCCAAGACTGCGAAATCTGCCCCACGAAGCAATGCATCATAGACGGAGTCTATACGTATGCGTACCCTTTCCGCCTCGGCATTCGTAGCGTCCTGCGGCACCTTCAACAGGATTTGCGAGCACGAATAAAGTCCCCGATTGCCAACTGCCTCGCGCATACTGCGGTAATATTCCCGTGCACCAGCCTCGACACTGGAATCATTGGCAGCCGATTCTCGGACATAACCAGCAAGCAATCCGTGAAGCTCGTCACAAAACGCGCGTGTGGTGTCAATCCCGGCATCGACAGCCGCCTGTGCCTTCAGCTTGCAATTGACAAATAGCGGAACGTACTCGGCAACTGTCTTACTGTCGATTACGTTCCGTCCATTATATTTATTGTACGAGTATTCGAACTCCGAACGTGTCACCTGCCTGCCCGCAACCGTCATTATGACAGGATCGTCAAGCTCCGCCGTACCGTCTGCCACTACGGGACGGGCTTTGGCTACGCCCATACACAGCGGCAACAAGACGGCAAGCAGCTTTAGTTTCATATCCTGTCTTTCATTAATGAATGCCGGGCTACGACCGCACCCCGTTTATTCCGGGCGCGAATAGTTAGGAGCCTCGCTGGTAATCGTTATGTCGTGCGGATGGCTTTCAAGCACGCCGGCATTAGTAATGCGGGTGAACTTGGCATCGTGCAGTTTCTCTATATCGCCAGCACCGCAATATCCCATACCGGAACGCAGTCCGCCTACGAGCTGGTAGATGACTTCCTGGACTGTGCCCTTGTAAGGAACGCGCCCGGCTATACCCTCCGGCACGAGCTTCTTCGCGTCCTTTATGTCGGTCTGGAAATAGCGGTCGCGCGAGCCGTTCTTCTGTTCCATAGCCTCAAGGGAGCCCATCCCGCGATAGGTCTTGAACTTACGTCCGTTGAAGATGATTGTCTCGCCGGGGCTTTCCTCCGTACCTGCGACCAGCGAACCTATCATTACGCAGTTGCCACCGGCTGCAAGCGCCTTGACGATGTCGCCCGAATAGCGCAATCCGCCGTCGGCAATCAAAGGTATGCCAGTGCCCTTCAATGCGCAGAACACGTCATAGACGGCAGACAACTGCGGTACGCCGACACCGGCGACCACGCGAGTCGTGCATATTGAGCCTGGTCCGATGCCTACCTTCACCGCGTCGGCACCATTGTCCACAAGGAACTTGGCTGCCTCTCCGGTCGCGATATTGCCTACAACAACATCTATGTTCGGGAAAGAGGACTTCACCTCGTGGAGCTTTCCTACGACTCCCTTGGAATGACCATGCGCCGTATCGATAACGATGGCGTCGACACCGGCATCGACCAGTGCCTGCGCACGCTCAAGTGTGTCCGCAGTAACGCCCACACCGGCTGCCACGCGGAGACGGCCCTTGTCGTCCTTGCATGCCATGGGCTTGTCCTTGGCCTTGGTTATATCCTTATACGTTATCAGTCCGACAAGCTTGTTGTCCTTGTCTACGACTGGAAGCTTCTCTATTTTATGCTCCTGCAGGATCTTGGCGGCAGCCGACAGGTCTGTCTGCTGGTGTGTTGTGACAAGATTTTCCTTGGTCATCACGTCGTCGATAGGCCTGTCCATGTGACGCTCGAAGCGCAAGTCGCGGTTCGTAACTATGCCTACGAGATGGTTTTCCTCGTCGACGACAGGTATGCCGCCTATGTGATACTCTGCCATCATGTCCAAAGCATCGCTTACCGTGCGTCCCTTCTGAATCGTGACCGGGTCGTAGATCATGCCGTTCTCAGCCCTCTTGACGATAGCCACCTGGCGTGCCTGCTCGTCAATGGTCATGTTCTTGTGGATAACGCCGATGCCGCCCTCGCGAGCCATGGCTATTGCCATTGACGCTTCGGTAACGGTATCCATCGCAGCCGACACGAACGGCACGTTCAAACGAATGTGGCGTGAGAACTGTGTTTGCAACTTTACCTCCTTGGGGAGAACCTCTGAGTAAGCGGGAATCAATAGGACGTCGTCAAAAGTCAGTCCGTCCATGAAAATCTTATCTGCAACAAATGATGACATATGTGTATTTGAAAATTTATTGCGTGCAAATTTACCAAGAATTTTCCACATAGGAGTTACTTTATCCTGCTTTTATAATATCATTAAGTGTATTTAACGCGCAAGCAGTATGGCATGGAACACGCTGTAAAAAGGCACGTCTCACGCTGCGAGACATGCCGTACCGGATATGAAAGAACCTGTTTTACAAAATGGAGCGGACGCCTCCGCGGCGGCATCAGTTGCCCATGTCCGATATGAACTTTATGCGCACGAGGCGGATCAGGCGCTCCGAATAGTCGTCGTCAAGCTCGTCGTATGCCGCATCAAGGCTGTCGGTGTCTGATTCCTTGAAGTAGTCATAGATGTCATCGACCTGCTCGTCATCGTATTCGTCTTCGAGGAAGTAGTCGATGTTTATCTTCGTGCCGCTGTATACGATTTCCTCGAGCTTGTCTATCAGCTCGTCGAATCCGAGACCCTCCGCCGACGCGATGTCGTCGAGCGGAATCTGCCTGTCGACGCTCTGTATTATCTTGACCTTCTGCATACTTTTCCTGGCGACAGTGCGCACGCGCAACTCCTCGGGCGGGACTATGTCGTTCTCGTCGCAGTACTTCTTTATAAGGTCGCAGAAAGGTTGGCCGTAGCGCTTGGCCTTGCCCTCCCCCACTCCCTGTATGTTCTTCAGTTCGTTGAGCGACGTGGGATACATCGTTGCCATCTGGTCGAGCGACACGTCCTGGAATATTACATACGTAGGAAGCTTCTTCTTCTGCGCTATATCACGGCGCAGGTTGACAAGCATCTGCCTCAACGGAAGGTCAAGGGCTGCCGTAGCGCCGTCAGCGGCATCGTCGTCATAGTCGTCCTTGAATACGTTGTCAAGCACTATCGGGAACGATACAGGGTTGGCTATATAGCGTTTCCCTGCCGCGGTGAGCCTCAATATGCCATAGTTCTCAATATCCTTGCGCAAGTAACCGGCAAGCAACGCCTGGCGGATAACGGCAGACCATATGGACGCATCGTAGTCTTTGCCCTCAGCAAACTCCGGAAGCTCGTCGTGATGGTGCGCCCTTATGTCGTCGGTGGCAAACCCGCGGACAAAGTTTATGATGTACTCCTGATGGAAGTCCTCCTTGACCGCACGCACGGCACGGAGTATTATGAGCAACGCTTCACGTCCCTCGATCTTCTTCTTCGGGTTGCGGCAGTTGTCGCACATACCGCAGTTGTCCTTCGGGTAGTCCTCGCCGAAATAATGCAACAGCATCTTGCGGCGGCAAACCGACGATTCGGCATACGCCTGCGTCTCCTGCAACAGCTGGCGGCCTATCTCCTGTTCGGCGACGGGCTTGTTCTCCATGAACTTTTCCAGCTTCTTCAGGTCCTTTTGGGAATAGTAAGCTATGCAGACGCCCTCCTGTCCGTCACGTCCGGCACGCCCCGTCTCCTGGTAATAGCCCTCAAGGCTCTTTGGAATGTCATAATGTATCACGAAACGGACGTCGGGCTTGTCGATGCCCATGCCAAAAGCGATAGTGGCTACTATCACGTCTATCTTCTCCTGGAGGAAGTCGTCCTGCGTCTGCGAGCGCACTTCCGACTCCAGTCCCGCATGATAGGCGGCAGCCTTTATGTCATTGGCGCGCAGTATCTCGGCGAGTTCCTCGACCTTTTTGCGTGACAGGCAGTATATAATCCCGCTCTTCCCGGCATTGTCCTTTATGAACTTCACGATGTCGCGGTCTACGTTCTTGGTCTTCGGACGCACCGCGTAAAACAGGTTCGGACGGTTGAACGAGCTTTTGAACTGCCTTGCGCCCTCTATTTCAAGGCTGCGCATTATGTCGTTGCGCACCTTGTCCGTCGCCGTCGCGGTAAGCGCGATAATGGGAGCGCGCCCTATAGCGTCTACCGAGGCACGTATCTTCCGGTATTCGGGACGGAAGTCATGCCCCCATTCGGATATACAATGCGCCTCGTCAATGGCATAGAAACTTATCTTGACGTGCTTGAAATACTCGACATTCTCCTCCTTGTTGAGGGATTCGGGAGCGACATATAGAAGTTTGGTCCTGCCGGAGGTTATATCAGCCTTGACCTGGTCTATCTCCGTCTTCTTGAGCGACGAGTTCAGGTAATGCGCCACGCCGTCCTCCTCGCTTATACCGTTGATGACGTCAACCTGGTTCTTCATAAGGGCTATAAGCGGCGACACTACTATCGCCATGCCGTCCATCAACAGCGACGGCAGTTGGTAGCACAGGCTCTTTCCGCCACCCGTCGGCATAAGCACGAACGTATCGCGCCCCTCCATAAGGTTGCGGATAATGGCTTCCTGGTCGCCCTTGAAGCTGTCGAAGCCGAAAAAGCTCTTTAAAGCTTGCTTAAGATTTACAGTTTTCGTCATGTTTATAGCTAAGGTCATACTTCTATGATGCCAAGTCAAAAGGCAATTATACTTGCCGCTTGCCTATGGCCTTCGGAGGTTTGGTTTTAGTTGGGCAAAAACGGCCGTGCCCGCAACAAGCAGGCACTGCCGTAATAGTGTCATCAAGCCGACTCCAGACGCGGAAGGCGGGCTTTGTCCAGTTGCTTGCGGGCATAGTCCGCAGTCACTTCGAAGTGATCTACTTGCGACGATGGAATCTCGAACATCGCGTCCCTCATCACACTTTCCACTATCGAGCGGAGACCGCGCGCCCCAAGCTTGAACTCTACAGCCTTGTCCACGATAAAGTCCAAAGCCTCGTCGGTGAAAGAAAGCTTGATCTTGTCCATGTCAAACAGCTTCTCATACTGCCGTATTATAGAGTTCTTCGGCTCTACGAGTATGCGGCGGAGGGCATCGCGGTCAAGCGGATTCAGATAAGTAAGCACCGGCAGGCGTCCTATAATCTCCGGGATAAGCCCGAACGACTTCAGATCCTGCGGCATCACGTATTTCATGAGGTTGCCCTTGTCTATCTTCGCTACGTTCTGTACGGAATTGAACCCCACTACATGAGTGTTCATGCGCTGGGCTATCTTCTGCTCTATTCCGTCAAAGGCTCCGCCACATATGAACAATATGTTATGCGTGTCTACATGTATGTATTCCTGGTCAGGATGCTTGCGCCCGCCCTTTGGCGGAACGTTCACCATGGTTCCCTCCAACAGTTTGAGAAGTCCTTGCTGTACGCCCTCGCCGCTGACATCGCGCGTAATGCTCGGATTGTCGCTCTTGCGCGCTATCTTGTCTATCTCGTCTATGAAGACGATACCCCTCTCTGCTGCTGGCAGATTATAGTCCGCCACTTGCAGGAGCCGTGACAATATGCTCTCGACATCTTCACCGACATAGCCTGCTTCGGTAAATACCGTCGCGTCAACTATAGTGAACGGCACGTCCAACATCTTGGCTATCGTACGGGCAAGGAGCGTCTTTCCAGTTCCCGTAGAGCCTACCATGATGATGTTGCTCTTCTCTATCTCGACTCCGTCCTTGTCCTTTGGCTGCTGCAAGCGCTTGTAGTGGTTGTAGACAGCGACCGACAGAGTACGCTTTGCCTCGTCTTGCCCGATCACATACTGGTCGAGATACTCTTTGATTTCCTTCGGTTTTGGAACTTTCAGAGGTTTGTTCTTATCGTCGTCTGCGGAGGGCTTGGCATCGAAAACGCCTGCCTGGCTGGCTATCTCCCACGCCTGGCGGAGGCAGTCGTCGCAGATATTGCCGTTCACGCCGGATATAAGCAACCTGACATCGTTCTCCGTCCTTCCGCAAAAGCTACACTTTCTGGGCATTGTTTATTCTCCTTTGCTTTTTTACTTCCGTTTCAAGACTTGGTCTATCATACCGTATTCCTTGGCTTCATCAGCCGTCATCCAATAGTTACGGTCACTGTCCTTCCACACCTTGTCATAGTCCTGGTGCGAGTGTGTGGCAATGATGGTATAGAGTTCTTTCTTGAACTTCTGAATCTCACGTGCCTCTATCTCAATATCCGAAGCCTGTCCCTGCACCCCGCCGAGCGGCTGGTGAATCATAACGCGGCTGTGAGGCAGTGCCGAGCGTTTGCCCTCCTGTCCGCTTACGAGCAGCACGGCAGCCATGGACGCAGCCATACCGGTACATATCGTAGCCACGTCAGAAGAGATGAACTGCATGGTGTCATATATGCCGAGGCCTGCCGTAACGCTTCCCCCGGGGCTGTTGATATATATGGATATGTCCTTTCCGCTGTCGACAGAGTCGAGATAGAGCAGTTGCGCCTGCAGCGTGTTGGCGGCGTAGTCGTCAATCTCGGAGCCGAGGAATATGATGCGGTCCATCATCAAACGCGAATAAACGTCCATCTGCGTGACGTTCAACTGGCGTTCCTCAAGTATGTAAGGGTTCATGTACTGCTGTTGGGCTTTCAAAGTCTCGTCAAGCACGAGCCCGTTTATGCCCAGCTTCTGCGTAGCAAATTTCCGAAAATCGTTCATTAAAGTTCCTTTCTCTTAAAAATTCGACATAAAAAAGAGGCTATCGAGCTTCTTTTGTTCATGTCTGAACCAGCAAACGGCATGCCAACATCTGGCCACCCGCGGCTAATCCAACACAAAGATAACAAAAAAACTCGATAACCTCTACCTGAATAGAAGTTTTTTCTTAAAAACTACTTATTATTTTCATTCATCATCTTGTTGAAATCGTCCAAGCTTATCTCCTTGTGGTCGAGCTTTACGACTTCCTTAAGGGCTGCCGTGAGCTTCTGGTCGAGCGCGCGGTCTGCCATCTGGCTGACCGTTTCCTGCTTCTTCAGCAACTCGTCAGCGTAATTATTGACGTACTCCTCAGGCACATTGCTCATGCCATACTGCGCGAACTGCATACGTGCGAGCTCGACGGCGGCGTTGTGAACGTCCTTGTCGTCAACCTTTATCTTCTGAGCCTCGGCAAGCTGGTTCTTTGCCAGGTCCCACGTCAGGGACTCAAGGCTGCCCTCATAGTTGTCATCGACGAACTTCTTCTTGTCTTCCTCGTTCTTCAGACGCTCGGCATTAGCCTGCAACATGACGCGCTTAAGCAGCTCGTCCGGATAAGTCAGCTTGCCGATTTTCTTAAGTACGTGCGCGCGGACGTCCTGGAGGAACTTGTAGTCGCTGTCGGCAGCGAGTTGTCCCTGAAGTCCCTTGGCGATGGCCTCGCGGAATCCCTTTTCGTCCTTGATGCCGCTGTCCTTACCGTAGATGCCTTCCCACAGTTCGGCGTTGACCTCGTGCTTCTCGAAACGGGAAATCTCCGTCACCTGGAAGCTGAAGTCGCCCTTGTGGTCTGCCACCTGTTCCTTGTCTATCTTGAGGAGTGAAGCCGTCTGGGTCTCCTTGCCGTCGTATGCCTTTGAAGGATTGAAGGTGATGATGTCGCCAGCCTTTGCCTTGTCGAACTTCTTTGCCTCGTCCTTGTCGTCGAAGTACTGCGGCATGAGCGAGACGCCCTCTACTGTAAGACCGCCTTCAAGCGTGTTTCCGTTGGCATCAAGCTCGCGGAGGTCGCCCTTCAGCATATCGCGCTGCTCGGCATCGAACTGGTCTGCCTTGCCATAATGTCCGGCACGGCTCGCGAACATATCCACCTGCTCGTCGATAAGCTTGTCGTCGACCTTTATGTCATAGTAAGCGACCTTGTCATGGCCTGAAAGCTTGGCCTCGAACTCCGGAGCCACGGCTATATCGAACTGGAACGTGTATGGAGCCGGCTTCTCAAGCTCTACAGGCTGCTGCCCCTCGTGGGCCAAGGGCTGGCCGAGCATATTGATTTTATTGTCTACTATGTATTTCTGGAGGTTCTCGCCAAGGAGCTTGTTGATAGAGTCTACTTTGACTTGCATACCGAACTGGCGCTTTATCAAGCCCATTGGCACTTGTCCCGGGCGGAAGCCGGGAACGTTTGCACGCTTGCGATAGTCCTTGAGTGTCTTCTCGACATCGTCCTTATAGTCGGACTCTTCGACAGTAAGGGTCAACAGGCCGTTGACCTTGTCGGGATTTTCAAATGAAATCTGCATTTCTGGTTTTATTATGTTTTTGTTTACTTTTCCTTTTCTTATCCAATTGAGGCGCAAAGGTACTCAATATTTGCGTAAGCACCTAATATATAAGGAGAAAATTTATTTTTTTAACCCTCGGCAGAGGCGGCTTCCTGCGCCCTCTTGCGCTCGTCGATCAACTGGAAGTCCTTCTTCTGGAGCACGAAGTCGGTACCCAGGTATTTCTCGCGCACGGTCTTGTTGGCAGCCAGTTCCTCAGGTGTGCCCTTGAATAGTATCCGCCCCTCGAAAAGGAGGTAGGCGCGGTCGGTTATGTTAAGCGTCTCGTGTACGTTGTGGTCGGTTATGAGTATGCCGATATTGCGGAACTTCAGCCGCCACACTATGTGCTGTATGTCCTCGACGGCTATGGGGTCGACGCCTGCGAAGGGCTCGTCGAGCATGATGAACTTCGGGTCTATGGCGAGGCAGCGCGCTATCTCCGTCCTACGGCGTTCGCCGCCGGAGAGCCGGTCGCCCTTGTTCTTGCGCACCTTCTCCAGTCGGAACTCCCTTATAAGGCTTTCCATCTTGTCGACGCGCTCCTGACGCGTGAGGCTGGTCATCTCCAGCACCGACATTATGTTGTCCTCGACGCTCATCTTGCGGAACACGCTCGCCTCCTGCGGCAGGTATCCTATGCCGGAACGGGCGCGCTTGTACACCGGGAACTTCGTTATCTCGGTGTCGTTGATGTAGACATGGCCTTCGTTGGGGACTATAAGCCCGGTCGTCATGTAGAAGCTCGTGGTCTTGCCCGCGCCGTTAGGACCGAGCAAACCCACTATCTCGCCCTGCCGGACATTGATGCTCACGCCGTTGACGACGGTGCGCTTGCCGTAGCGTTTGACAAGTCCCTCGGTACGCAGTATATTCCTTTGAGGGCCAGCGTCGCCAAGCGGTTGTACAACAACATTATCTTTGTCGCTCATAATAGTTTCTTTGAGCTGCAAAATTAGCAAAATTAACTTTAATATCAGCCAACTTTCAAAAAACTATTACGCCTTGTTGCAGTTTTTAAATGGAATTTGGTTAATTTTGCAACCAGAAAGACGACGGGCGCACGAGACCATTCCACCCGTCACCCGACACATAACACCAACAAGAAATGCTAATATCAAAGTGGCTCACCACGTTCGGCAGGTACTTGCAACTCATGGGGCGCACGTTTTCGCGTCCGGAGCGCATGCGGATGTTCTTCAAGCAATATGTCAAGGAGATGTCGCAGCTCGGCGTGGACTCCATAGGCATAGTGCTCCTAATATCATTCTTCATCGGAGCCGTCATCTGCATACAGATAAAGCTCAACATTCAAAGCCCGTGGATGCCGCACTGGGTGTCCGGATACGTCACCCGCGAGATCATGCTCCTGGAGTTCTCAAGCTCAATAATGTGCCTGATACTGTCCGGAAAGGTCGGTTCCAACATCGCCTCGGAGCTTGGCACGATGCGCGTCACCCAGCAGATTGACGCATTGGAGATAATGGGCATCAACTCCGCAAGCTACCTCATACTCCCGAAGATAGCGGGACTGATGACCATAATGCCGTTCCTCGTGATATTCTCCTCGGCGATGGGCATCATCGGCGCGTACGCCACGTCGGTAATAGCCCACATCATATCCATCGAAGACCTCACCGCCGGACTACAGCACGACTTCAACTCCTGGTTCATGTACATGAGCATCATCAAGAGCCTATTCTTCGCGTTCATCATAGCCAGCGTGTCGTCATATATGGGCTACACCGTCAAGGGCGGGTCGGTCGAAGTGGGCAAGGCATCGACCGACGCCGTGGTCTGCTCGTCCGTCCTCATACTGTTCTCCGACGTATTCCTAACCCAGTTGCTCAGCTAATCATGATTGAAGCAAGACACATATACAAGAGTTTCGACGACAAGGAGGTGCTCCACGACATCAGCACCACCTTCGAGAACGGCAAGACGAACCTCATAATCGGGCAGAGCGGTGCCGGCAAGACCGTGTTCATGCGCACGCTCGTAGGACTGCTCACGCCGACGCAGGGCGAGGTGCTCTACGACGGACGCGACTTCTACGCCATGACGAAGCGCGAGCGGATAATGATGCGGCGGGAGATGGGCATGATATTCCAGGGTGCGGCGCTGTTCGACTCGCTAACGGTGCTTGAGAACGTGCGGTTCCCCCTCGACATGTTCTCCGACATGACGCTCCGCGACCGCAACAAGCGCGCCATGGAATGCCTCGACCGCGTCAACCTCGACGGAGCGGAAGGCAAATATCCCGGGGAAATCTCCGGAGGCATGCAGAAGCGCGTGGCAATAGCCCGCGCAGTGGTCATGAACCCGAAATACCTGTTCTGCGACGAGCCTAATTCGGGTCTCGACCCTAAGACATCGCTGGTAATCGACGACCTGCTGTCGGGCATTACCAAGGAGTACAACACCACGACCATCATCAACACCCACGACATGAACTCCGTCATGGGCATCGGCGAGAACATTGTCTTCATAGCCGACGGCAAAAAAGAGTGGCAGGGCGACAAGGATACCGTCATCTCCTCGCACAACAAGAAGCTCAACGACCTCGTTTTCGCCTCCGACTTGTTCAAAAAGGTCAAGGAAGTGGAGCTGAATGAATAATCTTTTTAAAAATTACAGGCTGAAAACTAACGGAACTCGCAAAACTTCAAAACTTCAAAACTTTAAAAAATCACAGTTTAATAATATCGAGACGGAATTTTCCGACTCACTGTAAATATAATTGATAACGGTAATAGCTATTATTATATAATATAAATATAGTATATATAATATATTACTATATATAATATATATATTATTAATATACGCTTGTAATATATCTTCACTTCCCCTATCCCTCGTTTTAACACTCTTTGGTGGCGAAAACTGCCCCTCTATGGCTTGAAAAACGCCACTTCACCACTCAAAAAGATGGCTTTATAGTCGGAAAACGCCACTTCCACACTCCTAACTACTAACTCAAAACTCCCAACTCCTAACTCCTAACTTCTAATTCCTAACTAAATATTATAAAACTGTGATTTTTTAAAGTTTTGAAGTTTTGAAGTTTTCACATTGCCACGTCCCTTCAGAAGTTGACGATGTAGCTTTGTTTGATGATGTTCTTGTCGAAGAAGATGATGCCGCAATAGTACAGGTCGAACGTCACGCCCGCGCGCGGGTCGCCTACAAGCTCCTGCCAGTAGCGTTCGGTCTCCTTGTTCTTCTTTATGCGCTGTATGATGAAGAGCGACTTGCGTCCGGCGTGGTCCATGAGCGTGTCTACGACGCGGCGGTAGTCGCCCTTGAGGGATATGCGCGCCACGTCGACTTCCGGCAGTGCCCGGAGCTTGGAGTATCCGCGTTCGTCGGGCGTTATGGCGACTACGTCGCACGAGCGGCAGCCCGCCTTGAAGTAGCTGCGGTAGGCAGTGTTGCCCGCGCCGTAGTCGACGACGGTGCGGGGCTGTACGTAGTTCGCCACCCGGAAGTACAGGCGGCACAGCTTGCGGGCTATCTTGCTCAGCCCGTAGACTTCCTTCTTCAGGTGGGTATACTCGTAGTAGGGGTAGTGCTCGTTTATTACGTAGCGTATGAAGCGGTATGCCCACGGCGACTGTACGCCGAATCCGCGGGAGTATCTCATGCGCCGGAGCCATACCAGCGCGCGTTTGAATCTATATAGCATCGTGTGGCAGTATTCGTTTTATTCGGCTTTCGCCTTATGTCAAACGCATGAGACGGCGGATTATTGCCCCGCATTCAAAGTAAAAATGGTCAGAAGTCGATGTCGAGGCCTACGCCGAGCACCTTGTTGGAGCGCGTGAAGGTGTCGGTGTTGTGCGCCTCAACGCTCTGTCCAGCCGCCGTTATGGTCTGGTCGTACTCCTTGTGGAACTTCTCGTAGTCGGTCCAGAAGTACGCCACGTTCAGGCTCGCGTTCTTGGCCACCTTGAACTTGGCTCCGAAACCGAAGCTGTAGCTGCTGGTGACGAAGCTCATGTCGGACAGATACGTCCCGTCGCCGAGCCCGTACTTGGTGCGCTGTCCGCCCGCGCTGACGGTTACGTCCTTGGTTACGTCCCACTCCATGCCGGCGAGGTACTCGCGCGTGTTGCCCGAAAGGGCCTTCTGCTTGCCCTTGTCCATACGCGCGTCCTTGTCGAAGAAGTAGTGGTATGACACCATGGCGCGCAGGTTGCGGGCTATCTCGTACTGCGCTCCGACGGCGAGGAGCCCCGGAAGGTCGTTGTGGGTGTTCACTCCGTCGGCGAACAGCCCCGTGTTGTCAACCTTTGTGTCGTTCTCGATGTTGAACTTGGTCGTGAACTCGTAGCGCGCGCCGAAGTTCCAGCGTCCCGTCTTGAAGTCTACGCCGATGATAGGGGTGATGCCCCAGCCCCGCTGCGTACAGTCGAGGTACTTGTCGGCGAACATCTCCTTGGTCTGGCTCATCTGTTCCGCGCCCGACTGCGCCTGTTGCGCCGCCGCCTCGAACCTCGCCTTCTGCGACGCGTCCGTCATCTCGCTGGCACGCATACGGTAGTAGAACGCCATCTGCTCGTAGGTGCGCGCCTGGGTGTCGAAGTAGTCGTGGAGGTTTACGTTCTCGCCGCCGATATTGGCAGATATGTTGGTTATGTTGCCCTGGTATACATTATAGATATAGTTGAACCGCGCTCCGGCGTATACTGCCCAGTGGTCGTCGAACTTGTATGTGGCTCCGAGCTGGAATCCGAAATCGTACTGTTGTCCCTTGATGTTGCTGCTCACGGAGTATGACGGAGTGGTCGTAGTAAGTCCCTGGCTGTAGAGAAGTGCCGGGACGAGGGCTATCTGGCGCTCGAAGCTCGGGAGCCCGTTGTTGAACGTAGCCTTTCCGCCGCCGCCGGCAAGCGCGAATCCTGCCTGGAACGTCCACTTGTCGTATACTATGGCTGCCTGGAACGACGGCAGCACCGGCACCGAAGCCTTGCCGCGGAAGAACTTGCGACCCTCGTCGTCGCCGCCGTTGAGCTTGAACGGCTGGTAGAACGGCGTGCCTTCGAGCGACGGAACGGTCATTCCCGAAGTGATGTCGCGTGTCTGGTAGACGTTCTGGACGTTCAGCGACAGGTGGAATCCCTTGGGCATGAACGCCACGCCGGCAGGATTGGAGTACACTCCGTCTATGCCGATTGCGCCATCGCGCGCGAAGTTGCGGTTGAAACTGATGTTCTGATTTGTGTTAGTAAGCAGTCCTCCAGCATGCGCCATGCCGACGCTTGCGGTCAAAAGCAGCATAACTGCCGTAGTTCTCGTATTCATTAACTCGTGAAAATAAATAAAATAATCTTAATACCTTTTGCGAAATCGGGCGCAAAGGTACTAAGTTTGTTCTAAACAACCAAGCGATTGTTCGACTTTTCCAACTTTTCACTAATTACAGTTAATGGAAGGACCACATGGCGGAGCCGTAAAGATCCGGTCCGCCATTATCCCTTCTTGTTAAGTTCCGGATATTGGATTCGCGTATGGTATATGGACTTGAGGCGTTCGATGAGCATCTGCTTGGCGAGCTTTATGTCCCGGAACGTTATAGGGCAGTCGTTGAAGAATCCCTGCGCCACCTGCCCGTCTATAAGCCTGTTGACGAGACGGCTGATGTCCTCCTCGGTATAGTTCTCCAGCGAGCGTGATGCAGCCTCCACGGTGTCGCTCATCATCAGTATTGCCTGTTCGCGCGTGAACGGGTTGGGCCCCGGATAGCGGAAAGCGTCCTCGTCGACCTCCTCGTCAGGGTGCGCGTTCTTGTATTTGATGTAGAAGTACTTTACCACTCCCTCGCCGTGGTGGGTGGATATGAAGTCCTTGATGATGCGTGGCAGGTTGTACTTCTCGGCAAGCTTAAGCCCCTCGGTGACATGGCCTATTATTATAGCCGCGCTCTCCTTCTCGGACAACTTGTCGTGCGGGTTGGCTCCTGCCTGGTTCTCGGTGAAGTAGGCGGGGTTGGTCATCTTTCCGATGTCGTGGTACAGCGCGCCCGTGCGTACAAGTTGCGCCTTGGCTCCTATCTTGTTGGCTATCTCGGCGGCGAGGTTGCCGACGGTTATGCTGTGCTGGAATGTTCCAGGCGCGATCTCGCTAAGCCGCCTCAGCAATTCGTTGTTGGTATTGCTCAGTTCGAACAGCGTTATGGTAGATACGAACCCGAAAGTCTTTTCGATGACGAGCATCAGCGGATAGGTGAACAACAGGAAGAACGCGCTTATGCCGAGATGATAGTACATCGAGCTGTCGAGCTTCGACAGACTGTCGGTCTGTATCAGCTGCAAGCCGAAGTATACCGCCGCCTCGCCTATTACAACGAGCACCGCCGTTAGGAATATCTGGCTCCGCTTCGTCAGCTCCCGCAGCGAGTATATGGCTATAAGCCCTCCGGCAAGCTGTACGAGTATGAACTCGAACTGGTACTTGACGGCTATGGCAGACACGAGTATGGTGGTGACGTGGGTGATGAACGCCGTCCGGGAGTCCATGAACACGCGTATGAATATAGGAGCCATCGCGAACGGTATGAGGTAGACGCTGAACTTGTTGTACAGCATGAGCAGCGATGTCAGGATAGGGAATATGACTATCATGACATATAGCATGGTGATGTTGCGCGGTTTGACGAAATAGTCCTTGCGGAACAGCGCGAGGTAGAGGGTGAACAGCAGGACGAGTATGGTGACGATGATTATCTGCCCAATGAGCGTGCTCGTTATCTCGTTCTGTCCGGCGTTGTGTTCCGCCATCGCGCGCTCGTAGGAGGCGAGGACGCGCATCTTGTATGGGCTTATGACAGAGCCGTTGTCGATGATTCGCTCGCCTTGCTGTATGAGTCCGCTGGCTGGCGTTACGGTGTTCAGGAGGTCGTTCTCCTCGGTCTCGTTGCGTTCCTTGTCGTATATCAGGTTTGCCTCAAGGTATTCGTTGAGGTTGCACTCCTGGAGCAGCGCGCGGTTGGGACCGAGGCGCGGGTCCATGAACAGCCGCTCGTAGGCGTTTATGGTCGTTATGACGCTGTCGACGTGTACCGCCGAAGCCTCCTTGCCGTACACTACGCGTATGGAAGTCTCGCCCTTGTTGGTTATCTGCGCCTCGACGTTGGGGTCTATTATCCCCTGCCCGTAAAGCTCCTCTATGCGGTGGGCGATATAATCAACATAGTTGCCGCGCAGTCCCGGTATGCCGTTGCGGAAAGCATTGCGGAACCGCTCTACCTGCCGCCTGCCTATGTCGTCGTTGTAGTTGAAGTACGGCTGGTACTGGCGGACTATAGAGTCACGCTCCGCCTTTACGGCCTCGTCGCTCTTGAATACCGGGAAGTCAAACGGCGCGTTGAGTGCCGGATAACGCCACACCTGTCCCTCCTCGTAGTGGAACAGCTTGCTCTGGTTGCGTGGCAGGAAGACTACTATTATCGCTACAGATATGATAGTCAGCACTGTCCGTGTGGCGAAATTGCGCCAGTAGTGGTCTTCTATGTGGTCGTACTTGCTCATAAGTCGTCAGTATTGGAAAATGTAAGTCCCTGCGAAAATACAAAGAAAATATGTCATAGTCAAAAAAAAATAGTAAATTTGCACTGAATTCATGAATTATCATCATTAAGAAGATGTCAGAAAGAGATGTAAGGGTACGTTTCGCACCCAGTCCAACGGGTCCGTTGCATATCGGAGGAGTGCGTACGGCGTTGTATAATTACCTGTTTGCGCGCCAGCATGGCGGCAAACTCATTTTCCGTATAGAAGATACAGACTCGCACAGGTTCGTGCCTGGTGCGGAGGAATACATTTTAGAAAGCTTCAAGTGGCTCGGCATAAGGTTCGACGAGGGTGTAAGCTTCGGCGGCGACAAAGGACCGTACCGTCAGAGCGAGCGCAGGGACATATACAAGAAGTATGTGAAGCAGTTGTTGGACAACGGCAAGGCTTACTACGCCTTCGACACTCCGGAGGAATTGCAGAAGAAGCGTGACGAAGTAAAGAACTTCCAATATGACGCACACACGCGTGGCGATATGCGCAATTCGCTGACATTGCCAGAGGAAGAAGTCAGCAAGCTTATTGCCGACGGCGCGCAATATACCGTAAGGTTCAAGATAGAGCCCGGGCAGGAAGTCACCGTACACGACCTGATACGTGGCGACGTAACAGTCAAGAGCGACATCCTTGACGACAAGGTGCTGTACAAGAGCAGCGACGAGCTGCCTACATACCACCTCGCAAATATCGTCGACGACCACCTTATGGAAATCACCCACGTGATACGTGGCGAGGAATGGCTGCCGAGCGCGCCGTTGCACGTATTGCTCTACCGCGCGTTTGGCTGGGAGGACACGATGCCGCAGTTCGCGCATCTGCCGCTGCTGCTCAAACCTGAGGGCAAGGGCAAGCTTTCAAAGCGCGACGGCGACCGACTCGGATTCCCCGTATTCCCACTTGAATGGCACGATCCGAAGACGGGCGAAGTGTCTTCCGGCTACCGTGAGAGCGGATATTTCCCAGAAGCAGTGGTTAACTTCCTTGCGTTGCTTGGCTGGAACCCCGGTACGGAGCAGGAGATATTCTCACTTGACGAACTTGTCAAGGCGTTCGACATAACCAAATGCTCGAAGAGTGGCGCAAAGTTCGACTACAAGAAGGGCATTTGGTTCAACCACGAGTACATACTGCGCAAGAGCGACGACGAGATAGCACGCCTTTTCGCGCCGGTCGTTGCCAACAACGGCGTAGACGCTACCCTTGAACAGGTGACGCAGGTCGTACACCTGATGAAAGACCGTGTGGACTTCGTAAGCGAGCTTTGGGACTTGTGCTCGTTCTTCTTCATAGCACCGACCGAATACGACCCGAAGACCGTAAAGAAGCGTTGGAAGGAATACAGCAAGCAGCAGATGACAGAGCTTGCAGGAGTGCTCGAGGGCATAGAAGACTTCTCTGTCGAAGGTCAGGAACCTATAGTAATGAAGTGGGTAGAGGACAAGGGCTACAAGCTTGGCGACGTGATGAACGCGTTTCGCCTTGCCCTTGTCGGCATAGGCAAGGGTCCCGGCATGTTTGACATATCGGCATTCCTCGGCAAGGAGGAGACGTTAAGCCGTTTGCGCCGTGCGGTAGAAGTTCTTGGATAAAGGTATCTCGCTTTGTATATGTATAACATCATCATGCACCTGTATGAGCTGGGCGTCCTCATCTACAGCCTTTTCAACGAGAAAGTCAGGAAGATGTGGATTGGGGAGCGCAAGGCCGTACGCATACTGCGTGAGAATGTGGAACCGGACAAGAAGTATATATGGTTCCATGCGGCGTCTCTTGGAGAGTTTGAGCAAGGTCGCCCGCTCATAGAGCAGATAAGGCATGATTATCCACAATACAAGATACTGCTTACATTCTTCTCTCCTTCTGGATATGAGGTGCGAAAGGACTACAAGGGTGCCGACATTGTGACCTACCTGCCGATAGACACCGTCATCAACGCCCAACGTTTCCTGCGTGCCGTACGCCCCGTAATGGCATTTTTCATCAAGTACGAGTTCTGGTACAACTACCTCCACATACTCCGGCACCGCCATGTGCCCGTGTTCAGTGTATCGAGCATATTCCGTCCGACACAGGTGTTCTTCCAATGGTATGGGCGCGAGTATGGAGCGGTGCTGCGTTGCTTCACCCATTTCTATGTACAGAACGACGAAAGCAAGAGGCTTCTCGGCAAGATTGGGATAAACGACGTTGACGTCGTAGGCGATACCCGCTTCGACCGGGTAATGCAGATAAAGGAAGCCAGCAAGCAACTGCCGATAGTAGAGGCATTCGCGGGCAGCGCGCAGAAGGTATTTGTCGCCGGAAGCTCATGGTTGCCCGACGAGGAAATATTCCTTTCGTACTTCAACCGCCATGCCGACTGGAAGCTGATAATAGCCCCCCACGTAGTCAACGAGGAACATATACGGCAAATCACAGCCTTGGCAAAGGGCAAGAAGGTAGTGCGCTATACGCAGGCTGCTGAGAACGACGCTGCCGATGCCGACGTCCTGCTGATAGACTGCTACGGACTGCTGTCGAGCATATACCACTATGGCAACATCGCCTACGTCGGCGGTGGTTTCGGAGTAGGCATTCACAACGTGCTGGAAGCCGCCGTGTGGAACATGCCGGTAATATTCGGACCGAACAACAAGCGGTTTGACGAGGCGCAAGGACTGATTTCCGTGAATGGCGGTTTCGAGATTTCGTCATACGACGACTTCGACGACATCATGGACAAGTTCGACGGCGACGGAAAGCTCATAGCCTCGTGTGGCGAAAGGGCAGGTTCCTACGTCCGGGAACTTACAGGAGCGACACGGAAAGTCATTGAAAGCATTGGAGGAATGCTCAGTGCCGGGTGAGGAATGCCGAGTGAGGAATCATCTTAATATGAGTAATTATGAAATACCAAATAACATGCGCCCACTGTGGCAGCCGCTTCCTTGTCGAAGCAAAGGAAGGACAGACCATTGAATGTACCTGTCCCGGGTGCGAGGGCACCATGCGCGTGCCGATACCTAAGGCTGACAAACCTCATGATGCCGGCGAAGACGCCGACGACTACCAGCAGGGATATGTTCCGCAACATGGCATTGGGCAGAATGACGACAGCGATGACGGCAACGGACGGCAACGCCGGCTTGCCCTCGGCTGCCTGCTTTGTATCGTCGTGATAGCCGCCGCGATAGTGGCGTTCTTCGCGCTCAACCACACCACCAAGACACCAATAGAAGACCCTTACGAATACGTCATGCCCGATACGGCAACCATCGACACGGTGGCGGAGCCGGAAGAGCAGGAAGTTACAGACACCGTACAGGTGCACGAGGACAAGCCCGAGACCGAGGCTGTGCCAGTAGACACGGTCAAGGCGAACGCAGACGCGGAGACTTCCAGTGACGCCGAGGCGGCGGTATCTGATGACGCGGCAGCCAGCGGCGAGACAACGAAACCAAAAGACAACAAGGACGACACGAAGAAGAAGGACAAGGCTGCCAGGGAGACCGACAGCCCTGCGTCACAATCAACGTCAGACAACTAACAGGAAAACAAATATTCAATTATGGGAAAGATTATATTGACTGGCGACCGTCCTACCGGCAAACTTCATTTGGGGCACTACGTAGGCAGCCTGCGCCGCCGTGTGGAACTCCAAACCAAGGGCGGCTACGACAAGATGTTCGTCTTCATGGCGGACGTACAGGCACTTACCGACAACGCCGACAATCCGGAGAAGATACGGCAGAACATCATCGAGGTGGCACTTGACTACCTTTCGGCAGGACTCGACCCCGACAAGTGCACGCTCTACATACAGAGCCGCATACCGGAACTGGCAGAGCTGACGGTGTACCTGATGAACCTCGTCAGCGTTAGCCGCGTACAGCGCAATCCGACGGTCAAGACGGAGATAAAGATGCGCAACTTCGAAGCCAACATTCCGCTCGGATTCTTCTGCTATCCCGTATCGCAGGCAGCCGACATCACGCTGTTCAAGGCTACGACAGTGCCCGCAGGCGAGGACCAGGAGCCTATGATCGAGTTGTGCCGCGAGCTTGCACGACGCTTCAACCAGACCTATTCGCCAGTGCTTGTTGAGCCGGAAATCATGCTGCCGGACAATGCTACGGCACGACGGCTGCCCGGTACCGACGGCAAGGAGAAGATGTCCAAGAGCCTCGGCAACTGTATATACCTCTCTGACGACAAGGATACCGTATGGCAAAAGGTCAAGAGCATGTACACGGACCCGACACACCTGAACGTCTCCGACCCAGGACACGTGGAGGGGAACGCAGTGTTCACGTACCTTGACGCGTTCTCGACAGACCAGGACTTTGCCGACTTCTGGCCTGAATACAAGAACCTCGACGAGCTGAAGGCGGCATACACGCATGGCGGCGTAGGCGACATGAAGTGCAAGAAGCTGCTCAACAACGTCATCAACCGTATGCTCGACCCCATACGCGAGCGTCGCTACCAGTACGAGCAGGACATTCCCGAAGTCTACAACATACTGAAGAAAGGGTCAGACGCAGCCCGCGAGTTCGGAGCGCAGACCATGGACGAGGTCCGCCGCGCCATGCGTATCGACTACTTCGAGGACACCGAGCTAATAAAGAGTCAGGCTGAGAAGTTCGGAAAGCTATAATAGATAATAAAGCTATAATATATAATAATGTAGGAACCGTCTTCGATGACGTACGGGCATACGCCATAGCATAAACAAGTCCCACATAGTATCTTTCACATGAGAAAGGCTATGTGGGATTTTTAGTATCAAAGGATAAAAACAACCTGTTTTATGGTATCAAACAGGCTGTTTTACGTATCTTATGGCATGAGTCAAAGCATCGAGCAGGCTGTTTCAAGGCGTTGATTTGGTCAAGCCAAGGCACTGACCATGCGCCGCAGTCCCTCATCGAGGGTCTTGCGCGGGCACGCTATGTTTATCCTTATATAGTCGCGACCGTCCTTCTCGCCGTACATCGTGCCGGCGTTGACGAGCACCCTGCCCCTTTCGAGTATCCGTCTTGCCACCTCGTCGGAGCCGTCGCCCGTTGCCGATATGTCAACCCATACGAGATAAGTCCCCTCAAGGCGGCATACCGTAAGCTGCGGCAGTTCCCGCGCGAACACCTCCCTGAGCCTCTTGTAGTTGCCGTACAGGTATTCGTCCAGAGCGTCTATCCACTCCCCGCTCTCATTATAGGCAGCTTCCAACGCTACCGGACCGAACGGGTTGACGTCGCACACCTCGAATATGTTTATCACACGGTCGATACGCCTGCGCCATTCGGCATTCTGGCAGATGACGTTGGCTATCTGCAATCCTGCGATATTGAAGCTCTTTGACGGCGAAGTGAGCACTACGGAGTTGCGGCGGCAGTCGTCGCTGACGGCGGCAAACGGTGTATACTTGTACCCCGGCATGACAAGCTCGCAGTGAATCTCGTCGCTTATTACCTTCACGCCGTGCCGCATACAGACGGCGTTCATGCGTTCCAGCTCCTCCTTCGTCCACACTCGCCCCGTGGGGTTGTGCGGATTGCACAGCAGGAACAGCGTAGTCTTCTCGTCGGCGCACTTGGACTCGAAGTCGTCCCAGTCCATGACGAACGAGTCGCCGTCACGTTTCAACGACGTTTCCAGCACCTGGCAGCCCTGGTTCCTTATCGAAGAGAAGAAGCAATTGTATGCCGGGCTTTGTACAAGCACCTTCTCTCCCGGCAAAGAGAGGGCGCGTATAGTGGCAGAAACAGCCGGAACCACGCCCGTGGTATATATAATCCAATCCCTGCCTATGGTCCAATCATGACGGCTGGCGAACCAGTTGACTATGGCATCGTAGTAGCTTTCGGGCACAAGCTCGTAGCCGAAGACACCGTGTTCGACGCGTTTCCGCAGAGCGCGCTGTATCGCTGGAGCCGCGGGGAAGTCCATGTCGGCGACCCACATAGGGATAACGCCGTCCTGCGTCACGTCCCACTTGTAGCTCTGGGAGCCGCGCCTGTCCGGCGTATTGTCGAAATCAAACTGTGGCATGGTAATTCTTAATTATTAATTCTCAATTTTCAATTTGAATTATCTCCGTATCGTGTCCCTTGGCATACTCGTCGTATGTCACCGAACCGATGGAATCGGCGACGATACGCCCCGACACCGGGTTCTTGATGTTGGTGATGCGCCCCTTAATACGCGCGTTGATATTGGTGCAATCCTCAAACACTCGGTCGCATTCCGGGTCGAACGTACAATCCTCCAACACCACGTTGTCGGAATAGCACAGCAGTTGCTCGCCGCTGAAGTGGCAGCGCACGAAGCGTACGTTCTTGGAATGCCATGCAAGATACTCGCCGTGAATCTCCGAGTCGTACACCGTCACTTTGTCACACTCCCAGAACGAGTCCTTGGTGGTTATCCTCGCGTTGTGCACCTCGACGTTACGGCAATACTGGAACACGTACTTGGCGTCGGACACCAGCCCGTCGACATAGATGTTCTTGGAGAACATGAACGGGTACGTGCCCTGGTGAAGCTCCACGTTCCTCAGCTTCAGCCCGTCTATGCGCCAGAGCGTCTCGTCGGCATCGTTTATCTTGACGTTCTCCAGCTCTACGTTCTTCATCTCGCGGAACAACTTCGGAGCGTCTATCACGCTGTCCCTCATCACCATGTCGTCGCTATACCATATAGCCGAGCGCGACTTCGCGTCGAAGTAGCAGCCCATAATGAGGCTCTTTCTGACGTGCCACCACGGATATTTGCCGTAGAACTTGGAATTTCGGCACTCGATGTTGTCGCACATCTTTATGCCCGACTCGCCGTCGGTGATTGTGATGTTGTCAAGAACAGTGTCGTGAATGCCGAACAGCGGACGCTCGCCGCCAAAGGTCTTGTCTTTGATGAGTTCCATAACGTTACTTATGATAATGGTTTTATGGTTGCAAAGTTACAAACATCGTGCCAAACACCGCTTATATTATTCCGCCGACTGTTTGCAAAAACTGCGGTTTGTGCCGCCGCAGCCTGTAAAAAAGTCGCCGTTTCCCTTTGCCCGTTCCGCAATAACGGCTAACTTTGCGCCTTGTTCCAAACATTTCGATATGAACGCGATATATACCATACTGTTGCTCATAGTGAGCAACGTGTTCATGACGCTCGCATGGTACGGGCATCTGCGCCTGCAACAGTCGGGCATCAGCTCCCACTGGCCGCTCATAGGCGTGATAGCATTCTCGTGGGGGATAGCCTTCTTCGAGTATTGCTGCCAGGTTCCCGCCAACAGGATAGGCTTCGACGGCAACGGCGGACCGTTCTCGCTCGTGCAGTTGAAGGTTATCCAGGAGTGCGTCTCGCTCATTGTATTCGCCGTAATAGCCAACATGCTGTTCCAGGGGCAGTCGTTGCACTGGAACCACGCGGCTGCGTTCCTATGCCTTGTGGCAGCAGTCTATTTCGTATTCATGAAGTGACATAATGGAAAGAAAAGTTTGCAGAGAGCGATAAAAATATATATCTTTGCACGGCATACGCCCCGACAGCCGGGGCGGCGGTCCGCCGTACACCCATATTATATGCGACAGATTTATATACGACAGATATGAGAAAACACCTTCTTCCAATTGTTCTCGCGATTGCGTGCTCCGTATCCACCGCCACGGCACAGGACGCGCGCAGCCACAACTTCGACGTATCAAAGAACATCGAGACGTTCAACGCCATATACAAGACTCTCGACATGATGTATGTCGATACGCTCAACGCCGACGACGTAATCGGCTACGGAATCAACTCGATGCTTCGCTCGCTCGACCCGTATACGGTCTACTATCCTGAGGACAAGAGCAGCGACTTCACCATGATGCTGTCTGGCAAATATGCCGGTATCGGGGCTATAATAAAGTACAACCTCGCGCTCGGCAACGTCGTCATAGACGAACCATACGAGGGAAAGCCCGCGGCAGAGGCAGGACTGCGCAAGGGCGACATAATACTTGCCATCGACGACAGCACCACCGTGGGCAAGGATGCCTCATATGTCAGCAGCCACCTGCGCGGCGAGGCTGGAACCACGTTCGTTATAAAGTTCAAACGACCCTCCACAGGCAAGACCATGACGCGGCGCATCACCCGGCAGTCCATACAGCTGCCGTCGGTACCGTACTATGGACTTCAGGCTGACGGCATCGGATACCTGAACCTAACGCAGTTCACCGAGGACTGCTCGAAAGAAGTGCGCCGCGACTTCCTCGAAATGCGGCGAAACGGCATGAAAGCCTTTATACTCGACCTGCGCAACAACGGCGGAGGACTGCTAAACGAGGCTATAAGCATAGTCAACATGTTCGTGCCAAAGAACCTCGTGCTCGTCCGTACCAAGGGCAAGATGAAGCAGGCCAACCGCGAATACAAGACGACCGTGGAGCCGATAGACACCGTAATGCCCATAGTCGTACTTGTCAACGGCGAGACGGCTTCGGCAAGCGAGATTACCGGAGGAACGATGCAGGACCTCGACCGCGCCGTAGTCATGGGCACGCGCACTTACGGCAAGGGACTCGTACAGGCAACGCTCGATATGCCATACAACGGACAGCTGAAGCTCACGACGTCCAAATACTACATTCCAAGCGGACGCTGCGTACAGGCGATAAACTACAAGCACGCCAACGGCGGATACACCGAGCACGTGCCCGACTCGCTGACCCACTTGTTCCACACGATAGGCGGACGCGAGGTCCGCGACGGCGGAGGCATAAAGCCGGACATAGAGGTCAAGGCAGACTCGCTGCCGAACATAGCCTTCTACCTTGCCGGCTCTGGACGCGACTCGTCCGAGGTCATGTTCAACTGGGAACTGGAGTACATCAAGAACCACCCGACCATAGCTCCGGCACGCGACTTCTACATTACCGATGCCGACTATGCCGACTTCAAGCGCGCAGTACTCGCGAGCAAGTTCAAGTACGACGGAGAGACGGAGAAGTACCTCCAGAACCTCATAAAGCTTGCCAAGTTCGAGGGATATTACGATGACGCGAAGCCAGAGTTCGACGCGATAGCCAAGAAGCTCAAGCACGACATATCAAAGGACCTCGACTACAACGAGCGCGTTATCCGCCAGCTGATAGAGTCCGACCTCGTGGCAGCCTACTACTACCAGCGCGGCAGCGTGGAGAACAGCCTCCGCAACGACAAGCAGTACAAGGCAGCAGTCGAATTGCTGCTTGACACGGCAAGATACGCCTCCGTGCTGCACCCCGACAAAGACTGATCATGTACAAGTACATTGCCCGCCACCGAAACGACTCACACTAACTCGCACCGAAATTTCAAGAATTACAAATTACAAATTACAATTTGGTGATATTTGGTCGTGGGTCGGGAGTTTTGAGTTAGAAGTTAGGAGTGTGGAAGTGGCGGATTCCGACCATAAAGCCATGCTTTTGAGTGGTGAAAGGGCGTTTTTCAAGCCATAAGGGGGCTGTTTTCGCCTCCAAGAAGTGTTAAAATGAGGGGGAGAGAAAATAAAGATATATTACATATATAATGGTATAATATATATAATAATATATTATATATAATATATATTATATATATCTTAGAAGGAAATATATTTACAGCAAGCGCAAAATCTCCGTGACTGTTTATATCAAATTGTAATTTGTAATTTGTAATCCGTGATTTTCTTGCGAATCTTTAAGCTTGTCAGCGAGAGAAATCGCCTTATTTTCACTCATTCCAGGCATCATAACCGGCTTCCGTATCCACTTTTTCGTCGCTAAAGGTGCGGCGTGCCGTAGCAGGTATGCCGAGTCTGACAGGACGGGAAGTTAAGACGGACCAACGGGAGTTGTGCCACGAGCCGGTATCGCCGCTGTTGGCAGCGTACACGGGGCTTCGCTGAAGAAATAGGGCTGTTCGTAGAATCTTTTTGATTGTCGGGCAGATGTTCAATACCTTTGCTGTCGTAATGAGACACTTGTCGTGTAACACGTCAACTGAGTCAATAGTTTTTCCATACAAGATAGATTTAAGGTAAGTTTTAGGTTGTATTTAGGTTAATATGGTTATTTAAAGAACATTTCATCTCAGAGTCTAATAAACTCAGGTTTGTAGATTAAGTAAATCAAGGGAAGCGGAAGCCGTGAGGTCTCCGCTTTTCTATTGCCGCAGCCCGAAGCGTTCGCCTTGTCAGCCAACAATGTGCCGCGGCTGTTTGGTCGCGTCTTTTTGATTGACGGACTTGTATATAAAGACGGCAGGCAACCATTACGTGGCTGCCTGTCGATATTTAATCCTGATATTGTCTTCGTTGCGCTATTGTAGTTCTCCGTAGACCTTGAAGTCCTCGTTGTCGCCAGTCATGAGGCGGTTGATTTCGTCCTCGGTGACGAGGTTGAAGTCGCCGACTACGTTGTTCTTCATTGCCGACGCGGCGAGCGAGAAGTCGAGGCAGTGCTGGTCGTCGTCGCCCCAGTGGCTGTACGCGTGGAGATAGGCGGCGATGAACGCGTCGCCCACCCCCATTGGATCTATCACGGGGTTGATGTCGTAGATGCGGGTGTGGTATAGCTTTCCTCCGGCGTAGATGAATCCGGTCAGCGTGTGGTGGTTGGAGCTTATCTGGTTGCGTGCCGCCATGACGAACTTCTTGCAACGCGGATAGCGGCGGGCTACCTTTGCGAAATAATCCTCAAAAGCCTTAAGGTCTATCTCGTAGTCCTCGCCGGTGGCCTCGAACGGTATGCGCGGCATTCCGGAAATCTTCTCGTACTCGCCCTGGTCGCCGAATATGATGTCGGCAAAGTTGCACAGGTCGGGCAATACGTCTTCGGCACGTACGCCGTAGTTCCAGAGGTTCTTGCGGTAGTTTATGTCGAAGCTGACGAGCACTCCCTTGCGCTTGGCAGCGTGTATGCCCGCGAATGTCGTCCAGAACGCGCTGTTGCTTACCGCCGTCGATATTCCGCTGGTGTGGAATATGTGCGCTCCGTCGAGCACTTCGTTCCAGTCAACCATGCGTGGCTCTATGGAGTAGAAAGCCGAATTGTTGCGGTCGTAGACGACGCTCGAGTTGCGCATAGCCGCCGCCTCCTCGAAGAAATAGGTGCCGAGGCGGTCGCCGCCAAGCACTACGTGGTCGGTGGAGACGTTGTATTCGTTGAGCTTCATGCATACGTTCTTGCCTACTGGATTGTCCGGCACGCGTGTGATGTATTCCACGTTGTCGCCGAGAGTGGCGAGCGAGACTGACACGTTGGCTTCGGAGCCTCCATAGTTCTCACGGTATACATGGCTCTGGCACAGGCGGTAGCGGTCCGGACGTGACAAGCGGAGCATGATCTCGCCAAAAGTTACAATCTTGTCATTCATTATAGCAGTAGTTTTTAATTTGTTACGCAAATTTAGCGCAATTCGCAGAAAGGACAAAATATAAGCGCAAGTTTTTCTTCCCGCGCTTGTGATAGTCGCTTATATCCGCCGCAACAACGGTACGTTGCGAAACATCAGGCTGATGCCGTGCGTTCCATCTCTATGAGCCACATAGAAATCTTGTAACAGTTCATCTCCCTTGTTTGATCAAAGGCTTTCAAGTATGCGCTTGATGACTACTTCTGCCGAAATCTCACGGTTGGCAGCCTCTGGAATGACCAGGCTGTGGTCGCTCTCTATAACGTCGTCGGTGACGATGAGCCCGCGGCGTACCGGAAGGCAGTGCATGAAGTATCCGTCGTTGGTCCAGCCCATGTGCTCCGCATCGATAGTCCAGCTCATGTCCTTGGATAGAATCTTCCCATAGTCAGAAGGATTCTTCACGCCCGGGCAGCTCCAGTTCTTGGCATATACGAAGTCGGCTCCATCGAGTGCCTTCCGCTGGTCGTATTCAATGTGCGCGCCACCCGTGAACTTCGGGTCAAGCTCATAGCCCTCTGGATGTGTTATGACGAAATCGACATCTGCCGCGTTCATCCATTGAGCGAAGCTGTTAGGCACTGCCTGAGGCAACGCACGGCAATGCGGCGCCCACGTCAATACGACTTTCGGACGTTCCGACTTCTTATGTTCGTCTATCGTTATCAAGTCGGCGAATGCCTGAAGCGGGTGTACGGTGGCAGTCTCCATGGCGAAGACTGGACGACCGGAGTACTTTACGAACTGGTTGACGATGGTTTCGGCATAGTCATATTCACGGTCGGAAAGTCCGGCAAAAGACCTAACGCCGATAACGTCGCAATAGCAGCCCATGACAGGTATGGCCTCAAGCAGGTGTTCGCTCTTGTCGCCGTCCATGATTACGCCACGTTCAGTCTCCAGCTTCCATGCACCGGCGTTGACATCGAGCACGATGACGTTCATGCCGAGGTTCATCGCCGCTTTCTGCGTGGACAACCGCGTACGCAGCGAGTTGTTGAAGAATATCATCAGCAGTGTCTTGTCCTTGCCAAGTTGCTGGTATCCGAAACGGTTTTGTTTCACCTCTTTGGCTTCCCGCAAGGCTTTGCCGAGGTCGCCTATGTCTTCTACATTAAAGAAAGTTCTCATATTTCGTGTGATTGTTGATTGACTATATAATAATTAATGCTTTCTTGTCCATGTTGGATAGTTGAGTCTGACAGGCGTTTCCGAGTTAATGGGTAACTCCGCAGAGTTACCCACTAACTTTTCAGAGTTACCCACTAACTCTACAACCATACTTTTGTGCATTTATGGGCGTGTCTGCCCGTTGCCCTCGATGATCCATTTGTATGTGGTTATTTCCTCTAAAGCCA
The DNA here is from genome assembly GCA_964523825.1 of uncultured Prevotella sp. Classification (GTDB taxonomy): domain Bacteria; phylum Bacteroidota; class Bacteroidia; order Bacteroidales; family Bacteroidaceae; genus Prevotella. The sequence continues at coordinate 11,339 of CAZGAT010000023.1, read as the reverse complement.
TCGGACCGCGCGCGCCGAGTTTCTGAGTGCTTATGCCTATCTCCGCGCCAAGTCCGAACTGCGCGCCGTCGGTAAAGCTTGTAGGCGCGTTCACGTATACACAGGCTGCGTCTATCATCTGCTCGAACCGTCTGGCATTGCCGGTATCTTCGGTCACGATACTCTCACTATGGCCGCTACCGTAAGTATCTATGTGCGCAATGGCATCGTCTATCGAGCCGACGGTGCGAACGCCCATCTGCATACCAAGCCATTCGGTAGACCATATGTCGTCTGCGACATGTACGAGCAATTCGGACGGGTATCTGCCCTCAAGCACACTGTATGCTTCCCCGTCGGCATGGAGCCTTACACCCTTGGCAGCCATTGGAGCCACGAGTTCCGGCAGGTCGGCGAGACGCTTGCGGTTTATCAGCAGGCAGTCGAGCGCGTTACACACCGTCGGGCGGCGTGTCTTGGCATTGTCTACGATGCGCTGTCCCTTGGATATGTCGCCCGACTCGTCGAAATAGCAATGCACCACTCCGGCTCCGGTCTCTATCACCGGCACTTTGGCTGTGTCGCGTACGAAGTTTATCAACCTCTTGCTGCCACGCGGTATGCAGAGGTCGATATAGCCCACCGCCGTAAGCATCTCGGCAATGGCTTCGTGTGTGGCGGGCAGGAGTTCTACCGCGCTCTCACTGACTCCATGTTGACGGAGTACGTCGTGTATAAGTCTGACTTCTGCACGGTTGGTATCGTCGGCTTCCTTGCCACCTTTCAATATTGCGGCGTTGCCACTCTTGAAGCAAAGTGAGAAAACGTCGAACGTTACATTTGGGCGTGCCTCGAATATCATTCCTATTACTCCGAACGGCACGCTCACTCGTCGCAGGTGCAGTCCGTTGCCGAGAGTCTTGTCCTTCAGCGTCCGACCGAGTGGCGACGGAAGCGTAGCAACATGGCGCATATCCGTGGCTATGTCGTCGAGCCTTTGCGGTGTAAGCAGCAAGCGGTCGTAGAAGGAATAGTCCCTGCCAGCCTTGTCGAGGTCGGAACGGTTGGCTTCGAGTATGTCGTCCTTGTGTGTCTCTATCGCGTCGGCAACGGCGTTGAGTATCTCGTTGCGCTTGTCGTCGGTCAGCAAGGCTATCCCTTTCGACGCAGTCTTGACGTTCTTAAAAGTTTCTTCCAGCAGCATGGTCATTGGGGCTTTATTCCATATAAAGGTAGTCGTAGTGTACGAGTGGCTTGATGTCGTGTGCGCCGATGTTCTTGCGCGCGTCGCCTGCCGAGTATGCGCTGCGCCCTATCGCAATGGTCTGTCCGTCGGGAGCCACTACATTTATTATGTCGCCTTCCTCGAAGTCGCCGTCAATAGAGGTAACGCCTACAAGCAACAACGATGTCGCCTTGTCGCTCTCCAGTGCGGCGCGGGCCTTGTCGTTGATGTGTACGACACCCTTGGCAAAGCTCTCGCTGTGGGCTATCCACTTCTTGACCTGCGTCGTCGGATTCGGATTGGGGCGGAACTCCGTGTGCATGGTTTCCTGTGGCTTCTCGACAAGCAGGCGCAGTATGTCGTCGGTCTTGCCGTTGGCGATGATGACCTTTATACCCTCGTCGGCGACCTTTCCGGCAATGCTCGCCTTGGTTATCATGCCGCCACGTCCGAAGCCGCTCTTGCTTGCCTGTATGTACTCGCTGAGGTCGCGGTCGTAGTTCACCATTGGAATGACACGCGTGCCATGGTCGGCGGGATTGCCGTTGAATATTCCGTCTACGTTGGTGAGTATGACGAGCGTGTCTGCGTCCATCATTGAAGCCACGAGCCCTGCCAGCTCGTCGTTGTCGGTGAACATAAGTTCGGTGACGCTCGTTGTGTCGTTCTCGTTGACTATCGGCAGCACGCCGTTCTCGAGCATAACCTTTATGCACGCACGCTGGTTGAGGTATTCTCCACGCGTGGAGAAGCTCTCCTTCATGGTGAGCACCTGCCCGATGTGCACGCCGTACTCTCGGAAGAGGTCGTAGTAGAGTCCGATGAGCTTGACCTGCCCGAGGGCGGAGAACAACTGGCGTTGCGACACGCTGTCGAGCTTGTGCTCTATCTTCATCTCGTCGTGACCGGACGTTATGGAACCCGACGACACGAGTATCACCTCGTAGCCGTTGTTGCGGAGCCACACGGTCTGGTCAACTATTGCCGACACGCGCGTTATGTCAAGCTTGCCGTCGTCGCGGGTAAGCACGTTGCTGCCCACCTTCACTACTATTCTCTTCATACGTTGCTAATTGATAATTGACAGTTGGTAATTGACTGCCGTACGGTTACTTGTTGTCCTTCTCCCTTATCTCCACACGGCGTATCTTGCCGGAGATTGTCTTCGGAAGCTCGTCAACGAACTCGATGCGGCGCGGATACTTGTACGGAGCCGTCTCGTGCTTGACGTGGTTCTGAAGTTCCTTGACGAGTGCGTCGCCAGCCTTTTCCTTGTAGTCCTTGGCGAGGACGACGGTAGCCTTGACAAGCATTCCGCGCACCGGGTCTGGAACTCCGGTAACGGCACACTCAACGACAGCCGGGTGGGTCATCAGCGCGCTCTCAACCTCGAACGGACCTATGCGGTAGCCGGAACTCTTTATCACATCATCGGCACGGCCTACGAACCAGTAGTATCCGTCCTCATCACGCCAAGCGAGGTCGCCGGTGTGGTAGAAGCCATCGTGCCACGCTTTCTTCGTCAGTGCGTCGTCACGGTAGTAACCCTTGAACAACCCTATCGGCTTGCCGTCGCGGGTGTCTATGCATATCTCGCCCTTCTCTCCGTCCTCGCAGTCGGTGCCGTCTGCCTTGAGCAGGCGTATGTTGTATTGCGGGTTGGGCTTACCCATGCTTCCAGGCTTCGGCTCTATCCACGGGAACGTGCCGAGCGTCATCGTCGTCTCGGTCTGTCCGAACCCCTCGTGCATCTGCAATCCCGTCAGCTCGTAGAACTTCTCGTACACCGCCGGTTCGAGAGCCTCGCCAGCAGTGGTACAGTACTCCAGCGAGCTTAGGTCGTACCTTGAGAAGTCTTCCTGTATCATGAAACGGTATATCGTCGGCGGCGCGCAGAACGACGTAACGCGGTATTTCTCCATTGCGCGCATGATCTTCTCGGCGGTAAACTTCTCGTGGTCGTAGACGAACACCGTCGCTCCGGCGAACCACTGTCCGTAGAGCTTGCCCCATACGGCCTTGCCCCAGCCCGTGTCGGCTACGGTGAGGTGTACGCTGTCCTTGCCGAGATTGTGCCAGAACACGCCCGTCGTCAGATGTCCGAGGGCATAGAGGTAGTCGTGGGCTACCATCTTCGGCTCGCCGCTCGTGCCGCTGGTGAAGTACATGAGCATCGTGTCGTCGTTGTCGTTGACGTAAGCCGGACGCTCGAACGCCGGAGCCTTGTACCACTCCTCGTGCCAGTCGTGGAATCCTTCGGGTATCGGGTGCTTGCCCACCTGCGCCATGGAGTTGACCGCCACAAGCACCTTCACCGTCGGGCTTTCAGGCATAGCCGCGAGTATCTGACTGGTGACGTACTCGTCGTTGGCGCATATTATCGCCTTGACCGACGCGCGCTGGTTGCGGTACTCTATGTCTTTGGCGGTAAGCATGTGGGTGGCGGGAATGGCAACCGCGCCTATCTTGCACAGCCCCATCATCGACAGCCACCACTGGTAGTGCCGCTTTAGAATGAGCATGACCTTGTCGCCATGCCCGATGCCGAGGCTCTGGAAATATGCCGCCGTGCGGTCGGTCTGCTCCTTGAACTCCTTGAAGGTGGTCCTCACCTCCTCGCCGCGCTCGCTCGCCCATAGCAGGCAGAGCTTGTCGGGGCTTATGCGCGCCCACTCGTCCATAACGTCGTAGGCGAAGTTGAAGTTCTCGGGTATGTTGAAGTGCAGGTTCTTCTTGAAATCCTCCTCCGAGGTGAATTGTGTCTGCTTTAAGAATTTCTCTATCATAATGTCTTAAAAGATAATGGCTAAAAACGTTACTGTCTTGCCGTCCAACGCGCGCATACAGTGCGGCTGCGACGCGTCGAATATTATGCTGTCGCCCTTGTCGAGGGTTAGTACCTTGCTGCCGATGGTCAGCTCCATGCGTCCGCCGAGCACCATGTCGAACTCCTGTCCGCCGTGCGAGTTCTTCTCAAGGAACGTGTCGTCGGGCTTCGGGTCCACCTTGACGATGAACGGGTCTGCCTTGCGACCGCGGAACCCGCTTGCGAGGCTCTGGTACTTGTATGCCTTGCGGCGCTCGACGCTCAGTCCCTTGCCGCGCCGCGTGAGGAAGTACCCGCTCATGTGCGGCTCCTCGCCGAACATCAGCGCGTCAAGCTCCACGCCGTACGTCTTGGCTATCGTTTGGAGCGTGCTGACCGACAGCTCGGTCTCGCCGTTCTCCATCTGCTCGTATTTCTCCTTCGTTATTCCGCAGGTTTTGGCAACGTCATCCGTCGTGAGGTCGAGAGCCTCGCGGAGTCCCTTGAGGCGTTCGCCAATCTGTTTTATCGCTTCTTCCATATGTTCTTGTTTATAGATGTGGCAAAAGTACAGCTTTTTTATAACAAAAAAGGCAGTATTGCTGCCTTTTTCACGTTAGTTAAGCACTTTCGTGCCGTTATAGCCCAAAGACGCGGCCGCCTGGTCTGCCGCCTCCACCGCCACCGGGACCTCCGCCATTGTTGCCGGTGTAGGACGATAGCGATACCGACGAGCCTCCAGTGACTGTAGCGTCGACATAGCCTACGCCGCCAAACACCAACGTTCCCGACGACACGGTGACGCCGGACTTGAGTGTCGGAGTGGTGGAGCCTGACACTACGAGCGTCGTGCCGCCTGACGTGGGAGTCTTGAACGCGAACGTCGAGCCGCCCGTAGTCAGGGCGTACCACGTGCCTGCGCTCCACGAGTTCGACGAGTAGCACGACTGCGTGAGGCTCGAGCCGGATTCCAGTCCGCCTATAGCCACGAGCGTGCCGCCGCTCACGTAGAGCTTCTTTTGCTCCTCGGTGTTGGCGTCTATCGCCACCTCGGGCGAGCGCGAGCCAATGGCGTAGACGAGTCCGCCCTCGATGTAGCAGTTGCCGTTGGAGTCTATGCCGTCGTTGCTTGACGAGCGGGCGTATATGCGTCCGCCGCTGATAGTCATGTCCTGCCCGGAGTTGATAGCGTCGTCGTAGGCGTTGACCGTTATCTCGCCTCCGGTTATCCGGAGCGTGTTCTTGCTCTCTATGCCTTCGGCGTTAGTGCCCGACGTGGTGACGGTTATGCTTCCGCCGCTGATGACGATGCCTCCGGCGTAGGTGTAGCTTGAGCCGCTCTCCTCCTTGAGTCCAGCCTTTATGCCTTTGGGCGACGAGTAGTAGCTGCTGCTGACGTTGTCGGTGTTGCCCGTGTAGTTGGTGTTCTCGGTAGTCCCGTTGTTATAGTACAGTCCGCCCGACGTGGTGACGTTGATAGTGCCGTCGGTCACGGTCAGCACGCTGTCGCACTTCATGCCCTTGCCGCCGGAGCCGGTACTGACGAGGGTGAGCGTTCCGCCGCTGATGTTGATGTCGGCGTCGCTGCTCAGGCATGCGGCAGCCTTTGTCTCCTGGTCGTCGCTGTCCCATTCGCCACCGCCCGAAGTCGTCACGTTGACGGTTCCGCCCGTCACGTCGATGTCGCCCTCGGACTTTATGCCCTTGGCCGCCGTGCCGGAAATGTCGATTCCGATAGTTCCGCCTTCGATGTAGATGTTGCCCGTGTCCTCGTCGTCGTGGTCGGTGGTCTCGCCGGTAGACGCGTCGCCGTCGATGTCACACTGTATGCCGTCGTCGGACACTCCGCTGATGTTGAGCGTTCCGCTCTCCATGAGGAAGTACTGGCTGCAATTCACGCCGTCGCCTGCTGCCGAGAGTACGTTTATTGTGGCGTTCTTAACCGTCATGTACTCGCCGGTCTTTATGCCGTGCTTGAGGTTGGCGTATATGTTGAGGGTGCCCTTCTGCTTGAACTCCGCGTGCCCCTTGACGTATAGGCAACCCTTCTGGCTGCCCGACGCCGCGTCGGTGAGCGTGTTGGTAGTGCCGCTGACTACCTTGATGTTTATCCGCTTGCCGTTCTGTATGTGTATGGCGGCGCCGCTGTTTACGGGCGTGGCGTTGGTGAGCGTAAGCCCTGCCAGCTCTACGGTCGACTTGTAGGAGCCGGAGAGGTAGAACTCACCGTCAGAGCTCTCGCCCGAGAGAGTGTAGGTTATCTCGCCAACGTTGTCGTCGACATCGCCGCTTTGGGCTATCGCCACGTGCGCCCCGCTGACCGTTGTGGTCACGTACCGGGCTATGTTGCCAGCCACGGTCACTTGCGCCGACGTGCCGTTGTAGACCACGCCGACGGTGTTGTCCGTGACGCTTGCGTCGTCTACGGTCATCGCCGTGATGTCGCTTGTGGCGAACTCCTTGCCCATAATGGTGACGGTGGTTCCGCCGGAATACGCCATGTCGCCCGCCTGCGCGGCGGGGAACTGGTAGGTGACGCTGCCCGTGGTGACGTTGAGCGTCTGCGCGCCGGCGCATACTGCGGCGGCGAGCGTCAATATTGTCGTAATTGCCTTCTTCATCTCACTGCGATTTTGATTGTTCCCTTGTCAGTCTTTATCACGTACACTCCCGGTTTCAGCGACGCGGTCGCCTCGCCGAGGCTCTGAAACGTGCCCACGGACACGCCTGCGATTGTGAAAACCTCCGCCTTCAGAGGCTCGTCTGCGGTTATGGACGATATGCCTGTGGAAACGTCGGCGGTGGAGAAGTACATCTTCGAGAGGCTTGCGAGCTGGAACGTCTGCGTGCCGCCCGCGTTGGTGCAGGTAATCTCGCCGCCGGCTATGGTCATGCCCAGCGACTCTACCGATACCGATGTCAGAGTACCCTCGGCGGTCTGGAACGTCAGGTACGGGTAGTCGTAGGCGCGTGCCGTCACAGCCACAGCCATTGCCAATAGTAACAAAATCGACTTTTTCATAGACCCTGGATTTTAAATCGTTAGTATTACGGCGACAAATATACTACATTTCTGTTAAAGTTCCGTATTTTGTTTAGATTTTTTAGGTACTCCGTGGCTGCGGCGGCGTATATGGCTGGGTGCGGGAATACCCAACTTGCGGCGCAAGAATGCCCGTTTTGTGGGTCGGAAATGCCGTTCTTGTGACTCAAGAAGTGGGTTCTTGTGGTTCAAGAACAGACCTTTTGTGAATGTCTGACACGTGTCAGCCGTAAGTCCGTCACGTGTCAGCCATAAGTCTCTCACGTGTCAGCCATACGTCCGACACGTGACGGACGTTCATAAGAACAGGGTTGTTGGGTCATAAAAACGGACTTCTTGAATCACAAGAACGGCATTCCCAGCCCACGAATACGGTTCTGTCGCACTGCAAAAACCGCCTGATTGTACGGCAAGCGTGCCTCTGCCGCACCGTATTATCCGTACTGTCGTGGCATGAAAAAAGGCTGCGTCAGAAACCGTTTCAGTGGTGGACTTTGGTGCCCTGCCGCCTTCCGGCTCTTGACGCAGCCTGCGTGTGAGTGAAAATATGATGTAATTAGAAGCTAAAGTCCCGCCTTGAGCCCGCGTATCACGGCTGACGTGAATCCGGCGTGCTCCATTTCGTTGAGTCCGCGTATGGTGACCCCGCCCGGAGTCGTCACCTCGTCGATGGCTGCCTCGGGGTGCTTGCCCGTGGCTTGCAGCAGTTCGACGGCTCCCCTGACGGTCTGGAGGACTATCTTTTCGGCGTCGGCGGCCTTGAATCCGAGCTCCACGCCGCCCTCGACCGAGGCGCGCACGTAGCGCATCGCGTAGGCTATGCCGCAGCTGGCGAGCGTCGTGCCGGCAGCGAGCAGCCGCTCCTCGGTGACGATGCTGCCGCCAAGCTCGTCGAAGACGGCCTTTATCTTGGCAGTCAGCGCATCGGTCGCGCCTACAGGAACGATGAACGTCATCGACTGGCGCTGGGCTATGGCGATGTTCGGAATGACGAGGAAGTACGGCAGCACCCTGCCCCCGCCGTCGGCAAGCCACTCGTCGAGCTGCGCCGACTTCACTCCGGCGGCTACTACGATGAGCGTCTGCCTTCCGTAGTCGAGCGTGTCCTTTATCTCGTCTATAACGGTCTTGACTATCCACGGCTTGACGACCACCGCCACGATGTCGGCTCCCGCCGCGGCTGCGGCGTTGTCGGTCGTTACGCTCGCGCCTTGCCGGGCGAAGTGCCCGAGCTTTTCCTCACTGGGGTCGGCTACGGTGATGTCGCCGGCATTGAAAGTCTCTCCCTTCAGCAGTCCCTCGACGAGCGCGCCGCCCATCGCTCCTGCGCCTATAACTGATATTTTCATAATGATACCTCTCCCAACCCCTCCGTCCGGAGGGGAGTTTTATTCGTTTGGTTATTGTTTCACTGTTTGTGTCAAACCGTTTGGTGCTACGCCAGTCCCACGGTATTGGTGGCAGACGCTTACGCTGCGATCTTGTATCCCGCCCACACTGCCGCCATGCCGAGCACGATGCTCAATGCTATGTAGGCGGCTGACAGCAGCGGCATGTGCGCCGACAGCAGTCCGTCGCCCTCCTTCATGAATGTCGAGAACGTGGTGAATCCGCCGCACAGCCCCGTCGTCAGCAGCAACCGCGCCGACGGCGACATCCACGCCTGCGTCTGCGGTATGCCCGATACGATGCCTATCAGGAGGCAGCCCACGATGTTGACCGTGAACGTTCCGAGGGGGAACGGCGTAGCTACGAGTGCCGTCATCACCTTCGACACGAGGAAGCGCAGTCCGCCGCCGATGCCAGAACCGAGGAATACGATAATAAAGTCTTTCATCACTTGAAGTTTGCGAATACCTTTTTAAGCCGGAAAAGGAAGTCGTCTACGTCCGACTTCGTTATCACGAGCGGCGGCAGTATGCGCAGCACGTTGGTGCCCGCGCCGCCTGTGAAGCAGTGCTGGTCGTAGATGAGCCGCTTGCGCACCTCGCCCTGCGGTATGTCCATCTCCACTCCGACCATGAGGCCGCGCCCGCGAACGTCCTTGATGTGCGGCTCCGACTGCCGCATCTTCTCCAGCTCGCCGATGAGGTACGTGCCGACGGTGTCGGCGTTCTCCACGAGGTGCTCCTTCTCGAACACGTCGAGCACCGCGAGTGCCGCGGTGCAGGCGAGGTGGTTGCCGCCGAACGTCGTGCCGAGTTGCCCGTAGACGGGCTTGAACTCCGGCGAAACGAGCACCCCGCCCATGGGGAATCCGTTGCCGATGCCCTTGGCTACGGTGATGAGGTCGGGACGTATGCCGAGCCACTGGTGGGCGAAGAACCGTCCGCTGCGCCCGTAGCCGCACTGTATCTCGTCGCATATGAGGAACGCGCCGTGCTTCTTGCACGCCGCTTGCAGTGCCCGGGCAAACTCCTCGGTCACAACGTTGCAGCCGCCCACGCCCTGTATGCACTCGATGATGCAGGCGCTGACATCGCCCTTGGCAAGCTCCGCCTCCCACGGTCCTATGTCGTTTATCGGCAGGAACGTCACGTGCCCGTTGTCGTTTATCGGGGCGACAATCTTAGGATTGTCGGTAGCCTCGACGGCGAGCGACGTGCGCCCGTGGAATGCCTTGTCTATGGCGAGCACGCGCTTGCGCCCGTTTGCGAACGAGGCGAGCTTCAAGGCGTTCTCGTTGGCTTCGGCTCCGGAATTTATCAGGAACAGCTGGTAATCCTCGTAGCCGCTTGCCTTGCCGAGGCGGTCAGCAAGCTCTACTTGCAGCTTGTTTATGACGGAGTTGCTGTAAAAGCCGAGCTTGTTTAATTGTTCTGTCAGCTTTTGCACGTAATGCGGGTGGCAGTGACCGATGCTGATGACGGCGTGACCGCCGTAGAGGTCGAGGTACTCCTGACCGCTGTCGTCCCAGACCTTGCAGCCGTTGCCCCTCACTATGTTCACGTCATAAAGTGGATATACGTCAAATGGTTTCATATTCTTTTAAAATGCTGATGCTTTAAGTTTCAATCCTGCCTTTTCGTCGATGCCGAACATCAGGTTCATGTTCTGCACTGCCTGCCCGACGGCTCCCTTCAGCAGGTTGTCGATGCACGAGGTGACGACGAGCTTGCCGTCAACCTTCTCGCAGTGGACGAGGGCCTTGTTGGTGTTGACCACCTGCTTGAGGTCGAGCGGGCGGTCGACGTAGTGGGTGAAGGCCGCGCCGTCGTAGAACTCCTTGTAGCCCTTGACGATTGCCTCCTCGTCGGCATCGGTGTGTATGACCGACGTGGCGAATATGCCGCGCGGAAAGTCGCCACGGTACGGAATGAAGTCTATCTTCGCGTCGAGCGAGCCTTGCACCTGTGCGAGGCTCTGCCTGATCTCGGCTATGTGCTGGTGGGCGAACACCTTGTACGTGCTCATGTTGTTGTCGCGCCATGCGAAGTGCTTTGTGGGCGCGGGCTTCACCCCGGCTCCCGTTGCACCCGTTATGGCGTTGACGCTTACGTCGTTGTCAAGTAGTTGCATCTTGGCGGCAGGCAGCAGCGCGAGCTGTATGCACGTGGCGAAGCAGCCCGGGTTGGCGACGTGCCGCGCCGATTGTATCTCCGGCTTGTTTATCTCCGGCAGACCGTAGACGAAGTCATGCCCTCCGGATATTCTGAAGTCCTGCGCGAGGTCGATGATCCTCACCCGCTCCGGAATGTCGTGCTCCTTGATGAACTGCCCGCTCTTGCCGTGGCCGAAGCAGAAGAAGAGCACGTCAACGTCGTCGAACGGCAACTCCGAAGTGAACTTCATGTCGGTGTCGCCGTACAGTCCCTCGTGAACGTCGGCTATGAGGTTGCCGGCGTTGCTCTCGCTGTTGGCGAAGGCAATCTCTGCCTCGGGGTGGTTGACAAGCAACCGTATAAGCTCGCCGCCGGTGTAGCCTGCGGCTCCCAATATTCCTACCCTTATCATATGTTATCTCCTTTCGTCCGGGTGAGTGCCATAATAAACTTTTAGCGGCGTTGAGAGGATCTTGATGAACCCCTTTGCGTCGTCGGCTGTCCAGCCGTGCTGCATCTCGCCGTACTCGCCGAGCTTCGACTTCGTGAGGTCGTCGTCGCTGTCAACGCCGACGGTCTCGAAGCCATAGGGACGGAGTTTCAGTATCGCCGTGCCGTTGACGTGGCGTTGCGAGCTCGTGAGGAACGCCTCCATGTCGGGCATTACCGGCTCAAGGTACTGGCTCTCGTGCAGGAACATGCCGTACCAGTTGGCTATCTGGTCTTTCCAGTATTGCTGCCACT
>CAZGAT010000022.1:0-51148 GCA_964523825.1 uncultured Prevotella sp. | reverse complement strand
AAAAGTTAGTCGGCGTTGCGCCGATGAACAATTAGTAATTACAAATTTGTAATTACTAATTAAGAATAGACAATTAAGGCGTGTCAAGGTTGCTTGACGCGCCTTTTTGCTGTGGCACCTTCTCTTAGTATAGAGGCGTGATGCTGGAAGCTTGCAATGCTTTTTTATGGCTTTTGATTAAAATTGTGGGGGTAAGTGGGGATATGTGGGGAAAATTAAGTAACTTTGACCCCAAATAACCATGCGATAAAACGAACTGTTGAGATTTATCGGAAACATAGAAGCCAAGACTGACGCAAAGGGGCGTGCGTTTCTGCCGTCGGTATTCCGCAAGGTGTTGCAGACATCTGGCGAGGAAACACTTATCATGCGTAAGGATGTTTTCCAACATTGCCTTGTGCTGTATCCTCAGACGGTATGGTATGCCATGGTGGACAATCTGCATTCACGGTTGAACCGTTGGAACAAGCGCGACCAACAGATATTCCGCCAGTTCGTAAGCAATCTGGTGAGTATAACCCTCGACGGCAACGGGCGTTTCCTTATTCCACGGCAATATCTCGAATGGGCGCGCATCGGCGACCAGCAGGTGAGATTCATCGGTATGGACGACTGCATAGAGATTTGGAGCGCAAGCAACAATGAGGCGGAGATGAATCCAGATGAGTTCTCGACGGCTTTGGAAGAAGTCATGGTTAGGGAATGATGAGTGTTATCTAATAAAGAAGAAGTTGCAAGCAGATGCCGGAGACGCAGGACATAATGCCAGAATATCATGTGCCAGTGCTTTTGAAAGAGAGCGTTGACGGGTTGGATATCCGTCCGGGAGGCGTGTATGTTGACGTTACCTTTGGCGGAGGCGGTCATTCTCGTGAGATATTGTCACGGTTGGACGGCAGTGGGCATTTGTACAGTTTCGACCAAGACGCGGACGCGGAGAAGAACGTTGACGGCGAGAGCCATGAGAACTTCACGTTCGTAAGGAGCAACTTCCGTTATTTGAAGAACTGGATGCGCTATTATGGCGTGGAGCATATAGACGGGCTGCTTGCCGACTTAGGTGTGTCGAGCCATCAGTTTGATGAGGGCGAACGCGGATTCTCGTTCCGTTTCGACGCTCCGTTGGATATGCGTATGAACAAGCGTGCCGGTATGACGGCTGCCGACATTCTGAACGAATATGATGAGGAACGGATAGCAGACGTGCTTTTTCTGTATGGTGAGTTGCGCAATTCACGCCGTTTGGCAGCGTCGATAGTGAAGGCACGCCAGCATAGGCGTATAGCGACTACCGGTGACTTGGCTGATGCCGTGGGAACGCTCATAAGGCGCGAGCGTGCTAAGAAGGATATGGCGCGTGTGTTCCAGGCTTTGCGCATAGAGGTTAACCACGAGATGACGGCGTTGAAAGAGATGCTGCGGTCGGCAACGGAATTGCTGGCTGGTGGTGGCAGGTTGAGCGTGATAACTTATCATTCGCTGGAAGACCGTATAGTGAAGAACGTCATGCGCAGTGGCAATGCGGAGGGGAAGATTGAACAGGACTTCTACGGAAGGATAGAGTCGCCGTTCCGTATGGTGAACAACAAGGTGATAACGCCTGATGAAGATGAGCAGGAACGCAATCCGCGCAGCCGTAGCGCGAAATTGAGGATAGCCGAAAAGATAGGATAAGCAAACATACTATGGACGACGACAAGACGATAGACGAGCAGATGGCACAACCGGTCGATGTGGACGAGGTGCAGGACACTGATACAGACACAGATGACGAGGTCAGTGCTGCCGAGGCGCATTTCAAGGAGGCTATAGCGGAGCAGGCGCGTGAGGACGAACGTCCGCATTCGAGCAATTTCACTTTGGGGAAGATACTCGGTGGCGATATTCTCACGGCGGAGATGCTGCGCAACAATATCTGGCTGATGATACTCGTCGTGGCGTTCATCGTGGTATATATAACAAACAGGTACAAGGTTCAGAAAGACTTGTTGGAGATAGACAAGTTGAACACGGAACTGGAAGACGCCAAGTACCGTGCGCTGTCGAGCAGCAGTGACTTGACGGAGAAAAGCCGTGAGAGCCATGTGATGGACGTGCTGAAGAACGGTGCGGACAGTTCGCTGAAGCATTCGGATCGTCCACCATATATTATTAATGTGGAGTGAGGAGTGTTGAATGTTGAGTGATGAATTAAATGAGCAGTAAGTTCAACGATAAGAAGACAATACCGAGGTACGCCTTGCTGGCAGTACTAATGACGGTGGTTGCCATAGCCGTGGTAGCCAAGGCGTTGTATACTATGACCGGCGACCGTGGCTATTGGATGCAAGTCGCCTCCAAACAGAAGAAGGACAGTGTGGTGGTGAAGCCTGTACGCGGCAACATACTAAGCTGCGACGGGCGGCTTATGGCATCATCACTGCCGGAATTCAAAATATACATGGACTTCAACGCCCTGAAGGAGGCTGGCAACGATTCATTGTGGAATGCCAAGATAGATTCCATAGCCATGGGGCTTAACATGATATTCCCTACAAAGTCGGCAAAGGACTTCAAACATGACCTCATGGAGGGATACAAGCAAACCAGCAAGCACTGGGCGATATGGGACGAGCGGATAGATTACAGCACGTTCACAGAAGTGAAGGCATTGCCTGTGTTCAGGTTGTCGAAGTATCAGGGCGGATTCCATTGGGCGGACTTCAACGCGCGCCGTCGTCCGTTCGGCTCGTTGGCACAGCGCACGGTGGGTGATATGTTCGGTGCGAAAGACACTGCCCGTTGCGGACTGGAGCTTAATTATGACTCGATACTGCGTGGTGCCAACGGTATAATACACCGTAGGAAAGTGCGCAACAAGTTCGTGGATATTACAGATACGCCTCCTGTCGATGGTGCCGACATAGTCACGACTATAGACGTTCAAATGCAGGATATAGCGGAGAGGGCGGTTCTGGACGAGTTGCGTGAGATTGACGGCAACGTAGGTGTAGCCGTCGTCATGGACGTTAAGACTGGTGACGTGAAGGCTATCGTCAATATGGAAAAATGCTTTGACGGTGAATATCGCGAAATACGCAACCATGCAGTTAGTGACTTGCTTGAGCCAGGCTCTGTTTTCAAGACAGCAAGCATAATGGCTGTGCTCAACGATGGTTTGTGCGACACTACCGAATATGTGGAGACTGGTGGTGGAGTATGGACTATGTACGGGCGTGACATGAAAGACCATAACTGGCGGCGTGGCGGTTACGGTGGAATGTATCTGCCGAAGACCCTGCTGGTCAGTTCGAATATCGGCGTGAGCCGCATAATAGACAAGTATTATGCCAACCAGCCGGAGAAGTTCGTGCAGGACTTGTATGATTTCGGAATCAATGCCGACCTGCATATACCAATACCGGGATATACTCCGGCAAAGATAAGGTTCCCGCACAGGAACAGTCACGGCTACTATACTAACTGGTCGAAGACCACGTTGCCGTGGATGAGTATTGGATATGAAACACAATGTCCTCCTATATCGATACTTACATTCTATAATGCCATTGCCAACAATGGCTGTATGGTGCAGCCGAGGTTCGTGAAAGAAATTGTCAAGGACGGGCAGGTGATAAAGGACTTCCCCGTTGTCACTATAAAGAACCAGATAGCCAAGCCTGCGGTAATCAAGGAGATACAGACCATACTCCAGCATGTGGTCAGTCAGGGATTGGGAAAGAAGGCAGGTTCAGACAAGTTTCCAGTGGCAGGCAAGACTGGTACGGCGCAAATGTCAAAAGGAGCATTGGGATATAAGAGCGGCGGAACTGACTATTATCTCAGCTTTGCCGGATATTTCCCTGCTGACGAGCCACGTTACAGCTGCATAGTGTGTATACAGAAGCACGGATTGCCTGCTTCTGGAGGTGGTATGAGCGGAGTCGTGTTCCATAATATAGCTGAGGGAATAATGGCACAGAACCTTAAACTCGAGGTCGCTGACGCGCGTGATTCCGTGTCTTCGCTAATGCCGGCGGTGCTTAATGGCAACCTGCGTGCTGCCGACTACGTGCTTAATGCACTTGGCTTTGACGTGTTTGACGGTTGGGGAGGAAATTCTCCGTTCGGTGAACCTGTATGGGGCATCGCCGTAGACCGTCGTACCAGTATCGGATTGCGAAAAGAACCTGTGCAGCCATCAAACCGTGTGCCTGACGTACATGGTATGGGGGCACGTGATGCAGTGTATCTGTTGGAGAGTCGCGGTATAAAGGTCGTGCTTAATGGTTGTGGATGCGTGGTGCAACAGAGTATTGGTGCTGGAGAATTGATACGTCGAGGTATGGTGTGCACGTTGAAGTTGGGGTGATGATATTATGATGATTGGTTGAGGCTGTACAAATTATAGAAAACAATAAAACAAAGATATATTATGAAACTGTCAGAATTGCTCAAAAACATCAAGCCTCTGCAAGTCATAGGCAACGCAGAGGCAGAGATAAGCGGGGTGAACATAGATTCACGCAAGGTTAAGCCCGGAAATCTCTTCGTAGCAATGAAAGGTACGCAAGTGGACGGTCACAAGTTCATACCAAAGGCTCTTGAACTTGGTGCGTCGGCGATATTGTGTGAAGACGTGCCGCAGGAGTTGAAAGACGGTGTTACGTACGTACAGGTCGAGTCAACGGAGAAAGCCGTAGGTTCCGTGGCTACTCTGTTCTATGGTGACCCGTCACGTAAGTTGAAGCTTGTAGGAGTTACTGGAACAAATGGAAAGACCACGATAGCCACATTGTTATATAATATGTTCCGCAAGTTCGGTCATAAGGTCGGGCTGCTTTCTACGGTATGCAACTATATAGACGGAGAGGCTGTTCCTGCCGACCATACCACGCCAGA
This sequence comes from uncultured Prevotella sp., assembly GCA_964523825.1. GTDB lineage: Bacteria > Bacteroidota > Bacteroidia > Bacteroidales > Bacteroidaceae > Prevotella. The sequence goes on along the minus strand of CAZGAT010000022.1, from coordinate 46,267 downwards.
CCCGATAGAGCTTAACGAGCTGTTGGCGAGAATGGTTGATGCAGGTTGTGAATATGCGTTCATGGAGTGTTCAAGCCACGCCATTCACCAGCACCGTATAGGCGGCTTGCGGTATGTGGGTGGGATATTTACAAACCTTACACGTGACCATCTCGACTATCATAAGACGTTCGAGAACTACCGCGATGCCAAAAAGATGTTCTTTGACGACCTTCCCAAAGATGCCTTCGCCATAACCAATGCCGACGACAAGAACGGCATGATTATGGTCCAGAACACCAAGGCAAAGGTCAAGACGTATTCTACAGAGCGTATGGCAGACTTCCGCGCGAAGATACTTGAAGAGCACTTTGACGGAATGCTGCTCGATATAGACGGGCGTGAGGTCTCGGTGCAGTTCATAGGGCGTTTCAATGTCAGCAACCTGTTGGCTGTATATGGTGCAGCCGTGATGCTTGGCAAGGAACCTGAAGAAGTGCTTGTCGCTATGAGCACGCTTAAGAGTGTGAACGGACGCTTGGAACCGATACATTCTCCAGAGGGATTTACCGCCATTGTGGATTATGCGCATACGCCTGACGCATTGGAGAATGTGCTGAAAGCCATTCATGACGTGTTGAAAGACAGCGGTCATGTAATAACAGTGTGTGGAGCCGGCGGTCATCGTGACAAGGGCAAGCGACCACTTATGGCGCAAGAGGCAGTAAAGCAAAGCGACCGTGTCATACTGACAAGTGACAATCCACGCGATGAGGAACCACAAGCCATTATCGACGATATGCTTGCGGGATTGAACGCAGCGCAGAAGAAGAAAGTCGTAACTATCGTAGACCGCAAGGAGGCTATACGTACGGCTTGTATGATGGCAGAAAAGGGAGACGTGGTGCTCGTAGCCGGCAAGGGGCATGAGACCTACCAGGAGGTGAATGGCGTAAAGCACCATTTCGACGACCATGAGGTTATACGTGACATCTTCGGTATAAAGTAAACAGCGAGGCAGACAAACTTATAAACTTGACAACTCATAGACTGTTATGTTATATTATATCTTCCGCTGGCTTGACCAGTTTGGTATAAGCGGCTCCCATATGTGGGGGTATATATCGTTCCGTGGAATACTTGCCATGGTTCTTGCGCTTGTCATCTCGGCTTGGTTTGGAGAGAAGTTTATAAAGTTCTTGAAAAGCAAGCAGATAACTGAGACTCAGCGCGATGCAAAGATAGACCCGTTCGGTGTGAACAAGATAGGTGTACCGTCAATGGGTGGTATAATAATCATTGTCGCATTGCTGATACCGGTGATTCTGCTGGGGCGGTTGCGCAATATATACCTTATCCTGATGATTGTCACCACCGTATGGCTTGGATTCCTCGGAGGCATGGACGATTTCATAAAGATTTTCCGCCATGACAAGGAAGGATTGAAAGGCAAATACAAGATTGTAGGACAGGTAGGCATTGGCTTCATCGTAGGCTTGGTGCTGTGGGCGTCGCCAGACGTGAAGGCGAACATGAACCTTGAAGTTCAGCAGAAAAACGGTCAGGAGGTAGTCGTCAAACATGACAAGGTAGCGCAGAAAACCCTGAAGACCACAATACCATTTGTAAAGAACCACAATCTCGACTATTCGAGCATTATGGGCTTCTGTGGCAAGTACAAGACTGCCGCAGGCTGGATATTGTTTGTGATAATGACAATCTTCGTGGTGACGGCAGTTTCCAATGGCGCAAACCTCAATGACGGTATGGACGGTATGTGTGCCGGCAACTCTGCCATAATAGGCGTAGCGTTGGGAATACTGGCATACGTCAGCAGCCATGTGCAGTATGCAGCCTACCTTAACATAATGTATATTCCTGGCTCGGAAGAGCTTGTGGTGTTCTTTATGGCGTTTATCGGAGCGTTGATAGGTTTCTTGTGGTATAATGCCTACCCTGCCCAAGTGTTCATGGGAGATACCGGAAGCCTCACTATCGGCGGAATAATAGCAGTGGGCGCAATCATAATACACAAGGAGCTGTTGTTGCCGATACTGTGTGGCATATTCTTCGTTGAGAGCTTGAGCGTCATATTCCAGGTGTGGTACTACAAGATAGGAAAACGTCATGGCGTGAAGCAGCGTATATTCAAGCGTACGCCTATCCATGACAACTTTCGCACGCTTGACAGCCAGCTTGACCCGGAATGCAAGTATGTGATAAAGGTGCCGCACACAGCTATCCACGAAAGCAAGATAACGGTGCGCTTTTGGATTATATCCATTATACTTGCGGCACTGACGATTATAACATTGAAGATAAGGTAGAGAAGATATGAGTAGGATTGTAGTTTTAGGAGCAGGCGAGAGCGGCGCAGGTGCAGCCGTGCTTGCAAAGAAAGAAGGGTTCGACGTGTTTGTTTCTGACACTTCTTCCATCAAGGACAAGTACAAGGAACTTCTTGACAGTCATAATATAGAATGGGAGGAAGGTCATCATACGGAAGCCAAGATACTCAATGCCGACGAAGTAGTCAAGAGTCCGGGGATACCCAAGGAGGCTCCGATGATTCAAAAACTCATGGAACAAGGCACGCATATCATCAGCGAGATTGAGTTTGCCGGACGCTACACTGACTCAAAGATGATCTGTATCACGGGCAGTAATGGCAAGACGACTACGACAAGCCTTATTTACCACATATTCAAGAGTGCCGGATATGATGTTGGGCTGGCGGGAAACATAGGACGCAGTCTTGCATTGCAGGTGGCAGAGACACCGCACGACTATTACGTCATAGAACTTAGCTCGTTCCAGCTTGACAATATGTATGACTTCCGTGCCAATATAGCAATTCTGTTGAACATAACGCCAGATCATCTTGACCGTTATGATTTCAAGTTTGAGAACTATGCGGACGCGAAGATGCGCATAACGCAGAACCAGACTGCTGACGACGCGTTCATATATTGGAATGACGACCCTGTGATAAGGAAGGAACTGGAAAAGTTCGACATACACGCGACAGCCTACCCATTCTCGGAATTGAAAGAGGCGGGGAGCATAGCATATATCGAGGCTGGGCAGTACAAGATAGAAAAGCCGACTCCGTTCAATATGGAGCAAGAGGATTTGAGCCTTACTGGCAAGCATAACCTGTACAACAGCCTTGCGGCAGGTCTGGCTTCAAATATAGCAGGTATTCGCAAGGATAGCATTCGCAAGAGCCTTGGTGATTTCCCCGGTGTGGAGCACCGCCTTGAAAAGGTATGCAAGGTGGGTGGCGTTCAATACATCAACGATTCCAAAGCTACGAATGTGGACGCATGTTGGTATGCGTTGGAAAGTATGAAGACACCGACTATACTAATACTTGGCGGTAAGGACAAAGGCAATGATTATTCTCATATATATGACTTGGTGAAACAAAAGTGCAAGGCTGTCGTATATCTCGGAGCAGACAACAAGAAGCTGCATGATAACTTCGATAAGTTCGGACTTCCTGTGCGTGACACCAACAATATGAAGGACTGTGTCAAAGCCTGCTACGAACTTGCGGAGCCTGGTGATACCGTGTTGTTGAGTCCGTGTTGCGCAAGTTTTGACCTGTTTAAGAATATGGAAGATCGCGGAGAGCAATTCAAGGCTTGCGTACGCGCGCTTTAATTTGCAATAAAAAAGAAGGCTATGAGTAACAAGACACTGGGAAATGTTTTCAAAGGGGACAAGGTCATCTGGATGGTGTTCTTCTTCCTTTGTATGATTAGCATTGTAGAAGTATATTCCGCTTCAAGCTCGCTGTCATACAAGAGCGGAAACTATTTCGGTCCTATCATATATCATGCGACGATACTGGCGGTGGGAACGTTCGTAATGATATGTGTGCTGAATGTCCAGTGTAAGTATTTCAAGCTTGCAACTCCTGTGCTCATGGCGTTTTCGTTCATAACCCTTATGTGGGTGCTTGTGGCGGGACATTCTACTAATGGCGCAAGCCGTTGGATTTCTTTTCTCGGAATACAGTTTCAACCGTCAGAGATAGCCAAGGGCACCGTGGTGCTTGCGGTAGCCCAGATATTAAGTGCCATGCAAACGCCTAACGGAGCGGATAAGAAGGCGTTTAAGTATATAATGATTATCTGTGGGTTCCTCTTAGTGCCAGTAGGTCTTGAAAACCTGTCTACTGCGGTGTTGACATTCTGTGTCGTTATAATGATGATGTTCATAGGTCAAGTGCCACGGCGGCAGATGATAAAGTTGCTTTCTGTTATTGGCGCAGTGGTCGTAACGGGACTGCTTGCCATTATCCTTATGGGTGACGCGGATAAGGCTAAGACGGCAGACACAAAGGATAATCTTACAGAACAGACTGCTGGGGCAAAGAAAGAAAAGCCCGGACCAGTGGCAAAGATATTCCACCGTGCAGACACATGGAAAGCCCGCATGGAGGATTTCTTCGATAACAAGAATGTTAAGCCGCAAGATTACGACCTTGACAAAGACGCACAGGTGGCTCACGCCAATATAGCTATCGCATCGTCGAATATAGTAGGCAAAGGACCGGGCAACTCTGAGGAACGGGATTTCCTTTCACAGGCATTCTCGGACTTTATCTATGCGATTATAATTGAAGAAATGGGTATTTGGGGAGCTGCCGGAGTAGCGTTGCTTTATCTAATACTGCTTTTCCGCGCAGGTAGAATAGCACGAAAATGCGAGAATGCTTTTCCAGCGTTCCTTATCATGGGACTCGCCTTGCTTCTTGTTACGCAAGCATTGGCAAACATGCTGGTGGCTGTAGGTCTCGTGCCTGTGACGGGGCAGCCTCTGCCATTGATAAGCAAGGGCGGTACGTCGAGTATCATAAATTGTATGTACATGGGAGCGATACTTAGTGTCAGTCGTTCAGCAAAGCGCAAACCTCTGTCGCAGGACAAAAAGCTGGCTGTGGCAGCCAAAGTTGCGTGAAGTGTTGATAATATTTAAATTAGACGTAAAATTACCTTAAAAGCGAAAATATTATTATCTTTGCCGTTAAATAAACAGACCGGGATGGACAAAGAGTTAAGAGTAATCATTAGCGGTGGTGGAACCGGCGGACACATCTTTCCAGCTGTTTCCATTGCTAATGCGATAAAGGCAAAAAATCCAAATGCGAGAATCCTGTTTGTAGGAGCTGAAGGACGTATGGAGATGCAGCGCGTGCCTGCTGCCGGATATGAAATTAAAGGGCTTCCAATTAAAGGATTCAACCGTACGCACATGCTCAAGAACATACAAGTCGTTTGGGACTTGGTGAAGAGCTTGTGCTTGGCACGCCGAATTATAAAGGACTTTAAACCCATGGTGGCTGTCGGAGTTGGCGGTTATGCAAGTGGCGCCACGTTGTACAAATGTGCAAAGATGCACATTCCGTGCTTGATACAGGAGCAGAATTCTTATGCTGGTTTAACAAACAAACTCTTGGCACGAAGAGTGCAGAAGATATGTGTCGCATACGAGGGTATGGAACGCTTCTTCCCTAAAGACAAGATTATCATGACCGGCAATCCTGTCCGGCAGAATGTTCTGGATTCCGCCATGACGAAAGAAGACGCACGTAAAAGCTTCGGACTTGAACCAGATAAGAAGACAATCCTTATCGTTGGCGGTAGCCTTGGGGCACGCACAATGAATGAAAGCGTACAGCGTCATCTTGACCTTGTAAAGGACAGTGGCGTGCAGTTTATATGGCAGACAGGCAAATATTACAATGCTAAAATCATGGAGTTCATGAAGGGACGGGAACTACCGAACCTGAAGATTCTTGATTTTGTAAGCGATATGGGTGCGGCGTATAAGGCTGCCGATTTGGTTATCAGCCGGGCTGGTGCAAGTTCTATAAGCGAGTTCCAGTTGATAGGGAAACCTGTTATCCTCGTGCCAAGTCCGAATGTGGCAGAAGACCATCAGCGTAAGAACGCCATGGCACTGGTAAACCGCCATGCCGCACTGTATGTAGAAGATGCAGATGCCCCCGACCAACTTCTTGAACTTGCAATAAAGACAGTAGGCAACGATGACGAACTGAAGACGTTGAGCGACAATGTCAAGGGTATGGGGCTTAAGAATGCAGCAGATACTATCGCCGACGAAGTTTTAAAGTTGGTGAAGAATTAAAGATTACAGAAAATGGAACTGAAAGATATAAAGTCAGTATACTTCATAGGGGCGGGGGGAATAGGCATGAGTGCCATTGCCCGCTATTTCATACATAAGGGGTTTATAGTGGCAGGCTATGACAAGACCACAACAGCACTCACCCAAACACTGGAGCGTGAAGGCATGATTCTGCATTACAAAGATGATCCGGAGCAGATTCCGAATGCTTGTAGGGAGAAAGATTCTACGCTTGTGGTGTATACGCCGGCAATACCGAAAGACCATAAAGAGCTGAACTATTTTCGGGATAATGGCTTTGAGGTACAGAAGCGCGCGCAGGTGTTGGGCATACTTACCCGCGCTCATAAAGGCTTATGTGTGGCTGGTACGCATGGCAAGACGACCACTTCGACAATGTGCGCGCATATAATGCACCAGAGCCATTTGGACTGCAATGCGTTCCTTGGAGGTATTTCGAAGAACTACGGAACCAACTACATACTATCGGATAAGAGCGACTATGTAGTGATAGAGGCAGATGAGTTCGACCGCAGTTTCCATTGGCTGCGTCCGTGGATGAGCGTTATAACTGCAACAGATCCAGACCACCTCGACATATATGGTACCAAAGAAGCATATCTTGAGAGCTTCCGCCATTATTCGGAACTAATACAACCAGGTGGTGCTCTTATAATACATACAGACTTGGAAATGCAGCCGAATGTGCAAGAAGGCGTGCGTACCTACACTTACAGTCGTGATGGTGGAGACTTTCATGCCGCAAACATACGGATCGATGACGGAAATATAGTATTTGACCTCGTGTCACCTGTTGAAAATGTTGCGGATATAGAACTTGGCCAGCCTGTACCTATCAATATCGAGAATGGTGTGGCAGCAATGGCACTTGCGCAACTTAATGGCTGTACTGCCGATGAGCTTCGTAACGGAATGAAGACTTATGAGGGTGTAGACCGCAGGTTCGATTTCAAGATACGTGACAAGCATCATGTACTCCTTTCTGACTATGGGCATCACCCGAAGGAAATACTGCAGAGTGCGAAGAGCTTGCGTGAGATATATCCAAGCCGTAAGATAACGGTTATGTTCCAGCCGCACTTGTACAGTCGTACACGCGATTTCTACAAGGAGTTCGCGGCAGCATTGAGCAATTTCGACGAAGTGGTACTGACTGAAATATATCCAGCACGCGAGGAACCGATACCTGGAGTTACAAGCAAACTAATTTATGACAACATAAAGCCAGGAGTAGACAAGGCGATGATAAAGAAGGACGATGTGCTTGATTATGTGGCGAGTCGTGATTTTGACGTACTTGAGATACTGGGTGCTGGTAATCTCGACGACCTCGTTCCTTCGATCACGAAAATCATTAAAGGGAAAGAATAAAAATCGGCACAATATACGTGAGACACAGGGTAAAACATATTGTTATCGGAGTACTGGACGCAGTTCTTGTATGCTACCTCTTCCTTGCTATAACGTCGTTTAACAAGCCAAAGGTCAATGACATGGTCTGCTCAAAGGTCGAAATATGTATTGCTGATTCCAGTGACGCGGGCTTCTTAAGCGCAGGCGAAATCAAGTTGTTGCTAAAGGAAAAGAACCTTTACCCTTTGGGCAAGCGTATGAGCGAGATAAATCCGCGCAGTCTTGAAGAGGCAATGGCACCGAAGGGCAATGGCGTGGGGATTCCGTTTGTAAAGAGTGCCGAATGTTACAAGACGGAGAACGGGCATGTGTGCATTACGATTACACAGCGTACGCCGTTAATACGTGTCATGAACGACCATGGTGGCGATTATTATCTTGACGATCATGGCGGAATAATGCCCAACTCAAAGTATACGAGCGATTTGATAATAGCTACAGGAGATTTCAACAATAGCTACGCCCGCTATTATATAACGCCAATGGCTCGTGCTATAATGGCAAGCGAGTTTTGGAAGAACCAGATAGAGCAGATAAACATACTTCCTTGCCGGGGAGTAGAGTTGGTGCCACGTGTCGGGAATCATATTATATATATAGGTGTACTTCCAACCGGAGTTTATAAGGGGCAGATTGACAAGCTCGTAACAGAATATGTGAACAACAAGCTCGACAGGCTGTTTAAATTCTACAAGTACGGACTTTGCAAAGTGGGGTGGAACAAGTATTCTTATATAGACGTTGAACTCGACAACCAAATTGTATGTCGGAAGCATGCCAAGGACGAAGCTGTTGAAGAACAGCAAGGGAACAAAGGCACCGACACGACAGAAGATGCGAAGAAACAGGACGACAACGATTCGCTTCACGGATTAACGGAATGAACTTAAAGCGATTTGCTTATACATAATTAATATATACACACATCATATACGACATCATATGGCAAACGAGACTATAGTAGCCATTGAATTGGGCTCATCGAACATCAGGGGCATCGCAGGTAGGAAGAACCTCGACGGCAGCATAACGGTTCTCGCAGTTGTTACAGAGGATTCCACACAATGTATCCGCAAGGGGGTGGTCTATAATATAGGCAAGACGGGACAGTGTATAACTGATATAATAAACAAGCTTAAAGCCCAACTCCGGCACGAGATAACGCAAGTCTACGTTGGTGTTGGCGGGCAGTCGATACGTAGCGTACGCAATGTCATAGTGAAGGAATTTCCAGAGGAGACGATTATTACCAGCGAGATGATAAACGAGCTCATGGACGCAAACCGCAATATGAGTTATCCAGACCAGGAAATCCTTGATGCCGCCACACAAGAATACAAGGTTGACAACGCATATCAGACAGATCCGGTTGGCATAAAGGCAAATCGTTTGGAAGGCAACTTCCTGAACATACTGTGGCGTAAGTCGTTTTATGATGACCTTAACAACTGTTTTGACAAGGCTGGCATCACAATTGCGGAGCTGTATCTCGCTCCATTGGCTCTTGCAGACAGTGTGCTTACCGAGGCAGAACGACGTGGCGGGTGCGTGTTGGTCGACTTGGGCGCAGACACGACAACGGTATCCGTCTATTATAAGAACATACTCCGTCATCTTGCAGTGATACCTCTTGGCGGTAATAGTATAACGCATGATATTGCCTCTTTGCAAATGGAGGATACTGATGCGGAAAAGATGAAATTGAAATATGGCAATGCCTACACAGACAATACGGAAATCAATAACGAACTGAAATATCCCATTGATGAAGACCGTAGTGTGGACAGCCGACGTTTCGTGGAAATAGTTGAAAGCCGTCTTGACGAGATTATAGAGAATGCTTGGTATCAAGTTCCTTCGGAGTATACGGACAAACTGCTTGGCGGTATCGTGTTGACAGGTGGTGGATCAAATATGCCAAACATCAAACGCGCGTTCCAAAACCACACACATATGGAGAAGATACGCGTAGCCAAGTTCGTCACTCAAACGGTTTCTTCAAGCAGCCAGGTTGTAAATGCCAAGGACGGGAGTATGAATACGGTACTTGGATTGCTTGCTAAAGGTGACATGAACTGTGTTGGCGGAGATTTGGAATCAGGCAACGACCTCTTTGACTCTGGTAAACGCCAGGGAATGACAACGGCTGAAGTGCACAAAGTCCCCCGTAGTGCAGATGAACTTGGCAAGGGCGTCGTGCTGACTGCGGCGGAAAAGAAGAGAAAGGAAGAGGAGGAGCAGCGTAAGCGCGAGGAAGAAGAACGTCGCAGGCGTGAGGAGGAAGAAGAACGCAAGCGTCAGGAAGAAGCCGAACGTAAGCGCAACAGTCCGCTGAATAAGCTTGGACGTGGAATGAAGTCATTTTTCACCAAGGTCTTTGCAGAACCAGATGACGAGTAGTGTTGATTAATATATATTACAATAGAAACCAAAGAACAGCGAGCTATGGCTGATGATATAAAGAATAAGGAGATACTCGACTTCGGAATGCCGGAGAAAAATGAGAGCATTATAAAGGTTATCGGGGTCGGTGGCGGCGGCGGTAATGCTGTAAACCATATGTATCGTGAGGGAATTCACGATGTCAGCTTCGTATTGTGCAATACCGATGCGCAGGCCCTTAATGACAGTCCTGTTCCAGTGCACTTGCAACTTGGCAAGGAGGGACTTGGAGCAGGTAACAAGCCGGAACGCGCGCGGCAGGCTGCCGAGGAGACGCTCGATGAAATAAAGAGTATGCTTTCCGACGGTACGAAGATGGCATTCATTACTGCTGGAATGGGAGGAGGCACCGGCACCGGCGCAGCTCCAGTTATAGCGCGTGTAAGCAAGGATATGGGGATTCTCACTGTGGGAATAGTTACAATTCCATTCCGTTTTGAGGGCGACAAGAAAATCGACCAGGCACTTGATGGCGTCGAGCAAATGGCAAAGCATGTTGACGCGCTTCTCGTCATAAATAATGAGCGGTTGCGTGAGATATACGGAGACATGCCAGTGCTTGAGGCTTTTGGTAAGGCTGATGACACATTGAGTGTGGCGGCTAAGAGCATTGCGGAGATAATAACTGTTCACGGATTGATAAACCTTGACTTCAACGACGTGAAGACGGTACTAAAAGATGGCGGTGTCGCCATTATGTCAACAGGCTATGGAGAAGGCGAGGGACGCGTCAGGCAGGCAATAGAAGATGCTTTGAATTCGCCGTTGCTCAATGACAACGACATATATAATTCTAAGAAAATACTTCTTTCTATCAATTTCAGCAGTGACAAGGGCGAGAATGCTGGTCTGACCATGGAAGAAATGAATGATGTCAATGATTTCATGAGCCGGTTTGGAAATGAGTTTGAGTTGAAGTGGGGTTTGGCCCTTGACCCGGAACTCGGGAAGAAGGTCAAGGTTACAATACTTGCGACAGGATTCGGCATACAGAATGTTGACGGTATGGGCTCGCATCTCAAACGGCAGAGTCAGGAGGAAATCAACCGTATACGTGAGGAGGAAGAGAAGAAGGCTGACAAGCGTGACCGTCGTGAGCGTTACTATAAGAACAGCGAGAATACACAGTATAAACGCCGTCCTCATATATATATATTCTCTTCAGACGATCTTGACAATGATGATGTCATTCTTGCCGTTGAGAATACCCCGACATATAAGCGTACTAAGCAGATGCTTAAGGATATAAAGAATACAGGCAGTGGCGCCAATGCCGAAGGTGATGACAAAAAATCACGTACAGATCCTGTGCAAGGCGTTATTAACTTCGTAGATGAATGATAGCCATTATTGACTGGCTCGAGCATTATTTGTAATATAACCTTTAATTAGCAAAATAACATGTCGCTTTTTGAACAAGTAAACAAGGATATTCCTGTGGCAATGAAAGCACGCGACAAGGTGCGTCTGGAGACACTTAGGAATATCAAAAAGGTATTTCTTGAAGCTAAGACGGCTCCAGGCACTGATGGTGAGCTGGCAGATTCACAGGCTTTGAAAATATTGCAAAAACTGGCAAAGCAAGGTCGTGAGAGTGCCGATACGTATATTCAGGCAGGGCGTCAGCAACTTGCTGACGATGAACTCGCGCAGGTGAAAGTTATAGAAGAGTATTTGCCCAAACCTCTGACTGAAGAAGAAATAACCGCCAAGGTAAAGGGGATAATCACAGATACAGGCGCTTCGTCAATGAAGGATATGGGGAAGGTTATGGGAATAGCCAGCAAGCAAATGGCAGGACAGGCTGACGGCGGAACCATATCTAAAATCGTACGCTCGCTATTGGCATGACGGTATTCCAACCGTCTAAGTGGTGCTGTTGCTTATACAAATATAGAATGCAGAATGCCAATGCAATGTAATTCTGGCATTGCCGGTATATGTAGGCGGTAATAATGAAGTATGATATCTGTCAGCCTGTTCCGTTGCAAGCGGCTCATGCGGAAGAACCGCATATTGGCGTAATCCATGCGGAATAATTGCAGCATGATTCTTGCTTCGGCAGGCTTAAGATAATCATTGTGTAATGGCGTAAGTGTCGTAAAACGCCCTTCGCGCAAGTCGAACATACTGTTGTCTGTATAACTCTCGAGATTTGGACGGAAACCAATAAAGCTGCTTAGACGCAGCATGAAGACAATATGGAAGTTTGAGAAGTCTTTGGTGGCACTGTCAAGCCACTGGAGACTTGTTTTAATATATCCAAACAGCGGTATGTCCTTTTGAGTGTCGCGTGTCGCGTAAGTTAAAAACTCTGCCAGAAACATGGCGACGGTGACCTTTGCAGGCTCTGCGGTAAGAGATACGTATGGCTCGGATAGGTTTATATCCCGTATATGTTGCAAGGACTGTTGCTGTCGGCAATCAAATACAATAGACAGAAGCGTCAGAGGTTGGAACAATTGCTTCTTTAGCCTTCCCTTCCGTGTCTTTGGTATTCGTACAATAAATGAAACCCTGCCTTGCTCTTGCGTCAACATGTCGATGATTAACGACTGTTCGCCGTATTTTATCGAACGCAATACAATAGCCTCGGTCTTTATTTCCATATACTGCAAAAGTACAAATTTACAGTGTTTTACGAAAATTTATTCGCTAAAATTTGGTTGGTTGGTAGAAAAACTCTACCTTTGCACCCGCTAATAAAGCGTCGGTCCCTTCGTCTATCGGTTAGGACGAGAGATTTTCATTCTCTAAAGAGCAGTTCGATTCTGCTAGGGACTACTTGCCGGTTGCGGAAGCCGGATATGAATGAAATTTAAAAAATAAACGATAGAGATGGCAAATCACAAATCAAACATCAAGAGAATCCGCCAGGACAAGAAGAAGGCTCTGCATAATAAATATTATGCAAAGACCATGCGTAATGCAGTGCGCAAGCTTCGTGCACTGACCGACAAGGATGAGGCTGTGAAGCAGTATCCTTTAGTGCAGAAAATGCTCGATAAATTGGCTAAAACCAATATCATTCATAAGAACAAGGCTGCCAATTTGAAGTCGAGTCTCAGTCGTCATATCGCTGCTTTGGGATAAGTATTCCAAAACAGATCGAAGTCATAGCAAAAAAATAATCAAGGTCGCTTTCCTATTTTTAGGAAGGCGACCTTTGTCTTTCCCTATACAGGATAGCCTTATTTGCAGGATTGACGCTGCTTGGGCATTAAGCATTTTTAAGTTGCGCATTGTTTCTGTAAATCAACTATTTTTCGTATCTTTGCAACAATTAACTGAAAAATAAAATAATGGCAGTAGATAAGGCGGCTGAGGAGAATTATTCAGCCAAAAATATACAGGTTCTTGAAGGCTTGGAGGCAGTACGCAAGCGTCCTGCCATGTATATTGGTGATATAAGCGAGAAAGGCTTGCATCATTTGATTAACGAAACCGTTGACAACTCCATCGACGAGGCTATGGCTGGCTTTTGCCGCAATATTGAGGTCACGATAGGTACGGACGGTTCGTGTACTGTGGAAGATGATGGTCGTGGTATTCCCGTTGACGAACATAAGAAACTGCATAAGAGCGCACTTGAGGTCGTAATGACCGTATTGCATGCAGGAGGTAAGTTTGACAAAGGCTCTTATAAGGTCAGTGGCGGTCTTCATGGCGTGGGCGTTAGCTGCGTCAATGCTTTGTCCTCTCACATGATGTCGCAAGTGTTCCGTGATGGGAATATTTATCAGCAGGAATACGAAAAAGGCAAACCTCTTTATCCGGTAAAGGTCGTTGGCTCTACCGACCGTACGGGCACGCGCCAGCAGTTCTGGCCAGATCCTACAATATTCACTACCACAACATTCAAGTGGGATATTGTGGCTCGTCGTATGCGCGAGCTCGCTTATTTGAATGCAGGCATAAAGATTACCCTTACAGATTTGCGCCCCGACCCGGAAACAGGCAAGACGCGTACAGAGGTGTTTCATGCCAAAGACGGATTGAAGGAATTTGTCCGCTATATTGACCGGCATCGCACGCATCTTTTCGATGATGTGATATATCTTAAGACCGAAAAGCAAGGCGTGCCTATCGAGGTCGCTATAATGTACAATACCGATTACAATGAGAATCTCCATTCTTATGTAAATAATATCAATACGATAGAGGGAGGTACTCATGTTACGGGATTCCGTATCGCGCTTACGCGTACGCTCAAGGCTTATGCTGACAACGATCCGCAAATATCCAAACAGATAGAAAAGACCAAAATAGAGATTAGCGGTGAGGACTTCCGTGAGGGATTGACCGCGGTTATTTCTATAAAGGTCGCAGAACCACAGTTCGAGGGTCAGACAAAGACAAAGCTTGGTAACAGCGAGGTCGCTGGCGCGGTACAGCAGGCTGTAGGTGAGGCTCTTTCTGATTATCTGGAAGAGCATCCGAACGAGGCAAAGATGATTTGCAACAAGGTCATTCTTGCAGCTACTGCACGTATTGCGGCACGCAAGGCACGAGAAAGCGTACAGCGTAAGAACGTGATGAGTGGCGGAGGACTGCCTGGCAAACTTGCAGACTGTTCAAACAAAGATCCAAAGCAGTGTGAGATATTCCTTGTCGAGGGTGATTCCGCAGGTGGTTCAGCCAAGCAGGGACGTGACCGTTACACACAGGCTATACTTCCGCTTCGTGGTAAGATATTGAATGTTGAGAAGGTTCAGCGTCATCGTGTGTTTGAAGCAGAATCGGTTATGAACATCATTCAGTCTATTGGCGTACGTTTCGGTGTCGATGACAAAGATTCTTTCGAGGCTAATACCGAGAAACTTCGCTACGACAAGATTATAATCATGACCGATGCCGATGTCGATGGTTCACACATCGACACCCTTATCATGACATTGTTCTATCGTTATATGCCGAAAGTAATAGAGGAAGGACATCTTTACATAGCCACTCCGCCACTTTACAAATGTACTTATAAGAAGATTAGCGAGTATTGCTATACCGACCAGCAGCGTCAGGCGTTTCTTGACAAGTACGGCGGTGGTGTAGAGGACGGCAAGACTATCCATACCCAGCGTTACAAAGGTCTTGGAGAGATGAACCCGGAACAGCTTTGGGAAACGACAATGGATCCTAAGACAAGACTTCTCAAGCAAGTTACAATAGATAATGCAGCGGAGGCTGACGAGGTCTTCTCCATGCTTATGGGCGACGATGTAGAACCACGTCGTGAATTCATCGAGCAGAACGCCACCTATGCAAATATCGACGCATAAATTACAATTATACAGAAAGGGGCAATCAATGTATGATTGCCCTTTTTTTATACCAATCTCATTCTGTATTAATAAGTTTTAGTATCTGTGATGAAGAAAACGCCCCTTGTTATAGCATTAATAATGTTTGAAATAGTTGCTATGGCACAGCGTCCATTGCGTTTATGGTATGATAGACCTGCCAAGTACTTTGAAGAGAGCCTGCCGATAGGCAATGGCAAGCTTGGTGCTCTGGTGTTTGGTTCTACCGTCAACGATACGGTATATCTTAATGATATAACCTATTGGACTGGGCAGCCGGTTAGTCACGCCGAGGGACAGGGCAAGTCGAAATGGATAGCCCCTATACGCAAAGCCCTTTTCAACGAAGACTACGAGCTGGCAGACTCGTTACAGCATTATGTACAGGGTGCGGAATGCTCTGATTACCAGCCGTTAGGTACTCTTAATATCATCAACGAAAACATCGGAGCGGTTACTGCTTATCGCCGTGAACTCGACTTGGATAGCAGTCTTGTGAAAATAAGTTATATACAAGGAGGAGTGGATTACCACAGAGAGTACTTTGCGAGTTATCCAGACAGCCTTATTGCTATCAAGCTGTCAGCAAGTAAACGTGGTTGCATTAACTCACGCATCATGCTCACTGCGCAAGTACCACATGACGTACGTGCCAGCGACAGGCAATTGACTATGATTGGGCACGCCGTTGGTGATGCTGGTAAGTCTATACATGCTTGTACAATCCTGCGGGTCATTAATGAAGGCGGTACGGTGTCGGCTTCCGACAGCACGTTGACGCTTAGGGACGTTGATGTCGCTACAATTTACGTAGTTAACTCAACGAGCTTTCGTGGCGCGCTTCTACCTCCAGATGACAAAGATGCATTATATATAAGCAAGGCTGTTGATGAGGCTTGGCATACGCAGAATGTCACTTATGACGCTGTTCGTAACCGTCATGTGCAGGACTATCAAAGGCTTTTCAAACGAGTTGATCTTACACTTGGCAATGGCATGATTCCTGCTGATGTTCCGACAGACCAATTGTTGCGGACGTATACAGCGCGTACAGAAGCTAAAGACGTTTCTTTGCAGGAATACAATCCTTACGATGCGGCTCTTGAAACATTATATTTCCAATATGGACGTTATCTGCTTGTCTCGTGTTCGCGTTGTCCCGGCGTTCCGGCAAACCTACAAGGTCTGTGGACTCCTTATCTGTGGTCGCCGTGGCATGGCGATTATACAATGAACATTAACCTAGAGGAGAATTATTGGCATGCTGAAGTTGCGAATCTTCCAGAGATGACGATGCCCCTTGTTGAATTCATCGAAGCCTTGTCGGTTAATGGTGGCTATACTGCCAAGAACTTCTATGGAATAACCAGCGGCTGGTGTTGCGGGCATAATAGCGATATTTGGGCAAAGACAGCTCCTGTAGGCGGTGGCGTCCAGTCACCGAAATGGAGCAACTGGAATATGGGTGGTGCATGGATTGTAAACACTCTGTGGGAACATTATCTGTTCTCGCTTGATAAAGACTATCTTCGTTCCGTGGCTTATCCTGCGATGAAAGGCGCGGCAGAATTCTGTTCGCGCTGGCTTGTCGTAAACCCTAGGAATCCCAAAGAATTGATAACCGCGCCCAGTACGAGTCCTGAAGCGCAGTACGTCACAGACGAGGGATATACAGGTTCTACCTGCTATGGTGGCACTGCCGATCTTGCGATAATACGCGAGCTGTTTGCCAACACCATTTCCGCCGCACGTATTCTCGGCGACAAAGCCCTTGCAGGTCTTCTCCAATCACAACTCGACAGCCTTCATCCATATACTGTCGGGCATATGGGTGATATAAACGAGTGGTATTACGACTGGGACGACAAGGACTTCCACCATCGGCATCAAAGTCATCTGATAGGATTGTATCCAGGCAACAGGTTTCCACGCAGTCTATACCCTGCTGCACGCAGGTCGCTTGAGATAAAGGGAGATGAGAGCACAGGCTGGAGCACGGGTTGGCGTATAAACCTGTGGGCGCGCCTCGGCGATGGTAATCATGCTTACCGTATGTACCGCAATCTTCTACGTTATGTGTCACCACAGGATTATAATGGTCTTGATGCCGTTCATCGAGGCGGAACATACCCAAACCTATTTGATGCCCATCCCCCGTTCCAGATAGATGGCAATTTCGGAGGAACGGCAGGCGTGTGCGAGATGCTCCTACAAAGTACCGCTACGTCTATAACCCTCCTTCCCGCATTACCAGATGCATGGAGCGATGGTTCCGTCACAGGGCTTCGTGCGCGTGGCGACATAACGGTAGAGATGTCATGGTGTAATGGCAAGGTCAAAGAGTGCACCCTTTATAGCACGAGAAAGCGGGAGACGACTCTCAAGGTGAATGATACCGTCATAAAAGTCAGACTAAAGAAAGGCAACAACGGACTCTACCAGTTCTGTTACAAGTCCGAATAATCGCAAAATTGAATTTTAACCGTGAAATATTAGTAGATATGGATATAATATCAATGCCAGAAGTCAGTATACCGCAAGCAAAGAAAGATTGCCCCAATGCGAACTATATAGGTGACGACTTCGTTCTGTTCGACAATATCGACGACTTTAATCTTCCACTGGAACCCGTACGTATGCAGTGCTTGTTCGTAGCACTCTGTACTGGTGGCGAAGCACAGTATACCGTTGACACGCATAAGCGCAAGGTTGGACGTGGCGATGTAATCATTGTCAATGATGGTCAGGTGGCTGCCGACTATGAGGTAAACGGATACTGCCAGGGCATTGCCATGATGATGTCACGTAATTTCTTCAGTGACATCATGGGCGACGTGCATGAATTGTCCTCGCTGTTCCTTTTCTCGCGCCAGCATCCTGTGTTTCATTTGAATGAAGAGCAGGAGAGGACGTTCCTTGGCTACCTTATGCTTATCCGTCAAAAGCTTACGGATACCGCTCACCACTTCCGCCGTGAACTTGTGTCCTCGTTGCTCATGGCGCTCATCTACGACATGAGCAATGTCATATACCTGTCACAGCAGACAGAAAGTACGGCTTCTGTACATACTGAAAATATATTTGCCAAATTTATAGGTCTGGTAGAGGAAAATTGCAAAAAGGAACGGCGTGTCAGCTGGTATGCCAAGCAGCTGGGCATAACGCCTAAATATCTTGCTGGAATATCAAGGGCTGTAAGCCAGCGCACACCCAACGAATGGATAGACCGCTATGTATTGATTGAAATATGTATTATGCTTAAGAATACTGCTTGGCCCATGAATAAGATTACCAAGGAAATGAATTTCCCCAATCAGAGTTTTTTCGGTAAATTCTTCAAGAGCCACGTCGGGGTTAGCCCGAGTCGTTACCGGAAAAGACACTGATTAGGGATTTGTCCTGCTTATTGACGCAGTAGGTTCAAATTGTCTTTCAATGGCATTACGTTGTGTACTCTTTCCGTTATGCCATTGATCTTTATAGTCGTTCCCAAGACCATGTCCTCTACATTGTCACCCACGAAGAAGGAGTATGTGCCTTGTTCGACAATCCATTGGCTGTTGGCTTCGTCGAACGATGCAAGGTCGCGTATAGGAATGGTCATCTTGAGTGTCTGGCTCTGTCCAGGATTCAGGGTTTCAGTCTTCGCAAACGCCTTCAATTCCTTTGTCGGTTTTTCGAGCGTGCCTTTGGGTGCGCTTACGTATATCTGCGCGACCTGCTTGCCAGCCACTTTGCCAGTATTCTTGACGGCTACGGACACAACTATCTCGTTGTTCTCCTGCTTGGCAGTAAGCTTGCTGAACTCAAACGACGTATAGCTCAATCCGTATCCGAAAGGATATGCCACCTTGCGGTTGAACGTGTCGTAGTAGCGGTATCCGACATATATGTCTTCCTCATGCTTGCTGTAGTTGACACCTTTGAGCATACGGTTGTCGAACTTGTCAGTCAGATTGTAGTAGTCGGGCTTGCGTGGGAAGTTGTATGTCGAAGGATCATTTCCGATGGATATAGGCCATGTGGCTGTTAGATGTCCGCTCGGACATACCTTGCCTGTAAGCACATCTGCCACACTGTTGCCACCCTCTTCTCCTGGCTGCCATGCCACGAGTATCGCGTCAACACGGTCGCGCCAGCTTGCTGTTTCAATTGACGACCCGCTGTTGATGACAACTATCACTGGCTTCCCTGCCGCATGGAATATATCGCTGACACGGTATAGCATATCGCGTTCCTTGTCCGATAGGTTGAAGTCGCTTATATCCCTGTCCATACCCTCGCCAGCCTGTCTGCCGATGGTTATTATTGCCGCGTCGGCACTTGGCAGCTCGTGCTCTATCAGTCTGTCGGTGATCTCGATCTCGTCCAGCTTCGGTTGGCCTTGATTGAGGAACCACATCTCTGGGTTCTTGTCTGTCATCAGCTTCGCCTTTGCGAAGGGCACGTACTTATCGTATATGTCGGTCAGCGATGCCGTCGTACCTACACCTATGTTCTTTAGTCCCTGCACCATGTCTACTACGTATGGAACATTGACGCAGCCTGAACCGAGTCCTCCGCTCATAAAGTCATAACTGTTTACCCCGAACAGGGCGACCGTCCTGAGATTCCTTATGGGCAATACGTTGCCGTCATTCTTCAGTAGCACCATGCCTTCGGCAGACGTCTGCCGGGTTATGGCTGCGTGTGCCTTCAGGTCTGGTTTGTTGTCATACTTGTACTTGTGGAACGCAGGTGTCTTCACAATGAGCTCCAACACGTTGCGCACGCTCCGCTCTATGTCCTTTATGTCGATTGACCCGTTCTTTACGCCTTCTATCAGGTCTTTGGTCTGTTCTGGATAGCCCGGCATCATCATGTCGTTGCCCGCGCTTACCTCCGATACCGTTGGCAACCCGTTACGCTTGCCTATCCAGTCTGTTTCGACTATTCCGTCAAATCCCCATTCGTCACGTAATATTGTTGTTAGCAGCTCTGGATTGGCTTGGGAGAACACTCCGTTTATCCTGTTGTACGACGACATTATAGTCCACGGCTTTGCCTCGCGTACCATCTTCTCGAATCCACGCAGGTATATTTCCCTCAAAGCCCGTTGCGACAAGCGTTCGTCCACGCGTGTACGGTCGTTTTCCTGGCTGTTCACCGCAAAGTGCTTCGGGCTTGTACCCACGCCCTGGCTTTGTACGCCCCTTACCATTGCCGATGCCATAATGCCTGTAACCAGTGGGTCTTCACTATAGTATTCGAAGTTGCGTCCTCCGAGTGGGTTGCGCTGAATGTTCATGCCCGGTCCGAGTATCACGTCGCAGCCATATGCCTTTGTCTCATCGCCTATTGCCTGACCTACGTTATACACGAGTTGTGGATTCCACGTCGATGCGAGGCACGTACCCACTGGGAATCCTGTAGCATAAAAAGTCTGTGCCGTCCCCTCCCTGTGGGCATCGATATGTACTCCTGCCGGACCGTCGGTCAGTACGATTGCAGGTATGCCGAGCCGTGGTATGGCGATAGTCTGTCCTGCCGCGCCAGCCACAAGCCGTGACTGGTGTCCGAGCATGGCTCCGCTACCAACGAATCCTATACCTCCGTCACCTACGAGCAGCTGACACTTCTCCTCAAGTGTCATGGCCTTTATTACCTCGTCGATATTGTTAGCGTTCAGTTGTGGCACACTTTGTGCCATTGTCGTTGTTGTCATGATTGATGTAGCCAATGCTATCAGTGCCGTTTTTAGTTGCATCATTGGTTTTTGTTATTAAGTTGATAAGTGTATTAGTCAGAGTGTAGTGTTAAGTTCAGATTGCAAAAATAACACTTTTGTTCTATATGCCCAAGCCGCAAGTGTTGAAATTAACCGCTTTTATATTTTGCGGTTTGTGTAATCGGCTGAAAACGCTTAACTTTGCACGTCAAAGAAAATATAATATTAAGACATACGATTATGGCAAAGAAAGCTTTACTGATGATTCTCGATGGATGGGGAATCGGCGACAAGGGACGTGGTGATGTCATCTACAATACTCCAACTCCTTATTTGGACTATCTCAACGCCGTGTCTGCACACTCGCAGTTGCAGGCAAGCGGCGAGAACGTAGGCCTACCTGACGGACAGATGGGTAACTCGGAAGTAGGACATCTCAATATCGGCGCAGGACGTGTCGTGTTCCAAGACCTCGTAAAGATCAACAATGCCATCAAGGACGGCTCCATAATGAAGAACCCGGGAATAGTCGCTGCCTATTCCTATGCTAAGGAGAGTGGAAAGAAGCTCCACCTCATGGGACTCGCGTCTACCGGAGGCGTACACTCCAGCTTCGACCACCTGAAGAAACTTGTCGAGATAGGCAAGGAATATGGTCTTGACAAGGTGTTTGTACATTGCTTCATGGACGGTCGTGACACCGACCCGCACAGTGGCAAGGGATTCATCGAGGACTTGACCAAGACGTGTGATTCGTGTGGCGCGCACATAGCTTCCATTATAGGACGATTCTACGCAATGGATCGTGACCACCGCTGGAACCGCGTACGTGAGGCTTATGATCTGATAGTAAACGGCAAGGGCGTACAGGCTTCCAATATGGCACAGGCGGTACAGGACAGCTACGATGCCGACGTAACCGATGAGTTCATAAAGCCTATACACAATTCTACCGTTGACGGTACTATAGGTGAGGGCGATGTCGTCATCTTCATCAACTTCCGCAACGACCGCGCAAAGGAACTCACACAGGTTCTGTCCCAAGAAGATATGCCGGACGAGGGTATGCATACAATAAAGGATTTGCACTACTTCACCATGACACCGTACGATCCGAACTTCAAGAACGTTACAGTCCTGTTCCCGAAGTCAGACGTTCAAGACACGCTTGCCGAATACCTTAGCAAGCACGGTCTGCGCCAGCTCCACACGGCAGAGACCGAGAAGTATGCCCATGTTACGTTCTTCTTCAACGGAGGGCGTGAAGAACCGTTCCCAGGAGAAGACCGCATACTCGTAGCATCACCAAAAGTGGCAACCTATGACCTCAAGCCAGAGATGAGTGCATACGAAGTCAAGGACAAGCTGGTCGGTGCAATCAACACACAGCAATATGACTTTATCGTCGTCAATTTCGCCAATGGCGACATGGTCGGACATACAGGAGTCTACCACGCCATTGCCAAGGCGGTTACGGCTGTTGACCATTGCGTCCACGACGTTATAGAGGCTGCCAAGGCTAACGGCTACGAGGCTATTATCATTGCCGACCACGGTAATGCCGACCACGCAATCAACGACGACGGTACGCCTAACACCCAGCACTCACTCAATCCTGTTCCGTTTATCTATGTCACTGACAACAATTCAGCTACCGTCAAGGACGGTCGCCTTGCCGACGTGGCACCGTCAATCCTTCACATCATGGGACTGGAACAGCCGAAGGATATGACGGGTGAGAACCTGATAACGGACTGATAATTTATAAAAACTTATGGACGTAAAGATAGAGCAGTCTTGGAAGAAAGTACTCGGTGCGGAGTTCGACAAGCAGTATTTTGTTGACCTCACAAAACTCGTACGCGAGGAATATACTCATTATCGTTGCTTCCCTCCGGGGCAGCTCGTCTTCAATGCGTTCAACCTCTGTCCGTTCGACAAGGTAAAGGTCGTTATCATCGGGCAAGACCCTTACCACGAGATGGGGCAGGCTATGGGCTTGAGCTTCTCTGTTCCTAATGGAACGGTCATTCCGCCGTCGCTTGTCAATATATTCAAGGAAATAGAAATGGACTTGGGCACGCCGATGCCGCATAGCGGAGACCTTACACGTTGGGCTGAGCAGGGCGTGCTCCTTCTCAACGCTACCCTTACCGTACGTGAACATCAGGCCAACAGCCATCAGCGTCTCGGTTGGCAGACCTTCACCGATGCCGCTATAAAGGCATTGAGTGTGGAGCGCGAGCATCTCGTCTTCATGCTTTGGGGCGGTTTCGCACGCTCGAAGCGTACGCTTATAGACCACTCCAAGCACCTTGTACTTGAGAGCGTACACCCGTCGCCACTGTCGGCAAACCGTGGTGGCTGGTTCGGCAACCATCATTTCTCCCTTTGCAATGATTATCTTAAGTCCAACGGAATAGAACCTGTCAACTGGTAATGGAGCACTCACTACACATAATGCAGATAGGTGACGTACTCGTGTCGCCCGACGTGTTCACTGAAAAGTTCTGCTGCGACCTTGAACAGTGCAAGGGGCAGTGCTGCGTGGAAGGTGATGCAGGCGCACCTGTGACCCTTGACGAGACAATGGCTATAGAAGACTCGCTCGACGAGGTGTGGAATGACCTTTCAGCATCTGCTCAAAGCGTCATCGACAAGCAGGGAGTGGCATATACTGATGTCGAGGGCGACCTTGTAACGAGCATTGTCGGTGGGCGCGATTGTGTCTTCACGTGCTATGAGAACGGTTGCTGCCTTTGTGCCCTCGAACGTGCGTACCGCAGTGGACGTACCAAGTTCGTCAAACCAATATCATGCGCCCTTTACCCCATTCGTGTCAAGGATTTCGGCAATGGCACTTGCGGTATCAACTACAACAAGTGGAGTGTCTGCCGTACTGCCGTCTCCAAGGGACGCGAGCTTGACCTTCCTTTGTACAAGTTCCTCAAAGACCCTCTGACCCGCCGCTTTGGTAGTGCGTGGTATTCCGAGTTGTGTTCCGTTGCTGGCGAATTGGCTAAGCAAGGCTATATCTAACTATATGTCACTTACAAAAAGCAGACCGCAATTGCAAACGTTTGTACTGTAAGGCGTATATTTATTGACTTATCTCAAAAAAGTAACCAAAATGCAATTTTTACCTTGCGTTTTTGACATCGTTCACGACTTTCACCGTACTTTTGCCCCCGTCAATTCACGTTTGCTGTATTGTGATGACAAGGAGATTAAGTAGAAAACAAAACAAAAAAACATTATGAAGAATAACAAACTGATTCACTACAATGTAGCACGCCGTAGCGAGGCTGATGCACGCTTGGCGCGAATGATAGCAAGCCGTCGTGAGCTTTGTGCCACGGCGCATAAGAAGAGAGAAGCATAGAAAGCAAATACGCCTTTATTCAGCAAAGCCCACGCCATATTGGTGTGGGCTTTTGTTGTGTATATGTTAACTCCTGATTAATGGCTATTTCTGCACGCGCTTCTTACCGTTCTGTATCACTATTCCGTGGTACGTCTCGTCGACACGCTGGCCTGCGATGTTGTAAAGGTTGGTATTGGATTTCCTAACTCTTAACTCCTCACCCTTGACTTCGCCAATGCCTGTCGGGGTGGCAGTCCAGTTGGCGTTCTGTTCCGCCGCGAATGCCGTGATGCTGCCGCTGGCTTTTGTGAACAGATAGCTGTTGTTGTAGTTCTCGTTGCTGCGTATAGGTTGCCAATCAGTGTCAGTCATGGGATATGAAACACCTGAAACGGCGAATGAAGAAGCCCCTTTTGATGCCATATACAGCCTGTATTTGCCGTCGGGCAGGTCGGTAAAGTCAAGATTGCCGATAGTCAAGTTCTTGCCATGATATAGGTTCTCTTTACCGTGACCGTCAATATTGAAACTTTCTGTCTCGGCAATGACTGTCTTGTCACCATCTTGCACATTCTCGGCTATCACCGCTATAAATCCAGAAAAGTTGTTCGCGTCTACATTATATATGGTAGGGGCGGATATGTTGATTGTGTAGGAGCCCTGTTGCGAGCATACAAGATTGCCGTCGAATCCGAACAATGACGCATACGCTCCGCTTGTTTCCTTCTGAATGGTGCACATGTCCTGTGATTCCGAGAAGCTGTTTAGCGAAGCTATGTCGAAATAACCGTCTTGCGAACCGTTCCAACCCCAGTTTACGTGTACTCGGCCATCGCTGTCATATCCGTCGAGTACGAACTCGTGACCGCCCTGCGATGTGGATACCCCGCCGTACAGTATCGGGTTGTGGGCATCAAGCTGCGTGTAGATGATTTCCATCCACTCGTCCACAGGCATGAACTCGCGCGGGTAAAACTTCAGGTACGGATTGTATTTGAAGTTGTTGCGCAGGGCATCAAACGCCTTGAACGTATACGAGCTACTGCCGCTTGGCGTATAGTCCATCTGTACCGACGCTCCGCAGTGGTACATCAGTGTCGCCACAGCTTCCGCCTGTGCGTCGGTATATCCGCTTGTGTACTTGTCGAGCATGTCTGCCCAGTCATAAGTCGCAGCAGAAAACACTACGGTCTCGCGCTTCGTGCCTGTCTCCTGTTTGTTGCCGTCATATGTAGTAACTCGCCACGAGCTTGAACCTACGCCCTTGTCAGGCCATTCGTGGAAGTTCATTATCTGTGCCATCGCCGTGGCTACGCAGCCTGTAACGCAATGCGTAGTGCCGTATGTAGGAGTGAGGTTGTAGTATGGCGAGCCCTGCCCCCATTCCGTAGTCAGCAACTGCGTTACGCCTTGATGACTGCCAGAAGGCTTTGCGTAGACCGTGCCCTCTCCATTCTCCAAGTGGCTTTTGAGGCTCTTGCTTATAGCCTGCTTCCACCAGTTGAATGCCGGATTGGTCGTACTTGTTGTGTATTGCGTATCGGAATAACCTAATACGGGCTCGAACGTATCGTCGTTGGCTACCACTACGAACCCGTTGCCACCATTGTAACCTATGATTGACAACTGGTCGTCGCTGTCAAGTATTTCTGGCGACGGTTGCGCTGCCGTTCCCTTTGACATTGATGCTTGTGGAAGATATGCTACGGCGATGCCTATCTTCTGCGCTTTGCTTCGTGGATTGGCATTTGCCACTACAGTAATGCCCAATAGTATGGCTGCCGTTATAGTCTTGATGTTCATCGGTTATTAAGAAAATTGGTTATGGTTATACAAAAGACAAAAAGAGGGTGGGGTACGTGGACCCACCCTCATGGTTGGAATATCTTGTGATATTGGCTTACTGTTTCGTCATTGACTTGAAGGTGAAGATTCTCCAAGTGCCTGCGCCAGGCTGGTACATATATATTGACTTCGTTTCGTCGAACGTTATTGTTGTCGGGAACGCGTCTTCGTCACCGAGCTGCCATGGTGTGACGATAGGGTCGTCTACGAGAGATTGCCCGTCGTCAGTGTACAGCGTCCACTGGTATCTTGTACCATACGTCGCGTTCACCTCACCCAAGATCAGCGACAGCGAGCCTGTCTTGCCCGTAATGTCGAAGCTATAACCGAAGTGCCATGTGAAGTCAAGGTTGATACCTACGTCAACGAAGCTTGGAGCCGATACTGTAAGCAGGTTGTCGTAGTCGGCATCGCTCTCGTCGGTAGGACCGGAAATCGTTATTGTCTTAGTGAAATCGGAAACGCCAGATGAGCCTTCAACCGTTCCCGTCAGCGTCCACTTGCCGAAGAACTTTTCGTAGAATGCGGCGTCGTTGTCGCGCAGCACTACCACGATGTCCTTTCTTGCCACCGTACCGCCGTTGCATGACGTTATGCTGAGCGTGAACGTGCGGTTCTCGTTGATTTCATCGTCGTCAAGAGTCTTGAGCTGTACGTTGAGTACGGCAGAGCTTGTAGTGTCGTTCTGTGCCAGTAATTGGAGGCTCTTGTCGGTTATCAGGTAGTTCACGCCTTCCTTTGCGGGATTAGTGCCCGTTTCCGAAGTCTCCAGGGTCAGCTGTACGTCGCCGTTGCGGTAGCCCTCTATGGCTATTGGTATGTTGACGTAGCCCGCATTCTCCTTTGTGGTGAGCGTATCGCTCTCGAAGCCTACTGTCACGTTGCTGGCTGTGTTGTACGTATCGTCGTCGTCAGAGCAAGCCGAGAATCCGACCGCAGCGACAGCAAGCAGAAGAAATAGCTTTATATATTTCATTGTCTTCTTTTTCTTTAGTTTTTATGTTATATATCCCTATCCCCTCCCGTGCGGGAGGGGACTGGGTGTTAGTATCCTGGATTCTGTACCACCTGTGGGTTAGCGTCAATCTCCGCCTTTGGTATCGGGAATGTCAGACGGTTGTTGTCTGCCGGTACTGTCAGGTTTGTCGTTATCGTCGAACCTGGGAACAGGCAGAGGTCAAGCTGCTGTGGCGTACCGCGTGTCACTCCCTCGTGCCAACGCTTCAAGTCCGTGATTGCGAATCCCTCGCCTGCAAGTTCGCGGCGGCGTTCCCTTTTCAGCTCGGGCATGAACTCGTTGATGTTGCTGAACGTCTGGTTGGTATAGCCGCTAATGCGTGCTGCCTCCAGTTCGTTGAGGTATTTTGCCGCATTAGTCAGGTCGCCGCTCTGTGCGTAAGCCTCGGCAGCTATAAGGTACATCTCCGCGATACGGAATACCTTTGGCTCGCTCATAAAGCGCGCGGATTCACTCTTGCCAAGTGCAATGTAGACGGCTGTAGTGTCAGGGAACTTGTTGAACTCGTAGATAGTGCCGCTCGTACCGCCTGTCGTCGTTATGTCGTCGAGGCGGAAGTAAGCCTTGCGGCGGTTGTCATTTGCAGAGAACAACTCTACGAACTCTCCAGTCGGGATATAGTCAGGCGTGGAACCGCTCGTGTATGGCAGATAGCATTCACCTGTCTGGCTTGCAAGCTCGTTCGTGCTCGGAACAGGGATTTGCCAGATAGACTCCTGACCGTTGTCCTCCTTGTACATTGACAGGATTTCGTCGGCACTCTGGCAGAGTACGTAACGTCCAGAGTTGATAAGCTCCACAGCCTTGGCTGCTGCCGTCGTGTAGTCGTGCTTGGCAAGTGCCACACGTGCCTCAAGCGCGGTGATGATGTCCTTGCTGACGTATGCCGTAGCGGCCTCGCCCTGTGTGGCGATGCCGGTCTTTGCTGCCTCAAGATCCTCAGCTATCTGCGCGTAAGTCTCGTTGAGGGTCTTGCGTGCCGGATAAGAGCTTGCCACCGACGACGGCGTGTAGGTCGTAGAATACGATACGCCGCTGTTGGCGTTGTCTGCTGTAGATGTCTCGTAATCGGCACAGAAGTCTTGTGCGAGGTTGAACAGCGCGAACGCACGCATGAAGTGTGCTTCGGCTACTATTTTCGTCGCTGCCGTAGAGTCAGAAGCAGAGAACACGTCCTTGTCAGACAGGTCTACATCTGGAGCTTTGGAGAGTATGAAGTTGGCACGTCCTATCAGGGTCTGATAACCAGAATAGATGTCGTCAAACGTACTTGTAGATGCTGTGAATTGCCAACGGTACAGGTCACCGTATGTATTGGAGAAACCTTGTACGGCGTTCATGTTGTTACCCATTATCTCCTGTGCGGTAAGGTAGTCGCCAGACGCAAGGCTCCTCATAGGGGAGTAAAGTCCTACGCGCAGGTTGGCGAAGTCGGTCGGAGTTTGGAGGGCTTCGGAGTCAGATATTGAGTTGTACGGAGTCTTGTCCATGTCGCAGGAAGCAAGCCCGAACGCCAATACCGACATCAGTAATATTGATATTTTTTTCATAAATATATCGTCTCTTTAGAATGTTGTTAGAATGTGATTTGAGCTCCGATAGAATACTGCTTGGTGTTCGGGTAGTTGCCAAGTGTCATGTTGCTGTCCACCTCAGGATCGTAGCCGTTGTACGGTGTGAATGTAAGCAGGTTGCGACCTATGAAGTATATCTTCACGTCCTGGATGAATCCGGAACCCTGGACAAGCTTGTGCGGGAACGTGTATGAGAGCTGGAGTGTCTTCAGACGTACGAAGTTCGCGCTTTCAAGCAGGTGGGTGTCAAACTCTACGTCGGCATCGGCAGCAGGAATGTTTGTTACCTGTCCGGGAGTAGTCCACATGTTGAGCATGTTCGTTGTCTGGTTGCTTTGTGACGCGAATGTCGCGTTCTCGGTGAAGTAACGCTCGTTGTTCATCATGTAGCGGCCGAACATTCCGGTAAACTGCAAGTCGAGCTGTAAGCCCTTCCAAGAGAGCGATGACGACAGACCGCCTGACCATGGAGCGTAACGGTTTTTGCCTGTCATGACCTTGTCGTCTTCAGAATAAACTTTGGTGATATTGCCGTTCTTGTCGTACCACATGTTCTGTCCGTCGGCAGGGTCTACGCCGGCGTAACGTACATAGTAGAACTCGCCATAAGGGTGTCCGACTTCCATACGCAGGCCAGTGCCGCTGAGTGTATAGCTGTCAAGTCCCTGGAAGAGTTTTGTGATCTTGTTCTTGTTGTAGTTTCCGTTGAGGCGCAGGGTCCAGTTCCAATCCTTGGTCTTGATGACCTGGCCGCTGATGTCGAAGTCGAAACCGCGGTTGCGCATAGAGGCTACGTTACCCCAGCCGCTTGAGAATCCTGTCGTGTATGAATAAGGAATCTCCATGAGCATGTCGGAAGTAGTCTTGTTGTAATACTCGAAGTCGAACGATATGCGTCCTTTGAGCAGCTCGCCGCTCAATGCTATGTTGAATGTCTTTACCGTCTCCCATGTAAGGTCTGGATTCGCGGGATTGGCAAGTGCCGTACCGCTGTTGCCGTCGTAGCGTGGACCAGTGCCGACAAGTCCGAGCGCCATGTATGGGTCGATGCCGGAGTTACCGGTAGAACCATAGCTGACCTTGAGGCTCAGGTCGTTCAGCCAGCTCTTTGTAGTCTGCATGAACTTCTCGTTGGAAATCTTCCACATGCCGGCTATTGCGCCGAATGTAGCCCAACGCTTGTTCTCGCCGAAGAGCGAGCTGCCGTCACGGCGTATGCTGCCGTCGAAGAAATAGCGGTCGGCGTATGAGTAGTTCAATGTCCCGAACCACGAGTTGCGTGCTTCCTCCTGTAGGGAATGTGTCGGAACTTCTGCGGCAGATGCCGCGCTGAGCAGCGTGAGGCGTGTGTCAGTCAAGCCTGTGGCTGTTACACTGAATGACTGGTTCTTGTCAACCATGCTCTCCTGACCGAGCAGGACTGTCACGTTGTGGTCTTTCAGGAAGCTGAACTTGTATTCGGCAGTGTTGGTAACCGTCCATGCGTAATAGCGTTGGAAGCTTTCATAAGCTTCTCCGGCTCCTTCGAACGGACCGATAGGTAGTGCCTTGCCCGAATAACGGTAGTCGTACCACTCAAGACCGAGGGCGGAACGGAGGTTCAAGCCCTTTATCGGGTTGATGTTGACAAACGCGTTCTCGTTTATCATCACCTGGTCGCGTGAGGCTGGCTGTATCTCGCTCAAATAGTACGGATTGTAATAGCCGAGGAGGTCAAAGTAGTCCTTGCGCTTTCCATAACCCTCGAATGTGGAGTTGGCGTAGTCGGAGCGGTCAAGACCGTTTATCTCATAGTAAGTCTCGATAGGCAGGTATATGCGTGACGCGTATACCTTGTTGTACACACTGTTGGATGTTGAGCCGAATGCCGTAGTGCCGTACTTGCGGTATGCGAGGTTGGTGTTGCTGCCCACCTTCAACCAACTCGTGATGTTCGCGTTCAGGTTGGCGCGGAACGATTCACGGCGCATGTTTGAGTCGTCCATGATACCCTCGGCCTTGTAGTGCCCGTAAGACATCAGGTAGGACAATACGTCCGTACCGCCGGTTGCGCTGACGTTTATTTCCGCCGTTGGCGCGCTGCCGCCGAAGAACACGTCAGACCAGTCAGTCGATATGCGGTTGTTGACATAGTAGGCCTTCATAGCCTGGAAGTCGGAATTCGTCTTGTAGGAAGGAGTAATCATCTCCTGCAATGTGAGCCACTGCTCGGAGTTCATCATGTCGACCTTGTCGCCCGTCATCTTCGATATGCCGTACTGTGCGCTGACAGTAACGGTCGCCTTCTGTCCGAACTTTCCCTTCTTCGAGGTAAGGATAACGACACCGTTGGCTGCGCGCGAACCGTAGATCGCTGTTGCCGACGCGTCCTTGAGGACTGTCATGTTCTCGATGTCGTTAGGGTTGAGCATCGTGAACGTGGAAGATGAAATCTCGCTGCCGTCCAATATGTACAGTGGAGTGGTCGATGCGTTGATGGACGTAACGCCGCGTATGCGCATACTGACTGATGCTGAAGGCTCGCCTGATGACGTGAACACCTGGAGTCCTGCCACCTGTCCTTGCAGTGCGTCGCCGATATTCGCTATCGGGCGGTGCTCAAGCTTCTCGCCGCCCACCGTAGCTACCGAACCAGCCACCGTGCCGAGCTTGCGCCCGGTACCATAACCTGTCACTACGACTTCGTCAAGTCCCTCGTCGCTTGGCTTCAGGACTATCGTCATGTTTTGCCTTGCAGTAATTGTCTGCGGAACCATGCCTATGTAGGATACCTCTACCTTGTTGGAGGCTCCCTGCGGAATGGTGAAATCGAAGTGCCCGTCGATGTCGGAAATCGTTCCCGTGCTCGTACCTACGACACGGATAGATGCTCCTACGACCGGCTCGTTGTCTCCTGCGCTAACGACCGTGCCGGAGATGTGAGTCTGTGCTACGGCGGTTCCGATAGTGATGAGGAAACCAGCCAAAAGCATTGCTAACCTTTTTACCATAAATTCTCTCGTTAAATAATATAATAAATGTGTGTTGAATAGCATTTATAATGTTAATGTACGTGTCCTTGCGCGCGGCTCACCGCCTGTCGCATATATTTGCGCACCTCCGGGCCCCGAG
This sequence comes from uncultured Prevotella sp., assembly GCA_964523825.1. Lineage (GTDB taxonomy): Bacteria > Bacteroidota > Bacteroidia > Bacteroidales > Bacteroidaceae > Prevotella. Next base: position 14,337 of record CAZGAT010000022.1, on the reverse strand, counting down.
GTGCTCCGTTTTGTCTCTCTGTGCGAAGTAAATGTTGTTTGTAATGACTCGTAACATAATTTTAAACCTCGGTGCAAAGTTATTAAGATATATTCACACCGCCAAACTTTTCTACCATTTTATTGCGAAAAAGTGGATAAAAATTCTATTTCGACACAATTTGAGCTGAAATGAGCTGTTTTTCTATCATAAGTTAAGCAATGGTTTTACATCGGGCGTTATTCCTTCCAGCCGTTTCCGCCTGTATAGTTTGCCGTTTTTTACTCATTTGCCACTTTCTGCGCAATATCCCCCACCGCTTTCATTCACAATTATTTTCATTCGTTGACATGGAGGGATTCAATGGGGAATGTTGAATGTGGAGTGTGGAACCAAAGGTCACTGTACGAACGCAGTGAGTGGTAAAGTAGTGTTGAGTGTTGAGTGTTGATAGGGGGCAAATTGTGATGTTTTAAGTTTTGAAGTTTTTAGGGTGCGGCTCCGACTGTGCGCGTTCCGCTGTTGTACCTCTCCGAGGCACATGCCTTCCGGCTTTCCTGTTCCCCAGACTGCGGTCGCTATCGCTCCCTTAGTCTGGGGTTACTATTTAGTTAAGCCTCTCCGAGGCTTTGCCACTACCTATAAGCCTCACCCCAGCCCTCCCAAGTAGGAGAGGGAGCTTTAAGTGGGTATCGTATCTGTCCCCAGACTGCGGTCGCTATCGCTCCCTTAGTCTGGGGTTACTATTTAGTTAAGCCTCTCCGAGGCTTTGCCACTACCTATGAGCCTCTCCCTAACCCTCCCCCGTAGGGAGGGAATAAATACGGTATTTGCCTTTTCAAGACAATCGGGCGGGCGCAAGGCACCGCCCCTGCAAGTGGCAAGCCTACACCACTGCTTATCATGTCGGTGTAGCCCCTATCGCACGGGAGGGGTTGTGGTGGGGCTTGTGCGTCGAAGACGTACAACTCTTTGATAACCCCAGACTAAGCGGAGCGCAGTCTGGGGAGGCAAGCTCCAAGTATGGTATGTGCCTCGGAGAGGTACAACAGCACGATAGTGCGTGTATCAGATATAGTAATGCGATCACATACATTTCTTTTCCAAGATTGTTTCCACTATATTGGAAATGGTGTTTCCATAGTAGTGGAAATAGAGTTTCCATAGTAGTGGAAATCGGTTTCCCACAGTATTGGAAATGGTATTTCCAAAGTAATGGTCATTTCCTGGAAATAGTATGGTTTGGATTATAAGACTGTATGGCGCAGCCGGAAGCAATGCTTGTCCCGCTACTCCTTGATTGCCGCAAGCACCTTGTCGTTGCCCTCACGGAGCTTGGTAACGTCAAGCTCGCGGATATAGGTCATTGTCATGTCGGTGGACTTGTGGCCGAGAGCCTGCGAGATGACGCTTAGCGGAACGTCGGAGCGGTAGGCTATGCTCGCCCAGCTATGGCGCACGGTATAGGAAGTGAGCCTGTCGGTGATACCGGCAAGGCGGGCAAGCTTCTTCAGCAGCCGGTTGTAGTTGCCAAGCCGCGTACAGTACTGGCGGTAGGCGCGACGCGGATCAGTCTCGGTTATCAGCGGGAAGACGAACGGAGTCTGGCTGACGGCTGAGTATTTGGAGACTATCGCCATAGCCTCGTCGCACAGTGGTATGCGTACCGGCGCGCCAGTCTTGTGTCGGTTGTAGAATATTGAGTTGCCGCAAATCTGGTCGCGGCGCAGGCACGCCAAGTCGACGAACGGCATTCCCATGGTGTAGAAGCTGAACAGGAAATAGTCGCGTGCCGCCTCAAGCGACGGTTTGAAGTACAGGTTCAAGCCTTTCAGCCTCCGTATGCTGTCCTCGCGTACCGAACGCTTGCGTGTCTTCACACGTCCGGTGAACGCCGATGCGAACGGGTCACGGTCACGCACGAGTCCTTCAGATACGGCATGGTTGTATATCGCCCGAAGTGCACGGTTGTAGCACGATGCCGTATTCTTGGATATGCCGCGTCGAGACATATAGTCTTGGAAAGTCTCGACCGTCGCGGAGTTGATATTGCGGAGGGCGATGTCGCCTACAGCCGTACGGAACGCGCGCAGGGCGGTCATATAGTTGGCGGAACGGCTGAAGCTGTCGGCGGTACGCGCCTTGTCCGCCTGTCTCTCACCATATTCGAAGAATGAAACTCTGCCTGAAAAAAGCAATTCCTTGATATTCATGATAACTACTATTGTTTTTTTAATCGTAACGAACATTTAACATATTGTGCACCTCTCTGCCACCTTCCACGGTGATTACGAGAGTGTTGTGATGCCGTATGCACACCTCGGGGCCCGGAGGCGCAAGGCATAGATACGTATACGGGTCGCAAATTATGGCAGGACAACAACACATGCACACGCACATTATTTAGTAACAACAAGAAAAATCAACACATTATTATAATTTAACGAGAGAATTTATGTTTAAAAGGTTAACAATGTTTTTGGCGGGCCTTTTCCTTACCGTGGGAATGGCTACTGCCCAGACTCACATCTCCGGTACTGTCGTCAGTGGCGTAGATGACGAGCCCGTCGTTGGAGCCTCTATCCGTGTCGTTGGTACGAACACGGGAACGGTTTCCGACATCGACGGACACTTTGATTTCACCATCCCGCAGGGAGCCTCAAACAAGATAGAGGTATCCTACATCGGTATGGTTCCGCAGACACTCACTGCGAAGCAGAACATGACGATAGTCCTGAAGTCGGACCAGCAGGACTTGGAGGAAGTGGTGGTTACCGGTTACGGCTCTGCCAAGAAGCTCGGTTCCGTAGTCGGTGCCGTGGCTACTGTCGGCGGACAGAAACTGGAAAAGGTCGCAACACCTAACTTCACCGACGCACTTGCAGGACAGGTTGCCGGTCTGTCGGTACTGACCGCAAACGGCGACCCGTCGACGACGGCTTCTATCCGCCTGCGTGGTGTCAACTCCATAAACTCGTCCAACCAACCTCTTTATATATTGGACGGCGCGCCTATCACCTCGACAGTGTTCGCCAACCTCAACCCTGCCGACATCGCCAATATCACGGTGCTCAAAGACGCGGCTTCGACAGCAGTCTACGGTTCGCGCGCAGCCAACGGCGTAATCGTCATTACGAGCCGTTCGGGTGCTTACAACGAGAAGGCACAGCTGACCGTCCGTGCGCAGTACGGTATCTCTACTCCTACCGACGACGGAACAACGATGATGAACTCCGAGCAGTACATCAAGTTCCGCGACATGATAGGACAGCCGGTGAGCGACCAGATCAAGAACCTCGTCAACACATATCACCTCAACACCGACTGGCGTGACGAGATGATTGCAGGCGCAGCTCCTACCTATGATGTCAACGCGTCTCTGCACGGTGGCGGCGAGAAGGTCAACTACTACCTCTCGTTCAACAATCACCGTCAGAAAGGACTCATCGAGAAGTCAGGCATGCGCCGTACTACCATCAACGCGCGCTTGAACGCACGTCTGAACAAGTACTTCAAGATTGGCTACAGCTCAAACCTCGGTGTCAACTGGTACGACCGTAACCGTGAGCAGTCTTCTTCAAGCGGCATCTATCTTGCCAACCCGCTGGTGTTCGCACGTATGGCTATGCCTTACGATGTACCTTATTATTATACTATCGACGACGCGGGCAACCTCATCAAGGGTGAGAAGGCAGAGAAACTGCCATATTCTGGATTGACGATGCCTTGGTACACCAACAAGTACCGCACCCGCGACCAGAAGAACGTCACCCTCAACATGACCCTCAACGAGGTGCTCACCCCGATAGACGGACTTACCCTCACCGCCCAGCAGGCTCTCTACGGTATAGACCGTACGGTGTCGAGCGTCACCCTGCCGCACGCGTCAAAGGTTACGCCTATGGGTTCAACCATCAGCGCGCAGACCGGTGTCGACAGCGAGTCGTTCGAGCGTTACTACCAGTACACTCTCACCCACACCGCCGAGTACAAGCACAACTTCGGCAAGCACTATCTCGGAGTGCTCCTCGGCGAGGAGACGCGTATCAACCATGACAAGGGATTCGGCGTAAGCCTCTTCGGACAGAGCGACGAGCGCCAGATGCGCCTGCAGGACGGTACAACTCTCGGCTCAAGCACGAGTAGCTCGGGTATAGCCAACGGTATCAGCGACTATCGCAGCCGCGTCGTCTACAACTCTGTGTTCGGCACGCTCGACTACAACTATGATGAAAAGTACTATGGCTACTTCTCGCTCCGCTCAGACGGCAGCTCGAAGTTTGCTCCTCACCACCGTTGGGGACAGTTCTGGTCTATCGGCGCGAAGTGGGATGTCAAGAAGGAGAACTTCCTCAAGGATGTCAACTGGCTGAACGACTTGCAGCTCAGCGTCAACTACGGTACTACCGGTAACGACTCCGGTGCCGACGCTTACGACTACTTCGGACTCTTCGGTACAGGCTCGCTCTACAACGGTCAGACATCTATGGGCATCTCGCAGGCAAGCAACTACGAGCTGACATGGGAGACGGTGTCTAAGTTCAACGTAGGACTCGGCTTCCGCGTGTTCGACCGCCTGTCTATAGACGCCAACTACTACCGCAACAAGACCAGCGACATGCTGATGTCCATACCTTATTCTTACACCACTGGTTTCGACAGCGGCGCGGGCAACATCGGCTCGATGGTCAACAAGGGATTTGAAATCACCGCCAACGTCGACATACTGAAGAACAAGGACTTCCTCTGGACGTTCACTGCCAACGTGGGCTACAACCACAACGAGATCACCGAGCTGTTCGCAGGGCGTGACGAGTACGTCATCTCCAACACCGGTATAAAGCTTCAGGTTGGTCACCCTTATGGCGAACTCTACTACGTCAAGTACGCAGGTGTTGACAGCCGTACCGGCGAGCCTATGTGGTACGACAAGGACGGCAACCTCACCAAGACATACAACGAGGAGCGCGACGCAGTCTTCCTTGGCAAGAACCGTTATGCTCCATGGACCGGCGGCTTCGGTACCGCATTCCAGTGGAAGGGACTGTCGGTGAGCGCGGACTTCACATGGCAGAGCGGCAAGTACATGCTCGTCAACGACGAGTACTTCACGATGAACTGGCAGGATCAGGCAGTCAACTTCAACCAGGACGTGCGTATGCTCGACATCTGGACCACACCTGGCCAGCAGACTATCATACCTAAGTACGGTTCGGAAATCGAGTTCGACGACCACTTGGTTCAGAACGCGTCGTTCCTCCGTATGAAGAACCTCACCATACAGTACGCGCTGCCTAAGGCATGGTTCCGCGGCACGGGCGTAATCGACGGAATCAAGGTGTTCGGTATTGCCCGCAACCTCTTCACCATCACTCCGTTCAAGGGCTACGACCCGGAGCCTGACGTCAACCTCGTGCAGTTCAACTACCCGAACACGCGCCAGTTCATAGCAGGTGTAGAGTTAACATTCTAACAACACATTATTATATAGAGACATCGAAATATGAAAAAGATATATTTTTCAATTCTATTGGCATCTGCCGTCGGTCTCGCGTCGTGCTCTATGGACCAGACTCCTTACGGCTCGCTCGACGACCAGACAGCCATCAGAGACAGCGTTGACCTCGCACGCTTCGCCAATGTTGAGTACACGAGCCTCCGCTCTATGACTTCTGGGTCGTGGATTTACGACACCGATATACAGATGGACGAGTTCCACGGACTTATCAGCAATGGTAACCGTGGGGGTAACTTCGCCAACGGCATATTCTCTTCGTCAGACTCTTACATCGAAGGGTTCTTCTCTTCATGTTTCAGCGTGATAGCCACTTCCAACGAGCTTATCACCAAGGCACAGGAGCAGCTTGCCGCCAACACAGATACGGCGAGCATCAGCAACTCGCTTGCTGTGGGTTACTTCACCCGTGCGTTCGCCTACTTCTGGCTGACCGACCACTTCTGCCAGTCCTACACGCAGACAGATCCGAACGCCGCCCATTCTGGCGCGCAGTTGACGACTGTATACAATCCGTCGGGCGACATCTCGACCTATCCAGACCGCAGCACTCTCGCCGAGACCTACGCGCTCATAGAGAGCGACCTTCAGAACGCCTACAACCGCCTGAAGGCATACGAGGCAGCAGGCAACACCGACAACGTGAAGCCCAATGCCAACTATCTGTCTTCCTATACGGTGGAGGCTATGCAGGCACGCGTGGCACTCGTCAAGGGTGACTGGCAGACAGCCCTCAACAAGGCGAAGGACGTAATCAACTCCGGTGTTTACACCCTTACTCCTATCGCTGACTACGCAAAGCTGTGGACTGACGACGAGGGCACGGAAGTCATATTCCAGCCGTTCATGTCGGGCGATGAGCTTGGCGGTTCCACAGGTGCCGAGTATCTGTCGGTTTCGGGTACTACTGCCGACTATATACCTACATTCGAGACACTTGCGCAGTATGACGACGGCGACGTACGCTTCGACGCTTTCTTCACTGTATATAATCAGTTGGACGTGAGCGGCACCAAGACTGCTGCTTATGTGTGCAACAAGTGGCCGGGCAACACGTCACTTTGGTCAGGCACCAACAACTTCGTCAACATGACAAAGCCGTTCCGCCTTTCCGAGCTTTACCTTATCGCTGCTGAGGCTGACGCACGTCTGAACAACGTATCGGAAGGCTCGCAGTACCTCAACGACCTGCGCGCCGCACGTATCACAGGCTATACCGGTGGTACACACAGCAATGCCACGACTCTGCTCAACGACGTACTTGCCGAGCGTAAGAAGGAACTCTTCGCCGAGGGCTTCCGCATGAGCGACTTGCGCCGTACCGGTCAGGGCTTCACACGCTACGCCAACCATGCCGAGAACCCGACACTCAACGACCTCGTAGTTGGTACAGGACGCGCTCTCTCGTACTCGGCTAATGACTATCGTTATACATGGCCTATACCTACAGCCGAGATGGACGCCAACCCGAACCTCAAGGGACAGCAGAATCCGGGATACTAACACCCAATCCCTCCCGCATGGGAGGGGATAGGGATATATAATATTAAAACTAAAGAAAAGAAGACAATGAAATATATCAAGTTATTTCTTCTGCTTGCAGTGGCAGCACTCGGATTCTCGGCTTGCTCTGACGACGACAACGAGTGGAACTCTACCGCAAGCACTACGGTAAGCCTGCCGACGGACACTATCCGCATCAAGGAGAACACGGGCTTGTACCGCATACCTGTAAACGTTACGGGCGCACGCAACGGCAAGGTGAAAGTGACCGTCAAATTCGAGGAAACTGGCGCTAATCCTGCCATTGCCGACAGCAACTATTATGCTACAAGCAATACGGCAGTCGTATCTGCCGACACCACCGACAGCGAGGGCTTCATAGAGATTGAGACCGTTGACGACGATGAGATAAACACCGACCGTACGTTCCGTGTAACAATCACTTCTGCCGAGGGTGCGCAGATTGGCAATGCCTCGACAGTCGTCGTACTGCGTGACAACGATGCCGAGTTCTATGACAAGTTGCAAGGCTCGTGGACTATGAAGTCTTACGGACTTTATGATGGCGATACCCTTACGTGGAATGTACGTGTCACTGGTGCTACAGATGAGAGCGATCCAGAATATAACAAGACACTTTACGTTACCGGCATAGAGGGATTAAGCTACGTTTCGCTGAAGCTGTCGTACAACTATGACATTGCGACACAGCTGGGTTCTGTATCGTTCGACGACCTTGGCGGTTATTCTGCTGGTTCTGTAAGATTCTCTGGACTTGGTGCTTGCGATGTTTATCCTTACCGTGCAACCATAAGCGGCAACCGTGTCGTACGGACTACAGACCAGTCACCAATAGAGGGTACATGGTCGTCCGACTTCAAGAAGGTTACGTTCGATCAGAGCATACTCCTTCTCGGTGTCGTGCAGAATGGTTCGTACTTGGGTTCGTGGGATGCAATCAGGGGCATAACGTTAACCAAGTAACTAGGCTCTCCAAGCATACACAATAATATATAAAGGGGATACACCCACCGAGGCGTGTCCCCTTTGTTATGATAGTGAAACAATTGGTTATGTTCATGCAGCAAAATGGGTGGTGACACTGAAAAAGAAACCATGAATAAATTGTAGAAGCTGAAAAAATATATTATCTTTGCAGACATAGAAGAAAGGAGCAATTATGAATGCAATATCATTGAATAATCTGTGGGTGTATCTCGAAGGTGTCTTGTCTTATGACGATCAGAATTGGTTGGGTAATAAGTTGATAGAGTCAGCACAGTCCATAAAAAAGTCTACAAAGGTTGGTAACAAGAAAACTTATCGTATCTCTCCGAGGAGGAAAAAACTTATGGAAGAAGTAAGGATTGAACCAAAGGATTTTGAAAACGATGAGAGGGCACAATATATCCTGAATAGATGAAAAAGGTTTTTCTTGACACAAATGTGATTCTTGATGCTGCAATTCCGTCACGTGAAATAACGCAAAGTGCTAATGCCGTGCTTTCAGCCATTGACTATGGAGATATAGAGGGCTGTATATCATTTCTGACGGTTGCTAACGCTGCTTATATCCTTAAAAAAGGACGTTCGGTCAAGGAAATGGTCGAAACTTTAAGATTGTTTTTAGAAGGTATTACGATACTTCCAATGGACAGTAAGCAAGTTCAAGAAGCATATGACGTGGTTGCAACGGACTTCGAAGATGTATTGCAATATGAATGTGCCAAGGCTGCCGGATGTGAGTTGATAGTTACTGCAAATACCAGGCACTTTAAATTTTGCAACGATATAGGAGTGATTGACACGGTGGCTTATGCTGAACAGTTGGAAAAAGAACATCTATAATTTGGAGATTTTATGGAAACCATTATTGTAAGCAAGGACAGCAAGTTGATGCAGATGATACGTAATGCGAAAGCAAGAAAAATTGCATGGCAACAAAGCATTAAAGGGGGAAATGGAAGATATGCAAAAGAAACTCGTAGCAAACCAGCAACAGTTGCAGTCGTTCGGATAGTCAGTCATTTAATGAAAGATATGTTTAAGGGTAACAAGCCTCAATAAATAAAACAACATGAAGAAGATATTTACAACTTTGGTTCTTGCTTGCCTGGTGCTGACGGCAATGGCAGTCCCTGCCAAGCCAGGACAGTGGCGCACGCTGAAGCTTGCCGACGGAACGACGGTAAGGGCAGAGCTGTTCGGCGACGAGCGTATGCACTACTACGTTGGCGAGGACAAGACACTATACGTACAGTCTGGCGAGGTCTACAAGCAGATAGGCACGAAAGACCTGCACGACCGTATAGCCACGGCGCAGAAGGCGTTTATGGCGGAGGCTGCTGAAACGGGCGGACTTCGCCTGTCTCCACGACACAACGGAGTTCAGAAGGCACGGACACGTGCCGGTGAGGAGGAAGATGATTATGTGTCGCCATATACGGGTACGAAGAAAAGCCTTATAATCCTCGTACAGTTCTCGGACATGAAGTTCTCGATAGACGATGACGCAAGCCACACGCAGGCACAGCAGGACAGCGTCGCTAACGCGTTCTACACCCGTATGGCGAATACGACGGGGTTCAGTGAGCGCAACTTCAACGGCAGCTTGAACGACTACTTTATGGCGCAGAGCAACGGACAGTTCAACTTGCAGTTCGATATTGCGGGACCTTACACCCTCGGCAACAATTATGCCTATTATGGTGCGAACACATCGGATGGCAATATCGACGTGCAAAAGGCGCAGATGATGATATCGCAGGCGTGTGCGACAGCAGCACAGAACGGCGTTGACTTCACCCAGTACGACTGGGACGGCGACGGCGAAGTGGAGGAAGTGTATGTTATATATGCCGGGCAAGGCGAGGCTGACGGTGGTGATGAGAATACGGTTTGGCCACATAAGTACCAGCTTGCGTCGTCTACACTGTATGGCGGTGCATACGTAGATGTATATGCCTGCTCCAACGAGGTGAACGGCAGCGGACAGACAGCGGGTATAGGCACGATATGCCATGAGTTCTCCCATTGTCTCGGCTATCCCGATATGTACGATACGGACTATTCGACCAATGGCAATCAGTACGGTATGGGCTCATGGGACTTGATGTGCTCTGGCAGCTACAACGGCAACGGGTATACTCCTGCCGGATATACGGCGTTTGAGAAGGCGGTCGCCGGGTGGATAGAGCCTGTGGACTTGTCGGATTCGGCAAAGGTATCGGTATCTGACTGGAAAGCTATAAAGGACGGCGGCGAGGCATATATAATGTATAATCCCGGAAGCGACGACGAGTTCTATATATGGGAGAACCGCCAGCCGGCAGACAACGAGACTCTGCCAGGCTCGGGAATAATGATCCACCACATCGACTATGACCCGTACGTATGGGCTTACAACTGCCCGAACACCATAGGAGACTCTTATTATGACGCGAACAATGAATTGCAGACCAACAGCCACGAGCGTATAACGTTCTTCGCCGCAGACAACGACCGGTCGACCAACAGTGAAAGTAGAGACTGTTATCCGTACGGTACCAACAATGCGCTGACAAATGGTTCAAGTCCGGCAGGTACGGTGTTCAACACTAACGACTCGACGGGTACGCTGTACATGAATGTCAACATAACCAATATGGCTGTCAACAGCGGGTTGGCATCGTTCAGCTTCGTGAACATGAACCTGTCGCATGGAAATAGTGAGGGCAATGCGTTCTACGAGTCGTTTGACAAGTGTGCCGGTACTGGCGGCAATGACGGGCGGTTCGCCTCGTCGGGTATGACTTCATTGGCTACTGCTACGTTTACTCCCGACAACGACGGTTGGAGTACTGGCAATGCCTTTGGCGGCAACATGTGCGCAAGGTTTGGAAATACAAGTGGCGGACGCTTCAGTACGAACGTAACTCCCGGTGTGGCAACATCGCCGACATTCACGCTGGACGGAACAGTTACACTTTCGTTCAAGGCCGCTCCTTACGGCAACGACGGTACTGCGCTGACGGTATCGGTCAGTGGCGGAACTTTGTCGCAAACATCGTTCACGATGACGGCTGGCGAGTGGACCGATTTCACTACTACTCTAACCGGTACTGGCGAGGTGACGCTGACGTTCTCTGGGGAAGGACGCTTCTTCCTCGACGAGGTGACTGTGCCTAATCCAAGTGGTGGAACGGGCATTAGCGAAGTTAGGAGTGAGGAGTTGAGAGTTAGGAATTCTGATTCGAACCTTTACAACATTGCCGGTCAGCGTGTAGATGAGAACTATCACGGCATAGTGATTCAGAACGGCAAGAAGCGCGTGCAGAAATAGGCACATTCGTTTCCAGGACAAATACATTTTAGGCATAAAGAAGGCGGGCAGTCCGGATATATCGGGTTGCCCGCCTTGTATTATATGAAACGAAGTATTACGTCTTAACGGAGGTTGGGGTTAAGCTCTGCCCACTTGTCTACTGGAGGCAGGACACCGAGGTCGATAACCTCCTGGCGCATCTCGACGAGGTGGTTGTAGCTCTTCATGAGCGCAGCCATTTCATCGTCGGTGCCAAGCGGTTCCTCGTAGAAGCAGCCTTCTTCGGTTATACGGGTGTCAAGAGCCATCATCACGTGGTCCATGCCCTTGAAGCTGCAATAGCGACCGGCAGGCCATGTGAACGGCTCGCCGCCCATTGCGCCTTCAACCATCTTGACTGCTACATAGGCAGGACTCTGGAAAGATGAACGTCCACGGAGCTTGATGATATTGCTTCCGCCCTGTACGGTAGCCTTCTTGATGTCTTCCCAGTGTTCGGTGGAAAGCTTGTCTGTGCCGATGAGGTCGGTCAGCGGAGTGCCGTTAACCTTTGCTCCACTTGCGAAGACTGCCATAGCCTCGCCGTGTCCGCCATAAGTACGGCAGCCTGTTACGTCGTCCTGTGGTACGCGGAAGTGTTTTGAAAGTTCGCTTTGCAGGCGAATGCTGTCGAGTGCGGCAAGCGTAGTCACCTGTGATGGACGGAGACCAGACCAGATGAGCGTGATAAGTCCTGTGATGTCGGCAGGGTTGAAGATTACGACAACGTGCTTGACATCAGGGCAGTATTGTTTGATATTCTTGCCGAGCTCCTCGGCAACACCGGCATTGCCCTTGAGCAAGTCCTCACGTGTCATGCCAGCCTTGCGTGGCGCGCCACCAGAAGAAATAATGTATTTGGCATCCTTGAAGGCAACCTTCACATCGGTGGTATAGGTGAAGTTGACACCCTTGAAACCGCTGTGGCGCATCTCCTCGGTGACACCTTCGAGTCCTGGCTCGTAAACATCATACAGGCAGATGTTCGGAGTAAGACGCAGAAGGGCGGCGGTCTGTGCCATGTTTGAGCCAATCATTCCTGCCGCGCCGACAATAGTCAATTTCTCGTTAGTTAAAAATTCCATAACTGTTGGTTTGTATTTTATAATGTTAATGTTTGTTTTGAAATTTCATGCGCAAAGGTAACAAAAAATAAACTACGTGGCGTTTAATAGTCCATTTAATTTTGTTATTAATTCTAAAACAAGAAGCTATTGCAAAGTGGATGTGGCAAAAACTTGTGCTAAAGATAAAAAGAACGAAGAAAAGTTTGCTCGTTTGATAAATATGATGTAACTTTGCGCCCGCAAATTGTGGCGTGAAGCCATGATAAACAATGGTTTAACAAATTAAATAACAAAACAAAAAGCATGATTATTGTACCGGTAAAGAATGGTGAGAACATCGAGAGAGCTCTCAAGAAGTTCAAGAGAAAGTTTGAACGCACAGGTGTCATCCGCGAGCTTCGCGCCCGTCAGCAGTATGACAAGCCATCTGTGAAGAAGCGCCTTAAGATGGAACATGCCGTTTACGTACAGAAGCTGCGTGACGCAGAGGAGTAAAAAATACTTCCGAAAATTTGGTAGTTTGAATTTTAATCCTTAATTTCGCTCTCGAAATACTAATGAGAAGCGTTTTATGGTGATTAAAGATTTTTTGAACTACATGCAGTACGAACGCAACTGCTCGCCATTGACCGTACAGGAATACGGGCGGGATTTGCGGCACTTCGAACTGTACTTCAAAAAATTGGATAGTCATCTCTCTTGGGAGTCGGTTGATGCCGACGTTATCCGTGACTGGATGGGGAGTATGATGGATAAAGGGAATACCGCACGTTCCGTCAACAGAAGACTGAGCGCAGTGCGGTCTTTTTATCGTTATGCCATACGCCGGAACTTGATAGACGCAGATCCGTCGCATCTGGTGAAAGGTCCGAAAGGACAGAAACCCTTGCCGTATTTTGTGCGTGAGAGGGATATGGACGAACTGCTTGATCCGAAGATGTGGAAGAACAGTTATAAGGACGTTCTCGCGCGTACATTAATAATAGTACTTTATGAAACTGGAATCCGCGAGGCGGAGTTGATGCGGCTTGACGACGAAGATGTCAGCCTTGTCAACAAGGAGCTGAAGGTTACCGGCAAAAGGAACAAGCAAAGGGTGATACCGTTTGGCGACGAACTTGCTGTGGCTCTGGGAAGCTACATGAAGATTAGGGACAGGGAAGTCACACGAGTTGAAGACGGATTGTTCTTGAGCAGCAAGGGTAAGAGGATCGCGCGGCATCAAGTCATAGGCATAGTCAGGGCTAACCTGGCAAAGGTCACGACACTCAAAAAACGTTCTCCACACGTGCTAAGGCACACGTTCGCCACGGCGATGCTCAATCACCGCGCGGGACTCGAAAGCGTAAGAAAGTTGCTCGGTCATGCAAGAGTGTCCACTACGGAGATATACACTCATACGACTTTCGAGCAGCTAAAGCAAGAATACAAAAGTGCCCACCCGAGGGCATAGTAACCTTTTAAAACTTTAGTAACTATGGAGATTAAGATTCAGTCGATACATTTCGACGCTACCGAGAAGCTTCAAGCGTTCATCAACAAGAAAGTAGCAAAATTGGAAAAGTCCTTTGAGGACGTTCAGAAAGTAGAGGTGCAATTAAAGGTCGAGAAGCCGGCTACCGCGTTGAACAAGACGACCAGCCTTAATGTTGTCGTGCCTGGTAATACCCTCCATGTGGAGAAGACCGCTGATACATTTGAGGAAGGTGTAGACTTGTGCCTTGACGCAATGAAGGTTCAGTTGACCAAGTACAAGGAAAAACTGCGTAAACATTAAAAAAGTCGCCTGAAAATTTTGGCGGATAAAAAATAATGTCTATCTTTGCAGCCGCTTACAGCAAGTCATGTGCCTGGAGGCACAAGCGGCTGCAAAGTTCGCCTCTTTAGCTCAGTTGGCCAGAGCACGTGATTTGTAATCTCGGGGTCGTTGG